>NZ_JADEVZ010000032.1 GCF_015207875.1 Dolichospermum sp. LEGE 00240
TGTAATGTTCCAGATTGCATTGTGCTGTGGAAGGTTTGCTGATTTTTCTAATTGTCCGATACCTGATAAGTAGATGATACTTTTTATCAATACACTATTTTACTACTTTGTCAATGCGTAAGTCCTATGATCCACCTTCTAATATTACTTTCACCACTGCCCGCATCTCCTGTAAATAAAGGTGAACCATTAAAGACAATGGCAATTTTTGAACCTTCTCCCCCTTCCTCTGGTGGTTTGTGCATTTTAGAAATCATGTGTTGGAGGAACAACAATGAACCATCATTAATGCGTGGTAAACCTGCGCCAAATCTGCCATTAAATCCTAAGCTTTCATATTCATCTTTAACAAATTCTTCCTCTGGTTTCCATTCTACTCCAAAGGGAGGATTGGCAAACATATAATGAAATTTTTTATCAGGGTGTCCGTCATGGGGTAAGAAGTTATTACTCTTAACTTTGGCGTTTTTTACTCCCAATGTATCGCCATAAATGATATTATCAATGGGTTCATCTTTAATCAGTAAATCTGCACAACAAATAGCATAGGATTCGGGGTTATATTCTTGCCCAAATAATCCTAAGTTAGCTTGGGGATTCTGATTTTTAATATGTTCTTCTGCTACTGATAACATTCCCCCTGTTCCGGCTGTGGGGTCATAAATAGAACGATAAATACCTTGTTTAAAGACATCTTGTTCATCACAGAAAACCAAATTTACCATCAGGCGAATTACTTCACGGGGTGTAAAGTGGTCCCCTGCTTCTTCGTTGGCTTGTTCATTAAATTTTCTCACCAATTCTTCAAATAAATAACCCATTTGTAGGTTAGAAAGTTTCTCTGGTGATACATCTATTTCTGGGTTACAAAGTTCTTTAATCACTAAATATAAGCGATTACTTTCATCGAGTTTTTCTATTTCCGCATCAAAATCAAATTTTTCAAATATATCTCGCGCTCTGGGGGAGAAGCCATTGATATAATTACGTAAGTTACTGGTAATGCCATCTGGGTCACTCAATAAACTTACATATTGGGGAACATAGTTAGGTTCTGTGGATGAGGTATCAGATTTATTAAATGTAAATTTGCTGATGTTGTATAAAGGTTGAGTTCTATCTGTACCAGTGGCAACTTTGGCGATCGCTTTTTCTAGCGCGTCTCCTTTTATCCCCATCCCCTCATATTTTACTTGGGCTTCCAGTACAGCTTTTTTAGTTGGTTCTAATACCGCATCTAGCCGCCGCAACACTATCAAAGGTAACATCACTCGCCGATATGAGGGAGGGCGGTAAGGTCCCCGGAGTTTGTCGGCTATACTCCAAATAAAACCGACTAACTCTTGATGATTTGTATTTCCCGTAGTTGTCACCATAGTAATTTTCAGTAATTGAATATTTAATAGGACTTATACCAATTCTGTATGAAGATGCACACAAAAATACCCCCATTGCCAGGGGCAATAAACATAAGCAGTTTTACATAGGGGTTGCTGAATAAAGCAAAAACCTAGATATATCAACAGTTTCAGGCTAAAAAAATTGGAGCAGGTGCAAGAAATAAGCGATGAAAGCATCAAAAACCGTTCATTTACCCAGATTTTAGAATATTCTGATCTCCTTCTAATTCTTCCTCCTGACTCCTGACTCCTGACTTCTGACTCCTAGCCCTAACGGAAAGACTTTTTCAGCAAGCCCTACATACAATTGGTAAGTACCCAAGGAAAATTAATTTAACATATTGATTGAAAACCAAAACGCCTGTATTCCTGACTCCCTATTTCCTATCCCCTATCCCCCAAACCCTTACGGAGTAGCCGTAGGAGATGACGTAGGTGATTCTGTGGATGAAGGCGTAGGTGATTCCGTGGGAGTAGGATTAGAAGCTGCGGCTTTATTAATCTCGTCCTTATATTGAGCCGGTGCTAAAGCTGTGGCACTATCAAACAAAGGTTTTGCTTCATCAAGCTTACCTTGTTGCTTAAACAGCATTGCCTTTGCTAACACAGGGCGAAAATCTTGAGCATCTTTCTTAATTGCTTCATCATAAGTAGAGATAGCTTTCTCATCATTCTTTTGAAAAGCGTAAACACTACCTAAAAGTACCTGCACTGCAACTACATCCACACTTCCCGGTTGAATAGTATTAGCTTGGGTAGCAGCAGCCAAACTTTCTTGTAATAAACCAATAGCTGCTTCTGGACGCTTTTCGCTTAATTGCAAATTTACCATCCCCTGCAAAGCCTTCAAATCGCCCGGTTTTGTCGTTAAAATAGTCCGGTAAGTTTGAGCAGCCCCCTCCTTATCGCCAATTTGTTGTTTAGCCTGTGCCAATAAAACCCCATACTCTGACTGTTGGGGATTGAGTTTAGCAAGTTTTTCCAAAGGTTCAATCACAGCTTGAATATCCGCTGGTTTCACTTCCCCTTGGCTCTTTTGACTCAACAAACCCAGACGTGCTTGCAAAAGTCCCTTGAGTGCAGTTTGATTCTCTGTATCTTTTTGTAAAACTAATTCATAACCCCGAACTTGATCTTCCAGTTTTGACTTTTGCTCCGATGAAGATATTTTAGGTTCAGCAGTAGGCTGATTCTGTGGTGATGATTCAGGGTTAATCGCTGTGATTATAGGTATAATAGAAACCCCTATAAAAGCAACAACAGCGAAAGCTAACACTACTCGGACTACCCAGCGATTACGCGATTCAGACACAATATTATTCTGCTCCTAAATGGTAATGAAATTAATGGCAAAGTTAAAAATTTCCAAAACTTTGCGGAATACGGTCATTTGTCTGTGAATTTTATAACAAATAAATATCTATCCTGCTAAAGTAAGTGATGACTTTAGGAAGACCCGTCAGAATTATCGCTATGCTATGCTTCCGATAGCGTAGCTTGGCGTAAGCCATAACTGGATTAAAGACGCTAAATTGCACATTTAGTGTATAAATGTGGGGTTTTGCGTCTTGATTTTCGTACAGAGCATTAAGCGAGTAGCCAGATTAAAAAGAAATATACTTTAATCAGTTACACACTGGCTCTTTTCCTTTGTCTTTATTAAATCCCATAATGGGGTATGTCTTGTGCCGCAAGGAGTTTTTATGAATTCCGACCTGATGCCGTCTTCTGAATCCGCAAATTTCACAGCCTCTAACCAAGGCGTAAAAGAGATTGAATCCCCTGTTAATGCTAATACATTAGCAGACCAATCCTCTAAACTGGAAAGTTCTCTCACTGGCTCTAGCAAACCTGATTCTAATGGACATTTGACTAATCGAGAACAACCAATTCCCCCTCCTAGTGAACCGACTCAATACCGAGCTATTGGGTTAATTAGGGGGTGTTACCATGCTAGTGATGAACAGTTCACCCAAGGAACACTCATCACAAAAGATGGGGTTGAACTTAATGCCGTCCTTTTAGGTCGGATTATGAGTTTAGTCAAAAATCACTTAGACCTAGAAAAAGAACATCTATGGGTAGTTTATCCCCGCACTAGACAAGAAAATGACGCATTGCACCTGCAAATTGTTGGTGTTTGGGAACCAGAAAATCTGGCAAAATATGAACTAGATGCAGATGTCCCAGATCCGACTGCGCGAAAGTTACATAACTCTCCCGTAGTGTCTGATAACGGTAGCGTAGCGTCAACCATTCAGCCAAAACCCTCATCAGCAGTTCCTGATGGTGGTTTTTCTGTGCGTGGTGAGGTAGTTTACCAGTCCTTTGACGAAAGGAGTTTGGTGGTGAAAATCAAACAAGCTCCCCGTAAACCTACTGATAAAGCTAAATATTTTAAGTTGAAACTCAAGGGCGTATTAACCACCAAAGCTGTGGGTAAGTTCTGGGACTTCAATGTTAAACGGGAAGCTGACGCATTAGTAATAGTTAATGCTGAAGCGATCGCCGATTTACCCAAAAAACGCAAACCACCCTTCAAAGGAGCGCCTCGTGGTGCTGGTGGTGGTGGTAGAAAGCCATTCCCTCCCAGACGCAATGGAGAAGCCCCACGTCCCATTAAAAAGACGGGCGGTGATTCCACAGTCATCACTAAACCCGTACCAAAAACCCCCACTCCTAAGCCAGTTAAAAAGCCTAAACCTGCGGGGGATTAATTAGCAGGGGAGCAGGGGAGCAGGGGAGCAGGGGAGCAGGGGAGAAAATTATCTTCTTCTTTCTTCTTTCTTCTTCCTTCTTTCTTCTTCCTCCTGAACTCCTGACTCCTGACTCCTGACTCCTCATCTCAAAATTCCGTCCAACGGTCTTGGGGTAAAAAAGAACGTTCCATAGGAATTGGGGCTACTGGTTCAGTGAGAGTGAATTTCCCTTCTGTAATCCAGAGTTTTAACTCTTGGGCTACTTGTCGAGAAAGAAACAAACTAGCTAAAGAAGCTACTCGTACCGTCCTCCCTTCAATAGTGACACGCCCAGATTTAAGTTGCGCGTAACTCACTAAACCGAAGGTAGGACGGACACGACGAGGAATTGAAAAATCTACGATTGGCGCTACTAGGTCTTTGTCTTGGACAGCACAGCGTTCTACCACACCAGCATTTAAAACTGGCAATGGTACACCTACACCCATCATTAAAGATGGTCCGTAGCTTTTAAAATAACAACCCCGTATCCATCGCGCATCCATTTGTTTAGCATCACCAATTAACGCTAAAGTTGCCGATGGTCCAATAGGTGTCCGATTTTCTAAACGCTTTTGCAAGGGAAAATGTTGTGTCCCTTCCCAAGCTACATAACCAATACCCCCAGCGAGAAAAATCCTTGTCCCAATCCCCACAAGTTGTAAATCGGGGTCATTGAGGAGGGGTGACAGCGAACCAGGGTTAGAATAGACTGCATTCCCTACACGGGGTTGCAATGGTCCTAAATAGGTATGCAGTGGGCGATCGCCTCCATTCACCCCAACAATAAAATTTTGATAAAGATTGCGCGGATTAAATAAATAAAACTGATTGATAGTGTCACGGGTGACAGTGGTTTCAAATGTAGCTCTAGGGTAACAATCGGTAACTTGTCCTACAGCGCGAACTTGGATAGATTTACCGGCAATTAAATCCTCAATTACATGACCACCACCATGTTCTCGCACTTCTTCCCCATCTAAAGAGTCAACTGGACAACTAGCACCCAAGTATAAATCTACTGCCCCAAAACCAGCATAAGCTGGAACTCCATCCAACCAGCAACGCCGAATTTTAATGGGTGGGTCAGTATGTCCTAAGTTAATAATTGCACCACTCGATTCCATTGGCTCAAATGTGCCAGTGGTAATTACATCTACTTCCTTGGCGGTTTTAGTCACACCAATTTCGGCAACTCGCGCTTTTAACTCTTCAACCGTCCAGACTACCGCCCGTTTTCGGCTGATTCTTTCATTAATTTCCGCAATTGTTCGCATTTTTAATCTGAAGGACTATCACTCGATTTTGGATTGACGATTTTGGATTTTGGATTGACTCCATCCTTCAGGACGGGGATTGTACCAAATTCTTTTAATCTAAAATCTCAAATCTCAAATCTCAAATTCCTGGTCAATCCTCTACCCTGAGTTTAACGGAGTCAGCATGGGAAGGTAGACCTTCTGTAGTTGCTAAGATGTCAATGGCAGATGCCACTTTTTCCAAGGCAGTTTGTGAGTATTGAATAATACTTGAGTGTTTTAAAAATGTTTCTACCCCTAAAGCGGAAGCATAACGGGCTGCACCAGAAGTAGGTAAGGTATGGTTGGGACCTGCCAAATAATCGCCTACAGCTTCAGGTGTGGAACTACCCAGGAAAATCGCTCCAGCATGGCGAATTTGGTTAATTAAAGCCCAAGGATCAGCAACTTCTAATTCTAGGTGTTCTGGTGCAAACTCGTTGGACAGTTCGGCGGCGGCGGCGAGGGATTCTACCACCACAATTAAACCATAATGGGCGATCGCCTTTTCCGTATCTATCCGGCGCGGGTGATCTACCAATTGTCTTTCCACCGCCATTTGCACTTTTTTCGCCAACCCCGCATCCGTTGTCAGCAAAATCGCTGCCGCCATCGGATCATGTTCTGCTTGGGCTAATAAGTCCGCTGCTACATACACAGGATTAGCTGTTTCATCAGCAATCACCAGCACTTCGCTCGGACCTGCTAAAGAATCAATGCCCACAGTTCCGTAAACTAACTTTTTAGCCAAGGTGACATAAATATTACCGGGTCCAGTAATCACATTGACTTTGGGGATAGTCTCCGTGCCATAGGCTAAAGCTGCGATGGCTTGAGCGCCTCCTACACGGTAAATTTCCTGAACCCCTGCTTCTTGGGCCGCTACCAAAACCGCAGGATTCACCATTTTACCGCCTCTCACTGGTGTCACCATCACTACACGAGGCACACCTGCCACTTTTGCCGGAATGGCATTCATTAACACCGTACTAGGATAACAGGCTCTACCGCCTGGTATATATAAACCCGCTCGATCTACCGGGGTGTAGCGTTTGCCTAAAACTACTTCATCATCGCCAAACTGTACCCAGCTTTTGGGGACGCGCTGACGATGAAAAGCCTCTATTTTTTGGCAAGCTAGACGAATCGCCTGGAGTAGATCCTTGGATACCTGTTGGTAGGCTGCATCCAGTTCCGATCCTGTTACCTTGAGTTCTTCTGCTTTCAGAATTTGGTGATCAAATTCGGCTGTATAATGTAGTACAGCTTTGTCGCCTTGGCGCTTCACCGCTTGCAACACTTCGCGGACTGTTGCTTCTTTATGAAGTACCTGTTCATCCTGGGTGCGATCGCAGATCCGTTGAAGTTCTGATCTAACGTCTGCCTGCTGAGTAATAATTCGCAGCATGGAGTAATGACAATACCAAATTTTACAATATTCACAAAATAAGAACCATCTCAGCTTGAGACCAGCTACGACAACATCGCGTTAGTAGAACAACCATTCACAATAGCTAAAAAGCCTAAAATATCAAGCTTTTTGACTTTTGACTTTTGACTTTCGACTTCCGCTGGGCGGCGTTAGAGGATCAAGCTGAATGTAATTCTCTTCTCTAGCTTAACCTGGATTTTTTTTGATACTACTTGATAAAATTCAGACAGCCTGAGAAATTTAACATTCCCGCAGTCTGAATTGAGGGAATTGACCTGGTTTCCTTGTCAGTAAATCATTCTAATCTATTTTTTCAGGGGATCTCATCAGCTTTTCCGCCCAAATAAAATATTTTTTTGCAGAACCTATCACATTAGCGAAAATAATGCTATATTTATTAAACCTAGTAGTGTGTGTACATAATTAATAGTCTTTTTTGGAATTACTGTGGCGAATACAAAGTCTGCTCTTAAACGCGCACAAATCGCAGAACGTAACCGACTGCGTAATAAAGCATATAAATCAGCCGTAAGAACGCTGATGAAAAAATACTTTAGTTCTGTGGAAGCTTGTGCTGCTAACCCGACAACAGAACTCAAGCAGGAAGTGGAAGCGAGAATGTCCGAAGCTTACAGCAAAATTGATAAAGCTGTAAAAACTGGCGTACTGCATCCCAACAATGGAGCCAGAAAAAAATCTAGATTGGCTCATAAACACAAAACCCTTACCGCTTAGTCAATAGTTCAGTGGTCAAGAGATTTGGGATTTACCTTAGCGCAGCGTACGCAGCGAGTATTTTTGATTTTGGATTTACTTCTACCCTCAACTGTGGAGACTGATGATTTTAGATTGGTGATTTGGGATTAATTCCCCTCTCTCATGGCGGAGCTTGTACCAAAGATTCTCAATCTAAAATCTAAAGTCCAAAATCTAAAATTTTTCACCGACAAGTCATGCAACTTATAGATACCCACGTACACATTAACTTTGACACTTTTCAGCCAGATTTAGCAGCCGTACGTTCTCGGTGGCAAGAAGCAGGAGTAGTGAGATTAGTCCACTCCTGTGTTCATCCCCAGGAATTTGCGAGTATTCAAGCTATAGCAGAGCAGTTTCCTGAACTTAGTTTTGCTGTAGGGCTACATCCTCTAGATGCTCATAAATGGGATCAGCAAACAGCTACCCAAATCAAGTCTTTAGCCAGTTCTCATGCCCAGGTGGTAGCCATTGGGGAAATGGGGTTGGATTTTTACAAAGCAGATAATTATGAGCATCAACAGCAAGTATTTACATCACAATTAGCGATCGCTTGTGAACTCAATTTACCAGTGATCATCCATTGTCGTGATGCAGCACCTGCTGTCAGAGACATACTGCAAAAATGGCGGAAATTGCATGGAGAAAGAGTACGGGGTGTCATGCACTGCTGGGGAGGGACACCGGAAGAAACTCAATGGTTTCTGGATTTAGGCTTCTATATTAGCTTCAGCGGCACTGTTACCTTCAAGAATGCTCAGACTATTCAAGCGAGCGCGGCTATGGTGGATAGCGATCGCTTGCTGATAGAAACAGATTGTCCTTTTCTGTCACCCGTTCCTAAACGGGGTGAAAAACGCAATGAACCGGCTTATGTTCGCTATGTAGCGGCAGCACTAGCAAAACTACGAGCCGAAACAATAGAAGAAATTGCCCAGAAAACCACCCAAAATGCCTGTAGATTATTCGGTCTCTCATTATAAGTAGGTAGGCGTTAAAATTTATCGTTATGGCAAGGCAAGAGGCAAGAGGCAAGAAACTATGAGGAGGATAAAAATGTGCTAAAATTATTCCCTCGAAAACATTGAGGTCAAGCCATAATGGTAAAGGAAGGATAATAATTCCTAAAGCTCAATTTGTGCTGTTATCAACCCGATATTAGCCGGCTCGAGAATTTGTGGTTTTAGCCCGCTTAATCAATCGAAGCGACCCCAATCTAAAATCCAACATTGTCTGCCCATCCACTTAAATCTCTACAAACGGATGCTCTCAATAGATCACAAGCAATGGCAACCAAGGTTTCACTCTCAAAAAACTTGAAAAGGTGGAAACAGCAATCCTTTGGTATATCAAACAATAAAGAAAATCGTTAAAAGTAATTGTCCACTCCAGACAATCATAGCAATATCAAATCCATAGTGCAGCCTTAAACACAACGTTGCCCTATCAAATCCTACTACGGTGTCAGTCCCCAGTTTTGGGAATCCACAGCCAGGATCAAGTGCGAGGTGTAAAAGATGAAAAAGTGTGAAGTAGAAAGAAATGTTAGGGCTGACGCGACTCTTGCACTATCAGTCAAAAATCTAGCAACAGACTATTTATTCTCAAGCTTATGGACTTCATACCTTTGAATTCATATTTTAGCACAAAGCCTTCATGGCAGACTCGCAGCTATGGCTGCGCCACGCAAGCTATCGGCTTCCTTTAAAGTTTAACCAGGTTGATAAAGGTAAAGGCATGACTAACGACGACAAATACATGGAATCCGCCTTTCTGTTACCCGACTTGATTGAAATTCAGCGTTCTAGCTTTCGCTGGTTTCTAGAAGAAGGGCTAATAGAAGAACTGAATTCTTTTAGTCCCATCACAGACTACACTGGCAAACTAGAACTGCACTTTTTAGGTAATAACTATAAACTCAAAGAACCTAAATACAGCGTTGAAGAATCCAAGCGGAGAGACAGCACCTATGCAGTGCAAATGTATGTTCCTACCCGGCTACTGAACAAAGAAACAGGAGACATTAAAGAACAAGAAGTATTTATTGGTGATTTGCCCTTAATGACAGATAGAGGCACATTTATAATTAATGGAGCCGAGCGCGTCATTGTCAATCAGATTGTGCGATCGCCTGGAGTTTACTATAAATCAGAAATTGATAAAAACGGCAGACGTACCTATTCCGCCAGCTTAATTCCTAACCGGGGCGCATGGCTCAAATTTGAAACAGATCGTAATGACCTAGTTTGGGTACGGATAGATAAAACCCGGAAACTATCCGCCCAGGTACTTCTGAAAGCACTGGGATTATCCGACAACGAAATTTTTGATGCCCTGCGCCATCCAGAATACTTCCAAAAAACCATCGAAAAAGAAGGGCAATTTTCCGAAGAAGAAGCCCTAATGGAATTATATCGAAAACTTCGTCCCGGTGAACCACCTACAGTTTTAGGCGGACAACAGCTTTTAGACTCCCGCTTCTTTGATCCTAAACGCTATGACCTGGGCAAAGTTGGTCGTTATAAACTCAACAAAAAACTGCGTCTTTCCGCCCCTGACACCATGCGCGTCCTCACCCCTGGGGACATTCTCGCCGCCATTGATTACCTCATTAACCTAGAATACGACATCGGTAGCATTGATGACATTGACCACCTCGGAAATCGTCGAGTCAGAAGCGTTGGGGAGTTACTGCAAAACCAAGTCAGAGTCGGGTTAAATCGTTTAGAAAGAATTATTCGAGAACGGATGACCGTATCCGATGCCGAAGTTCTCACCCCCGCATCCCTAGTTAACCCCAAACCCTTAGTCGCAGCCATCAAAGAATTCTTTGGTTCGAGCCAACTAAGTCAGTTCATGGATCAAACCAACCCCTTAGCGGAATTGACCCATAAACGCCGCCTCAGTGCCTTGGGACCAGGTGGTCTCACCAGAGAAAGAGCCGGGTTTGCAGTGCGAGATATTCACCCCAGCCACTACGGACGGATTTGTCCCATCGAAACACCAGAGGGACCAAACGCCGGACTGATTGGTTCATTAGCTACCCATGCCCGTGTTAACCTCTACGGTTTTCTAGAAACACCTTTTAGACCAGTAGAAAACGGCAAAGTCTTATTCGATGTTCCGCCCGTCTACATGACAGCAGACGAAGAAGACGACCTCCGCACAGCCACCGGTGACGTTCCCCTCGATGAAAACGGTTACATCAAAGGACCACAAGTACCAGTTCGCTATCGCCAAGACTGGACAACCACCAGCCCTGAACAAGTGGATTACGTGGCAGTATCCCCAGTCCAGATCGTCTCAGTAGCTACCAGCATGATTCCTTTCTTGGAACATGACGACGCTAACCGAGCGCTGATGGGTTCCAATATGCAACGCCAAGCAGTACCCCTGTTAAAACCAGAACGCCCCCTAGTGGGAACAGGTTTAGAAGCCCAAGCGGCGAGAGACTCCGGGATGGTCATAGTTTCCCGCACAGATGGCGATGTGGTCTATGTTGATGCCACAGAAATTCGTGTCCGTGCCAGCGGTCAATTGTCCGCAGCTAGTGGTAGTCAAGTTATTGAGAAAGGGCAAGAACTGAAATACAAACTTTCCAAATATCAACGCTCTAACCAAGATACCTGCTTAAACCAAAAACCATTGGTGAGAATTGGCGAAAAAGTCGTTGCCGGTCAGGTATTGGCAGATGGTTCTTCCACAGAAGGGGGAGAACTGGCATTAGGACAAAACATCGTTGTCGCCTATATGCCCTGGGAAGGTTACAACTACGAGGATGCGATTCTCATTTCCGAGCGCTTGGTGCAGGAAGATATCTATACCTCTATTCACATTGAAAAATACGAAATCGAGGCGCGACAAACCAAACTGGGACCTGAAGAAATCACCAGAGAAATTCCCAACGTCGGTGAAGATGCCCTTAGACAGTTAGATGAACAAGGGATTATTCGCATTGGGGCATGGGTAGATGCTGGAGATATTCTCGTAGGGAAGGTAACACCCAAAGGAGAATCAGACCAACCCCCAGAAGAAAAACTGCTCCGGGCTATCTTTGGGGAAAAAGCCCGCGATGTCCGCGACAACTCTCTGCGAGTTCCCAATGGTGAAAAAGGTCGGGTAGTTGATGTCCGGTTATTCACCCGTGAACAGGGTGATGAACTGCCACCAGGGGCAAATATGGTAGTCCGGGTTTATGTAGCTCAAAAGCGCAAAATCCAAGTTGGCGACAAAATGGCAGGGAGACATGGTAACAAAGGGATCATTTCCCGGATTCTGCCTGCTGAAGATATGCCCTATTTAGACGATGGTTCACCTGTAGATATTGTTCTCAATCCCCTGGGTGTACCTAGCCGGATGAACGTCGGTCAGGTGTTTGAATGTTTGCTAGGTTGGGCTGGTCATAATTTGGGAGTGAGGTTCAAAATTACTCCTTTTGATGAAATGTATGGGGAAGAAACTTCCCGTCGCCTAGTTCACGGCAAACTCCAAGAAGCCAGAGACGAAACTGCTAAGGATTGGGTATATAACCCCGACAATGCCGGCAAAATCATGGTTTATGATGGTCGCACCGGCGAACCCTTTGACCGGGCGATTACTGTCGGTGTTGCCTATATGCTCAAACTAGTGCATTTGGTTGATGACAAGATTCACGCTCGTTCCACAGGTCCCTACTCTTTGGTGACTCAGCAACCGTTGGGTGGTAAGGCTCAACAGGGTGGGCAAAGATTTGGAGAAATGGAAGTGTGGGCGCTGGAGGCTTTCGGGGCTGCTTATACCTTGCAGGAGTTGTTAACAGTCAAGTCCGATGATATGCAGGGACGGAATGAAGCACTGAATGCGATCGTCAAAGGCAAAGCTATTCCCCGTCCTGGTACTCCTGAATCCTTCAAGGTATTGATGCGCGAGTTGCAGTCTTTAGGCTTAGATATTGCTGTGCATAAGGTAGAAACCCAAGCAGATGGCAGTTCTTTGGATGTGGAGGTAGACCTGATGGCAGACCAAGCCGCTCGCCGCACACCACCTAGACCCACCTATGAGTCCCTTTCCCGTGAATCTTTGGAAGGGGACGATTAGGGAGGCAGGTGACAGGTGACAGGGAACAGGGAACAGGTAGCAGGGGGCAGGGGGCAGGGAGCAGGGGTATAAATAATTTACTTCTTTCTTCTTTCTTCTTCCTTCTTCCTTCTTTCTTCCTTCTTTCTTTCTTTCTTTCTTCTTTCTTCTTCCTTCCTTCTCCTGACTTTTGACTTTTGACTTTTTTAATATGAGATCCCCCCAAAATAATCAATTTGACTACGTAAAAATTGGTATAGCTTCGCCGGAACGCATCCGCCAGTGGGGTGAACGTACCTTGCCTAATGGGCAACTTGTAGGTGAAGTTACCAAGCCAGAAACTATCAATTACCGCACTCTCAAGCCAGAAATGGATGGTTTGTTTTGTGAAAGAATTTTTGGTCCGGCTAAGGATTGGGAGTGCCATTGTGGTAAGTACAAGCGGGTGCGCCATAGAGGGATTGTCTGCGAGCGCTGTGGTGTAGAAGTAACAGAATCCCGCGTCCGTCGCCACAGAATGGGTTTTATTAAGTTGGCTGCCCCGGTGGCTCATGTGTGGTATCTCAAGGGGATTCCTAGCTATATTGCGATTCTCCTGGATATGCCGCTGCGGGATGTGGAGCAGATTGTTTATTTCAACTCTTACTGTGTTTTAGCTCCTGGTAACGCTGATACTCTGACCTACAAGCAACTGTTAAGCGAAGACCAGTGGCTAGAAATTGAGGATGCTATCTACAGCGAAGATTCCCAGTTAGAGGGTGTGGAAGTGGGCATTGGGGCAGAGGCTCTGTTGCGGCTGTTGGCGGATATTAATTTAGAGCAAGAGGCGGAAACCCTGCGGGAAGAAATCGAAAAAGCCAAGGGACAAAAACGGGCGAAGTTAATTAAACGCCTGCGGGTAATTGATAATTTCATCGCTACTGGTTCTCAGCCAGAATGGATGGTCATGGAAATTATCCCCGTGATTCCCCCAGACTTGCGGCCAATGGTGCAGTTGGATGGGGGGCGGTTTGCTACCAGCGATTTGAATGATTTGTATCGCCGGGTGATTAACCGGAATAACCGTTTGGCTCGCTTGCAGGAAATTCTTGCGCCGGAAATTATTGTCCGTAACGAGAAACGGATGCTGCAAGAGGCGGTAGATGCTTTGATTGATAATGGTCGCCGGGGACGGACGGTGGTGGGGGCTAATAACCGCCCGCTCAAATCCTTGTCGGACATTATTGAGGGTAAACAAGGACGGTTCCGGCAAAACCTGTTGGGGAAACGGGTGGACTATTCAGGACGGTCAGTAATTGTCGTCGGTCCCAAGTTGAAGATTCACCAGTGTGGACTGCCGCGAGAAATGGCCATTGAGTTGTTCCAGCCCTTTGTGATCAATCGCTTGATTCGGTCGGGGATGGTGAATAATATCAAGGCGGCAAAGAAGCTGATTTCTCGTAATGATCCCAGTGTGTGGGATGTGTTGGAAGAGGTGATTGAGGGGCATCCGGTGATGTTAAACCGAGCGCCGACCCTGCACCGCTTGGGGATTCAGGCGTTTGAACCGATTTTGGTGGAGGGGAGAGCAATTCAATTGCATCCTTTGGTCTGTCCGGCGTTTAACGCTGACTTTGATGGTGACCAAATGGCTGTTCACGTACCGTTGTCTTTGGAGAGTCAGGCAGAGGCGCGGTTGTTGATGTTGGCTTCTAATAATATTTTGTCACCGGCAACTGGTAAACCGATTGTGACTCCTAGCCAAGATATGGTCTTGGGAGCATATTATCTGACAGCGGAAAACCCCAATGCCACGAAGGGGGCAGGTAAGTATTTCTCCTCTTTGGATGATGTAATTATGGCTTATGAGGCGCAACAGGTGGAACTTCATGCCTATATTTACGTGCGCTTTGATGGGGAAATTGATTCAGGTGAACCGGATAATGAACCGTTGGAAGTGATTGAGGACAAGGATAGTAAGGGTAAGGTGACAAGTCGCACCCTGATCTATAAGTTCCGCCGAGTCCGAGAAGATGGTCAGGGAAATCTGATTTCTCAGTACATTTATACGACTCCTGGCAGGGCGATTTATAACAAGGCGATTCAGGAAGCGATAGATGCCTAGAGAAAGGAGTCAGGAGTCAGAATGAAGAATGAAGAATGAAGAATGAAGAATGAAGAAGGAGGTAGGGGCGCAGGGTCTGCGCCCAATCACCGAACCAGAAGCAAGAAATTCCTTCCTTCTTTATCCTTCTTCTTTATTCTTTCTTCTCCTGACTCCTGACTCCTGACTCCTTCTTCTGACTCCTTCAACTAACAACTAACTCCTAAAAATTATGACTAAAGCAGTTTTTCGCAATCTGGTGGTGAACAAGGGTAAATTAAGAGACTTGATTTCCTGGTCTTTTACCCATTATGGAACGGCGCGGACGGCGGTGATGGCCGATAAACTCAAGGAGTTGGGTTTTCGCTATGCTACCAAGGCGGGGGTGTCTATTAGTGTGGATGATTTGATGATTCCACCTTCTAAGAAGGAACTGCTGGAGGCAGCAGAGACGGAGATTTTGGCGACGGAGGAACGGTATCAACGGGGGGAAATTACGGAAGTTGAACGTTTTCAAAAGGTAATTGATACTTGGAACAGTACCTCAGAAGCTCTCAAGGATGAGGTGGTGGTGCATTTCAAAAAAACCAATCCCCTCAACTCCGTGTATATGATGGCTTTTTCGGGGGCGCGGGGAAATATTTCCCAGGTGCGGCAGTTGGTGGGGATGCGGGGACTGATGGCAGATCCCCAGGGGGAAATTATAGATTTACCAATTAAGACCAATTTCCGCGAGGGGTTGACGGTAACAGAATATATTATTTCTAGTTATGGGGCGCGGAAGGGGCTGGTGGATACGGCGCTGCGGACTGCTGACTCAGGGTACTTAACCCGGCGGTTGGTGGATGTGTCCCAGGATGTGATTGTGCGAGAGTTTGACTGTGGCACTAATCGCGGTTTGACGATTGGGGCGATGGTGGAGGGGAATAAAACTCTGATTAAACTGGCGACGCGGTTGATGGGTCGAGTGGTGGGTGAGGATGTGGTGCATCCAGAAACGGGGGAAATAATTGCCCATCGGAATACCCCCATTGATGATGACTTGGCGATCGCCATCCAAAAAGCCGGAGTCCAGAAGGTAACAGTCCGCAGTCCTTTGACCTGTGAGGCGGCCCGGTCTGTGTGTCAGCACTGCTATGGCTGGAGTTTAGCCCATGCCAAGATGGTGGATTTGGGTGAAGCTGTGGGGATTATTGCGGCGCAAAGTATTGGCGAACCGGGGACACAGTTAACCATGCGGACATTCCACACCGGGGGTGTATTCACAGGGGAAGTAGCCCAACAGGTGCGATCGCAGGTGTCAGGAACAGTGAAAATTCCGCGCAAGTTACAAACCCGTCCCTATCGCACCCGTCATGGTGAGGATGCCTTGTATGTGGAAGCCAATGGAACTTTGACAATTGAAGGGGATAAGAAATCAGGAACGGGGGAAAGCCAAGAAATTGCCGTTACCCAAGGTTCGACTCTGTATATCCACAATGGTCAACAGGTATTGGCAGATCACTTGGTGGCGGAGGTGGCACTGGGGGGTAGAACTACCAGAACCAATACGGAAAAAGCCGTCAAGGATGTGGCGACCGACTTGGCTGGTGAGGTGAAGTTTGCCGATGTGGTGGCGGAACAAAAAACCGACCGTCAGGGTAACACCACTGTCACAGCCTCTAGAGGGGGGTTGATTTGGATTCTGTCGGGGGATGTATATAATTTACTGCCCGGAGCAGAGTTGGTGGTGAAAAATGGCGATGCGGTGGAGACCAATGGAGTCCTAGCGGAAACCAAATTGACCACAGTGCATGGGGGTGTGGTGCGCTTACCAGAAGCAATTCCCGGGAAAGCCACCAGGGAAATTGAGATTATTACCGCTTCCGTGGTGTTGGATCAGGCAGCGGTGACTATCCAGAGTTCCCAAGGACGGAATAGTTACCTGATTACCACCACCAATCCTGATAATGGGGCAATATCGGAGTTTAACTTGCGGGCGACTCCAGGGGCGAAGGTGCAAAATGGTCAGGTAGTGGCAGAATTGATTGATGACCAGTACCGGACAACCACTGGGGGCTTGCTGAAGTTTGCCGAAGTGGAAGTACAGAAAAAAGGTAAGGCCAAATTGGGCTATGAGGTAGTCCAGGGGGGAACCCTGCTGTGGATACCAGAAGAAACCCATGAGGTGAATAAGGATATTTCCCTGTTACGGGTGGAGGATGGCCAATATGTGGAAGCGGGGACTGAAGTAGTTCAGGATTTATTCTGCCAAACCGGGGGGGTAGTGGAAATTACCCAAAAGAACGATATTTTGCGGGAGGTGGTGATTAAACCCGGTGAACTGTTGATGGTGGATGATCCAGAAGCAGCGATCGCCCATGACAATACTTTCTTGCAACCCGGTGAGGAACTGCAAGGGACTGTAGCCACAGAATTGCGCTATGTCCAGTATGTAGAAACTCCCGAAGGTCCAGGCTTGCTGAGTCGTCCGGTGGTGGAATTTGCTGTCCCCACCAACCCTGATGTGCCAGCGACAACTTCCGTGAGTCAACAGACCGGACGCTCGATTCAACTGCGGGCGGTGCAACGGATTCCCTACAAGGATTCGGAACGGGTGAAGTCGGTGGAGGGTGTGGAACTGCTACGGACACAGATTGTCCTAGAAATTGAGCAGGACACGGAAGGAGAACATGGCAGTTCCCCCTTGGCGGCGGACATTGAACTGATTGCTGACCCAGAAGATCCAGAGATTCAAAGATTGCAGTTGGTGATTTTAGAGTCTTTGGTCGTGCGGCGAGACATTACCGCCGATGCCACCCAAGGCAGTACCCAAACTAATTTAGAAGTAGTGGATGGTGAGACCATTGAACCAGGGGCAGTGGTAGCCCGAACGAAGATCCTCTGTAAAGAAGGGGGCATAGTCCGGGGTGTGCAACAGGGGGCGGAAACAGTGCGCCGTTGTTTGGTATTGCGTGCCAATGATTTGGTAACGGTGAATACCAATGTCTTGCCCACCGTCGGTAAAGGTGATTTGGTAGTAGAAGGAAGTGCGATCGCGCCGGGGATATTTGCGGCTGAATCAGGGCAGGTAGTGGAAGTGAAAGCAGGTGACAGGGAACAGAGAATAGGTGACAGAAATGCTTCTTCACTGTCACCTGTCACCTCTAACCTGTCACCTTCTTCTCACACCATTACCCTCCGCGTCGGTCGTCCTTACCGGGTGAGTCCGGGGGCGGTGTTACAGGTGGAAGATGGGGATTTGGTGCAACGGGGTGATAACTTGGTGTTGTTGGTATTTGAACGCGCCAAGACTGGGGACATTATTCAAGGTTTGCCCCGGATTGAGGAACTGCTAGAAGCCCGTAAACCCAAGGAAGCCTGTATTTTAGCCCGTCGTCCGGGGGAAGTGAAGATAGTCTATGGCGATGGAGATGAGGTGACATCCATCACTAGAGAAGCCTATGCCATTAAGATTGTCGAAGCCAATGGCACAGTCACCGACTACCCCCTCGGACCTGGACAAAACCTGATTGTTCCCGACGGGGCGCACATTGTAGCCGGACAACCCCTGACAGACGGACCCTCCAACCCCCACGAGATTCTGGAGATATTCTTCAGTTTGGGGTCAGAGGATGGGGTCTATGCCTGTGCTTCCCACGCCTTGCAGAAGGTACAAACCTTTTTGGTGAACGAGGTGCAGATGGTGTACCAATCCCAAGGCATTGACATTTCCGACAAACACATCGAGGTAATTGTCCGACAAATGACCAACAAGGTGCGGATTGATGACGGTGGCGACACCACCATGCTACCAGGGGAACTGGTAGAACTCCGGCAGGTAGAACAGGTGAACGAAGCTATGGCCATTACCGGTGGGGCAAGGGCAGAATACACTCCCATGCTGTTGGGGATTACCAAGGCATCGTTGAACACCGATAGTTTCATCTCTGCTGCTTCCTTCCAAGAAACCACCAGGGTCTTAACAGAGGCTGCCATTGAGGGCAAATCGGACTGGCTGCGGGGACTGAAGGAAAACGTGATCATTGGGCGCTTGATTCCGGCGGGAACTGGCTACAATACCTATGAGGAAGCGGGGGTAATTGACGATTACGTAGTAGACATGGGCAATGGCATCTTAGACGAAGTGGATGATCCACTGGACATGGTGCTAGATGACCGCACGGCGAAACTCTACAACCTGGATGCACCGGGCATGGGCGACGGTGGCTTTGGTAGCAAGATCGGGGAACGACTACTCCTCGATGAGGATGATTTAATTGCTGATGAAATTAACGACCTAGTTATAGAAGAGGACGATGATTTCGAGGAAGAAGATGACGATGATAACGATGATGATGATTTTGATGATGAGTAAAATCTAGTTAAATAATGGATAATTGGTAATGAATAATTATCCATTATCCATTATTAAAAATCACCTAACTTGATTTTAATTCCAGAATCTAGGGGAGGAACTTTAAGATATTCAACTGGCTCATAAGGTTTACGATTTGAGTTATTCGTATTGGGGCATAATTTCAAAAAAGATTCTGGATTCTTGATATAATCAAGAGGACTTGCTTTTTTACATTCTGGCTTGCTGATACTAAAATATGGTTCAGGTTCAGGATTAACTTGAGGTATTTGATGCCAATAACTATCAATTGTGATTGGTTGGGTGATTAAATCTGCTGATTGATGATGTTCAACTCCGACGTTAGAAACTGATTGAGTTTTAGCATTTACACCTTTATGGGCAAAAAACTCACACAACAAAAAAGTTAAGATTCCTACGGAGCGCTTCGCTATCAAAAAAGGTAATTTCATTTGATTATGGTGAAGAAGTGGCAAGTTTTTGGTTGATGATTACAATATAACCTTTCCTAGTCTGATGAAATCCAAATTTATCTGCGTTTATCTGCGGTTAATTATTTCTTGATGCTGTATATAACTTTTAATTTTCGGGTAATTAATCGTCACTCTTTGAGCAAATTTCTAATTTATTTATGACAACAGAAATAAACTTACCAACCCTAGCTAGTTTGGAATATCATCCTTATATTGATCATGATGGTGAAATCATAGTTACCTTTCAAGAAAAAATTGGAGTTTACGCAATTTTTAATCAGGATAAAATTCTGCAATTTGTTGGCTATTCTCGTGATATTTATCTAAGTTTAAAGCAGCATTTAGTCCGTCAACCCCAAAATTGTTATTGGGTAAAGGTACAAACTATAGAACGTCCTAATCGAACAATTTTAGAAGCTATTGAAAGTGCTTGGATTACGGAAAATGCTAATCCTGATCTTCCGAATATCGAAAATAAACACAAGTGGAATAATCCTATAGATGTGAAAGCATTAATGACACCAGAAGAAGAAAATAATTATCAAAATATAGCTATTGATGAATTAGGAAAAAGCAAGGTTTTAAAAAATGTGGCGCGGCGGGTTGAAGAAGAAATTTTAGGAGTTCTCAAAGACCGGGGAGTCAATACTCAAATCCGCTTTAATCCCAAATTAAAAGAAACAGGATTATTAGATTTAAAATAAATTACAGCAAATTGTCATCAAACCTGGAACAATTTTACCCGCCCTGACCATTTGATGATACCTGAGTTCGACATAAGCTAATTTTTGGAAAACTGCCGCAAATATGAGTCTTAAACCCTTATGATCTCGTTGCTGTTCGCGTAGCGTCTCCGAAGGAGAAACTCCGAACTCCTAACACGATGATAAACGGCTGTGGGGATAACAATCCCAGTGTAAAGTTTTTGGAGTAAGTCAAATTAGGGAAGCAAAGCTCAATTTACAACAGTCGGAGGGGGATACCCAAGGACGAATTCAACAGGCAAAATCTAATGTAGCGGCGGCTAAAGCTCAATTATTACAAACTCAAGCTCAAGTTAAGCAAACAGAGGCAGAGGTAAAATTAGCGAGAATCAACAGCGATCGCTATGCCCAGCTGATCAAAGAAGGTGCTATTAATCAACAACAATTTGACCAATCACAAACTACATTGGAGACAGCCATAGCCACTCTAGAAGCCCGAAAAGCGGCTGTAAATGCGGCAAAAGAACAATTAGCCCGGATTTCTCACAAGCGAAAAAAATTGTTCATAAAGAGTAAAACAAAGGAAGTTTATTTGATACATAAATAGTAAAGATGAAAAAAGGATATCTTCTAAGTATATTTTTGATAAACTTAGTTAAATATCAAGAGCTATTCAGGTAATATATACTGATATAAATAATTGAATAGTAAAATTAGGCATCTGAAAACAGAGTGAAGAAAAAACTTTTATCCCCACCCCAGGGGAAACGCATCTAAATTATCTTGACAGAATACTATATTAGTGCATCAATAATGGAAATCAAGAACAAGTATTTTTCAATACTTATTATGGAGGATATTGCTATGCACCACTTTATATTTTCTGTGGAAAACATTCTCGACAAAGGTATATATGACTGAAAAGCCTATACAAAAACCCAATAGTCCCCAAATTCCCACTTTTACCTCCATTCCTGAAGAAAGATTGCACCGTCAACAGCGACTAGCGGCTGCATTGCGGCTATTTTCCCGATTTGGATTTGATGAAGGTGTTGCTGGACACATTACAGCCCGTGACCCAGAATACCCTGAACATTTTTGGGTGAATCCTTTTGGAATGCACTTTGGTTTAGTTAGAGTTAGTGATTTGATATTAGTTAATCAGCAAGGTGATGTAATTTACGGTAATCGTCCGGTAAATCGCGCTGCTTTTGCTATTCATTCTCAAGTTCATGCAGCCCGTCCTGACGTGGTAGCGGCGGCACATGCTCATTCTATCTATGGTAAAAGCTGGTCTAGTCTTGGTCGTCTGCTTGACCCCCTGACTCAAGATGCTTGTTCTTTTTACGAAGACCACAGTATATTTACTGACTACACGGGAGTTGTTCTCGACCTGGAAGAAGGTAAGCGCGTTGCTGAAACTTTGGGAAAAAATAAAGCTGTCATTCTCAAGAATCACGGCTTGCTGACGGTAGGTAAAACTATTGATGAGGCTGCTTGGTGGTTTATCACGATGGAGCGTTCTTGTCAAGCTCAATTATTGGCGGAAGCTGCTGGAGTACCTAGCCCGATTAAGCCGGAGTATGCGAAGATAGCTTATAGCCAAGTGGGTTCTCCTGAGATGGGTTGGTTTAGTTTTCAGTCTTTGTATGAGATGATTGTGCGGCAAGAACCCGATTTTCTGGAATAATTTCTGTTGCGGTTATAGGGACAAAGAAAGGGCGCAGGCCCTGCGCCCCTACGATTGTTCGATGATTCCGCCACCTAAGACTTTTTCGCCGTCGTACCAAACCGCTGCTTGTCCGGGGGTAATGCTGAATTGTGGTTCATCAAATACTAACCGGACGCGGGAATCTGGGAGGGGAATGACTGTGACCGGTACGGGTTGGGAACGATAACGGATTTGGACTTCGGCGCAAATGGGGGCGACGGGTTCAGCTATGGAAACCCAATTTACTCGATTTATTGTACATTCTGACTGAGTTCCTTTGGTGCGATCGCCTACAACTACTTTGTTATTAGCTGCATCTAATTCGATCACATACAAGGGTTCAGATGCAGCGATGCCTAAGCCTTTTCGCTGACCAATGGTGTAATGATGAACACCATCATGTTGTCCCAAAACTTTACCAGTGGTATCTACAATATCACCAGGTTGAGGAGCTAAATATTTATCTAAAAATGCCCGCATAGAGCCATTGCTTTCTACTAAGCATAGATCTTGACTCTCTGGTTTATCGGCGGTTTTTAAGTTGTATGCAGCGGCAATTCTGCGAGTATCGCTTTTATTCAGTTCACCCAGAGGAAAAATTGTTGCCTCTAATAAGTCTTGGGATAAGTCATAGAGGAAATAAGATTGATCTTTGTTGCGGTCTACGGCTCGTAATAATTGGTAACGGTTAGTAGTGTCATCATAGCGGATTTGGGCATAATGACCTGTGGCGATTTTAGCCGATGCCAATTTTTCCCTTGCATATTCCACCATTGGCCCGAATTTCACCGTTTTATTGCATTGGGAACAAGGCAATGGCGTAATGCCTACGCTGTAACCTGTGACTAGAAAATCAATAATTTCTGTTTGAAAGACATCCCGAATATCAACAATTTCATGGGGTATACCCAATTGTTCACAAATATCAGCCGCGTCGATCATTCCTTCAGAGCAACATTGCCCTTTGCCTTTCATTAGCCAAAGAGTTAAACCAATTACATCATAGCCTTGATTATGCAGCATAGCAGCAGCTACTGAACTATCAACGCCACCGGAAAGACCAACGACAACTTTTTTCATACTTTTAGATGTGCTTGCGGCTTATTTTGACAACAAAGAGGTTTTTTATTTGACCACAAGGTGCAAGACTGTCCAATTGTAGCACACATACTTATCAAGGCTGAAGGGGATGACAAAAGTAAAGTCTCCAGATTGTCCAGATTAGTGAGAAAATAAAAACTTGCAATTATCTTTACCTTGTATTGTTGACGGATCAAAGGAATTGGAAAAAATGTGGCAAAGAATTACGTTGATCTTATTATTGGTGTTGAGCTTCAGCTTGAGTAGTGTTGGTGTGGCTAATGCGGCTGGTGGACTGAATAGGTTTGTAGATAGTGCTGACGGTTATCAGTTTTCTTACCCAAATGGTTGGTTACAGGTTAAAGTTGGTGATGGGCCTGATGTGGTGTTTCACGATTTAATTGAAGTATCAGAAAATGTGTCTGTGGTGATTAGTCCGGTTGCTTCTGGTAAAACTTTGGCGGAATTGGGAACGCCAACGGAAGTTGGTTATAAATTAGGAAAGGTGGCTCTTGCTCCTGTAGGTTCTGATCGGACTGCTGAGTTAATCAATGCGGCTGAAAGGGAAGTAAATGGGAAAACTTACTACTTTCTAGAATATGCGGTTAAATTTCCCAATGGACAGGAAAGACATAATATTTCTAGTGTGGCTATTAGTCGTGGTAAGCTGTTTACCTTTAATGCTTCGGTTCCTGAGAGACGTTGGCAGAAGTTGCAACGGATGATTGATGAAGTTGTGAGTTCTTTCACTGTTTATTAATAACTAGAAATAGTGGTAATTGACAATTAACTATTATCAATTACAAAAAAAGGAAAAGGGAACGGGGAACAGGGAACAGGGAACAGATAAGAAACTAAAGTTTCACCAGTTTAAATCCCAGTCAAAAAAACATGTTTTTAAGTAAGCCATAGTGTTGCCCTTTCCCTGTTTCTTCTCAACTAAAAATTACTTATACAACAATTTATGAAAATTCCGCAATTTGTCCTTGCTTCTGCTTCTGTTGCTCGTCGTCGGTTATTGCAAACTGTGGGAATTAAACCTATAGTTTGTCCGAGTGATTTTGATGAGTCACAAATACAACTAACTGAACCTGGGGAATTGGTGAAAACCCTGGCTAGGTGTAAAGCGGAAACTGTGGTTTCCCAATTTCCAGCGGCGTTGGTGATGGGTTGTGATTCGGTTTTGGCTATGGGTGGGGGGATTTACGGTAAACCAGGGGATGCTGAGGAAGCGATCGCTCGGTGGCAATTGATGCAAGGTAATTTTGGTGACTTGTACACTGGTCATGTTTTGATTGATACTACTAAAAATCAAACTGTGGTTAAATGTCAAGTTACTAGGGTGTATTTTGCGAAAATGAGCGATCGCGCTATTCTTGCTTATGTAGCTACAGGTGAACCTCTTCAATGCGCTGGAGCATTTGCTTTAGAAGGGTTTGGGAGTTTATTTGTGGAGAAAATAGAGGGTTGTCACAGTAATGTTATTGGTTTGAGTTTACCCTTATTACGGCAGATGATCGGGGAATTAGAATATGAAGTTACAGATTTTTGGGGATAGTTAAGTAATTCGTTGTTTTTTCTTAACGGGTGACAAGGCGGTTGAAGATGAGATGTGGCAATAATTTGAGAAAATAAGGGAGTAAAAAAATAGGGACAAAGAAGCCCCCGAAGCAAAAAATGTTACCAGAATCATATCAAACAATTTTCCGAAAGCATTTGAGTGAACAGCAGTATTTGACACTAGAGATATTGTTGTTATTAATACAGGCTCATCGCCAAGTAAAACTGTCAAAATTGGCCAGCTTGTTTCCCCAACCAATTAAATATGAAAGCAGGAAACGTAATCTACAAAGATTTTTAGGAATAGGTAAACTCTGCGTAAAATTATTATGGTTTCCATTGATAAAATATTGGATTAGACAATCGTTAACACCAAAACAACTGAATCGAGAACAGCGCCGTTATTTTCATAAAAAACAGTATCAAAAATATGGTTATTGGATGGTAGCACTGGATCGAACACAGTGGAAGGGGCGAAATATATTTATGGTGACATTGGTATGGGGTACTCATGCCCTACCACTATATTGGGAAACATTAAATCATGTCGGAAATAGTAATTTACAAACACAGAAAAGATTAATAAAGACAGCAATAAAGTTGTTAAAAAAATGTCGAATTGTGGTGTTAGCAGACAGAGAATTTCATAGTCCAAAACTGGCTAAATGGCTTGATGAGCAAGGAGTTTACTTTGCTCTACGCCAGAAGAAAAACCTTTATTTTCAAGAAAAACCTGAACAAGAATATCAAGTTCTTAAAAATCAAGGATTTAAGCCAGGAATGTGGTCACTGAGCCTAGCCGAAGTGTCGAGATTTTATGAAAAAGTTAAATGTGGTAAAGGGGATGAATTAGGCTTATTTAATATCGCTGTTTATTGGAAGAGAAAATATCGGAACTCTGGACCAAAAGAACCTTGGTATATCTTGACGAATCTACCAACTCTCCAACAAACTTTATGCCTCTATAGATGTCGATGGGGAATTGAGCAATTCTTTAAGGATTGTAAAACTGGTGGTTATAATCTAGAGGATACTAAAGTAAATGAAACTCGCTTTTTAGCTTTAGTATTATTGATTGTCATTGCTTATAGTTTAGCCACTATGCACGGTCAACGGATGAAAAAATTAGGTATAGAGACTTATGCCGGACGTATTCAACAACATCAGGACAAGTACCCACGTCAAAGTGATTTTAGCTTTGCTCTCTACGGACAACTATGGATTTATGGTATGGAATTATGGGCTGATTTAGCTCTGAATTTAATCAATCTCAAGCCTCATAAACGCCTCTTTTTTCAACGGGGCTTTCAGGCTCTATCCCTTATGAAACAAGCTCTTTAGCCGCCTTGTCACCCGTTAAGATTTTTTGGCAAATAAAGTTAACCTCAGCCAGAAAAACTAGGTAGATAAAATTTTCCTGGCTGGAATTTTTCAAAAATCTCAATAATCTAAGTCACATCTGCGGAATGTTGGCTAATCAACCATGAGAATTAAAAATTTCGTAACCGTTCACGGGGGGTACAAAAAACGCTCTATATGAGATTCCACGAAAACAGCATGAAAAACGTTATAGATTTGATTTTTTTAGGTCATTTGAAATTCGCAAAATCTCTATATCGGTTTGCAAATCGTTTTCCAGCCAATTTAAGAACCATTCGTTAATATGTCAAGTTGCCTGAAAAACCCAACAGACAAAGCTTTCAGGTTTTTTAATAAATTCTCACCCTCTGTGAACGGTTACAAAATTTCTTAAGTTGCTAAACCACCAACGCAAGGAGAAAAAAGTCAGAAAACAGCTTTTTGGAAATGGGTTTACTTTTAAATATATTATTCAATCACAGATTTTATTGTTTATTTCAAAAAGTTCAAAACCATACTCTTCTAAAAAATCTTTCGCAAATGCTATCCAGCTTGAATTAAATCTTGGGTAAAATTCAGGAGTACAAACATAAGCTTCTAAATTTAAATCCGCGTAATTTCCATTTAATTTCTTATCAAATAAATCAATAGTATTAGTTAATTGTTTAATAGCTTTATCGCGGTTTGCATCTACTTTTCTTAAACTCGTTGCATTTAATTTGAACTCTACAAAACAAAAATCATTTTCATCAAAAAATACAAAATCGCAATGGGAATCACCAAATCCTAAAAGTCCTTTTTTGCCGTCAATAGGAATAAAACCAACCATTTTAGCATTGATTACATTAAATAATTTAGTGATATCAAAACCATTTTCAACCGTGTCAACACCATTTAGTTTAATAGTAAATGTGTCATCATCTGAATTTATATTGATAATAATAAAAGACTGTCCTTGATAGTCTATGATTGAAAATTCTGATCTCATTTCAATTTCTAGAACATCGGAAAAATTATCAAAAGCAGTTGATAGAAGTTCTTTAATATCCTCAAATTTGCTCATTTTCTTTTGAAAGTTTTAGCGTGAATACTATACAAAGCTTGAAAATCACCACCCAAAATTTCGGAAACTGTATCTAAATAATTTTGTTGAATAGTACCTTTTTCTTGATTAAAGATAGGTTCACAATAATTACTATCCATTGCTCCTACGTCGCCACGCAAGCTATCACCAACGGATTGATTTCCCAAAGAATAAGCAGAAAAATCTTTAGCACTTAACCAAGAATCTTGGGGAATTATTTGTGCTACTTCTGATTCTGTTGACGGATTTTTTTCAACTACTCTATTCGCGAAGAGTAAATTATTAAAAACTGTGAGAACATAGGGACTATGGGTGGTTATAATTAGTTGGTTATCATCATTTTGATTTATCATTAAAGCTAATAACTCAATCAATTGCTTTTGAGCAATAGGGAATAAATGAGCTTCTGGTTCTTCCAAAATTCTTAATACTTTTGTATTATCAAGAATATTTAGAAAGATATCTTGTAAAATTCTTATAGATTCTTGTTGTCCTGATGAAGTATTAGAAAGCTTAACATATTCTTCTGTTTCCTTGTTAAATACTATTTTCTCTCCCCAATTATCAATTCTGTATTCACCTTTGAGTATTTCATCTATTCGTTTTTTGATATCATATAATTTTTGTTTGAGATTTTCATCATCTTCATAACTTTCAATTACCCCTTCAAAATTACCATTGCCAATTTTTTTAAATTTACCTTTAATTATATCAACTTTTTCCATAAATTTTAGCATTAATGTTTCATCTATTGTTTGTTGCTTACCTGCAAATTTCTTCTTGCTATTTTTCTCTAAACGACTGCTAACATCTGCAAACAATAATTTTTCAAATAAGTCAGAATAACTTACTGTTGCATTCCTACCAGCGATTACAAATAATGAATCTTCATGATACATTTGAAATGATTCATTCAATAGTTTAGAAAGCCTTTGAGCGTATTTAATTTTATTTTGCTCATAAGTCAATTGTTCATAAATATCATTTGTATTTAAACTCTGCTGAAAAAGTTTTTTAATTGCAGTTGCGGAAGTTCTAAAATTCTCATTTAATAAATTATCACTAAATCGAGAATCTAGTCTTTTCTTATCATTAAGACTTAATTTTAGATATTTGTCATTCTCTGCACTATAATAAAATTTTATTTCAAAATTAGGTAAGTGCAATGTAGAACCAAAAAAATCATAAAACTTTTCTCTTATTGGAAATATAAGATCAGAAGTAATATCAAAATAATCCTTCTGCGTATCCTGATATATTTGGCTAAATAAATCATCCCTTAGTGATTTAAAAAAATAAATCAATTTAGCAATAGTGCTTTTACCACTAGCTTGTTCACCAATCAAAACTAATATTTTCTTGACTTCAATTTCTGCATATTGAATTGGACCAAAATTTTCGATGATTATTTTTTGCATAGGTAAATGTGATTTTTTTATGATTAGACAATAATAGAAATACTTTTTGGGAAGTTATACCTCCCATAATATTTCATATTACAGAAGTAGTGTTTCCTGTGTAGATGCGCTTCTTACCTTTCTCATTACAGCAATTTTAATTTACTTGTACCACACTCTTGTTTTTATATTACTTTCTTCCTTTGCGACTTTGCGCCTTGGCGTGAGACTTTAAAATGTGGTTTATTTACCTAAAAATCACTGTAATGTTGAGATTACCATTGAAAATTCCCCCAATATTAACAACTAAAAATTGCTTTAGCTGCTGTACAATCAAGTTGAATTTGGTTTTTCAGCGCTTCTAAGGAAGGAAATTTCTGTTCAGGACGCAAAAATTTTACTAGCTGTATCTCCAAAATTTTCCCGTATAAATCACCATACCAATTGAATAAATGTACTTCTACACAGGTATCTATACCATTAACTGTGGGACGGTTGCCGATATTCATGACTCCAAATTGCTGAGTGGGAGATTTATCTGGAGTTTCCTTATGGATAATTGCCTCAATAGCGTAAACACCATGACGGGGTAAAAATTTGTCTTTTGGTAGTTGAATGTTGGCGGTAGGAAAACCAATAGTTCTCCCTAATTTTTGACCTGTTACTACTTCACCTGTGAGAGTATAAGGTCTTCCCAAAAGCCGATTTGCTTTGGGAATATCACCTGCTTCCAAACTTTCGCGGATTAATGAGGTACTGATGCGAGCATCATCTGTTGCTGGCAAAATATCTGTATCAGTTTTTATAGGAACTATTGTTACGGGTATGTTGTATTTCGCGGCGATCGCTTGCAAATCTTGAGCAGTACCCACGCGCTTTTTGCCGAAACAAAAGTCTTGTCCGACGCTAATTTGTTGACATTGCAGTTGTTGAACCAGGATTTTATCTACAAATTCTTCGGGAGAAAGGGCAGATAGTTCTCTATCGAAGGGTAATAATACCAATTGTTCTACCCCAAGCGATCGCAATTGTGCAACTTTTTCATCTAGTGGTGTTAACAAATCACGGGGAAGTCCAGTAAAAAACTCTTGGGGATGGGGATCAAATGTAACAACGGTTGAGTAGGGGCGGACTGAATTTTCTTGACTCCATGCTGACTGCAATACTGGCTGAATCACTCTTTGATGACCAAGATGAACACCATCAAATTTGCCAAGAGCCACAGCAGTCGGTGTCAGCAGTTCTTCTGTTGAAGAAGCAACCCATACAGAACACCCATTTTGAGACAAATTTAACACTTGGATTTTGGGATTTTAGGTTTGTTTTCGCTATCAGCGTTTAGCTACTGTTGAACCTTGGGTTCAGCCATTGATAACGATGTTGACGCTCTCGCGCTGTTAGATATCTAATCACCAATCTAATCTAAAATCGAGAAATCCGTTGATTAAATTGGTTTTTGGTTAGGTATACCAACCCCACGGGGAAAACTAATTGGTGTGCTGGCTACTTTTCGCAAATAAAGACAATGACGAATACTATTACTCAAGGGAGTGGAAAATTCCTCAATTAATTCAATGACTCCACCTAATTGCTCAACAGCAGCTTCTAAACTTTCATTTTCTGCTTGAGTCCAAGTACCGCGATAAATTACCGCCAAACCGCCTTTTCTCACCAAAGGTAAGGAATATTCCGCACAAGCCGAAACATTACTCACAGCCCGGATTACAGCTAGATCATACTGTTGTCTGTGTTGAATTTGTTGACCAATTTCTTCCACTCTACCCAGTAAAGTTTTAGCATTATTCACAGCTAGTGCTGATAAAACTGTCTCAATAAAAGTAATTTTCTTACCCGTAGAATCCAAAAGTGTAACTTGAGAATTAGGAAAAATTAGAGAAATGGGGATACCAGGAAACCCCGCACCCGTACCAATATCAATTATCCGCTTACCCTGTTCAATCCCAGGAATAAATACCTGTTTAGGTGCAATTCCCCGTAAAGAATCCCAAAGATGTTTTTCCCAAAATTCATCAGGTTCAGTAATGCGAGTTAAATTCAGTTGACGATTTCCAGCAATAATTAATTGATAAAGCTGTTGAAATTGCTGTGCTTGATCAGTTGTTGGTTGCCAATTCAGAGTTTTTTGCCATATTTCCGCCATTTCTGGCAAATTAGCGATCGCTAAAGATTCTAAATCCATTGGTGAAAATTAATTTTTTTAAGCTATTTTGGCGTTACTGATTAAGGGTATGAATTCATCCCTCTTTATCTGTGTTCATCTGCGTTCATCTGCGTTCAATTACTCTTAAAATTAATTTAGTCTCAAGCAGATTTTACCTCTTCTCCCTGACTCCTGACTCCTGATCTTAAAACCCCATGATCTAATGTCCAACAATAATCAGCTATTGGTAACATATCACCTGCATCGTGTGTTACAACTAACAATGTCCAATCTTTTTTGAGTTTGGCTAGTAAATTGATCAGTTGGCGACGCATTGACCAATCTAAACCCGCTGTAGGCTCATCTAATAATAATAAATTAGGTTGACGAATTAACTGTACCGCTAAAGCCAAACGTCGCTGTTGTCCACCGCTTAAAGCGTGAGGTGATGCAGATAAGGATAAATGATCTAATCCAACTTCAGTTAATGCTTGTTTAACCTGTTCTGTTCCCAGTTCAGGATGTCCTAAGCGTAATTCTTCTAAAATTGTCCCCCCGCAGAAATGGCGTTCTGGAAATTGAAATACTAAACCTGCTAATTGTTGTAATTGTTCGGCTATGAGTCCCTGTTCTCGCCAAAAAACCCCACCAGCGCTAGGATCAGCCAATCCAGATAAAATTTCTAATAAGGTGCTTTTACCCGAACCGCTAGGACCAATTATTAAACCTAGTTTCTGGGGTGGTAATTCTAAATTTATAGCTTGGAGGATGGCTTTTGGACAGGCTGTGGGGTGATAAGTTAGATTTCTAAGATAGAGCATTTGTGTAAATTACCGAGTTATGAAAATTTTTGGCGGAAATAGACTAATTTAAATTCACTATTTTGGCATTTTAGGTAATAGATACAACAATTTCAACCGTAATTATTCGGGAAGGCTATTATGTTTAAACAGTTTTTAATTGCTCAATTAAGGATATTCTGGCGATCGCCTACTTTTTTAAAAGTAACTGTGGCGACTTCTATCATTTTCCATATCTTGGTAAATCCTTCCTTTGCGGGTGATCCCTTTCGCGGCCAAGAATCGCGTAAAATTGGCGATCGCACAGAAGCCGCTTTTAATGCTATTTTTCAACAAGGAAATTACTCCCTAGCCAAAGATGCTTTACAAAAAGCCGCCTCTAGCGAACCCAATGAACCTCTAATTTACGCCATTCAGGCTTCTTTAGCATATCAAAATCAAGATAGCGCTAGTTTAGAAAAATACAGCAGCAAAACCCTAGAAACTGGACAAAATTTAATCGCCAGTGATCCATTACGTGGTAACTTATATACTGCTGTCGGTCATTTTTTGACAGGTGCAGTAATTTTAAATCGAGAAGGAACTGTAAATGGTGTCCCCCAAGCTTTGAGTCGGTTGCGGAAAGTCTATACCTATCTTGACAGAGCCGAAGATATTTCTGCTAATGATCCAGAGTTAAACTTAATTCGCGGCTATATGGATTTAATGTTAGCTGTGAATTTACCTTTTACTAGTCCAGATCAAGTAATTGAAAGATTGGAAAAAAATGCTGCTCCTAATTATTTGGTAAATAGAGGTATTGCTTTAGCCTATCGAGATTTAAAACAATACTCCCAAGCTTTAGATTATGTCAACCGCGCCTTAAAAACAACTGCTGACAACCCAGAAATTTACTATCTCAAAGCCCAAATTCTCCATGAAAAGGGGAAAGTGGAAAAAAGTCAGGATTTAATTAAGGAAGCAATAACTCATTTTGATAAAGCATTAGCCAAAAAATCCCAACTTCCTACTAATTTAGTCAAACAAATTGAACATGAACGCAATCAGGCTGTTAGTAGTCAAAGAATAGGCAAGAGGCAATAGGCAATAGGAATAATTACCAGTTACCAATTACCCATTACCAATTACCAGTTACCCATTACCCATTACCAATTACAAAAATGCAAGTTGAATTCCGCGAGTTTAATCCTTTTGATGTTTGGATTTGGTTTAAGTTCAGCAATGTTCCCTCCCAACGGGAAAAACAATATGTAGAAGAAGTCTTCAATTCCTGGTTTTATCTAGGTAAATTAGGGGGATTTAATGCGGAAAATCTGCAAATCCAAGACGCAGGATTTGATATCAGCTACATGGACTATGATGCAAAAGGCTATGATAAAAGCTTACTAGCTTTGATGCACAACATGGGTGAATTTGAATACGAAGGAGAATGGGGGCGTTGCTGGTTTGATTTAGGTACAAGTGATGCGATCGCCTTAGATATTCTCATCAACGCCCTCACTCAACTAACTCAAGAATACGTCACCATTGAAGAACTATACATTGGTGGCGAAAATCCAGATTGGTCTATAGAAGATAGTGAAAGTCGTCCCTCTTCCATTTACGATAATTAATTGTAGTTATGAATAAAGAAGGTCAAATTCGGGTGATTGTTTTAGCACTCATTCGAGATGGTAATAGAATCTTTGTTTCTGAAGGATTCGATCCTAAAAAACAATCAACATTCTATCGGGCTTTAGGAGGTGGCGTAGAATTTGGCGAAACTAGCCGCATCGCCTTAGCTAGAGAATTTCAAGAAGAAATTCAAGCCGAATTAACAAATATTCGCTATTTAAGTTGTATCGAAAACTTATTTACTTTTAACGGTAGACAAGGACATGAAATCATTCAACTCTATGAATGCGACTTTGCTGATTCCCAGTTTTATCAAATCGAAAGTTTAACTTTTGCAGAAACACCAGAACGTCAACATCGCGCATTGTGGGTAGATATTTCTCGGTTTAAATCTGGTGAATTACGATTAGTTCCCGAAGTCTTTTTTGATTATCTATAAACTTAGATCCCCGAACCTAGATCCCCGAATTATTTTTCTATCCTGTCAGTAAATAATCAATTAAGTTAAGAAGTCGGGGATCTTAATCACTCAAGATTGCTATATTAAAACTAAAGGTAAATACAGGAAGTTAATTATGAATCTACAATTAGCAAAACCACGCCTTAACACCTTTCGTCTCAATGTTTCTCAATACCATCAAATGAGCGAAGCCGGTATTTTTTCAGAAAATGATAAAGTAGAACTAATTAATGGAGAAATTCTAGAAATGTCACCAATTGGTAGAAGACACACAGCTTGTGTAAATCGTTTAAATTCAGTTTTTTCGCAATTACTGGGTAAAAAAGTCATAATTGCTGTACAAAATCCGATTACCCTAAATAACTTATCTGAACCCCAACCAGATATCGCACTACTGAAACCTCGTGCAGATTTTTATGAATCTGGACACCCTCAACCCCAGGATGTATTTCTCTTAATTGAAGTTGCAGATAGCAGTCTGGAATATGATAGAGACGTGAAAATTCCTCTCTATGCTAGTAGTGGTATTACTGAAGTTTGGTTAGTTGATATTTATGAACAAGTGATTATTGTTTATCGCTACCCTAGCCAAAATGGTTATAGCGACATTCAAAAACTCAGTCGAGGAGAAAAAATGTCAATTCAAGCATTCCCCGAAGTTAATTTAGTTGTAGATGATATTTTAGGATCAATAATTTCCTAGCCAACCTCTCAATAATATCCAATCCATCTCTTCAGATATTAGTTATTGAGATTGCAGAAATACTAATCAAAGCAATAATGTTTTTTTACGTCCCTGGTAATTTCCCATGTACAAGACATCCCAGCGGGAAAAGTTACTAGGTCTCCCTTACCCATTTGTACCGCTTGTCCTCCATCAGGAGTGACAACAACATTACCTGCTAAAAAGTAGCAAGTTTCTTGATCATCGTAAGTCCAAGAAAATTTAGATATTTCCTTTTCCCAAATTGGCCAGTTGAATACATCTAACTCATTAAGATGTGCAAGATTTGGTTGATGTACGACTTTAATTTCCATGAGTTGTATTTAACAATAAGATTGGATGTCTTCTCCACACTTATCTACTAAATAACATAATGCACGAAAACGCAAGCCGACAAACTGATCATAGAGGGGGTTGAATTTGCATAAAGGTGGAATATGGGCGATTTTTCGACCAAAAACCACGATATCACGCTCAAAGGGACATTGGGCAGGAATTAATTTAGCAATTAATCTAGCAACTCGACGATTATCAATTTCAATTTCGTCCAACCATTGACGGATTTTTTGCAATAAATCAAACTTATTTTTAACTGAATGGGTTTCTTTGATAGGGTTGACAAAACTAGAGATAACCATTGGTTGACTATTTGTTTTTAGCATGATGGTAAGTCCTATGTAGATGAGATTGATAAAATTTTGCCAATGTGGCAATTTGCACAACAAATTGTCTGGGAAATTTTCACTGAACTTAAAGAACGGTAAAGTAGTTGAACTAATTTTTATTTAAACTGGCTTTGTGTGGAAGAACTGTTCAGTTGAATACAAAATAACAAAGAAAATATAAAAATGGTATAGCCTTAGCTTATAGATTCCTGATATTGAATATATTAATTTTATATATATAATCTCTATGAATGGTAATAAAACGGCACAGTAATTCCAGGGAGAATTGCTGGAAAGACTGATGTATCTAGCTTTCTCCTCTAGCTGAACTGCATAATCATGAGGAGATGATGACATTAATTTTAGGTGATAGAAGATCGAGAAAAAAGTTGTGGAGGTTACTTTCTCGCAGGGAATAGGGAACAGGGAACAGGGAATTTTCTTCTTCTTTCTTCTTTCCCCTGAACTCCTGACTCGGTGACTCCCCCTACCGCTGACAGTTTTGTAAAATATAACTACAGAACTCGCAGAAACCTTCTCCTTCGGATGCTGTAGTTATATAAGTAGGCTTATGTTGTAACTGATTTTCATAACCGCGTATATTTGCTACACCTACGGAAATAGGAAAATAACGCTGGTTAAATAAACTTTCATCATTGGGACTGTCACCAACAGTGATCACCTGTTCGGGGAAGTAAGTAGGTAGGAAAATATTGACGTAGAACTTTTAATAAACCGGCAGCTTTATTTTGTCCTGGGGGTTGAATATGACACTGAACGTTGCTGTAAGTAAATCCCCAACCCATCTGTTGACAAAGATTACCTATTTTTTGTAGTTCCTCGGTTGTCAGTGAGGTAAGATCAAAAGTCCAGTCTGTGACTCGAAATAAATTATCAGCGGATTCTTGAATTTGTGGAAAATAAGTTTGTAAGTTAACAAAAGCCTCGGCTAAATCTTGACGATGGTTAACTAGGTCAGGAATATGGGTGAGTGTAACTGGATCAGAATTGTCTGATGGATAAAATAAACCACCATTTTCAGCTATCGCACCAGCTATAGGCATTAAACTACTGATAGCGCTTACCCATCCAGCGGATCTTCCAGTAACAATTAAGACCGGAATTTTAGCTGCGGATAACTGCTCTAAAGTATTTAGTAATTGAGGCGTAAATTTGCCATGTTTAGTGATTGTTCCATCCATATCTGTTGCCAATAGGTGAATATGATATGAATGCGCGGATGTTATATCAGACAACTGCTGTATATTGATAAGATGCTGATCCAAGTCACTAATAGGTTTGTACATATGATATTACCAAGAAAAGCTAGAAAATATTTATACTACGGCGAACTACTCAGTAAGATTTGGGCATTATAAACATCGGGAGTTAATAATTTCAGGTTGTCAATTATGGTTAGTACGATTTTTCTGGCTCAATCTTCTGGATCTAAGACGACACAAACGAGTAAAGTCTTACCTGTTATCCAGAAGTCTCACAGTCTACCTCTACCATTGCTGCTGTTTGCGGGTGGAGGAATGGTCTTAGTTCTGGTTGCTGTCATTGTCTATGCCAGAATCATAGTGCAAAGGGGTGAGAAAAAACTCAAATTTGAACAATTCCGCACGCGAGAATTAGAGAAAAAGTTGAAGTTGGCTTTGGAAACTATTCGCAAAATGGAAACGAATCCAGATTTAGTTCACTCACGAGAATTTAACCTAGATTATCTGCGGATGCGAATGTCAGAGGAAGTATTCCATTTTGCTCTAGTGAATCAAATTAAAGTCAAAGTTAAAGATAAGATCTCTTTATCACTGCGTCCTAACCAAGCTAATATAGGGTCTGTGGGGATTTCTAGTAGTACAGGTAGGCAAGTAGATGAAACGTTTGATATCGAGTATGAAACTGGTGTAGCACCCAACATTGTCAAGCGGGTGCTGTTTCGAGCGCAAATTCGGTTAATGAAGTTACCAACTCAAGCTACTTCTTCTACCATTAGTCAAATTATTGATTGTATAGAAACATACCTTAGTCCCAGAGAAGATGACGATACTTGGCAACCTACTATTCAAGGTCGGATTGTTTATATACACTGGGATCAAAAGGCTAAACCGACTCCGTTACTGGTACTAGAACAGTCAAATGAGGGGGTAAATGTGACATTTAGAACTAGCCGTCAAACTCCTCCGACGAGACAATAGTAGTTAGTAGGGTAACATCCTGTAGATGCTATAGCAGGAGTCAGGAGTCAGAAGTCAGGAGTTAAGAGTCTCTTACCATAAGGCTTTTATTGTAGATTCTGTATCTCATTCAAGTGCATACTGCTATATTCAGAAATAATCACCACTTTAAATTACTAACAAATACCGAAAAATTCAAAACTGAGAAAAACTTTTGGTGAGCAAGATATAAGGTTTATTTAAGAAGACGGATCATCCAAATTAGGAGTTATGCCCAGAAGTAACATTTTGAGCGTCACGAGTGAGGAGACCATCTTCCATTTCCACAATGCGATCGGCAATATCTAAGATCCGGTTGTCGTGAGTTACTAATAGGATGGCGGTTCCCTGTTCTTTGGCTAGACGCTGCATGATTTCTACTACATCACGTCCTGATTGTTTGTCTAATGCGGCTGTTGGTTCATCGGCTAAGACTAGGGGAGGATGATTGACTAAGGCGCGAGCGATCGCTATTCTTTGTTTTTGTCCACCAGATAAATTATCTGGATAGTAGTTAACCCGTTCTTGTAACCCTACAGATGCCAGCATCTCCTCTGATTGAGAAATAGCCGTTGATTGGGAAATACTATTATTTAATTCCACAGCCATTTGCACATTTTGCCGAGCCGTTAAAAAACCCAATAAATTATGAGCTTGGAAAATATAACCTATCTTCCGTCTCATCTGTACCAGTTTGTTTTGACTAGCACCACACAATTCATCACCTAAAAATTTTAAACTTCCCTCTTGTACCGACCTTAACCCACCAATCAAACTTAATAAAGTCGTTTTCCCTGAACCAGATGGTCCAGTCATAATCACAATTTCTCCGGCATATATTTCCAAATTAATATCAAATAAAATTTGTTTTCTTAGCGATCCTTTACCGTAGTAGTGATTGATATTTTTAATAGATATTACAGGTTCTTTGTTGATCATAATAGGGGAGTGTAGGAGTTCAGGAGGTAGGGGCGCAGGGCCTGCGCCCATTCAGGAGTCAGGAGTCAGGAGAAAGAAGAAAGAAGAAAGAAGAAAGAAGAAAGAAGAATAAAATATTGTTTTTCCCAATGACCAATGACTAATCTAAAAAATATCCGCTGGGTCGGCAGAGCTTAATTTCCGAATAGCAATCATCCCCGAAATAAAACACATTAGAATAGTTAACATGATTACCATAATGGCGCGATTATAACTCATAAATATGGGTAAAAGTGTAGCATCTCTAGCAACATTATAAAGAACCAAAGCGCAAGCAAATCCAGGTAAATAACCAACAACTGCTAATAAAAAAGCCTCTTGAAGAATCACAGTTAGTAAATAATTTTGAGTGTAACCTATAGCTTTGAGCGTAGCATATTCAGATAAATGATCATTGACTTCTGTATACAAAATCTGATAAACAATTACAGTTCCCACAATAAAACCCATAATTGTTCCCAAGGTAAAAATAAAGCCAATAGCCGTACTACTTGCCCAATAATTCCTCTCAAATTCAATAAATTCTTCCTTAGTTAAAACATTAATATCTGTAGGTAGATAACTGCGCAATTCTTGAGCTACCACTATGGGATCAGCCCCAGGTTTTAACTTAATAATACCAATATCAATCAATCCCCGCTGACGGTTATTAAAAATCCGCAAAAAGTTAACATCACTGGTAATCAAATTTCCATCTGCACCAAAAGATGCCCCTAATGTAAATAATCCACCCACCTGAACTTTTCTTCTGCGTACTTCTGCTGTGACAACTTTTCCGGCATTAAAACTATCAGCGATCGGACCATACTCTACCCGAGAAGAACGGTCATATAAAACCACATCAGGTAGTTTGAGTTTATTTAAATTTTCCTCGACTCCGGGTAAATCAAAAAGATTAACCTCTGGATTCATACCAAAAATTAAGATACTGCGAGGACGACCTGTAACAGGATTTCTCCAGCTTGTATAGTCTAAATATATAGGATGTACTGATTGCACTGTGGGCAAATCTAACGCCTTATATAAACGCCGTTGGGAAAAGGTTTTCATAGCCAAAACAGCATTAGATTGACTGTTAATTAAAACCACATCGCCAACTAGACTACTGTGCATTCTAACGTTACTGTAATAGAGTGCATCTCGGAAACCTAGCTGCATGAACATTAAAATATCAGCAAAGGCAATACCTGACAAAGCTACCGCTAGGCGAGTTTTTTCTCTTGTCAGTTGTAGCCAAGATAAAGGTATTTTTACTGCCATTTTCTAAATCTTTTGATCTGAATACTAATTAAGTAGTTGAACATGAATATTTGGCATAGAAATATGAGGTTAATTCTCATTAATTTCTACGGTGACTTTAGCGTTAGTTAAACCAGAAACTTGCTTGGTAAATTCTGGAGATAGGGCAATTTTCACTTCTACAACTCTGGCATCAATATCTGCGGCTGGATCATTATTTAAGACATCTTTTTTGCCGATTTTTCTACCAATTGATGTGATTGAGCCTTTTAGTTGACCGTCAAATGCGCCGTTGTCACTAGAGATAGTAGCAGTTTGACCCAAACGGACTTTATTAATACTATCTTCAGGAACTTCTGCAACTACGAACATCTGATCTGTTTGTCCGATTTCCGCAATTCCATTTGCTCCCATGATTTCCCCGGATTTGGTATGAACTTTTAATATTTCACCAGAACTAGGTGCTTTAACATAGCTTTGCTGAAGTTCAACTTGAGCTTTTCTCATTAAAGCAATGGCATTAGTAACTTGTGCTTGGGCTACTTGGACATTGAGCGGACTAACTACTAATATTCTGCTCAGTCTTTCTCTTTCTTCGTCTATTTGCCTTTGTAAAGTGGAGACAGTTTTGTTACGGTTGGCTGTGGCTTCAATTAACTGCTGTTGTAAAGTGGCTAGGGTTTTAATTTGATTAGCTCTAGCTTCGGAAACTTGCTGTTGAATGGTATCTATTGCCCGTTTTAAACTAGCTTGACTTTCGATTAACTGCTGATTTGTAGTTAACGCACTTAAGCGGCGGCGATCGCGTTCTTGCTGAGAAATAGCACCTTGTCCATATAAAAATTCATAGCGCCCATAATCTACCTGAGCATTTCGTTGTTCGGCTCGAATCCGCTCCATATTAGCTTTCAAGGAATTTCTTTGTCCCATTAGTTCCGCTTCCAAACGGTTGACTGTGGCTTGTTGGGCAACCTTCTCACCACTTAACTGGGCAGCAATTCGGCTAATTGTCGCCTGTTGAGCCTCTTTTTCCCCCGCTAATTGGGCTTGTAACCGAGAAATAATGAATCTTTGAGCTTGAGCATCTCTGGGTGGACCAGCACTAACTTGGGCTAAATTGGCACGGGATTCTTGCAATTTAGCTTTGGCTTCTTCTACTACTGCCATACTGGTGTCGCGGCTATCTAAAATTGCCACAACCTGTCCTTGCTGTACTCGTTGTCCTTCTCTGACTAAAAGTTGCTGGACTCGTGAACTGCCGGATAAACCCGCTGGTGCAGAAAGTTTAATTACTTCTCCTCTTGGTTCTAAGCGTCCTATGGCAGTAATACTATTAGGAACTGGGGCTACAGATACAGCAGAAGTTAGTTTTTTTAATTGTTCCATTCTCGCTGTAGCTAAGAACCCAGCAGCTATAGCAACGGGTAAAGCTACGGCAATACTTAACCAAATTTTCGGCTGCTCAAGTGCCTTTTCTGGGGATTTTGATTTTTCATTCACCCTTGACATGATATTTAACCTATTTATCTGAATTATGGTGATGAAACTAAAAAAGTAAATTAGCTGTAATTAAAATCCACAGCAAACTTTATGCAAGACTTACACCTTTTTGGGCTTTTGTTTTGGCAAGTTTATAATTATGGTTGGGTATAATCAACCTTGCATAAACTACACTTTGTGATTATTCAGGTGTATTATCTTGACATGAAAATTTCTGTCTCAAAGCAACCTGGTATACAATTGGTAGATTTAATAAATCATTAGTAGTTGAGATTTGACATTTCATTTTTTAGAAGATTTGCGAAACTTCAAAAGTTAAAGTTTACAAGAGCAAATAGGTAAGAATTTTAACAATTAATAATTACTAATTATCAGCCAAAACCAGATAACTAGGAATCTTCGTGATTAACGTTAGTTTTCCCTCCTAAAAGTATCAGTAATGATGACTTCATACAAATTCTACATTTATCAGTTGAGGGAAAACGTAACGCATTTTACAGATATAGTAATAGCAATTTTTAATTATGAACTATAAGATCCCCAACTTCTCTAAGAAGTCGGGGATCTGACTCTGCAAATCAAGTAATAGCAATTTTTAATTGCTGACACTTCTGGTAATATTTTCTCAGATTATTCTGGTAAATCTGGCAAGTCAAATAAAACTTTAGTCATATAATTTTCTGCCCAATCTACACCAAAAGCCTTTTCTAAAACTCTACGGGTTTTATCATTTTGTTGTTGTTTGGTACAATAATTATGTTGTCCAGCAACAATTTGAGCCACTTTTTCCGGTGCAACTGGACTAGAGGCGATCGCTTGGGTACAATGAATCTCTAAAAATGATTCTACGTGAGACAAAAAACTTGTTTCTTCTTCCGGGGAACTAGGACGAATAAACAGACAAAAATCGGAAAAAATATTGCCCCATTCTGGTAAATCACGAGGTTGAGAAAAGTTAGATGTGGTTAATTTACTAAGTTGGGAATTATAACCATCTGGTAAAATCCGATCTAAGTTTACTGGCGAAAGATCAGCAATAGCAGCACTAATTTGACCTCTACCTCCGACTAAATCACAACCAAATAGGGGCAGATCATATTCAGGACGAGGAAACATCACACAGTGGAGAATATCTAACATATTCCCCACCCTGGCTAGTTCCAAGTGCATTTTGCGAAACTGGGGACTGTGATAACAACGATTTTCAATAATCAGTTTTTCCCCTTCTAATTTACCTTCTACATATCCCAATTCCGCAGGTAAATGGTATGGTGATAAGTCTAGGTGTTTATGCCAAACCGCTTCAATACAATCAGCTAGTTGATGAATCAGGGGATGTTGTTGTTCACGAAGAGAAGGAATAGAAGACATCTTATTTAGGAAATACAATTTATTTCCTAGTTTACAATTATTTGTACCAGATCAACTATTCTCCTGATATTTCTCTTTCTAGCACCTCTTGTAGTTGTGGCAATAATGAGGATAAATCATTTTGAATTGTTTCCCAGACTCTACTCAAATCAACTTGAAAATATTCGTGAGTACAACATTTCACATCCCTCCCATTAACCGCCAAGGTATAAGAGGATAGCGTAACTGAATATCATTAGGAACATTTCTAGTAGCTTCTCCAATCACGACGAAATCATAGAGAACAGCTTTGACAAGCGTTTGATTTTTTGTAAATTCCTCAAACCTTACACCCTTTGTCCTTTGCTCAATTTCATTGATAGATAAGACAATATCTTGAATACGAAACCGCCAATCTCTAGAAGGCACGAATGACATCCTTTAATACAGGTTTTCGCAAATGTTCTCTCAAAGCATCCTCCGTTCCCAAATCAACAGAACATCCCAGAATATCTTCTAAATAATACTGCACTTGCAAAAGTTGAAACAACCCACCCGAACGATTAAACTCCACTAAAAAGTCTACATCGCTATCTGAACTAGCTTCATCCCGCACCACTGAACCAAACAAATTAAGGGATTTTACTCCCAGTTCCTGCAACTTTTCTCTATGTGCAGCTAAAGTTGCCAGTACCTCATCTCGTTTCATGCTTTATTTTCCTAAACCAATCTATATTAAGATAGTACCCGGATTTCTCACAAGCGAAAAAAATCATTCATAAAGAGTAAAACAAAGGCAGTTTATTTGATACATAAACAGCAAAGATGAAAAAAGGAAATTTCCTAAGTATATATTTGAGAAATTTAGTTAAATATCAAGAGCTATTCAGGCAAAATCTACTGATATAAATAATTGAATATTAAAATTAGACATGACAAAAATTTGAGTTGTTTTTTTGGAAGATTATAACTCTACTACATCAGCCCTCTCTTCATACTCTTTTTTTGACCAAGGTATTGTTAAAAGTAAAACCATTTCCAAAAAGCTGTTTTTTGACTTTCCTCTCCTTGTGTCGGTGGTTTAGCAACTTAATAAACTTTTAATTCTCATGGTGGATTAGAATTGTTACGTGGGAATACTGTAGGAAAGGCTAAACTATGAAAAGTATAAACTTAAAAATCAAGCGGCGGTTAGAAACCACGTCTACACAGGTAAAACCCACCGACCTGGGTTTAAAATCTTTGATTGCTCATTAGTCCGCGCAGGTGGACTTTGTTTGTGTATACTCAACACGGCTTAATTACTTGATTCTCCGGGTAGGGGTTTAGCACTGCTGATATGTGTCAACTTAAGGTAAAACGGGCGGTTAGAAACCGCGTCTACACAGGCAAAACCCACCTGCGTGGGTTTCAATCCTTGATTTTTCCTTAGTCCGCGCAGGCGGACTTTGTTTGTGTAGCCGTGAATTCCATTCGCCAGAGCTTAAGTTTACACCATTAAGCTTTTGCTTTACCCCTACAAATCTGGGGTTTTCGTGATTTTACAAAAGTCCATGTCACAACCGTTTTGAGTATAGCCGCGAATTTTATTCGCCAGGACTTCTCCTTCTACATTTCCCCCCAGGTACTACATGAGAGAAAAAATTGACGCTTTAACACAGAATTTGGCTCGTACCATTGTTGGTAAACATGAAGCTATACGCTTAGTGATAGTAGCTTTACTAGGTGGTGGTCATGCTTTACTAGAAGATGTCCCCGGTGTCGGTAAAACCCTTTTAGCCAAGTCTCTAGCTCGTTCTGTAGATGGTAAATTTCAACGGTTACAATGTACCCCTGACTTACTCCCTACAGATATCACCGGTACAAATATTTGGAATCCTAAAACTGGGGAATTTACATTTCTACAAGGTCCTGTATTTGCTAACGTCCTCCTAGCGGACGAAATTAACCGCGCTACACCCCGTACCCAGTCGGCTTTACTGGAAGTTATGGAAGAACATCAGGTAACGGTTGATGGTGTTTCTCGTCTAGTTCCGCAGCCATTCTTTGTAATTGCTACCCAAAACCCCATTGAGTACCAAGGGACGTTTCCCCTCCCAGAAGCGCAAATGGACCGATTTATGCTGTCTTTAAGTTTGGGTTATCCTTCGGAATCTGAGGAAATGCAAATGTTGGAAAATTTGCAAGCAGGTTTCAAGGTTGCTGATTTACAGCCTTGTATTACTTTAGAAGCAGTCCAAGCATTACGCCAAGCTTGTTCCCAAGTTAAGGTAGAAGTATCTTTGCAAAAATACATTTTGGAATTGGTGCGGACTACTAGACAGGATGAAGAAATCACTCTTGGTGTTAGTCCTCGTGGTACTGTCGCTTTACAAAAAGCCGCTCAAGCTTTGGCTTTTATTTTAGGTAGGGAATATGCTCTTCCTGATGATGTTAAGTTTCTCGCACCGCACGTTCTTTGTCATCGTCTGATTCCTAGAGGGGGACGCAATGCAAAAACTATAGTTGAACGATTATTACGATCTGTGCCTATTCCTTAATATAAAATATTACGGGGGGTACAAGGTACAACCTCCCAAAAACCTATAGGGATAAGGGGTAAAGTCTTTAAATAATTTGAATCCCAAACTGATGAGAAACCTTGAAAGTTTTGAAGATGTTATTTTTGATAGCGGTATGAACCGTATGGGTGAGCAAGGATGGGAATTAATGTCTGCAAGGAGAGCTTTAACTTGATTTTATTAGGCTTTGTTATTATTCCTGTTGGTGCATATATAAATATTTATCAAAAAGATAGAGATCATCCTCCTAACCTTTCTGAATTAGACCGGGCGTTGTTGAATTGAGGTATGAAATTGAAAAATCAAAAAAATGAAACTCTTACTCTCTGCGACTGGAGTGCCTCTGCGTGTTCGCGCAGCGTGCCGTAGGCATAATAAAATCATACTTTTACTCAGCAACACCGAAAAGGTTAATTTGATTATGGCACAGATACAGAAAACTCGATGTACTGCTGTTACAGATTCAATAGTGAGATTGATGTTATTTTGTTTTTGTACAAACTCTTTTATCCCCATCACCATACAAACTATGACACTCAATTTGTATTTACTGCGACATGGCGAAACTACTTTTAGTCAAAGTGGTAATTTCTGTGGTGAAACTGATGCAGATTTGACACCCGCAGGGATGGAAATGGCATCTAGTTTTGCTGATGTTTATCAAAAATTGCACTGGTCAGCGGTTTATGTTAGTCCGATGAAACGCGCCCTTGGAACCGCCAAGCCATTTTGTGATGCTACTGGTATGGAGATGCAGGTGCGGGAAGGACTCAGGGAAGGTAGTTATGGACAATGGGAAACTAAGAGTAAATCTTTTGCTCAAGAAAATTATGCAGAAAACTATGTAAAATGGTTGACAGAACCCGCTTGGAATGCACCCATTGGTGGAGAAACTGCGGTAGAGATTGCTAACCGTTCTATGCCTGTAATTGCGGAAATTCAAGAAAAACATCCCCAAGGTAATGTTTTAGTCGTTTCCCATAAAGCCACGATTAGGATTATGCTTTGCAGTTTACTGGGGATTGATTTGGGACGCTATCGTTATCGGGTCAATATTTTGGTGGCATCAGTAAGTATGGTTAAATTTGATGTGAATGGTCCTTTGTTGGAAATATTAGGCGATCGCCATCATCTACCAGATCATATTCGCTCTCGTCCAGGAACATAATATAGCAGGAGTCAGGAGTCACTGAGTAACGAAACCCAACACTTAATTCATATTACCATTAAACCTACTTTGAATCCTAAAGACTCTAGCAATATTCGTAAAAGATTAAATTCAATTTCACCTGTTTCTTGGAGTTTTTGTTCAAATTTTATCAGAATTTTTTGAACATCTTCAGACAATAAATTTACCCTTCCTCTTGCTTCAATTACATTAAAGAAGGCTTTTTTAATCTAAGAAATAGCAGCAGCTTCAGCGCGGTGAATGGTGGTTACCATCGGGTAGTTCGGTGACTTTTGCACCCATTTTATTGAGTTGTTATGTCATCACGGTAATGCGATCGCTCTCCCTATGATGCTAACATTTTCGTATTAAGAACAAGTTCTCAAATATTCTTGAAAAACTGGAGACAATTTAAACAGAATTTTATCTTCTTTGATTTTCGTGATTAAATACCGTTGTTGTAAGGATTGTAACCCATTATTAAAATCAACTGAGGATAAATTTAAGCTTTGTCTTAATTCTTCTCTGGAAATAGGGGTTTCAAATTTACTTAGTTCTAATACTATTTGTTGTTCTTGGGGTGATAGGTGGTGAAATGTCTCTTGAAAATGAGACTATATTTACAGGAATATCTAAATGTAATATTCCATCTTGACCAACATGAGAATTTAAAGTTATTGTTTCCATATAATTAATTATTTCTTTCTTTCAAGTTTCATCAATAATTTTTTCCGTTTTGTTAGTTAATATTAATCCCTAAAATTACGGATAATGCTTGTTCTAATTTAACCAAATAATCATCTTCTAAATGACCAATAATTTTATTAATTCTTAATTTATCTATGACTCTAATTTGCTCACATAAAATAACTGAATCCTGTTTTAAGCCTCCAATATTAGCGGGTATAAATACATGAGATGTTAAAATAGTTTGTCGAATTTTTGAAGTCAAAGGTACAATGATTGTATGAGGACTGACTTTATTAGCTTGATCTATTTGTACAATTACAACTGGTCTAATTCCTGCCTGTTCTGTTCCTCTAACTGGATTAAGATCACATAAAACAATATCTCCTCTTTTTAAATCTACCACTTAATTTCTCCTTTTGCCAATCTATCTTCATAATCTTCTAAATTAGAAAGATAATCATTAAAATTAGATTCAGCTATTTCTAAAGATTCTCCGACATCTGGATATAGTTTTTCATAACCATTAAATAATTTTCTTTTAGCTAATTGCTCAAATAATAAATATTTTTCTTCACCGGAAAGAGACTCAATTGATTCCACAATTTTATTGATAGTTTGATTCATAAAACATCTCCTATTGTTTATGGTATTGATATTATATCACAAACCACTTAACCTATCCCCTAATAAATTTCCTTTTTGTAATTCCGTAATAAAAAACACTAGGCTTTTACAAGCCCTCACTTACCCGAAGGGAAGTGATGGGTGGTTGACTTTGAAATCCCTGTTCCTGCTGATAAAACCAGATTCTAAAATCTGGATCAAACACAATGTTCCATTCCATGATATAAAGACAATATATTCTATATATGGAATATTAACAATATTTTGCCAATCTACCGCCCCTTTACCCCGTCCCTAAAAACTATTGACAAATTTCCCGTAATGTGCTTGTGAAGTTGGGATAAGAAATAGCAGCAGCTTCAGCGCGGTGAATGGTGGTTGTACCAGTAGCGTTAAGGGCTGCGATCGCTAAACTCATGGCAATGCGATGATCTGTATGGCTATCTACTTCTGCACCAACTAGGGGAGTACCACCGGTGATTTCCATTCCGTCGGGTAATTCGCTGATTTTTGCCCCCATTTTAGTGAGTTGTTGTGCCATCACGGTAATGCGATCGCTCTCCCTATGATGCTAACATTTTCGTATTAAGAACAAGTTCTCAAATATTCTTGAAAAACTGGAGACAATTTAAACAGAATTTTATCTTCTTTGATTTTCGTGATTAAATACCGTTGTTGCAAGGATTGTAACCCATTATTAAAATCTACTGAGGATAAATTTAAACTTTGTCTTAATTCTTCTCTGGAAATAGGGGTTTCAAATTTACTTATTTCTAATACTATTTCTTGTTCTTGGGGTGATAGGTGGTGAAATGTCTCTTGAAAATGAGACTGAATTTGATTGGTAATATGTAAAGTATTTTCAGCTAAAAAATCAACAACTTGACCATCATAATTTTTATGGATTAATATACTAATACTTTTTAAATAAAGTAAATTACCTTCATATAATTTGATTAATTTTAACCAACTATCCTCATTTTTTAATCCTGTATTGTTGAGGATTTCTGGATTATCTAAACCTGATAATTCTAAAGATTTAATAGGATATAATTCTTCATCTAAACATTCCATTTCTGGACATTGTTCTTGACTAATTAATATGACGCTACTTTGATGTTGGGTTTCTGTAATCATTTTGAATAAGGTTTGATAATCTTGATATTCTGGTTGATATTTTCCCGCGAATTGAGTAGGAATAAAGATATTTTGCAGATCATCAAGGATAATTAAACATTTTTTATTTGTGAGAATATCAAATAATTGTTTTAATTTATCATTTATTGTTGGTAATGATTCTAATTTGTGATGTTTGAGTAAATCATCAAGTAATAAATTTAAGGATTGAGGAAATTTTAAACTTCTCCAAACAATAGCATCAAATTTTTGTTGATGTAAGTCTATAAATCTTTTAACGAGTGTGGTTTTACCAATACCGGATAATCCTAAGATTGAGATTAAATTAGTAGTTTGGTTTAATATCCAATGGTTAAGCGTTTGTAGTTCAGTTTCTCTGTTATGAAACTTGATGATTTGGGGTGCTAGGGTTAAGTCGTGATGAGATAATTTAGATTGAGTATTTATATTAGTTTCTTGATTTTGTTTATTAGGCTGTTTTGTTGTTTGTGGATGATAAAAATAATTGTTAGTACCATTTATATTATAAATATTAGAATTTTTAGATGATTTAATATATACCCTTTCTAATGTAGAACGAAAATTAGTTTTTTTAATATCTTCACCTAATGCTTGAGATAAAAGTTGCCATAATTCAGCACCTATATCTCCTACATGATTTTTAGTAACATTAAATTCTTGTGCAATATCATCATAGGTTCGTCTTTCCCATGTTCCCTGAACTACAGCAGTTTGAACGTTGTCTAAATGCTTGCCAGTTTTTTCAAAGACTATCTTATCAACAAATGTTACAACTTCGTTTACATTCATAGAATTTATACAGTGTAAAGCTTTTAACCATTATAGATGAATATTGTTCAATTTTTTCCGATCTTTTCCTATTTTTTTCTTAATATTTTGTAATAAAACAACCGTATAAATCCGTTTATATCAGACTGGTTAAAATACTGAAATTCTGGCATTGTTGTAGATGAGTAAAACAAATTAAGTATTAATATGGAGTACACGATTGTCAAAGACAGTGATAAGTCAAGTAAGCAAGAGAAAGCACAGACTTTAGTAATTTTATGCCAATTGATCCAATTTCTTGGGCAATAATTATAGGCAGCGCTTTAGCAGGGTTTACTGTTGGTTATTTCTGGGATGAAATTCAGGAATGGGCTAGTCGAATGCTAGGCTATATCCTTGATTCTATCAACAGAGCAATTGAACTCACATCAGACGCAACTGTTTATCTTGTAAAACAAGGCGCTCGTTTTTATAAGAGAATAGAAGTTTATGTCAGAAATCGTAACTCTGGTGTGACAACCCTTAAATACAGAGAGGAGGAAGTTGCCGAAGTCCCGGCTGAAGTTGAAGACCAATTTAGGAGAAACGACAAAATAAAAGTTATGCAACAGGCAACTTAGGAGACAATCAGTTATGGATAAGCAGGAAAGCCTTCAAGATAAGTTTGGTAAGCTATTCAACAATATAACGAGTATCCCTAAAAAACTTGCAGATGCAGTTGAGGAGGGATTGCAAGAAACTTCTAAGTTAGTCTGTGTTCAAGAAGGATTGTTGAATTTTGAGCGAATTGAAGAAGATGTGAGACGGATACAAGGAGATATGAAAGCCAGAGGTGATATAGTTCTTGGCAGTCATCTTATCTTAGATGATGAACGGAACTTTATGGAAATTCGGACTTACACTAAGAGAGATGATAAAACTTTTGTCATCACAGTTGATGCTGAAGTAAAACGAGTAACTAATCTTCCCTCTGACATTTTAGAAAAACTACAAAAGGAAAGGCGTGTTGAACTCAATTTAGTAGTTTAGGACTTAGTAAGTAGGTTGGGTGGAGGTAACGAAACCCAACATTCAGAATCTATAATTAAAGGAGTATCTTTTAAACATCCTGATGTTTCTTCAAAAAAATTAGCAGGCCAACCTTTTCCTTTTGGTTTATTTTCTTGTTGAAAATCATCACTAGGGTTTAAAATAATAGTAATAGTTAAATCAGCATTAACCATATTTACAGGAATATCTAAATGTAATATTCCATCTTCACCAACATGAGAATTTAAGGTTATTGTTTCCATAGCATTTAATTACATGGAGTCATTTTCACTAAGATATATCTAAATTATACATCAGATATTTAAAATTGCCAAATTAAACAAATACCGCAAACATTGGCTTATTATTTGATAATTTTTGATAATTTCCGCTAAACTAAACTAAAATAGTTGTATAATTACAATAATATTATTATACCAATAAACAAATATGCAACAACTAATCATTCAAATTGCTGATAAAGAAAAAGCACAGATGCTATTAAAACTTATTTCTGCTTTAGATTTTGTTAACTCTGTAGAAGTAATAGAAGATAACACAAATATATCTGATGATGAGCAAGATTTTTTTTCTTTGGCAGGAATCTGGGAAAATAGAAATATTACTACTGAGTCCATTCGTCAAGAAGCATGGAGACAAGAAACGAAATGATTTTATTTCTCCTTTAGCCAATCTAGCTTCATAATTTTCTAAATTAGAAAGATAATCATTGAAATCAGATTCAGTTTCATATGATACAAGAATATTCAAGTTATCAGTTAAGGATCGTGGATTAAATAACCTGTAATTCCCGGTTATTATCTTTGACGTAGGACAAGAAACCTCAAACAAAGTTTGACACCTTATTAAATTCATGATCCTAAGCAGAAAAAGCAAAAACATCAATCTCAATTTTTCTCTGAGATTTTTGATTACTATTCAACATTAAACGAATATTTTCAGCAGTTTCACTACTAAAGGTTATTTCTCCACAACGAGAACAAACCTTAGCTGGAATACCCTCTACTAAAATTAGTTTACCTTTGAATTCAAAAGTTTCATTAACTAATTCTTCAGTAAATTTATCTGAACCACAAATATGACAACTTTCCATCATAACCTCCTTTGGGAATAATCAATCCATTCAGTTTGATCAGGCTCATATAAAGTAATAATAGTTAAAATATCAGATTCTCGTCTTGATACCTGTAAATGTAAAGGACGATTATTAATTGTCAATCCTAAAATTAAACAGCTAGGAGAGTATTTATCATCTGGATAATCTTCAATAATAATTGCATTATCTCCTGTTTCCATTATTTCCGCGCGACTGATATTTCTTTCAACTAAACGTTTTAGTCCATGACGAGTAAATTCAAACTTTCCTGACTTAAGTTGTTCACGAATTTCATCTATAGATTTCATTAGTTATGGCGCGATCTGCTACAAATTGATAAAATGGGTTCATTGACTCCACTGTTGTGCGAAGGATGCAGTTCTAGCTGTAGCAGCATTGAGTTCAAGATTAACAAGATTATCTAACTCAATTTGTATTTCTGGCGGAAGTTTCTGTTCCTGATCTCGTGCTATCCTCCACATAGTCATTAGTTCGGATAAACGTTCTTGTTGATCTCTAGTGAAGAATTGATCGGGATGAAAGTTATCAATAATTAATAATGCCCGAAATTCAACTTCACCTAACTGTGTAGTCAAAGCATCTAAAGCTTGACCGGCAGTTTTACCAACAGACTGTTTATCTCCAGCAATAGCACGATAAGACCTTTCACCACTGGCATTTGATATAGGTAAAATGGCAACTGTAGTCATAATGCTGATTAAGAATATTTGTTGTTTATCAATTATACCCCAGTTCTCTATTCCCTGTCCCTAAAAATTATTGACAAATTTCCCGTAGTGTGTTTGTGAAGTTGGGATAAGAAATAGCAGCAGCTTCAGCGCGGTGAATGGTGGTTGTACCAGTAGCGTTAAGGGCTGCGATCGCTAAACTCATGGCAATGCGATGATCTGTATGGCTATCTACTTCTGCACCAACTAGGGGAGTACCACCGGTGATTTCCATCCCGTCGGGTAGTTCGCTGATTTTTGCCCCCATTTTATTGAGTTGTTGTGCCATGACGGTAATGCGATCGCTCTCTTTGACTCTTAACTCCTCCGCATCCCTGATAATGGTTGTCCCCTCAGCAAAAGCCGCCGCAACTGCCAAAATGGGAATTTCATCAATTAATCTGGGAATAATATCACCAGCGATGGTACAGCTTTTTAAACCACCGGAACGGACGCGGATATCAGCTACAGGTTCTCCTGCTACTTCCCGCTGGTTCTCTAGTTGAATATCTGCCCCCATTAATTCCAAAGCTTCTAAAATCCCCGTGCGGGTCGGGTTGACACCGACATTTTCCACTACCAAATCTGAACCAGGAACGATCGCCCCCGCAACTAACCAAAAAGCTGCTGAACTGATATCACCAGGGACAATTACGGTTTGTCCGTAGAGTTTCGCCCCACCTGTGATCGTGACGCTATTTGTGTCTGGATCTATACTTAATTCTGCGCCATAAGCCCTTAACATTCGTTCACTGTGATCCCGTGATAAAGCGGGTTCGGTGACGGTGGTTTGTCCTTCGGTGTTTAAACCCGCCAGGAGGATACAGGATTTAACTTGCGCCGAAGCAATGGGAGAATGATAATGAATGGGTTGCAGGGCTTGTCCTTGAATGGCTAGAGGTGCTAGAGTGTTATCCTTGCGTCCCCAAATTTGCGCCCCCATTTGTTGCAAAGGTTTGACGACACGGGACATAGGACGCGATCGCAAAGAACTATCACCTGTCACCGTGAAAAATCGCCCTGGATGGGAGGCTAACAACCCCAACATCAACCGCATCGTTGTCCCAGAATTACCAGCGTCCAAGACGTTTATAGGCTCTTGAAAATTGCCTAAACCAATGCCTTTGACTGTTACCAATTCTGTGTTTAATTCCGAAATTTCCGCCCCTAGCGCCCGAAAACAGGCAGCAGTGCTACGGGGGTCTTCACCTAACAGCAATCCTTGAATCTGAGTTTCCCCTTGTGCGATCGCCCCCAGCATCAAAGCGCGATGGGAAATAGACTTATCACCAGGAACTCGGATACGTCCCTGCAAAGACAATCCAGCCACAGGGCGCTGAATAATTAAGTGATCCGAAGAGTTTGCTTGAGTTTCTAAATTAATAACAATAGCCGACATTAGGATACAATGACTTTTGAATAGAATAAAAGCTAAACAGCGACTTGTTTATCACTATTCACTTCCAATTTAGTATCCTACCGCTTTTTGGCAACTATAATCTTTCTTCTGGTAGATAACAGGTGACAGATAATACCATATTGAATTGTCTAGATTAACAAATCAAAATATTTGCTGACGATGAACCAGGTTTTACTATTTATTAGACATCTTGTTTGAATGTCTTGTTTTTTGTTGCTTCCACCAAAAACGTCAGCCGTAACGTTAAATAGTAGGCAGAATCAGCAATTTAGAAAATCGCTCAACTTTTATTCTTTATTTGTAACCCCTCACACTCTCATGCTAACTCACCACCGCAAACCCGTCTGTTTATCAATGATTTCCACTGACTTGCCGATTTGGTCTGTGGTTGACACTGCTGGAACTTTAATTCAAAAGGATACAGATAAATTTCATTTACTATTAACTGCACCACCTCTGATTAGTTGTGAGGTAGGCAGTTATTTCAATCAAGAAGATACAATTTACCCAACTAAAAACAATTTTTCTCCTCCTAGCAGTCCCAGAATTTTATGGTTGGAAATTTCATCTCGGCGGTTAATTATGACAATGCAAGGTAATGCACAAGTTAGTTACCGTCACTTTTGGGAGTTAGGTGTATATGGTATTAGTCGTTTTTGGTTGCCAAATGAATCATTACAACCCCATCAACCTATTCGTTTGCGGAATTTTACCAAAACTTTCACTCTCAGTGGACATCCTTTTCCAGAACATCTCCGTTTAGAATACGAATTCTGGACAGGAAAAGTGCAATTGGGTTGTTATATTCTCAATTTAGAAATTCAGCATTGAAGGGAACAGGGGGCAGGGGGCAGGGG
>NZ_JADEVZ010000033.1 GCF_015207875.1 Dolichospermum sp. LEGE 00240
CCTCTGCCTCTTTACCCCTGTATCCATCCGTGCATGGGTGCGATCGCTTTCGTGACTGACTCAATTATTTCTGGAGGTGCTTCTGAAAGCATGACACTGGGATAAACAGCAGTTCCCCATTGAGGATGGACAAGGACATGGCATTTATTTTTAATGGCGGGATATTTAAGTAAGGCTTGGGCCACGGCTGTATCATCATGGGGAACTAGACCAGAATGAGATAGTAATGGATAACCTGTACGGGGATCTATCAGGTCTGTTAAATATCCGCGATCGCGCAAATTAAATGCCACATCGCAACCAAAACGCATAAATTTTTCTCGCAGTTTCTCTTTTTCTTGTTCTGTTTCTATAGTCATTTCCTCTAAAGGATATTTTGATTGCTGCAAGACAACCACCACCCACAAAAACTGTTGCTGTTTCCAATCAGGTAATATCTGTTCGCAGTTGGCACAGATATATGGACTGGGAGTATGAATAGAAATCTCTACAGCTTGTCCTGTTTTGCCAACTAAATGAATCGGACAGCTAGGCTCAGAAATACAAACTTGGGGATAATACACCACATTAATTTGGTTTATGAAAGTTATTATTTTATCTGTGTTAAAAATAATAACTCTTAAATCTGCAAATAAATCATCAAATTTTGCAAATAGTTAGGTAATGACAATTATTCACTGAAATATGTTTTTTGTTAAAACCGCACATCTATCAGTATTTTCTGCCATTCTGAACTATTGTGGGGATTTTCTGCATCATCCTCCCAATTTTGAGGATTATTCCTGATATATTCTTTAATATTAATTAAATGTGTTTCGTCCCTAATTATAGATTCATAATAATTACGTTGCCAAAAAGGCAGATCAGAATGATAACGAATTAAATTAACGCGCCGAGTCACAGAGGATTTAAACCCATTAACAAAAGAACCGAGCGAACCAGACTGTAGGGGCTTACGGTTTAACATCACCAAACCAACATTGTTTTTTATAAGTACATATCGTTACAAAATAAGCGCCAGCTTGACCATAATTGTAATGAGGAAGCCGAATTGAACGCCGGTGATGCTTTTCGGGATCAAACTTCATAACCAAACCAATAATTGTTAATTTCGTAGGGGCTTACGGTGTAAGCCCTCTTAATTTAAGATTATATACATATATGAGAAGAGGGCGCGATATGATAAGAGGGCGCAGTCCCTGCGCCCCTACGGGTATTATGGGTTAACCACTGGTTAGTTGTTTAATATAAGCCGGAAATCTGCCATTTTGTAAAGCTTGGACTGCTGTTCCCGAATCTTGTACCCAAAACTGTCTTCCAAAGCGGACAATTTCTCGGTGATCTCCAGCTTGAACAACACCAATGACAGGTATTCTGGATTTATCTTTATCCCCTGCTTGTGCTTTGAGAATTGTATTCAAACGATGTTGTTCTTCAATTGTTCCTGCTTGTTGTGGACTCAGTTCCACTAAAATCATTTTGACAGTTTCGACAGTTTCTGCGTCTTCAAGAATAAATTGCACTTGATCATCACGGCGATCTATCTTACCCCAGATAATCAATCTGGCATCAACTTCGAGGAGAGAACTAATGCGTTCATAGGTTTTGGGAAAAACCACCGCTTCCGAGGCAGCAGATAAATCTTCAACTTGGAGAATTGCCATAGAATCACCTTTTTTGGTGACAACCTTTTTAACATTATTCAACATTACTACCGCACAAAGGATAGCATCATCTTTTTGTTCTGCTAATTGTGCTAAATTAATAGGTGCGAGGACTGAGGATGATTGTCTGATAGATTTAAGAGGATGATCTGAGAGATAAAATCCTAATAATTCCTTTTCCATTCTCAATTTTTCTTGAGGTGGTAAATCATTGACAGGGGGAGCTTTTGGTGCAGATTCATGAGCATTTTTTTGAGGTTGATTATTCCCTGCCAATCCCCCTCCTAATAAATCAAATATATTACCCTGTCCACTAGCTTTGTCTCTAGCGCGGGATTGCGCCCACTCATAAACTAATTCTAAATCATGAATTAATTGGTTGCGATTAGGTTCAATTTTGTCAAAAGCACCGCAATTAATGAGTGATTCTAATGTGCGGCGATTCATGGCCCGTAAATCCACGCGATCGCAAAAATCCGCCAAAGATGTAAATGGGACTAATTCTCCTGATTCTTCCCTAGCTTCTAAAATTGAGGCGATCGCATTTTGTCCCACATTCCGCACCGCTGAAAATCCAAATAAAATTTTCCCATCTACCGGGGTAAAATCTAATCCAGAGCGATTCACATCCGGTGCATCAATCACAATCCCCATATTAGAGCAATTATCAAGATACTTCCGCACCTTGTCTGTATCCCCACTATTAGCGGTTAACAACGCCGCCATATATTCCAATGGGTAATTTGCCTTTAAATATGATGTTTGATAAGTTACATAAGCGTAAGCTGTAGAGTGGGATTTATTGAAACAATTGGCAGCAATAAAACCATTTTTAATCACAAAGTTATGGTCATTTTCGACACCAATATCATAAACATTAGCTTGACCCACATAAGTACGAGAAATTATTTTAACCATATTACTTATTTTTGCAAAACTTGTTTATTTACAGCTTAATAATCATTATCAGCTACACAGATACCCTTACATTTAATACCATTTGTTGCAGTGCGTTGACAATGGGGACAGAGAACCTCTTCCTTTTCTGTTTCTGGACTTATCTCTATATTAGTGCTTGTCTGGATCTGATCTTTGTCTGTTTGGAGTTTGTCATTCATAGTAAAATAACCAAAATGTGTAACGCATTCAACATTTCCGCCTTATAATTAACAATTATGTCCCTAACTGAAGAAATTCTTTCCCAACTTCCAGGCGATGTTTTAGACGGTTTACGAATTGCTGACAGTATATTAGCATCTCTAAGAAGAGATAACACACCCATACCCAACGTAGTTACAGAAAATCCCGAAAATTTAGACTGTGTAGAATTCGATGTCATTATCTGCGGTGGAACTTTGGGAATTTTAATCGCTTCTGCTTTAGCTGTGGGAGGTGTGCGCGTAGCGTTGTTAGAAAGGGGAATTTTACGGGGAAGAGAACAGGAATGGAATATTTCTCGCCAAGAGTTAGAAGTGTTTCGGGAATTGGAATTACTGACAGCAGCCGAATTAACACAAGTTATCGTCACAGAATATAATCCCGCACGAGTTAAATTTCACGGTGGTACAGAAGTATGGGTAGAAGACGTTTTGAATATTGGTGTTAATCCTATTTATCTTCTGGAAACCTTGAAAAACCGCTTTCTTAATATGGGAGGAAAGTTATTTGAAAATACACCATTTAGGGATATTGTAGTTCACCCAAATGGAGTCATCGTCAATAATCAATTGACTGCAAAATTGTTACTAGATGCTATGGGAAATCTTTCTCCAATTAGCCAACAAGCGCGTCAAGGAAAAAAACCAGATGCACTTTGTTTAGTTGTGGGAACTTGTGCGAAAGGATTTGCGGAAAATAATTCCGGTGACTTGTTGTTATCTTTCACAGCTTTGGAAAATCAATGTCAATATTTTTGGGAAGCTTTTCCAGCCAAGGATGGTAGAACCACATATTTATTCACCTATATGGATGCAGATGCACAACGATTGAGTTTGGAGACTTTATTTGACGAATATTTACGCTTGTTACCCGAATATCAAGGTGTGGAAATTAATCGCCTAAATTTTCAACGGGCGTTATTTGGTTTCTTTCCTAGTTATCGTCAAAGTCCCCTGCAAACTCCTTGGAATCGGATTTTACCTGTGGGAGATAGTAGCGGTAATCAATCACCTCTAAGCTTTGGTGGTTTTGGGGCTATGGTACGTCATTTGCAGCGGCTAACTTTAGGAATTGAAGAAGCACTAAAAGTAGATCAATTATCTCTCGAATCTTTAGCAATTCTCCAACCTTATCAACCAAGTTTAAGTGTAACTTGGTTATTTCAAAAAGCCATGAGTGTAGGTGTAAATCAGAAAATTGATCCAAATCAAATTAACGAATTACTCTCCGCTGTATTTTTGCAAATGCAGCAGTTAGGAACACCTGTGTTAAAACCATTTTTACAAGATATTGTCCAATTTAGTGCATTAACAAAAACTTTGTTAAAAACTGGGTTATCCCAACCTTTGTTGGTTGCAAAAATCATTCCCCAAGTTGGTTTATTGAGTTTGTTGGATTGGATGTTACATTATGTTAATTTATGTGTTTATAATGGGTTATTTTTTGTGACTCCAGTGATAAAATTATTAGTTAATAATTTATCTATTCAACAACAATATTACTGGCATCGGTTAATAGATAAATGGCAATTTGGGTCTGGCAATGATTATCATGAATAATATGGGACTCCTATAGGACTCCGGTTTGATTCCTGAATTTTCCTGCTTAGGAAGGCAAGAGGCAAGAGGATTTGAGAATATGAAGGTGTACGGAGTTTTGTTCAAAAATAATATAGGACTCCTATTTGATTTTTGATAGCTTGCGTGGCGTAGCCATACAAAACTCGGTTTTTACTTTTGCACTTTATTTAATTCACATTCCTAAGTTTACTACGCGATGGTTAGCGATCGCCGAAGGCATATTTAAGGACTATTTCGTTATTCCAATAGGGGGAAATACTTATGAACCGTTCTCAGATAGTTGCGATTATTACAGGGGCAATTTCTATTCTACTAGCGATCGCCTACCTAATTGTTGTCCAGATTATTGACTACCGGGATATGAAACCAGCACCCATTAGCCAAGTCAGCCCACCAGTGATAATTGCGGAAACTAATTTCCCTAATTTGCAGCTTGACATAATTGCTAAAGTGTGAATTTAACGGGGGGGGGTGGAAAATGCCGCCCCCATGTTAGGAGTTCGGAGTTTCTCCTTCGGAGACGCTACGCGAACGGAGTTATGATTTTTTCAACGAGATCATCAGGGTTTGAGACTCATATTTGGGGCAGTTTTCCAAAAATTATCTTATGTCGAACTCAGGTTATAGAAAAATACAATCCATAGATTAAAGATAATAGTTACTATTTAATAATTCAATGCTTGGAAATATAAGAATTATTTACAGAAAGTATCGCGGATTTATCTAATTAAATAATTTATTTTTGGCACAGATAACGGTAAGCTATTTTTAACAATATTAAATAAAGATAAATTTCCCTTATCTGTAATCACTAGACTAATAGGGATCAGTGCTAGTTGGTGTGTTTCCTTTAAATTTTGCTGCAAACTATAGAGGTAATTGAATGGCTCAGTATTTGCTAGACACCATTTGGCTAATTCCAGTTTATGCTTTAATAGGTGGACTTTTAGCCATACCCTGGTCTCCGGGGATCATTCGCAAAACAGGTCCTCGACCAGCGGGATATGTCAACGTAGTCATGACCTTTTTCTCCTTTTTCCATGCTGTCTTTGCTTTCTTTGCTATTTGGAATCATCCAGCTAAAGAAGTATTTATTCCTTGGTTATCTACAGCAGGTTTACACCTAACCATTAACTTAGAAATTTCTGCGGTCAACCTAGGGGCGTTAATTGTTATTACCGGCTTGAACTTGCTGGCGCAGATATATGCCATTGGTTATATGGAAATGGACTGGGGTTGGGGACGCTTCTTTTCCCTATTGGGATTATTTGAAGCTGGTCTTTGTTCCTTAGTTTTGTGTAACGATTTATTTTTCAGTTATGTAATTCTGGAAATTCTCACCCTGGGAACTTACCTATTAGTAGGTTTGTGGTTTAGTCAACCCTTGGTAGTCACCGGGGCGCGAGATGCTTTTTTGACCAAACGGGTGGGAGACTTGTTTTTGTTAATGGGTGTCTTGGGACTTTGGACACTTTCGGGAACTTGGAATTATACAGAATTAACGGCATGGGCGGCCACAGCCAATGTTAATCCCACAATTATCACCTTAGTATGTTTGGGGTTAATTGCCGGACCTATGGGTAAATGCGCCCAGTTTCCCTTGCATTTATGGTTAGATGAGGCAATGGAGGGACCTGTTCCCAGTACAATTTTGCGGAGTTCGGTGGTGGTTGCCAGTGGTGCATGGGTATTAATTAAATTGCAACCTGTGTTTAGTTTATCCCCTGTGGCATCTGCGGTGATAGTGGCGATTGGGGCAGTGACAGCCATTGGTGGGGCATTAATTGCGATCGCTCAAATTGATATTAAACGCTGTTTATCCTATTCTGTCAGTGTGTACATGGGCTTAGTATTTATTGCCGTAGGCACACAGCAAAATGAAGCAGCATTACTATTAGTCATCACCCATGCCCTCGCCGCCGCATTATTAGTCATGAGTACCGGGGGAATCGTTTGGAACAGTGTTACCCAAGATGTTACCCAATTAGGTGGATTATGGTCACGTCGTCCCATGTCCGGGATAGCCTTTATTATTGGCACATTGGGTTTAATCGGTTTTCCCCCTTTAGGTAGTTTTTGGGCATTATTCAAATTAGCTGATGGTTTATGGGCAACACACCCAATTTTAGTCGCCATAGTAATTGTTGTTAATGCCCTAACTGCATTTAGTTTAACTAGAGAATTTGGTTTAATTTTTGGTGGTAAACCCAAACAAATGAGTGAACGTTCTCCTGAAGCTATTTGGTTAATGGTTTTACCAATGATGATTTTATGCGGCTTTGTTTTACATCTACCATTAGTTTTACAAAGTTTATCATTACTTCCCGATTGGGCAACTTTAAATAAAGATGTGGCACTGCTATTAATTTGGTCAAGCATTTTTGGTTGTAGTATTAGCAGCATCATCTACTTGGGCAACATTCCTAAACCAATTCGTTTACCCTGGCAAGGTTTACAAGACTTATTTGCTTACGACTTTTACACCCCTAAACTTTACAAAATTACCATTATTTTCGGCGTTGCCCAACTTTCTAAATTTGCCGATATGCTGGACAGATTTGTAGTAGATGGTATCGTCAACTTTGTGGGTTTATTCTCTCTTTTAGGTGGTGAAGGCTTGAAATATAGCAACACTGGACAAACTCAATCCTATGCCTTAACAGTGCTTTTAGGAGTTGGTGTTTTAGGTGCTTGGGTAACATGGCCTTTTTGGGGAATTCAACTCATGGATTTAATTTTCTAAATATCACTGCCAAATCACCATTTAGTCCTTGTAAATCAATTGGTAAAGGGGAATAATTTATTACCGATTACCAATTAAAAATTACAAATTACCAATTAATAAAATATGTTGAGTGTTTTAATTTGGCTACCAATTATAGCCGCTATAATCATCGGTTTTTATCCAGCAAAAGATGTTCCCGCAAGTCAGATTCGGTTAGTATCTTTAATCGTGACAGGTGTAGTTTTGCTGTGGAATATTTCCATTTTGTTAAAATTTGATATCAGCAATCCAGGGATGCAATTTACAGAATATCTACCTTGGAATGAAACATTGGGTTTAAATTATCAACTAGGAGTTGATGGATTATCAATATTAATGTTGATGTTAAATAGCTTCCTCACTTGGATTGCTATTTACAGCAGCGGTAAAGATACAGAACGCCCTCGGTTATTCTATTCCCTGATTTTGTTTATTAGTGGTGGCGTTGCTGGTGCATTCTTATCAGAAAATTTGCTTCTGTTCTTCCTATTCTATGAATTGGAATTAATTCCCTTTTATTTACTAATCTCCATTTGGGGAGGAGAAAAAAGAGCCTATGCGGGCATGAAATTCCTAATTTACACAGCCATTTCCGGGGCTTTAATTTTAGCCACATTTTTAGGAATGGTGTGGTTAACAGGTTCTCATAGTTTTGCCTTTGATGCTGTGGCGACTCAAAACATTTCTGCGGGAATGCAATTAGTATTATTAGCAGGAATAGTTTTAGGTTTTGGTATCAAGATTCCGTTAATTCCTTTCCATACTTGGCTACCAGATGCTTACGTTGAAGCTTCCACACCTATCGCTATTTTGCTAGGGGGAATATTAGCCAAATTGGGAACTTATGGACTATTGCGATTTGGCTTGGGAATGTTTCCTCAGGCTTGGCAGATTATCGCCCCAACTTTAGCCATTTGGGGGGCAATTAGCGCGATTTATGGGGCAGTAGTTGCGATCGCTCAAAAAGACATCAAACGCATGGTAGCATATAGTTCCATCGGTCACATGGGCTATATTTTACTAGCAGCCGCCGCCGCTACACCCTTAGCATTAGTTGGCGCAGTTGCTCAAATGTTTAGTCATGGAATTATTCTTGCTATTCTCTTCCATTTAGTCGGCGTTATTGAAACCAAAGTTGGTACAAGAGAATTAGACAAACTGAATGGTTTAATGAGTCCTATTCGCGGTTTACCATTAATTAGTGCTTTACTGGTTTTAGGTGGCATGGCTAGTGCTGGTATCCCCGGTTTAACAGGTTTCATTGCGGAATTTATTTCCTTTCAAGGCAGTTTTTCCAGCTTTCCAATTTCCACAATTTTATGTGTAGTAGCATCTGGTTTAACCGCAGTTTATTTTGTTATTCTTCTCAACCGTACCTGTTTTGGCAAACTGCAAAATAACCTAGCTTACTATCCCAGAGTATTATGGAATGAAAAAGTCCCCGCCCTAATTTTGGCATCCTTAATCATCTTTTTAGGAGTACAACCAGTTTGGTTAGTGCGTTGGAGTGAAACCACAACTACCGCTATGGTAGCGGCAGTTCCCACCACCGCAAAAACCGTAATTGCCTTGAAGTAGTTATCTCGTTCCCAGTCTCCGACTGGGAATGCTATCACAGAGGTTCTACCTCTAATCCTAATATTGTTGAAGGCAGAGTCTTCTGGAATTCATTCCCACACAGAGAAAAACGGCGGTTAGAAACCGCATCTATACAGGCAAAACCCACCTACGTGGGTTGGAAGCACCGGATTTTTTCTTAGTCCGCGTAGGCGGACTTCGTTTGTGTAGCCGCGAATTATATTCGCCTTTTATAAATAAACCAACCCAAAAATATTATGGTACAAACTCCAGCTAAACCAAATACAAAAATCCCACCTTCAAAACACGAATTTGCAGAAATTATTCATCGTTTAGAAGCTGGCGGTTCAATGTTGCCAGATACTCCAGAAAACCTCATGCAAATTATCGGTATTTATAAAGCTTATGCTGTACCAATGGATTTCTATTGGCGAGACTTACTTTATATTGCCGAAAGAGTATTTTTAGATCCTTTACCAGCTTTTAAATATTTCTTACCCCCAGAATATTTAGACTTACATAATCACTATGCAGGTGATGACGCTGATTTAAGAATTTGGCGAGGTATAGCTACTGCACACCCAGAACTTTTGGCATTTATGGAAAAAGGTGAAACCATGAAAATGCCAAAGATACTCCATCATTTATTCCATGACAGAATCAACATGGAATTTGCGGAAGCTTGTATGCAAGCTATGTTATGGCATCGTAAAATGTATGCACCAGTTAACCAATTTGATGCCTATTTAGATTCCGAAGAATATAAAACTAATGCTGATCAAGCCATTAAAGCTTATTTTCGGAAAAATCCCCTGATGTTAGGACTTTATAAACTGTTTCCCGATATGTTTTTGGAACAGTGCCGGATGATGTCCTATTATTCTAATCTCGGACTTTTCTGGGAAGTCATGGCACCAGTATTTTTTGAAATGTCAGACATTTATGATGAAGGTGGTTTCCAAGGTGTACCCGATGCTATGAATTTCCTTGTTAATGGCATATTTGCGATCGCCGGTCGTCCCATTTATCATCATGTTTATATTGATGGTGAATGTTATGAAATCATCCCCAAATCTAAAGGTTTTACCTGGTTATACGAAGCCGCATTACCTTATGTGGAAGCTGTTTTTTATCGCACAGCCCCATTTAGAGGTACAAAGTCTTATAATGCTCAAGCAGGACAAGTTCCCGAAGATCAAAAAGACTTCCATTATGGCATTCTTTACGCTGATGTCTTTCCCGTTGGTACAGCAGGCATTCCCCCCACATTATTAATGCAAGATATGTTACACTTTTTGCCTCAATATCTTGTTGATTATTATCAAGAATATTGTCGAGGAGAAGAGGATATTTTGATTCAATTGGGGATTACTTTTCAACGTTCCATGTATAATGTCACATCGGCGGTAATTCAAGCTTTAAGAACTGCCCTTTTGTATCCTTTAGATGATGAAAACCCCAAGCATTTACAAGCAAATCGGGAATTTTTTGAAATGCAGCTAAATCGCTTTACTCGCACTGATTATGGTATGCGTGATGCAGCGAGGTTACGGAACATTCAAACACAAGATTATAGATAAATGGCGTTGCTGATAGCCTGCGTGGCGTAGCCATATTGAATGGAGGTATGAAACTCCCAAATTTAACCTTTAAAACTCAAACCTCAGTGCGCCTTTGCGCCTTTGCGTGAGACTAAAATTCATACCCTGAATCAGCAACGCCTTTTTTTAATACCTCATGTCCTTATCAGTGATTTTTGCAACCACCTTTACCATGATCGTGGTCGTGATTATGTCCATGAGAACAGCCTTGGAGGTTCTGCTGCATGAGGTTTTCACTCATTGGTTTTAAAGACTCATCTACGGCTTTTAAGCCTATCCATGCGTCAATTTTCTCAACATCAAAGCCGACTTCTCTTTTATCCCCTACTTGAATCAAGGGACGACGGATTAATAAGGGATCTCTTAGCATCATGACTAAAGCATTTTCAGCGGTGATGTTTTCAGGATTCACCTCTCCTGATTTTACACTAGGTGCGGCTTTATTGAACCATTCACTGACCGGGCGATCGCCAAAAAATGACCGTAATTTTTCCACTGTCCAAGGTTCTGTTAATAGATTATATGTTACTACTTCATGACCTGCGGCTGTGAGCAAAACTTTTTGCTTTATACCACCTTTACAGCCTGGTTTTTCATAGAAAATTACTCTGGCCATTGCTGTTTCTCCTATGAGGTTATGGTTGGATATTTGGATAGTAAATAATTAACCGCAGATAAATTTATATCCCCGACTTCTAAGATTAATTATCCATTTCTCGACAATATCTAAAAAGAAGTCTGGGATCTTAATCTCTATAATATTCATTAGCATAATCTGTTATTTAGTTTTTTGCCACTACTTTTAAAAGTTTTTAGCACTGTGGTTAATTACGTCAAATTCAAATCTCTGTTTTGGGTTGGTTTCTCCATAAATATTAAATGTTACTGTTGGTTCTTCACCAATGGCTTGCACTTGATGTATTGTTTGCGGTGTAAAACTCACAATATCACCAGGAGATAAATTTATTTCGCCTGTTTTTTCAATTTGGTCAGGAAAATCTGGGTGAGAACTACGTCGCCAAAATGTATTTTTTTCTTGACCTTTTAAGATTGCAACTACTCCCCATGTGCCATGATTATGAATATTAGAACTTGTCCCCGGTACAAATGTTACTGTTTGCACAGTTAGGGGAAATCCTAATTCATCATATAATAGTAAAACAGAGACTCCTGTTTTGGCATCAGGTTGTAAAGATTGACTTTGTACCCAATAGGAATTAATAATTAATCGTCTTACCAACTTTCTAATTTCTGGTAGTCGCGTTGATTCATCTTCGACATTTTTAAGAACATCTTCGACTTGCGTTAAAAAGTGATAGAGACGATAATTATCACGCAATAAATCCCATGATCTTGCTGATTGACAAACTTGATATTCTCCGGTTTCAGCAACAAATAAATCCCGACCGTGCATAATTTTTAAAATATTGACTGTGGAGAACTAGGTAAAAAAATTATAGGAGGAGAGGTTTGAGGCATTTTAGTTACAGGAGTTAGGGGAGATGTAGGCATTCCCGGTAGAATCACAGTATCCTGGGTAGACAATGAGGATATTAGATGGGAATTTGAGTTGAAAGATAACCAATTATTCATGATTCGTAATTTGTTGATTGCTTTGTCATTTGTAGAGGTTGTTCCCTATCCCCAGATTTAATCTTCTTCTGGTGGACGAGTTAAAATATCAAGAAGAATACCAGCACCAAAATCATTTTTATCATCAATACCTTTGATTCTGGCACTGATTTCTTTCCCTTGTTCTATCTTTCCTAGTTTAGCTAATACCAAACCAGAAGCAGCATAAGCAGTGAGGTACAATCTGATTTGAGATTCTTCACGACGGTTAACTAGAATGGGTTTAAGTTCTTGCCAATCATCAGGTAGACTTTCCGCTTTTTTTATTTTAGCGGTTATTTTCTCTGCTGTTGTCAGTGCTAAGACATAATTATTTTTGTAGTAAAAATATCTATAGGCTGCAACTAAAACATCTGTGTTATCTCCTGTTTTAGCTAACGCTTGCTGCATATATTTTGTAGATTCTTCGGTATTTTCCCAAGTCTTTGCCGCTAAGATCAATAATTCTTTGACATCATCTGCTACATCAAACCATGAAAAGCCATTTGTATGAATTTGCATAATAGGTAATTAATTCCATTTGTTCTGGAATATCTGGAATTTATCATATCTACTATTTAACAGGTAAAATTATATTTAGTTAGATAAATTTAATTATTTTATCACTTTGGTAAAATCAGAGAAAATGAAGTTTTTCCACAATGTGTAGTATTTGTATGGTGCTTTACGGCTTTGCCTAACGACCATAGAAGCTGAGAATAATTGTTTGACATTAATTTACGAATTAGGCGATGATAGATGGGAGAATTATGTTATACTAAATAAACGTATCAACGGATTCATCTTTTTAGTTGATTGTGTTTATCATAGGTGTAGCTGGAAATATCAAGACAGGAGTTTTAGATATTGTTTTTTGGATAGCGGACACCATTTGAGTGCTATCGCTGCTTTTGCATATCTTCACGAAAACAACATACAACTATGTTTTGATTTTGATAAACTTATTCTCAATGCAGATTTGGGATTTGAGAATAAGGAGTTTATTACTAGTTGTGTGATATCGGCAAAAGGTGCAAAAAAATCAGTTAGATATAGAAATTTACTCAGTGGTTCATGATATCGAGGGAATTTCACCAGGGTTATATAAAAATACACATCTGATTACAGCGGGTAATTTTAGGGGAAAAATAGGTTTTTTGTGCATTAATCAGCCTCTAGCTAGAGATTGTGCTGTAACGGGAGTTTTTCGTGTCCGATTAGTTAGGTTATCAAACCGCTATGCAATTAGCCGGATTTGTCGGACAGAGAGTGTATTTATTGAGAAATTATTGGGGAATAGATTTTAGTGGTATTGGTGCTTTCTATGATGACGAAACCCAAGCCTTTCTAGAAACCAATAAGGACGTATTGTATGCAATGGTAATTGGTAATCAATAGGAAAATAACCGGACATGGCGAGAACAAAAAATGAATTCCATGCTGATGATAAGCACCCTATACAGCCAACATCAGCAGATATTATGCTTAGACAACAGTTAGAGCATTCAATTAGCAAATACTTTTATGAAGGATGCGATCGCATTATTCATAGTTTGTTGTCTAATTGTCGTTGGTATGCCACAACTCATGCCAGTATTTTGACCTTAGTAATTGAATGTCCTGACCAAGTTACTAACTGGCAAATTTTGCAACAAATTGTCCCTATGGCTAATGTTCTCTATGGCATTGTTAGCAGTGCCAAAATCCGGGTGTGTCCTCCAGATAGTCAAACTGTACCTTTTGAAATGAGAGTAGATGAGTTGCCAGTTTATCGTGATTGGATTTGATGCAATTAGGGATCTAAGATATGTTGATTAGGTCATAACATTCTGTTGGATAATTATGATTAGTTCGGCAAAAACTAAATCAGCAGAACGTTGGACAACAGGACTTAATTCCAGCCCCAAATCCAGATTTTTAGCTTCAATTAAATAGACTATCACCTCTTGGGGAAAATCATCGCCAAAGATTTTTTTTCCAGCGGACAGAGCATGATCCCAACGAAAATCATGTAAGTTGTAACTAGGTTCGGGTAGTGCCTCTAATTCCTTCCCTGGGACTTTAAATATAGCACCTGCTTCTGAACCTGTGCAACTAGCATCAAGAATAATTAATTTTTGACTTCCTCTCGCTTGAAACATCACCTCCATTCCCGCAGTTCCACTATCGAAAACGCGGATGTTGGGGTGGGGATTTTGGGCGAGATATTGCTGTAAACGTTGGGCAATAATTACGCCAACAGCATCATCATTCCGATTGAGATTGCCACAACCAATGATAGTTAGCATGGGATATTTATAATAACATGAATATTATCAACTTGGCACAAAAAATTAAAATTTACGGAAATTCTGACTACATCTTTGATCATTAACTTTATAGTAGCTATAGCAGCCGTAAGTCAGTGACAAAAATTTGTCTTTATTCTCTCTGCGTTTATCTGTAGTGGTTAGTCAAAAATCATTCTTACCCATCAGATAGAATTGCTATATGCTAGTATTTCGTGAAACAGAGACTAAAGGTAGAGGGATATTTGCCAGACAAGATTTTGCTAGAGGAGATCTAATTGAAACATCCCCTGTGATTGTAATTCCTAAACAGCAGGTTAAGTTAATTGCTAAAACTGTGTTATTAAATTATTATTTTGGTTGGCATGGAGAAAGCGGGGCAATAGGTTTAGGTTTTGCTTCTCTTTTTAATCATTCTTATCATCCTAATGCGGTTTATATTAAGAACTTTGCGAAAAATATCATTGATATTGTTGCTTATAAATATATTCGGGAAGGGCAGGAAATCACGATTAATTATAATGGGCAGGTTGATGATATTTCTCCTGTGTGGTTTGATGTGGAGGAATAAGGCACAGACAACTTATTCAGCCAACCCTAAGTAATGGTGGGTTACACTGTTGTTAACCCACCCGACAATGAAAACCTATTTATTAGGTTGAGGAGTCATCCGTAAATAAGGTTTAATTTCTGCATAACCTTTAGGAAACTTGGCTTTGAGAACTTCAGGATCTTTCAAAGATGGGACAATCACCACATCTTGACCATCTTTCCAGTCTGCGGGGGTAGCAACACTGTAATTATCAGTTAATTGCAGAGAATCAATGACGCGCAAAATTTCATCAAAGTTGCGGCCAGTGCTAGGAGGATAGGTAAAAGAAAGACGGAGTTTTTTGTTGTTGTCAATGACAAACACAGAACGCACGGTGACAGTAGCCGCTGCGTTGGGGTGAATCATATCATAAAGTTCAGAAACCTGACGATCTGGATCTGCCAAAATTGGGTAATTGAGGGTGGTGTTTTGGGTTTCTTCAATATCCCCTACCCAACCTTTATGAGATTCTACATCATCAACGCTGAGAGCGATCGCTTTGACATTGCGTTTGTCAAATTCTGGTTTAAGTTTGGCAACAGTTCCGAGTTCGGTGGTGCAAACTGGTGTAAAGTCAGCAGGATGAGAAAATAGTACCACCCAGCTATCACCCGCCCAGGCGTAAAAGTCAATTTCCCCGTGAGTAGAGGCTTGAGTAAAGTTAGGTACTGTATCACCAAGACGAAGAGTCATGTCAGATTCCCTGTATTTTAAGAAAACATCTATATTCTACTGTGACAGTATGACACAAAAGACCGATTACCCCATCGGGCTGTCGCGGTTTGCAACAAAATTTTAAGTTTAAGTTAGGTGTTGTTCAACTTTTGCCACTAATTCATTTGTCCAATGGTGGACAAGTTCAGCATTTGCGGCCTCTACCATAACTCTAATTACGGGTTCTGTTCCCGAAGCCCGAACTAAGATTCTACCATGATCACCCATTGCGACTTCAGCTTTAGCGATCGCTTGTTGGACAGGTTGACAACTTTCCCATCCTAACCGTCGTTCCCGATCTAATACTCGCACATTCCGTAAAACTTGCGGATAGGTTTGGAAACTTTGATCTACCATTTCTCCCAAGGAGAGATTAGCCTCTTTCACCACCGCTGCAATATGCAAGGCTGTTAATAACCCATCTCCAGTCATGGCATAATGACTACACAGGATATGTCCTGACTGTTCTCCGCCCAACATTCCCCCAGTTTTTCGCATTTCCGCTTGCACATATTGATCACCGACAGCGGTGCGAATTAATTTACCACCTATTTGTTCCCAAGCCCGTTCAAAGCCTAAATTAGCCATCACAGTAGAAACTATCAGATTATCTGGGAGTTGTTGTTTTTGTTGTAAATGGCGACCCCAAAGGTAAAGAATGTAATCACCATTAACGGTTCTGCCCGTATTATCCACAGCTAAAACCCGATCTGCATCGCCATCAAAAGCAAAACCCATATCGGCTTGATGTTCTATGACTGCGGCTTGGAGAATATCTAAATGTGTAGAACCGCAATTGACATTAATGCGATCGCCATCTGCCTGATTATGTAAACAAATGACCTCCGCACCCATTTCTGTAAATACCGCAGGTGCTAAACCTACAGCCGCACCCCAAGCTAAATCTAAAACAATCTTCATGCCTTGGAGAGTCAGTCCAGATGCCAAAGGTGTTTGGATAGACTGGCTATATGTTTTGATTAACTCAGGGCGGGAATAATGTCTACCACAATGATTTATTCTCACATCTGGGGATAATTGACCTCGTAATCCCGCCTCAATTTCGCTTTGTAGGGCTTTAGATAACTTACCACCCTGGGCATCAAAGATTTTAATTCCGTTGTCTTCTGGAGGATTGTGGCTGGCGGAAATCATGATTCCCCCAATGGCATCGGTGATGCTGGCCAGATAGGCTACACAAGGTGTAGGACATAATCCCAAATACCACACTTCCAAACCAGCCGCAGTTAAACCGGCGCTCAAAGCCATTGCTAACATATCACTGGAATTTCGGGAATCTTGTCCCAGAATAATTGGACCGGGAACAGTGGCATAATTACGGAGGACAACTCCCGCCCAAAAACCCACTTGTAAAGCCAAAGGCGCATTCAGTAAGTCTCCCACCTTGCTACGAATGCCATCTGTACCAAATAAAGTATTAATTGGCAGTGGTATGGAATTAAACACCCCACTATTCTCAATTTCGGAAATACAGCCTTGATTTCGAGCCATTGATGAAACCATAAATTTAAAAACTCCACACAATCACACAGGAGAATAGCACTTTCTTCCATTATTCTTGACGCTAATAAAACGCCAAAGGAACTCATTGCTTAATTATTTTTAATATAAATTCTCATCAAATAGTTCTAATCTTACATTTTAATGGGGTTTTTTCACCATTACGGACAAAAAACTCCCACAGTTAATTTTTTTACAGTTGAGAATTTTAATATGAACAGCAATTTAGCAAACAAACTACGTGTAGGTACAAAAAAAGCACATACTATGGCAGAAAACGTGGGTTTTGTCAAGTGTTTTTTAAAGGGAGTTGTGGAGAAAAACTCTTACCGCAAGTTGGTTGCTAACTTTTACTTCATTTACTCCGCTATGGAAGAGGAAATGGAAAAACACAAGCATCACCCAATTTTAAGCAAAATTTACTTTCCTGAACTGAACCGCAAGCATACCTTAGAGCAAGACCTTCATTACTACTATGGTTACAATTGGCGAGAGCAAATCAAATTATCTGCTGCGGGTGCGGAGTATGTAAACCGGATTCGGGAAATTTCCGCCACTGAACCAGAATTATTAATTGCTCATTCCTATACCCGTTATCTAGGTGATTTATCAGGGGGACAAATCCTCAAAGGTATTGCCCAAACAGCAATGAAGCTGGGTGAAGGTGAAGGAACTGCTTTTTATGAGTTTGCAGATATTACCGATGAAAAGGCATTTAAAGCTAAGTATCGAGCCAATTTAGATGCTATGCCTATTGATGATTCTACAGGCGATCGCATTACTGAAGAAGCAAATGCCGCTTTTGGTGTGAACATGAAAATGTTCCAAGAGTTGGAAGGTAATCTAATTAAAGCGATCGGCATCATGGTTTATAATGCCATGACCCGCAAACGGACAAAAGGTAGCACTGAATTGGTAACTGCGGAATAATGTTAGGAGGAGTCGGGCGTAAAACTAGCTTGGTGTCTGACTTTGAATCTATATTCAATACCTGATTAATCCGCAATTTGCCGTAAGTTGAGAAATATTAACTTTTCTCATAATATTTAGGGGTGATATCCTTGTGATTGTTTTTGTGTAGATGAAAGCAACCAGAAGGAAGTTGCCCCTAAATTTTAAGAAATCCTGACATTCCCAAAACCTATACCGTTACATTATACTATTTAGGCATTGCTGAATAAAGCTAAAACCGTTTATTAATAAGGATTTTACGGATTTTATCACAAAAAAATGCAAGGTTTTGGCTGATGGTGTCTCAAAATAGGTGCATTTTTCTTTGTCGGATTTGGAAAATTAAGGATATCCAGATAGCTGAAACTATTCTCTATTCCCTGTTCCCTGTTCCCTGCTATAGAACAATTATGTTTTTATATTTATCTAAAATCATCCCCCTATTTTTTTACCCGTTAGGATTGGCAAGTGTAAGTTTAATAGCAGCTTTAATCACCTTACGAAAACATCCCCGCATTGCGACTATCGCTATTTCCTTATCCTTAGCGCTGTTGCTAGTTTGTAGCAATACCTGGGTCGCCAAATCCTTAGTCCGCAGTTTAGAATGGCAAAACACCCCCACTGCACAAATCCCCAACGCCGAAGCCATTGTCGTCTTAGGAGGTGCAACTAGATCACCAACTTGGCCCAGGGTAATGGCAGATTTAAACGAAGCAGGCGATCGCGTAATTTATGCAGCCCAACTCTATTTTCAGAAAAAAGCCCCTATAATTATCCTCAGTGGCGGTCGCATTGATTGGCGCGGTAGTGGTTCTCCAGAATCAGCAGATATGGCAACTATTCTCACATCTATTGGTGTTCCGGCTGAAGCAATTATTCAAGAACCCGATTCCCTCAATACCCATGAGAACGCTGTCAATGTTCGGAAAATCCTCGAAGCTCGTCAAATCAAAAAAGTACTATTAATCACTTCAGCCATACATACACCCCGATCCTTGAAAATTTTTCAACGTCAAGGTATTAATGTCATTCCCGCACCCACGGATTTTCTAGTTAGTCAAGGTGAACTTCAAGAACTTACCAACACTCCTAAAGCCGCAATTCTTAATTTATTACCTGATGCCGATAATTTAGATCAATTCACAAGTGCATTAAAAGAATATATTGGTACTTTTATTTATAGCCTGCGAGGTTGGCTATAGGAGTCAGGAGAAAGAAGAAAAAGGTATTTGCAAAGATGAATATCCCTGAATATTAACTCAAAAATCAGAATTAACATAGAATTTTCGGCGTTGGAGAATTGAGGTAAGAAAGTCAAAAATTCCATCTCTCAAACTCTTACTCTCTGCGCCTTTGCGTCTCTGCGTGAAAAAACATCCATCCTTTACACCCAGACCACCATGACACATGACCACCATCATCATCACAGTCACACCCCAGCAACATTTAGTCGGGCTTTTGCTATTGGGACAGCACTGAATATAGGATTTGTTATCGTTGAAGCTACTTATGGCTACCTAGCACATTCCCTGGCTTTGTTTGCTGATGCGGGTCATAACCTGAGTGATGTATTGGGACTTCTCCTGGCGTGGGGTGCAAGTTCCCTTGCCCGTCGTCCTCCCAGTCACCGCTATACCTATGGACTGCGTGCCTCCTCAATTCTAGCAGCTTTAGCCAATGCCGTAGTTTTACTTTTATCTATGGGGGCGATCGCTTGGGAAGCCATTCGTCGTTTTCATGATTCCGCACCAGTATCAGGAGGCACAATTATTGGTGTTGCCCTAGTTGGTATTATCATTAATACTGCTACTGCACTTATGTTTATGTCAGGACGTAAAAGCGACTTAAACATTCGGGGCGCATTTTTACACATGGCTGCTGATGCCCTGGTATCATTGGGAGTTGTGGTAGCCGGAATTGTGATTTTATTCACCCATTGGCTATGGCTTGACCCATTAGTTAGCTTAGTGCTTGTGGGAGTCGTCGTGGTCGGCACGTGGCATTTACTCAGAGACTCTGTAAATTTAGCACTTGATGGCGTACCAGCAGGAATTGAACCCCGTGCCGTGAAAAATTACTTAATTGAATGTCCTGGAGTGGCGAAAATCCACGATCTTCATATCTGGGCTATGAGTACAACCGAAACCGCACTCACAGTTCATTTAGTCATGCCAGGAGGTTATCCTGGTGATGCTTTCTTATGGGAAGTTTCCCAGGAACTCGAACACCATTTCGGGATCAAACACTCTACTATTCAGATAGAAACAGGGGATTCAGCTTATCCCTGCGCCTTAGAACCAGATCACGTTGTGTGACCTGAGTTCGACATAAGATAATTTGTGGAAAACTGCCCCAAGTATGAGTCTCAAACCCTGATGATCTCCTTGAAAAAATCATAACTGCGTTCGCGTAGCGTCTCCGAAGGAGAAACTCCTAACACCGAACTCAGGTTGTGTGACATACTCCACACACTCCCTTATGCCTTGCGCGAACAGATGAGTGTGGGCTTCTCAGTGACTCCTCACAGTTTCAACTATCTGGATATCCTCAATTTTCTCAATCCAACCCAGGAAAATGCACCAATTTTGAGACTCCATTTGCCAAAATCTGGTACTTTCTTGTGATAAAAATCAGCGAAACCTTTATTAATAAACGGTTTTAGCTTTATATGGCTAACGCCACGCTACGCTATCAGCAAGCCCTAAATAAATATTGTTTTTTTTGCAAAAAAATGTTATATTTATTTACATAAGATAACAAAGCTTAGTAAATCCTAATGGGGGTGCTAAACATGACTAATGCAACAAAAACATCTACTGCACCTGTAGCAGTTGATCGTAACGGCTGGCGCTGGGGTTTCACACCCGAAGCAGAAATCTGGAATGGCCGTTTAGCAATGATCGGTTTTTTAGCGGCAGCTTTGATTGAACTATTTTCCGGTCAAGGTTTTCTCCACTTCTGGGGAATTCTGTAATTTTTCCATAACATAATTTTTGATTAATCAAAAGCCTGGTAGTTGATAATAACTGCCAGGTTGTTTACTTTAAAATATACAGCATAGTCTCCTCCTCGCTTGTGAAGAGGGAGTTGGGTGTGGGGTTCTTCTAACTATTATCAAAAAAATTAATCTGATGAATAATCAAATTTTGAAAGAGAAATTACAAGCAACAATCAAGAGAAATCAAGCTAAAAGTGATGGTTCTCCCATTACTAATTTAAAGCTTGATCAAACTTTAGTCGCAGAAATTGAACAATTAACAGCCGAATTAGAAAGTCTCAATCCTCACCCGCAACCTCTCATTTATGCTACAGCTTTATTAGAAGGTGCTTGGCAATTACAATACTCTACAGCCAGAGAAATCCGTTCTTTAGATTCTCTACCATTGGGATTACAAATAGGTAAAGTTTATCAAGTAATTAATATTGCTGATAAACTATTTTTTAATATAGCGCAAGTGCAACATCCGCTGAAAATCATATCAGGATATGTGAAAGTAACAGCTAGTTTTCAACCTGCTTTAGATCCATCAGGGTTAGCAGATAAACGTATCAATGTTGATTTTGATAAACGTTACTTAGCCATTGAAAAAATTTTAGGTATTCACACCCCTAAATTAAATCCATTTAAAGTTGTAGCAGCTAATAATCCTCAAGGGAGAATTGCGACTCTTGATATTACCTACTTAGATGAAACTTTAAGAATTGGTCGTGGAGGAGATGAAAGTTTATTCATTCTCCATAAAGTTAATGATTTAGCTAACTTGGATTTCACAAGGATATAGCTGCGGTTTTTCCCTTACGGGGTATTTCTACCCCATTTAGGTAGGTTTTTTTGGAATTACTTATGGTATTAATTTTCTGATTACTGCGTTGATTATCTACACCTTCAACTTGTTTTTTAGCATTATTGATAATCTCAGCAATATCATTCATGTACGCATCTTGATCACCCGTTGATGATTGACAATAACCACCACATAAAGTTTCTGCTTGTTCGGGATTTATCTCTTCCAGAAGCAACCTGATATCAATCTGATTAATATCGGTATTGATGATTTTATTCATGGTTTTAATGAATTATAAGTACAACTAAACCCCATGCTGACAAAAATCCTCCTAATTCTCATCTACCTATTGGCTAACTTTTTATATACGAATAGACAAACTACTGGATGACTCCGTTCGCATTTTTCTAGTTTCTTCCAATATCTTATCTATATCTTCTTGAGATAGACGTTGAATATAGTTAATTTTAACCTCTTCTAAAAAGTCATTTAGTAAACTTTGAATTTCTACTAAAACTTGTTTTTGCTGGATTTCTGAACTAAATGAAGCTGTGAATTTTTCTATTAGCTGAGTAGAAAGTTTTGCCGCGACAGGATCTTTGATAGTGCTGGATAAAGCAGCATAGATATTATTCGTGATTTGCGTGGCTAGTTGTTCACTAATTTGTGTTTGAGCTTTACCTAATCCTGGTAACAGGAGGATGTTACTATATCCTGGTAATTGTTGACAAGCGATCGCTATGCTGTGGCATAAAATTGCATTTACTTCTGGTTGAATTTTTGGTAATACCTGATTAACCAGAGTTTTAATTAACAATCCAGAAATTGCTTCCACTTCATTGATATTATTAATATCTATATAAGAACGCAGATGATCTGATTCTAATAGCCAACGGGTAATTTCACCTCGTCTAATTGAACCTTGAACCTGGTTAATTACTTGGACTACGACAATTTCTGTAATTTCTTCTGCAAAATTAGCAAGAATACCTTGATGAATTTGCCGTCTAACTACATAAAAATCAATTAACTTTGCTTGATCAAGTCTGATGGTAACTGGGATGATTCGTAAATATCGCCAAATTGGTATTAGTAATAATATATCATACCAACGCCAAAGAATTGCTTCTAACCAACTTAAATGGCTATATCTACGTTTTATTAAGAAAGTACGCCCTAGTAATTCTATGGCAAATAGAACTATAAATGGTAAATCAATTATCCAAAATTTATCTAAAAATTCCCCATTTTCATCAATTTTTCGATAATAGTTTTTGGCAATCCCAGGGCGAATTTTTTGGTTAAAAAAAGCTATTTCCTGATTCCAACCATTTTTAGATAAATATTCCTGACTCCAAAAGGTGTTAAATGCAGATTTAGCAGATTCTTGTCCGATATGTTCTCGCATCCGGGTTTTAATTTTTTCCAGAGTTCCACTTTTTCCTGCACTTGCAAATGGATTCGTTTCAATCATTTCTTTGCTGAGAAGACGAATAGTTTCTAACTTAGCTTTGACTTGCGAGGAAATTAAGCCTGTTTGAGTTACCTGTTCTTCTAATTCAGCTACTATTTCTAGGTATTTTTTCGTATCACGATGGGGTTCAATACCTTTAATAGGATCGTATAGTTGAGTTAGTCCATTAACTTGACGGAAGTAAAAATCCCGCCAAGGTACATAACTTAAATCAAAGAAAACCAATACCAAATTAACAGTGGCTGTAATTGCCATTACTCTTTCAAACCATAGGTTTTTGTGTTGGGAAATTTTTAATTTACTCATGATTTATAGTTATAGTAAATTGCGGGTTTACGAAATACAGTAGCATCAGCTTGAAAACCAGTGTCATGAATGTTATAGCAGAAATCAGGAGTCAGAAGTTAGGAGTCTTCTACTATTAGGCCTTGGTGAACTGGGGTATGAAAGTCGAAAATTCCATTTCTCAAACTCTTACTCTCTGCGCCTGGAGCGCCTCTGCGTGTTCGCGCAGCGTGCCGTGGCATAATAAAATCATACTTTTACTCAGCAACACCCAAAATTATTACCCTTCAGTGCATAATTACTTAGTGATACAATCAATGTCGTCAAGACTCTATTATATCTATATAGATCAGTGTAGTAAGTATTTTTATTCAGTGCGGAGATATTAGGCAGATGGCGAAAACTAATTTTTGTTATATTTAGGGCTGACGCATTGACAAAGTTTTTTAAATATGTTAAGGAAATTTTATCTCCTGTAGGGTGCGTCAGACCCAATAATTTGGTAAAAAACAGATATCCTCTATCTGACGCACCCTACTCAATAAGTTATTACCAAAGCCGAAAACGACACAATTTCCCTTATTTATATGATGGTTGCGTAAGTCCTAATATTCATTAATAATCAATTAGAGTCGAATTAATCAGAATTAATAACTAATTGTTAAGCCATAGGTTAAAAAACTTCAGAATTACCTGCTAGTGTCTTAGTATCAAGGATTTAATCCCAAGGAGTTTTTATGATGTGGTGTAGTTTAAACAAGTCTAGAGTAACTATAGCTTTAACCTGCATTGTAGCAGCAAGTGTTGTGTCCTCAGATATGACTTTTGCCGCTCGTCAACGCAACTATAAGCCCGATGAATTCCGATCCGTATTACGTGGATTGGGTTATAACGTTAAGGTTACAAAAGATCCTCTGACTGATGAGGAAACTAAAAAGGCTATCACTCAATTTCAAACAGGCTACAAGTTAAAGGTGGATGGGAAAGCAGGTCCCCAAACCCAAGATCAAGCTGCTATGATTGTGCAAATTTTGCAAGCTAATTTGAATACTGTACTTAAACCAAAAACTCTACTCCCTCGTGATCAATTCTACAGTCCCCAGTTAGAAGAGTTGGTAAAGGAATACCAGAAAAAACATCAACTCTCAGAAACTGGGATTGCTGATTTACAACTTCGCCAAAAAATAAATGAAGAAGTTAAAACTATCATTACCAAACCAGTAACTAAACCCGAACCAACAGCTAAACCAACAGTTACACCAACAGCTACACCAACAGTTAAACCAACGGCTACAGCTACACCAACGGCTACACCTACACCTACACCGTAAAAGTAAAGTCAAGAATTAGAAATCGGTAGAAAATGACAGGCACAATAGCCTGTCAGATATTTACTCAAAATCAAATAAAACTCACCTTTTCAGCTTTAAAGCTTCCGCTGCTGATATTCCCTCACCTTGAGTACCGAAATACCATAAAGCTGAACTAGCTTCAGCACGAGTTACAGGTTTTTTGGGTTGAAATAAGGTTGTATAGCCAAAAACTCGGCGAATATTTGATTGTTCAGCGTTCTGGAAATCAGCCAAAACTGCTTTTAATGCTTTCGGTTCAATGTTACCTGCATCTTGAAATCCCCAAGTTTGTTTCACGGCTTCTAAATTGGCAGCGGGTAAGGCTTGGCGAGTATCTAAAGGAACTTTCCAGAGGATTAATTGTTCTCGTGTCAAGGGTGCGTCAGGACGAAATAAAACCGCTGTGGCATCTCCAGATAAAGCACTGGGAATTAAACCAGCTTCGGCTAATCCTTGAATGACGGGGAAATCGGGATCTTTGGTTAAGATATCCCTAAAAGCTGGTTGAGTGCTGGAGGATGCTAACCGAATTTGTTTAGCGGGATTGTTAGCATACATGGCATTATTAGCTGCAACTAGCCAGCGAGCATATTCTCGACGGGTAATAATTTTATCAGGGAGAAATTCGTTGGTTTTCGGTTCAATGGATAAAACACCTAATGTAGCTAAGTCTTGAATGTGCGATAGCGAAGCGCTGCTGCCAGCAGTTCGCCATTCTGGAGGTGCTTTTTGAATATCAGTAAATTCCTGAGTTGTTAAGGTTTCCGGTTGGGTGGTTGGCTGTAGGGTTGGCTGGGTGACTACGTTAGTATTATCAGTTTTAGGTAATACTGGACCGATAAATTCTGGATTATCTGAAGGGGTAACTGGGTTAGTAGACGTAATTTGAGAATTAGATGAATATTCAATTAATAATTTAGTGGCTGTTTGCGGTTGATTGGGTTCAGCTTTGGTGACGGTTTGTGGTTTAATTGTCACATTGATGAGTAAATCATTGCGTTTGGCGGAAAAAGTCCCATCTACATCATCTTGAGGCTGTTGGACAATTTGCCAGTTTTTAGCCTGAAATTGCTGGCGGTAAAAGCCGGTGATTATATTACTAGGATCTGCACTTTGCCAACGAATTGATATTTTATTTTCCGAATTAGCTGGTGTAACTTCCTCTAGTTTGGCGTTGGGGTAAATGGGAATATCTGCGGGAAAATCAGCCGGTAATTTAATTGTTGATGTGTTGGGGTTTGGTGTTGTTTGCTGACTCTGAGGTTTGCCAAGGGGAACAGGATTATTTTGCAACTGAGGGTCAGCCGCTAATGATTGTTCTAGGTTTTTGGCAGATGGACTGTTGGTACAGGCTGTTAAGGATAGTAAAACAGCAAAACTCAGGAATACAGCAGGGTAGTTACGGGAAAACACAAAGAAATCACAAATTGATTTTCATCTTCTACATTAGCATTTTTGGGGGTGGGTAGTCAGCCAGGGAATAAATTCCCTGTCTTAAAGTTAAAGTAGTCAGCCAGGGAATAAATTCCCTGTCTTAAAGTTAAAGTCGGTTAAAACCGACTGTTTTTGGTTTATTTTTTCTCTCACTGGCAGAAGGGATGGGTTTTTAGCCTAAACCTTTACACATCTATGTGTTTCATATATCCTAGTTATCAACCCAAGTTGCTAGTCATCTAGTAGGTTGTCAAATTCATTTTGACGGGTAATGATCGGAAAAAACTTCTATTCTTCCCTACCTCCCCTACCTCCCCTACCTGCCTTCACCCGTCATTTTCTGGTTGACAGACTACTAGTTAAGGCTGGTAATTGGTGATAAAATCTCAGTCTTAATCCTGTTCATGCTTAAATCCTGTAAATCCTGATAGCGAAGCGTGGCGTTAGCCATTTTTGACAATTTCCCTAACTAGCAACTTACGTTATTAGACATCTCTATAAATTAAATGTGCATATCCTAGAAGTTTTTTAGAGACTTTTTATGTAACATCTCTACTATTATCCATTGATTATAAAACCATGACTTTCCAAAATTATTAATATCAATTTGGTGGTAGTCTTCCTCCCAATGCACCCACCTACGTCACACGCAAAGCTGATGAGGATTTATATCAAGCTGTGAAAGCGGGAGAGTTTTGTTTTGTGTTGAACTCTCGACAAATGGGTAAATCAAGTTTGCGAGTTCGCACCATGCAAAGATTACAGCTTGAAGAAATTGCTTGTGTGGCTATTGATTTAACTGCTATTGGCACATCAGGGCTAAATTCTGAACAATGGTATAATGGCATTATTAATCATATTTCTGAAAGTTTAAAGTTAGAGAATAAATTTGATTTAGATGTTTTATGGGAAGAAAATAAACGACTTTCTAACGTACAGGTTTTTGGTAAGTTTATTGATCAAGTATTAAAATTAGTTTCTACACAAATAGTAATTTTTATTGATGAAATTGATAGTATCCTCAGTTTAGATTTTCCTGTTGATGATTTCTTTGCTTTAATTCGTGCCTTTTTTAATCTCAGAGTTGATAATTCTGAATATAACCGCATTACCTTTGTATTGTTGGGAGTTGCTACACCATCAGAATTAATTCAAGATAAAAAGCGGACTCCTTTTAATATTGGTAAAGGGATTGAATTAACAGGTTTTGAATTTACTGAAGCTTTACCTTTAATAACCGGATTTTCTCACCAAACTAAAAATCCTGAAATTGTACTCAATGCGGTTTTAGATTGGACGGGAGGACAGCCATTTTTAACCCAGAAAGTTTGTAATTTTATTTGTGAATCTAAAGATGAAATTCCCACCGGAGAAGAAGCTAGTTTTGTAGAGAATTTAGTTAAAAATAAAGTAATTGAAAATTGGGAATCTCAAGATGAACCGGAACATTTTAGAACCATTCGGGATAGAATCTTAAAAAGAGATGAAAATAAGGCAGCGTATTTATTAGATTTATATCAACAAATTTGGCATTCACAAGGAATTGATACTGATAATAGTATTGAACAAAGTGATTTACAGTTAGCGGGAATTGTTGTTAAAAAGAATGGTAAATTAAAAGTTTATAATCAGATTTATCAGACGATTTTTGATGGTTTATGGATTGAAAAAACTTTAGCTAGTTTACGTCCTTATGCAGAGAATTTTCGACAGTGGTTGTTATCAGCAAAACAGGATAAATCTCGCTTATTGCGAGGAGAAGCTTTAGCAGAAGCAGAAACTTGGGTAAAAGATAAAAGTTTAGGTTTTGAAGATAGAGAGTTTTTAGCAGCTAGTCGTACCCAAGAACAAGAAGAAAAAGCGATAAAAATTGAAGCAGAAGCTAAACGGGAAGCAGAAAGAAAATTAGAGATAGTCAGACAAGAAATTACTAAAATTAGAGAGTTAGCAGCCGTTGCTTCTCAACTTCAACAAAAAAACTACGCAAATCCAGCTAATCAATTTTTGAATATTGCAGGTTTAGTTTTACAAGAAAAAATTGAAAATCATGAACTTAAAGAAGCTTTATTAGATAGTTCTTTAGTTTTAGGATATGAATATTTAGAGATAGAAGAAAAATATAGCAAAGCTAAAGTAGATTTTACTAAAAGTTTTGCAAAATTATCACCAGAAAATAAAACTTATAGTGATGATTCTAGCTACTTAGCTATCTTAGTATATATTTATTATGTAAAAGGTAAATTAGAAAAAGAATCAAATAAAGCCTTAGATAATTACAAGATAGCTTTTGAGAAATTTAATCTTTTAAAATCTTGTTTTATATCTAATTTTGATCTATTTACATTAGACCTCAATATTCTCTACAATGGCAATGTTGATATTGTAGCTTCACTTTATCGTCAACTTAATGATTTAGATAGTTCAAATGCAGAATATCATGAATCATTCAAAGTACATTTATTAAATGAATTAGATTACTTAATGCAGCAAAATAGATGGAAGGATGCAGATCAAAAAAATACGACGTTTATTCTGGTTTCAGCAAAAAAAGAAAAACAAGGTTATTTAGAATTAAATGATATTAAAAACTTTAACTGCAAGGATTTAAAAGCAGTAGATGAATTATGGGTAAAAAACTCAAAAGGAAAATTCGGTTTTAGCGTCCAAAAAAGGATATATCTGGACACAGGTAATTCTTTAGATTTTGACTGGGAAAAGAAAAGATTTACAAAATGGAGCAATGAAGGGTATAATAGTTTTGCGGAAAGGGTAGGATGGAAGAAGAAGTATGGCTGGATAACATCTCGTGAATTACCCTTACCCTTGGAATGGGGAGATTTAGATTTAGATGAGGATTTGAAAGAGTGTGGGGGAAATTGGGGAGATGATGAAGATTATGAGATTAGCGTTAAGCGTGGTATGTTACCTTTGGAGATTTACGTCTTATGGGGGGGGTATTGGGGCAAATACAGGAAACGAGATACTCCTCTATTCTTGCAGAGACTTGTAGATTGTAGCAGATAAGGCTTTCTTAGAATTTAGAATTTGGAATTTAGAATTTAGAATTTGGAATTTAGAAATTAGGAAAAACCATTATTAAATATTAAATTTTTCTTTTTTGCTACCAATCATTAACAAATTACCAGTAAATTGTTTAGATTAAATATCATTAAAAATGGCCAATAAAGATATAAAAGAAAGAACTCTAAACTTTAGCATAAGAATAGTTAATCTTTGTAAGTTTCTGAGAGAAAATGGTGGAACAGGATATGATTTAAGTAAACAATTAATACGCTCTGGAACAAGTATTGGTGCTAATGTTGAAGAAGCACAAAATGCAGAAAGTAAAGCTGATTTTATTCATAAAATGAGTATTTCTTTGAAGGAGGCTAGAGAAACAAATTATTGGTTAAAAATCCTAATCGCCACCGAGAAACAACTAGAACCAAGATTACTTCATTTACTAAATGAATCTAATGAATTGATTTCTATTCTTCATGCAATCATTAAAAATAGTAAGGCTAAAAATTAATTCTTCATTCTAAATTCTTCATTCTAAATTCTAAATTTTGTGTTTTCTGGTGTTCAGTTAGTCGAGAGTGTTGAATTTTTTCTACTAAGATTTGATATTCTTCCTGAGAAAGTGAAAGGATAATTTGAGTGAGAGAGTCAAGAAGTCGTGTATTGATTGTAGTAATGGGTTGGTTCATAAGGCAATAATAACCTGATTATCTCCATACTATACTATAAAACCTATAGCAGTAGAACGTCAGAAATATACCCCTTAATTTTCGCAATCGCAGATAAATAATATGTAATACTAAATTAGTGGAAGACTATTGTTAAGTTGATGGACGAGAAAATATGTACACAGCAGTAATTAAATATTCTGGTGATTGGTGGTTAGGTTGGATTGAAGAAATTCCTGGTATAAATTGTCAAGAAGCAACAAGAGAAGAATTATTAGAAAGTTTACGAATTACACTTTTAGAAGCATTAGAATTTAACCGTCAAGATGCACTAGAAGCTGCGGGTAATGATTATGTTGAGGAAGCTATCACAATATGAAACGTGGTGATTTATTACGCCATTTACAAGAGCATGGGTGTGAGTTTATACGTGAGGGTTCTCGACACTCTTGGTGGTGGAATCCTGAAAAAAATAGGAGGTCAGCTATTCCTCGACATCAAGAAATTGATGATATTCTAGCGAAAAAGATTTGTAAAGATTTAGGCGTACCTTTTACTAGGTAAAATTTGCCTATCAACTATTTGAACCTAGCTTAGTTTAGTAATGATGGTAAATACAATGTTGGGTTTTGTTTGTTGTATACCAAAAGTAAGATATAATTTATCACTGATAAACTAATTCTCCCTCTAATATGGTTTTCAACTTTCTTGGTAAATTTTTAGGTAAAACCCCACAACCCAAACCCACACAAATCACAGGTTTAATCAAAATCTCAGGATGTGAAAATCCTAAACGCTGTGGTGATATAATTTTTGTTCACGGTTTAGGTGGTCACGCCAGGTCAACTTGGCACCCTCAAGAATTAGCAAATGATGATAACTTCTGGTTAACATGGCTGGCACAAGAAAGACCAGATTTAGGAATTTGGTCTTTTGGTTATAATGCTGCACCCTTTGAATGGAAAGGTGCAACAATGCCACTTTTTGATCGTGCTAGTAATTTATTAGAATATTTGGCAGTTAATGATATTGGCAAATATCCAATTATATTTATCACTCATAGTATGGGTGGTTTATTAGTCAAAGAAATGCTGCGAAATGCTCAAACTTTTAACAAAACAGCAGTTATTCAACAAACTAAAGGTATTGTATTTTTATCCACTCCTCATACTGGTTCTCATTTAGCTAATTTAATTAATAATATTGGTACTCTGGCACGAACTACTGTTAGTGTTGATGAACTGAAATCCCATCTTCCTCAATTACGTCAACTCAATGAATGGTATCGGCAAAATGTTGACGCAATGGCAATTACTACAAAAGTTTATTATGAAACAAAACCGACTAAAATAGTTTTAGTTGTAGATCCAGATAGTGCTAATCCAGGCATTAAAGATGTGCAACCTACCGCAACAGATGATGATCATATTTCTATCACTAAGCCAAAATCATCAGATAATTTAGTTTATAAAGGTGTGAGTCGGTTTATTGAAGAACAGTTGTTAAATATTCCTAAACCACCAGAAAATCAATCACCTCATATTTCTTCTTTTTATATTCAACGTCCAGAAATTGAAAATAACTGTTATCAAAATATTGTACAACCAGGGGCATTAATACGCATTAAATCTCCGCGCAAAATGGGTAAGACATATTTGATGAGTCGCATTTTTGATTATGTTAAACAAAAAGGATATCGGACAGTTTCTATTAATTTATGGAGTCAGGAAAATCTCAATGATCTGAATAATTTTTTACAGAGTTTTTGTACGATTCTGAGTTTGGAATTAGGACTAGAGGAACAAATAGATCAATATTGGAATAAACGTTTAAGTAGTCAAACAAACTGCACTAATTATTTAAAAAAATATATTTTACCAGTTATTGATAGCCCTTTAGTATTAGGTTTAGATAATATTGATGAAATCTTTCCTTATGCTGAAATTACTCAACAATTTTCGGCTTTATTAAGAGCTTGGCACGAAAAGGCGAAAACTGAAGAAATTTGGCAAAATTTACGGTTAGTAATTGCCTATTCTCAAGAAGTTGATATTTCTATAAATCTTAATCAATCTCCTTTTAATGTGGGTTTGTCTGTGGAAATCGGGGAATTTAACACTACACAAATAAAGGAATTAGTTGAAAAATATGGTTTAAATTTTTCCGATTCAGAAATAACCCAAGTGAGAGACATGATTGATGGTCATCCTTATTTGTTAACAACTGCACTTGGTGAAATTGCTAAGGGTAATTTCACTTTATCAAATTTTCTGGAAATTGCTCCTACTAATGAAAGTCCTTATGGCAAGTTTTTAAATTTCTATGTTTCTGAATTAGCAGAAGATAAGTTGTTAAAAGCGGCAATGCAGCAAGTAATTAATAGTGATATTCCTATTAAAATAGATTCTACTCAAGCTTTAAAATTACGCAGTTTGGGTTTAATTAAATTTAAAGGAAATGATGTGCAATGTCTTTGTAATTTATATCGTTTTTATTTTCAAGAACGTATATAGCAGTTGTCGCGCTTGATGCAATACAACTGTAGGGTGCGTCAGATATCAATAATTTGTTTATTTGCAGGATTTATGCGGTCTGACGCACCCTACCAATATGCCAGTTACGTAAATCATAATACAGTCTAAATTTATACTTTTATTGGTTAATAGAATATTGATTGGTAACGCCAATAGTGGCGGTTATGGGTGTTGAGGAATTGATAGAAAGTTTTCGCCCATGGTTTGAAGTGGTAAGCTGGGAATAAGGCAACTCTGCGGCTGTTTGTAAGAATTGATGGATGGCTTAGGGATGATTTAATGCTTCTATTGGGGAAGCGATCGCAAGTTGCATCGGTGTTACATAATTAGCTAGAGGTTGGTATGCACTTGAATGAGTTACAGAATATATGGCAAAAGCCTACATTAAGGGACTCTTGACTTCTACTAGGGCTATTTTTTGGGTTCTGTAAATAATTGCTAAAGGAGGTGACCATAGGTTCAACAATTCCTGACTAGAAGCCTAGTAACTGTAAAAGTAAGAGCAAATGGCAGCAAAATTCCGAAAAAAATCCGCTTTCACCCAAAAATATAGATCGGATTGCAGTAGGAAAAATCTAAAATAGATATTAAATTAGAAAAACAACGGCCATTAAGCAACGTCAGTTCATTTCACCGTCTGTAAAGCGTCCCCAGGTTGTTACCAGTGCTGAAACAAGATGTCATGCAAGTTTCCCAGGATCAGCCTATTTATTCTGAGGCTCCACTCCAACTACTGCTGTTTATTGATGGGCGACCTCAGTCCCGTCAACAAGTACAGCGAATTCGTGCTTACTTAAAAGAATTAGAGGCTGGGTATAGTTTTGAACTCCAAATTATTGATGTTGGCGAACAACCCTATTTAGCGGAACATTTTAAGTTAGTAGCAACTCCTGCTTTGGTTAAAATTCATCCCGAACCTCAACAAACTATTGCTGGTACTAATATTATTCCGCAATTAAAAATCTGCTGGCCGCGTTGGCAAGCTGCTGTCACCACTTTTTTGAAATCACAGGAAGATTCCCAAGAATGTTTGGATGAGAAGAGTCAGGTGATTGCGCCTAAGTCTACCATTCATTCTGTTGCTACCTCGGCGGAGGCCATTCAACTAGGGGATGAAATTTTTCGTCTGAAGCAGGAAAAGGAGAGACTGCAAGAACAGCTACTGTTTAAAGACCGAGTGATTGCCATTTTAGCCCATGATCTTCGCAATCCTCTGACGGCGGCGGCGATCGCTATTGAAACTCTTCAATCTAATTACAATCCAGATACGGGGGAATTTCCACGCCTCAAACCAGGACTGGCTATACATTTATTAAAACAAGCCCGGACACAAACACGGATCATTGATCGGATGATTGCGGATTTGTTACAGGTCGGGCGAGGTGACGATATAGAATTGCCCATTGTACCACAAAGGTTGCAATTGGGGGAATTGTGTTTACAAGTATTAGAGGAATTGAGCGATCGCTACACAGCTAAATCCCAAACGGTAGAAACAGATATTCCCCAAGATTTACCCTATGTATATGCTGATCCTGAACGCATTCGGCAAGTCCTAGTTAATCTTTTAGATAACGCCATCAAATATACGCCTGTTGGTGGTATTATCACTGTAGCCGGATTACATCGGACTACCCAAAAAGTTCAATTTAGTGTTGGTGACACAGGACCGGGGATTCCCGAAGAAAACCGCGATCGCATTTTTGAGAATCTTTTCCGTCTCCAGCGCGATCGAGGCACGGATGGATATGGAATTGGTCTTTGTTTATGTCAACGCATTATCCGCGCCCATTACGGTCAAATTTGGGTAGATTCATCTCCCCACGGTGGTGCATGGTTTCATTTTACAATGCCAGTATATCCATCGTGAATTAGGGAACAGGGAACAGGGAACAGGGAACAGGTTACAGGGAACAGGGAACAGGGAACAGGTTACAGGGAACAGGGAACAGGTTACAGGGAACAGGGAACAGGTTACAGGTTACAGGTTACAGGTTACAGGTTACAGGTTACAGGTTACAGGTTACAGGTTACAGGTTACAGGTTACAGGTTACAGGTTACAGGTTACAGGTTACAGGTTACAGGTTACAGGGAACAGGTTACAGGTTACAGGGAACAGGTTACAGGTTACAGGTTACAGGTTACAGGTTACAGGTTACAGGGAACAGGTTACAGGGAACAGGATAAGAAATTATTACCAATTACCAATTACCAATTACCAATTACCAATTACCAAGTATCAAAAATGCCAAATCAATTAATGTATCAACAGGATGATTTTGTTGTTTTAGAGACAAATCAACCAGAACAATTTCTCACCGTAGCTGAATTACTACTCAAGCTGGAAACAACCCTATTGCAAATCTCACAGGAGGATTTACCACTGGATTTGCAAAAATTTAATTCAATCAGCCAACAAGCACAATATTTACTGGATACTAGTTGTAATTTAGATTTAGGTCCAGGAAAATATTTACAATGGTATGCAGTCAGGTTGGAAAAATAAAACCCACAATATTCTTCCCAGGACGATGCCATAATATACTCAATATGATCGGCAAATGCTATATCCCTACTCCCTATCCCTGATCTAAAAAATATTCTGACTCCTGAATTCTTGTCTTTATCTATGTTCGGTTTCAAAAGTTATGCTCTCAGACTGATATGCAGGTGGTTCAACATGAATGAGAATCCTCACAGGATGAAAACGTTGTTCTAGTTGTTTTTCGACTTCTTCCGTGATGTTGTGGGCTGTCTCTACATCTGGTGCATCTACAATGAGGTGCATTTCTATAAAAACTTGACGACCAATGACACCACGAGAAGCGATATCATGACAGTTGAGGACACCGGGGACGGAAACGGCGATCGCATGAATAGTTTCGGGGGCGATCGCCATTTGATCTACCAACCAAGGTAAATTTTCGGTTAACACTGACCAACCACTCCAAAACACCAGTAAAGCCACCGGGAAAGCTAGTAATACATCTAACAATTGATAACCCAGCCACACACCAATTAAACCACCAATAACCGAAATTGTCACCCAAACATCGCTCATAGTATGGGTAGCATCAGCAATTAGAATCGAACTACCTACCCTTTTTCCCACATTCCGTTCATAAAAAGCGACAAAAATATTTACTCCTAAAACAATTAATAATAACCACAATTCTGGAGGTGATATTCTCACAGGTTCACCACCTTTAAGAATCCTTTCCACTGTACCTTGGACAATTTCAAAACAGGCTATTCCTAAAAATGCAGCAATACCTAAAGCGCCCACAGCTTCAAATTTATTATGTCCGTAAGGGTGCTCCCGATCTGGTAATGGTGAAGAAAACTTAATCGCCACTAGTCCTAAGATATTATTGGCACTATCCGTCACACTATGTAAGGCATCAGCCAGTAAGCTTAAAGAACCTGTCCAATTGCCCACTAGAGCTTTTAACCCCATCACGAATATGTTTAGCAATAGTGTAATAATTAGAACTCTTCTAACTTCAGTGCGGTTATCGTAAGTCATATATTTATAATTGTGATTTGTGAAAAAAAGGAATAGAGAATGTGTTTTCTTTAACTCTTACTGTACAGCAATAAGTATTTGTTGCTAAGAATAAATATATAGAAAATAGGTCAAAACTTGCTAATTAAGAATTTATCTCTTTATTGCCCAAAAAGATCCCCGAATTCTTAAAGAATTCGGGGATCTGGATATATCTGGATATTGGATATTATAAATATTATAGAGAGCATATTCCGGTAATATAGATAATTACGAATTATTGTTAATAAGTAGCTTATGTCTTCTGTACCTCTCACACTGAATCTAGTAGAAGGTTCTGTTTCCGTCAGTTTTTCACCCCAAGCAGCACAGGAATTAAAAGCAGCAATAGATGAATTAATGAAAAGCCTCAAAGCTGTTGCTAATAAAACTCCAGGAACAGGTAAAGTCAGTCCCCAACCCTCGTTAGAGTATCGTTACACTGGGGATGTATTTATAGAACTATTCTGCAATCCTAATATCTGGCCGACTCCCTTTGCAGCTAAAGTTTTGTTAACAATTCGCAATCTAGGGATTCGGTTAACGACAGAAGCGGAACTTACCCGTGTGATTGAGGATCTTAATCAGTATTTAGAGCAGTTTTAAATTAACGTCTAAACTATGATTTTTGTGATTTTGATGATTTTTATGATCAATCCCTCATCTTCATCAAAATAATTCTAAAAATCATAGTTCAGACTTTTTTCTCATCTTCATCAAAATAATCCTGAAAATCATAGTTTGGACAATTATGATCAAGAGACTGAAAAAGGGACTTTGCAATTTATTGATGACATAAGCTGTTACGCAGCTAAATTTGATAACCATAATTTACTTGAACTTTGTGGTGCGGGCATCTTGCCCGCTAGAATTATACGAACTAAATGCACAACAGCTTAATTCAAGGCAAAATTCAAGTCAAAGCACATCCAGAAAAAAAGATTCACGCGAAAGTTTATATTTTACGTCCTGAACCATTTAATCAACATACACCTGCTACAGCAATAACTGGTTCTTCTAATCTAACAGAAGCAGGTTTGGGTGGGGGAAATTTTTATAATTATATTAATAAGTTATTAGATAAAGGTTGGAGTCAGCAAGAAATTGAAAAAGACATTGAAAGACTAAGCGAAGAAAATCCTAAAAATCAAACTTTCAAAAGTACGGATTTTCAGCCTAGTTTTATGGAAAGTTTAGATGAAGTTAAACTTTTTAGCGGAACTTATCAAGAAGAACAGGACGAAAGATTGAAATTTCTGTACTTTTTACGCAACTTTAGAAAAAAACATAAAGCTTGGTTTGATAAAATAACAAAAATGCCCTTAAAATCAAGAGTAGGAAGAAATTCTACCACGATTAAAAAACCTGATTTGCAAAATGGCACAGTTGCATTTTTAAAGACAGACAAAAAGTTTGAATTTTATTGGATAGATAGTCATAACCAACCCAAAGAAATTACACCTTTAGCAGCATTTAAAATATTTGAAGCTGAGGAAAATGAAAAAAATGGCGAATTAATTCCTAATCATCATGATCATGTGAATAAAGCTATTGAATATTTTGAAAATCTTGAACATAAGTTGGTACAATCACAAATAGATCCAGAAGCGTTAGGAGGGGTAGCGCAAAATGCTAAGAAGTTCCTGTTTTAAATTATCAATCATCCCAAAATTACGGAAAACCAAAAGGGAAATATTAAGAAAATTATCATTTTGATTGATATAGGAAAATACACTAATTTACCTGCTGATGTTGACAAGTTGCAAAGGAAAAAGTTAAAATTAGATACTGCTATTTTAGAAATTGATAGAATTGCCCAAAAATATAGTGTAGATTCATCCAATTTCCAAAAAGGAGACAAAAGAAAAGTTGAGACACCAGTATTAATTATTTCTGAATCTTTTATGTAAAACAATATTTATTGTAGGTTGGGTTGAGGAACGAAACCCAACACACTGAATCTTTTATGTAAAACAATATTTATTGTAGATTGGTTGAGGAACGAAACCCAACACACCCTATTATCCTTCCTGGTTGGGTTTCACTTCGTTCTACCCAACCTACAAAGATTCAATCAATATTTTTTTCCATCATTAAAAAAAGTTCAGGGATTTTATTATGAAAAAACAACAAATTCAGGACCTATTTAATCAACGTTACAATCAAGCTAAATGGAAGCAATTTTTAGGACAAGCATTTGCTAATGTTCAGTTATTATCAACTCCTGAAAATTTGACAGGTATTGATGATCATGTTGCTACTAATGCTCAAAAATTAGGCTATATATTTCTGAATGAAGATGGTATTGATAGACAAATTGCCGTTTATGAAGTTACACTTGCACAGGGGATTATTTTAGAACGGAATCGCGTAGGATTAAGAAATTTATTGCGTAAATATTGGAAAAATATTGATGCTGCTTTGATTGTTTATCATCATCCTCAAGATACAAATTGGCGGTTTACTTATGTTTCTGAATTAACAGGTTATGATGCAGAGGGCGAATTTATTCAAATTAAAACCGAACCTAAACGCTATACTTATATATTAGGTGAGGGTGAAAGTATTAGAACTGTGGTAGAACGGTTTGAACGGATTATTAATAAAGGTAATAAAGTTAGTTTAGATGATGTCAAAGAAGTGTTTCCTGTAGAGAAACTTTCTAAAACATTTTTTGAGAAATATAAAGAACATTATAATAATTTCTGTGAATATATCATTTCCCATCCTGGTATTTCTCAAACTGTCTTTCATGGTGATGACAAAGCTATTCGTGATTTTAGTAAAAAGTTATTAGGAAGAATTGTATTTTTATATTTTATTCAGAAAAAAGGCTGGTTGGGTGTACCAGAAAATGAAGATTGGGGAAAAGGTGATCATCATTTTTTAACTAATCAGTTTACAAGTTTTACTGATAAAGAACTTTTTTATCAAGATTTTTTATCTGTGCTGTTTTTTGATACTTTAAATACAAAACGCGCTAATGATTTATTTATTAAAAATCCATCTTATAAAATACCCTATTTGAATGGTGGTTTATTTGAGGAAGATCATCCAAATCATCGGAATTTAATTTTTCCTGATCATTTATTTGCAAATCTCTTTAACTTTTTTGATCAGTATAATTTTACTATTTATGAAGATGATCCTCTTGATCATACCATAGCTGTTGACCCGGAAATGTTGGGACATATTTTTGAGAATTTACTAGAAGATAATAAAGATAAAGGTGCATATTACACTCCGAAAGAAATTGTCCATTATATGTGTCAGGAAAGTTTGATTGAATATCTAAATACCTATTGTCTAAACTGTGATTTTTCTGATTTAGGGATTACTTTGATAGAAGAAACTCAAAAAGAATTGATTACACAATTCATCAAAAAGAAAGAAATCAATATAAATATTCTTGAAAAATCAAGCAAATCAAAGGAATCCTATAAATCATGGTTCAGACACTTGAATATTGCATTGGATAATGTCAAGATTTGTGATCCTGCTATTGGTTCGGGTGCTTTTCCTATGGGTTTTTTACATGAAATATTTACCGCAAAACAAACTTTACATACTTTTGAATTTGGAAATACGACTAATTTTAATGCTTCGGATGTCAAGTTAAATATCATCCAAAATAGTATTTATGGGGTGGATATTGAACGCGGTGCTGTGGATATTGCTAGATTGCGTTTTTGGTTGAGTTTAATAGTAGATGAACCTGAACCCAAAGCGTTACCTAATCTTGATTATAAAATTGTGGTGGGTAATAGTCTGGTGAGTAAGTTTGGTGATGATATTATTGATATTGATTGGGAAATCAAAGATGTTACACAAGGAAGTATTTTAGTTGATGTTTACCAACCTCAAGAAATTTTAAGGAAAATTAGTGATAAACAAAAAGAGTTTTTTAGTCCAGATAGCGATAAGAGAAAGTTAGCTACTGATATCCGTAATTTAAAAATTGATTTGCTGATAAGTCAATTGGAATTGATGATTAAAACTAAAGGTATGGAAAATAAACCCACTAGTACGGATAAAACTTTAACTAAGAACACGGAAATTTATTTACAAACTGTTGGTTGGAAACAAAATATTAAGGAATTGAAAGCACTCAAAAATAAATCTGATGAATCTCTTAATTTCTTTGATTGGAGGTTAGATTTTCCTGAAGTTATGAATCAGCAAGTTGTGGAAAATGTGGGTTTTGATATTGTAATTGGTAATCCTCCCTATGGTGCAAAATTAAGTAGATTAGATATTAAATTTTTTAAAGAAAAGTATCAAATAAAAACTTCTGAAACGGCTATTCTTTTTGTTGAAAGAGGTATTTCGTTGAATAAAAAAAAGGGGATAAAAACATATATTATTCCCAAATCATTCACTTTTGCATCGAATTATTCAGATATAAGACATTTTGTTAAAAAAGAAATTGCTTTGATTGCAGACTGTGGAAAAGCATTTGATAATGTAAAACTTGAGGCTTGCATTATTTCTATCCACAAAGGTAAAATAATAGATAACTATAAATCAATCTTATTTAAAGCTGATAAATCTTTTGATTTTATGGGTAATATAAGTAAAAAATTAAAAACACAATTCGGGCTTTTTCCTAATGGAATTAATCATCTTGAGTTAATAATTGGTAATAACATTTTTCAAAAAAGTATTTTTTTAAATGATATTGCTAACAATAGTAGAGGAGAAATTGGATTACAAAAACATTTAGTTACAGAAGGTAAATATGCAGTTATTGGAGGTAAGGAAATTAATAAATATGGAATTAGAAATATTAAAGGATATATTAATGATGCAAATTTAATTAGTGAAAAAGCAAAAATCAATAAAAATTCTGTACTTGTGCAAAACATTGTAGCGCATATTACTAAACCTTATGAACATATTCAAATTATTAGCTGTATTCCTGAACAAACTGATCTAATTTTAGTAGATACTATTAATCAAATTACCATTACAAAAAATGAGATATCATCTCAATATATTTGGTGCTTATTAAATTCAAAACTTGTAAATTGGTATGCTTATCTTTTTATATTTGGGAAAGCCATTAGAACAATGCATTTTGATAGTCCCGTAACATCTCGTATTCCTATTATGTTAAGTTGTGAAAATACCCAAAATATATTTATTAAGAAAGCAGAAAAAGTTATAACCCTCAAATCTCAAGGTAAAGATACAACCACATTAGAACAACAAATAGACAACATGGTTTATAAACTTTACGAATTAACCTATCAAGAAGTAAAAATAATAGATCCTGAATTTACATTAACAGAAAAAGAATATGCAGACATAAAAATAGATAATTATTTTTAAAATTAGGCGCGAAAGTAGGAATTTTAATCAATCCTGATGAATTAACTGTTACTGTTTATCGTCCTCATGGTAAAATCACATTATTAACAGCAGATGATAAATTAACTGTAGATGAATTATTTCCTGGTTGGGAAATTGCTATTTCTGAATTATGGCCTCCTGTATTTGAATAGGTGTTTAAAGTAGTATCCCGTAATTTTTACCTCCCCTTACTCCCCCCTTGTAAGCTAATACACACAAGGGGGAAGGGAAGAAATTTCCTGATTCTTTCTAAACTCCTGACTCGGTGACTCCTATTCTTTGAGTAATAAATAGAATAGTAAACCGTTACCGCCAGAAATACCAGCGCGATCGCCTGCTAATTGACCAGAACCCATGAAATAATCAACTCTTCCCGGTCCTTTAATCGCACTACCTGTATCCTGATCCAATACAAACCGGTTAACTAGACGAGATTCCAGTTTGCCACGATTAGTAGGATAAGGAAAGGAATTGACAATCAGCGCCAGTGCGCCCGGTGGCATCAGAGACTTATCTGTAGCAATGGAACGTTCGGCAGTGACAGGGACAAGAATACTACCTGTCGCTGGCGTACCGTTAGTTTCTGCAAAGAAAACAAACCTTTCCCAACGTGGTAAATAATTACTTAACTCCTGGGGATTTTGGCGGAAATAAGCAATTAACTTAGGCATGGTTAAACCACTCAGTGGCATTTTCCCATCCTTTGCTAGTTCTCGACCGATAGAAGTCCAAGCATAATCAGTTCCTCCAGCAAAACCAACGGATGTTCTGCGTCCATTAGTTAATCTAATTTGGGCAGAACCTTGGATATGAACCATGTATGCGTCTAGACGATTACGAAACCAGAGAAGTTCTAAACCTCGCAACCTGCTTTTATCCCCCAGTAACCCATCCTTTCCTTCTAAATCAACCCGTTTAGGATGGGGTTTTGGCCATTTCTGGAAATCCGGTGGCAGACGATAAAGAGGATACTTGTATACAGAAGTCCTGACTCGACTGGCAACATACACAGGCTCATAATAAGCTGTAAACTTAACAGTTCCCTTGCCATCGTTACCTACAGACTGGTAAAACACAAACTCCCGTCGTACAGCAGCTTGTAGTTCAGCCGCCGACTGAGAACTCACAACCAATTGCCGAAAGCGTACCAAACTGCGCTGCACCCGATTCAGGGTAATTTCCTTAATTGGGTAATCTTGATAGGCTGTAACAGCTTTATTACTTGCCAAATAGCGCAAACTGTTATCTATGGAGGTCAGCAATGCTTGTTTATCCCCCTGTTTACCCCAAAGTTGTTCATCCAAACCTAAGCAATTCTGGGGGGTGCAAACAGTTTCTAAATCAATAGGTTGGAGTGCTGGTAGTACTACAGGTGGTATTTCCGGAGTTACTGGTATCGTGACTGGCTGTGAATTAGGAGCTTGAGCTATAACTGAGGAAAGTGGATTTATAAAAGCAATTCCCAGACTTAAGGCCAGCAAAGTAAGGTTTTTTCTCATGTTTATCTTTCAATACTAGAATTAAATACAGGTTCTACCCGAATTCCTGCAATCTTAGACGGACGCACCACTAAATATTCGCCTTGAATATTCTTAATCGGTACGTTAATAAACTCATTTGAATCATGCTTTGGAGTTAATACGCCGCTATACCATTTTTGAAATTCTGGAAAGGTGGAAAAACGCACTTCTTCCCGATGTCCATTGTCTAGCAGCAAAAAAACAGCATATTCGTTAGGAGTTCTAGGCATAAATTTACACTACTGAAAATACATCTTCTCCATTGTTAACCACGTCGCACCATTATGAAAAGAATTATCTAGGAGTCAGGAGTCAGGAGTCAGGAGTAAAACTGGCTTGCTGTCTGGTTCGGAATTTAGATTCTGTACTTCATTAATCTGCAATTTGCTGTATCTAGGACTTAGCTAAAATAATTTGAATTTAGCCAACTGGTTTTCAATTATTCCTGTCAGCATTTGCTTGAGTTCCGTACCACTTTGAAATTGTAAAACCTGCTGGGTGGGCAAATCAAAGGGAAATTGCCCTGACAAGTCTGGACGTTGCATTTGCACCAGTAAAATTTGCTCAGTCCGTTTACTGTGGATAGCATAACCCATTTCTACACAGACATGAGGACTGGGAATTAATTGATTTGTTTCCTGACTGTCAATGCTAGTTATGGCAGTGGTATCAGCAATAAATAATAAACTCTTACGGATTTTTCTCATGCTGGCGCGACTTAAACGCAAACAAGCATTTTTGGGACGAGGTGATTCTACTAAGGTCAGGGGAAAATGCGATTTTTCATTTATACTTTTTAAAGTGGTAAGCAATTCTTCTTTGAGAAGATCATTAGCTGTCCCATATTCGGTTTGATAACAGAAATATATTGTCGGATCTAATTGGGCTAATACAGCCTGTTTAGTAAAATAAATTTCATGACTAATCAAGTCAATGTTAGCTACAGAATATCCACCGCTGCCTTCAATATAAAACTCAATATTTTCTCCTTCTAAATATCGCCCAAACCAAGTTGATGTTTTTACTGCGTCGCTATCCTCTAAAAAGTCTGCTCGTAATCCTGATTTTAATAGGCTTTTTTTACTCAGCCGAATATCTGGAGGACGTTTTTCCAGTTCTGTAATCGGTTCATAATCCGGTAGATACCACGCTTTGAGCGCAATAATTGACATAAGGCGCTATTTTCAATGTCTCTTTCTATTTAATTCTAGTCCAAAATTACAAACAACAACACCCAAACATCTACTCGCCTGTTGATTTCCTCTTCTTGTTGATCCTAGCCAGGGATGTACCACCTCCCACCAACTTGACAAACAAGTGATGGAAATCAGTCACAGCGCCCCCTGATCTTCAGTCATGTGAGGAAATATCAGCTTTCGCGTTGGGTGTCGTTGTTTGTTGACGAGACAGATGTAAATTAAACAGCGCTTTTACCTCTTATTTAACTTGTGGTTTCTCTCTTCTTTCTCTCTAGCTGTCGTATCTGCCAGGGAAGCTATACCTGCTTCAACTATTAGGATAACAGCTTTAAATTCGATAGGACATTTTTGCAATTAAACTTTACTAAATAGGGGTTGCTGAATAAGTTGTCTGTGAGGGGAGGTGACAGGTGACAGGTTACAGGTTACAGGTTACAGGTTACAGGTTACAGGTGACAGGTTACAGGTTACAGGTGACAGGTTACAGGTGACAGGTGACAGGTGACAGGTGACAGGTTACAGGTGACAGGTTACAGGTGACAGGTTACAGGTTACAGGTTACAGGTTACAGGTTACAGGTTACAGGTTACAGGTTACAGGTTACAGGGAAGGAATTTTCTTCTTTCTTCTTTCTTCTTTCTCCTGAACTCCTGATAGCGCAGCGTGGCGTTAGCCATACTCCTGAACTTATTGAACTTATTAATAAATGGTTTTAGCTTTATTTAGCAATCCCTAAATAAAAAACTTGACACTCTCCGCGTCTTTAGACGCGGAGATTCGACAGAGAGTATAAGTTTGATGAAAACCTATATTTTTGGGATGGGGCTTCTGTCGGGAAAGCTAACTTTGACATTGAGGACAGAAATGACTAGAACGCCCACCTAACTTAATTCGTTGGATGACACGACCACAAACCTTGCAAAGTTCGCCAGTGCGGTTATAAACCCAGGCTTCACCGCCATAATTACCGTTAACGCCTTTCACACTCAAGAAATTACTAAAAGTCGTTCCACCTACCGCAATACTCGCTGATAAAACTTGAATAATTGCCGTTCGTAAAAGTTCAATTTGGGGAAGTTGTAATTCTGTACAGAGAGTAGTTGGTAAAATCCCACTTTTAAATAAAGCTTCATCTGCATAAATATTACCTAATCCTGCCACCATTGACTGATCTAATAATCCAGTTTTAATAGGACGACGGGATTTTTTTAATTTATCAGCAAAATACGCCACAGTGAACTCTGGGGAAAAGGGGTCAACTGCCAATTTTGCCAAACCTGTAATAATACTTTCTACAGCTACATGACTAGGAACATACCACATTTGCCCGAAGGTGCGCTGGTCAACAAAGCGTAATTCTTGCTTTTCCCCAAAAAATAACCTCACTCTGGTGTGTTTGTGTAAAGGTTGATCTTGGGTTAACCAAAGTAACTGACCGGTCATGCGGAGGTGAACTCCTAAATAACTGGGAGAAGGTGAGGAAAGTTCAGCCAAGAGATATTTACCACGACGATGCCAGGTAGTAATAGTATTCCCTTTAACTTTATCAATAAATTCATCAACGGAAAACGGGTAGGCAATGGTGCGTTGTAGCAACACATCTCCCCCCGTCACTTCTTGACTCAGGGTTAATTGATTCAAACCCCGGCGGACTGTTTCAACTTCAGGCAGTTCAGGCATTCAAGCAAATAATATTTTTAGGGAAAGGTATGGTCAAACAGAGGAAATAGACAAGATTTTTACCTTGACATCTTTTCCTAATTATCCCATTAAACAATCCCCTTGATGCTTGACTATTTATTTGGCTGCGGCTTTGGGTTTAGGTGCTTCCACCTCAATTAATTCATCTACAGCAAAGTTGTTGGTGTTGAGATCAGAGTAGTTAACTTTGTCAAAGCGAACAATTACAGGGTATTTAATCCCGCTTTTGTCAACAGAAACCACTGTACCAAGATCCTGAAACCAGTAGGACTCAGGGCGGAGAACACGTACTTTAGAACCACGTTGAACCATGATGGATCTTCCCTTTTGAAGTATGAATTGCCGTTAAAGTAGGGCTGATTGTTTTCACTCTACAACCTCAAGGTATTTGCTTGTGGTTTTGTTAAGTTATTTGTCAAATTGCTGGGTTTTCATCGGTAATGAGTTGTTAATCTTCCCTGCGACTTCTTGACAAACTACCCATAATAGAGTAAGTTCATTCCCAAACACTCCTGGCAAAATGTTCTATGTCTTACTTAATACAAAAACACTACCTTCGTTCCCCCTACCTATACGGAGATAATTATCTATATAAGTAATATCTAGCCAACCTTGTTGTTGTTCACTTTGAATGGGAAAATCAAAAGCGGTAAATTTTTTGCCTAATTCAATTTGTTGGATGAAGTTTCCCGGTGTTGTATAGCCAATTAGGCTTTGTAAACCAATTATAGAACGTTGGAATTTTACTTGCACACGCTGTTGGGATACTGGTTCAAATTTAGCAGCAACGCTAACTAATCCTGCGAAGAAAGGAATGCCATAAATCTCAGCTATGTTATAAACACTGTTGCTTTCTACCCGAATACATTGGTAAATTTGACCAAGTTTACAAAAGGGTAAACGATCTATGTTTAATAAGGCTTTGCTCGTGGTGTATAGTAGTCGCCAGTCACCTTCTAGTAAATTACTAGCTGCTAATGGTCGTGGCGTGGGATTAAAGTCTTCTAAGTTGGCGATCGCTGCTAAAATAGCTTGTTGTTGTGGCTGACTTGCCAATAAACCGCGATTAGTGCCAACAATTAGATCAATAAGAGTTGATTTGCCTATCATTACCCAATGCCTCAAGAGTTTACATGATGAAATAGCATTAATAAAATATTAATGTTCTTTGTCTATAACCATACAATTCATGAATAATGCCTTTTTGACTACCGTTCGCTCGTTAAATGAAAATTTTCTTTGATTCGGATTCAGCAGTTAAAGACCTGTATGAAGGAATAAATTAACTCGTATCAAGTCAGTATGATAGACTCTTAGTGTCTAGTTATATAAACCCCCGTGTGTGACTGTTAATATGTTAGATTCTCCCCTCCGTGAAGCCCCCCGAAACCAGCGAGCATCAGTTATTCCCTTAAAACAAGAGTCCTCTATGTTGGACTGGCTGCGGCTTAGTGGCCGACTGATAGCCCGTGATATCCATGACACCGAATCGCGGGAAGATGTAGAAGTAATATCCGATTTTCTGGGCGCAGACGACGGAATTGGTGATATTGACTATGATGATGACGATGATACACCTGTTGATGATGACTAGCACCGCAGGGCGGAAGTCAAAAGTCAAAAATCAAACGTCAAAAGTAATATTAAGCAAGCTTTTTGGCGATTGAGAATGGTTAGTTTATTGACGCTGTGCTGTACTAGTTCCCAAAATACTGCGAACTATCAGCTAAAAACAGTCTCTATGGCTTTATTTAGGTTTTTTTAAAGTGTGGAGTGAAGGGAATTTTTTTTGTGGACGCTAAATTATCTCCTAACCAAAGTTTGAATTTTTCGGGAATGGGCTTGGCTTCCTTGCTGGCCTTGGTACTGAGTGCAACAGCCTTGATTTTCGATAGCATGGGGCATAGAACCCCTTGGTATCCGATTTCCCTCACCCTACCTTTTTTATTGACTGCTGTGGGTGTGACAATTCTGGGACAGTGGGTGATTCCTCTGTTACAAAGGCTGAAAACGGGACAGATTATCCGGGAAGATGGCCCCCAGGCACATCTCAAAAAGGCAGGAACACCAACTATGGGAGGTATATTTTTTATCCCTGTAGCGGTGATAATTGCTTGTATATTGGCGGATTTTTCTGAAAATGTCCTGGCGGTTTCGGCTTTAACTCTCAGCTACGGTTTCATTGGTTGGATAGACGACTGGCAAATTTTGCGTCGGAAGTCTAACAAGGGAATTTCTCCGAAGATGAAGTTAGCTTTGCAAGTGATCTTTGGGGCTGTGTTTTGTGTCTGGTTGATGTTTAAAGGTGACTTTAGTATAACTAATATCCATTTACCTTGGGTGGGTTTGTCCTTACCTTTGGGACTGTTGTTCTGGCCTGTAGCCGGGTTTGTCCTGGTGGCAGAGAGCAATGCTACTAATTTAACAGATGGGATTGATGGTTTAGCAGCGGGAACAGTAGCGATCGCTATTTTCGCATTAGGTGTGATCATTGCCCCAACTTCCCCAGACTTAATGGTTTTCTGTGCTGCTGTCAGCGGTAGTTGCTTAGGCTTTTTAGCCTACAATCGTAACCCAGCTAGTGTTTTCATGGGTGATACCGGTTCTTTAGCCTTGGGTGGCGCTTTAGCTGCGGTTGCACTGTTAACAAATAGCTTGGTGGCTCTGTTTATCCTGAGTGGTATCTTCTTTGTGGAAACCCTCTCTGTCATGGCACAAGTCAGCTATTATAAAGCGACAAAGGGACCAGATGGCAAAGGTAAGCGATTATTTAAAATGGCTCCTTTACATCATCATTTAGAATTAACTGGTTGGTCAGAATTGCAAGTAGTGGCTGTATTTTACATTATCGCTGCTTTTCTAGCTTCTGTCTGTATTATGTCCATAAAATAATCAGTTTTGTTTTAAAAATAAAAACCCACAACCTCCAAATTTGGGGGTTGTTTTTGTTTTGAGATTGGGAGTTCTGTGCGGGACGTAAATTACCCCAATTCCCAATACTCAAATTGTCATTTAAGTAAGTAGACGAAAATAAATCAAAGTAGATTAAGTAACGTAAAAAATCTGGAGATGATTTCGTAGTAAGGGCTTCAGCCCTTAAATGAGGAATAAATTCCTCACTACAAACTTTGAATTATTCAAGCCGTTCTACTTACACCCTTGAGGAGTTGAGCAAATTCAGGGGATTATTGGGATATTTTGCCAGATAGAAACAAAATATTTGTTACTTACGTCTAATCACTAGACTGCTGTAACAAGCAATGTTACGCTTTAAGTTTACACGGCAGTAGGTTGGGTGTAAAGTTACCAGGGAATCTAAACCAACATGAAGCATCTATCGTACCGCTATGGTATTTTGACGCTTTTTTATATATGTACCCTCATGGGTATAACTAGAAATAATAGCGTCTTCGCATTAACGGTTGAGGAAGAAGCAAATCGAGTTTGTACTCAAGGGAGTGCTGCCGTTATCACAGTTAAAACTGGTAATGGACATGGTAGCGGTTTTTTGGTCAGTCAGGATGGCTTAATTATTACCAACGCTCATGTTGTAGATGGTAGTCCTAGCGTTGTTACTGTCGTGTTTCGGGATGGTAAACAATTACCCGCAGATGTGATAGGTTTTGCTAGGGGTGGAGTGGATTTAGCAGCTTTAAAAATCCAAAACCGCAGGAACTTACCATACCTAAGTTTAGCTCGTCCTGGAACAGCAAAGGTAGGTTATCGAGCATTTGCGATTGGTAGTCCTCTTGATGCTGATAACCGTGATACCTGCACCCAAGGTAATATTAGCCGGATTCGTCCCGACGGAACTATTCAACATACCGCATTTTTAAATCCTGGAAACTCTGGCGGACCCTTATTAAACAGCCAAGGGGGAGTTATTGGTGTTAATACCAGCGTAGCTTTAGCTCCCATTATTGTTAATGGTATACCAATGGGTGGTGTACCTGGTGGAACTGGAATTAACCTTTCTCAACCAGGAGAGAAAGTCAAATCTTTTCTAGCAGATATCAAACAACAAAAAGTTTCTCCTATCTCCACTGTCCCTACATCAAAAGAACCATCTATAGAAACTATTTCCCTTAATGGTCAAGTAATTAATGGTAGTTTAAATGGCAGTCCTAATGGTTATATATTTTCAGGTAAAGCAGGACAAACAGTTGTAATTGAAATGGATAGTCAGAAGATTAATCCATTCTTAACCTTATCTCAAGTTATCGAATCTGATGCTGGGAAAGAGATTGAAAAAATTGCTGAAAATGACGACAAAGGAGCAGGTAATTTTAATGCTAGGATTGTCGCTACTTTACCAGCAGATGGAATTTATTTAATAGTTGCCAATTCTTCCGAAAGGGGGGAAACTGGTAATTATAGTTTACGCGCTATTTCTAAATATGAGTAGGTTGGGTTGAAGAATGAAACCCAACATTCTTAAACAACAACGTTCTAACTGTGTTGGGTTTCGCTGTTGCTCTACCCAACCTACATTTTCACAATCAACATTAATTTTTTAACTAAGGACTCAAAAATCATGAAATTACAATCACTTTCCACCTTTTTAGGATTAACAACATTGACCTTAACCATGAGCATAAATCCTGGTTTAAGTCAAGATAATGCTTCTGAAAATCAACCCAATCAAGTCACATTTTTCTGTCAAGAAATATTTGATCAAGCCAGTGGTGAAAAAGTTCCCGCTACCATTGCTTGGGTTCCTGAACGTCAAGGTCACGTACGGTTTATTGGTTGGAAATCCGAGTATTTTGCCAAAGGTAGCTGGACTCCCCAAAAACGTTGCCAAGAAGTATCTAAAAAATTCCATAATTTCTATGAAGCAGGTCGTTTAAATCGCTTGACAACGGGTAAAAATAAGGGTTATTCTGTGGTTTGTGCTGTGGCAAGTAATGAACAAACTTGTAATGGTAACAATCAATTATTTACCCTAAAAAATAATAGTAACCCAGGATTAGTTTTAGAGCAACTTGTGAATATAGCCCAGGGTAAAAGTTCAGAACCACTTTGGCAAAATTCAGGAAATAGAAAGTATTTGAATGTGGGTAAGTATTTGCAAAATGCCCCACTTGTCAATATTAAAAAATAGCCATTCTTGACATTGACTGTATTTGAAACAGAACCTCAAACTTCCATTTTCAACCACAGTCTGGAAACAAGTTCAAAATTCCCATAAATTCCCATAGTCGGTTTTAACCGACTTTAGCTATTAGACAGGGAATTTATTCCCTGGCTAAAATCTGGCTAAATCTGGCTAAAATCTGGCTAAATCTGGCTAAAATCTGGCTAAATCTGGCTAAAATCCCTTGTTTATCTTGATTTATCGAACAACAAATTCAAAGAATGGTGCGTTACGCTGTCGCTAACGCACCCTACAAATCATCTACTAATCAACAACTACCATGAACCGTAACATTGCTATTATTTCCTTCTTATTATTCCTATCTTTCCCATCATTGACATTAGCAAATGTTTCCCGTTCCTTAGCTAAAACAATTACCCCGGCTACCTGTAATATAAAACCTGATAACCCCGAAAGTGGAGAATATGATTCACTCCAAAAACTCCAAACCCTTGCTAAACAAATTACAGTCAGAGTCATTGGTGATAATAACGGCGGTTCAGGAACAATATTGGCTAAAAAGGGCAATTCTTATTTAGTTGTTACCAACTCTCATGTTTTACTGGGAGTTAATAAAGTTCAAATTAAAACACCTGATAATCAAATCTATTCAGCCCAAATTTTGCCTAATACTAATTTTGGTAAACTAGATTTAGCTGTCTTGCAATTTACATCTAATCAAAATTATTGTCTACCTAAAGAAATTGCTAGTTTCGATATTAATACAGATACACCAGTTATAGCCGCCGGCTATTCTAGCAGCAAAGGAGAAATGTTATTTAGAAATGGAACAGTAAAACAAATAATTTCTCAACCTAGTTTAAAAGCCGGATATGAAATTGGTTATACCAGCGATATTGAACAGGGAATGAGCGGCGGTCCAATTATTAGTAGTCTAGGGTATCTCCTGGGAATTAATGGCATTAGTTCCTATCCTCTAGTCAATTCTGGTTATGTTTATACCAACGGAAAACGCCCCACAAATACAGAAATTCAAGAATTTAGAAAACTCAGTTGGGGAATACCTATTAAAACCGTTTTAGGTCAGGTAAGACCAGAAGTTCTCACCGCTTATAATTTACCTATACCAGATATTAAACAGCAAATAGCAGAAGTACCATTAACAGGATGGTTAGGAGAATTAGAAGCAAAAG
>NZ_JADEVZ010000034.1 GCF_015207875.1 Dolichospermum sp. LEGE 00240
TGAAAAGTTATGGTTGATGTATCAAATATTTTTTACCCCACCCTAACCCTCCCCTTGTAAAGGGGAGGGAACTGGATTTTTATTGTTTCCCCCCTTTACAAGGGGGGACTAAGGGGGGTAGCAATGTAATGAAAATTACGGAATACCACTTTTCAAACATCCTCTTAAACAAAGCTGAAAAATTCAATATTTTCACTAAGTTGAATGTAGTATTTATTTGTGTAAATTAGTTAATTTAACTATCTTATGATGATGAAAAACGAAAAATGGAACACAGAAAATATTCTGAGTCAAAAAGGCAGAATAGTAATTGTCACAGGTTCAAGTAGCGGTATCGGTTATGAAACGGCGCGGGTTTTAGCTAATAAACAAGCATCTGTGATCATTGCGGTTCGTAATTTGGAGAAAGGAAATAAGGCGTTGGCGAAAATTATTCAACAGAATAAAGATGCTGATGTTCGGGTAATGGAACTTGATTTGGCGAATTTAGCATCGGTTAACAATTTCGCTGAAAACTTTCAGAAAAATTATTCACGTTTGGATTTATTGATTAATAATGCGGGTGTAATGATTCCACCGTATTCAAAAACTACAGATGGTTTTGAATTACAATTTGGAACTAATCATCTCGGACATTTTGCTTTGACGGGACAACTTTTAAAACTTTTGATTAGCACGCAAGCTTCACGAATTGTCAATGTTTCCAGCGGCGCACATAATTTTGGCAAACTAGATTTCGATGATTTGAATTGGGAAAAGAGAAATTATGCCCAATGGACGGCTTACGGTGATAGCAAACTTGCTAATCTTTATTTTACCTACGAACTCGACCGGAAACTAAAAGAGCAGGGGATCAACACCGTTGTAACTGCTTCACATCCGGGTTGGACTGCAACTGAATTGCAGAGAACGGCGGGTGATGTGATGAAATATCTCAATGGTATCTTTGCTCAAGATATCACAATGGGCGCATTACCAACTCTGCGGGCGGCAATTGAGGAAGGTTTAAAAGGGTCAGAATATTTCGGTCCCAATGGATTTATGGAGATAAGTGGCTATCCAGTCAAGGTGGAATCAAATCAGTTATCCAAAGATCGAGCGATCGCTCAAAAACTTTGGGTTGTATCGGAAAAACTCACCAGCGTGAAATTTGAATTTAATCAACAGGTGTAAAGTAAGGGAAAACAAGCAGTGTCCGGTAGATTTTACCGGACATTTTATTTTTGAAGATATAATTGAGATATTGATAGCGATCGCTCTACAGCTACATGAATCAATTGTACAAAAATTTTAGCTTCTCAACAATGCTCGAAACCCTGCTTGCTGAAAATGTTCATCTGTCCTTAGTGCATCAGTAATGCCTCGATTTTGCATCACAATACAATAAATGATACGCAATCAACTAACCCCAATCCAATACTGTTCGGTTAAGACTAAAAAACAAAAATACGTAGGTTGGGTTGTTCGCGTTAGCGTTGCGGAGGAATCGGAACGAAACCCAACATTTTCAATGATTTGTTGGTTTTATAGGCGTTGCTGATTAAGAGTATGATTTTATTATGCCTACGGCACGCTGCGCGAACACGCAGAGGTGCAGAGTCGCAGAGAGTAAGAGTTTCATTTTTTTGATTTTTCAATTTCATACCTCAATTCAGCAACGCCGTTTTATACAATAGGTTGTTTACGTGGAAATTTTCGTTAACCGAACAGTATTGGAACCTAAACTGTAGTGTAACTTTTTGACTATCCCGTTTCAAATGTAGCATATTGTAATTTGAAGTTTTCTTTTGAATTCTTGCCAAAATTAAGGAATCAAAGTAAACTAAGTTTGTAGACTTAGCTATAAACCTGTGGAAACTGTAAATATCCATCAAGCTAAAACCAACCTTTCACGCCTATTATCCCGTGTAGAACATGGGGAAGAGATTATTATTTCTAATCGGGGTGTTCCTGTCGCTAAGTTAGTTCCGTTTAGTGTTTCGTCTCACCGCAGAGATAGTTTAGGACAAGATCGAGGAAAATTTGTCATTCCAGAAGACTTTAATGCTCCTTTACCAGATGACATTTTGGCAGCGTTTGAGGGGTATGAGGAGTGAAACTATTACTAGATACACAATGTTTTTTATGGTGGTTTGCTGAACCTGAGCGTTTGAATGAAGAGGCCATTTCACATATTGCTGATGAAAGCAATGAACTATGGCTTTCTGTGGCTAGTGTGTGGGAAATGGGGATAAAAGTTGCAATTGCTAAGTTACCATTACCAGAACCACTGGATAGTTACGTTTCTAGCCGCATGATGAAATTGGGGGCGAAATCTTTGGAAATTACAACTTCTCATGCACTCAGAACGGTGGCTTTACCTTTGCATCATCGAGATCCTTTTGATAGAATGCTCATTGCACAAGCACAGATGGAAAGTATGATGCTTGTGACTGCGGATTCAATGTTTAAAGAGTATCAAGATACTGCTATTCTTTGGGCTGGGAATAAAGGTTAGTTTGGGAATTACTAATTATAAAGGTATTGTTTCCAATTGGATAAGCTATCATAATAATTCGGGAATATGTTCATTTTCATAGTTTTCAATTAATGCACCAATAACTTCCATAAGAGATGCGAGAGGATGAGTTTCATCTTCACCAATTTGATCAATGAGCGTATCAAGTATATTAACCAAGTATTCATATTCCTCTTTTGTGTGAGGGACAAAAACATTTTCGGCAATGGATGACCAAGCGGTGATAGTTTGATTGATGTTTAAACTTTGCATTATTTTTTCCATTTTCCTTGATCGTATTCTGAATGAGTTAATACAGCACGAGTCTATAAAAGTTTTTACTCAGATCCAAGAATTTCAGCTAATCGTTCCTCAACTTCTTGAATATAATCTGTTAAACCCGTATCAGTTCATTATATTTTAGTTGTTTTTTTGCATCATCAATAATTTTTCTAATGTCTCTCCAACAAGAAAATTCTGTCCCTTCCTCTAAACCACTCCACTGAAAACAATGTTGCAGAATATCATCATCTAACCAATCGAATTTTTCCTTTAAAACTCGCTCGGCTAATTTAGTCGCTGTTCTGGCATCTGCACCACTTTCAACTATGACAATAAACTCAATCACTGACTTCTCCTTCTGTTACCCAATCTTCACCTTCAGCATCCCAAAATTCACCAGTTGTTAAGGTTTCTTTTGCCCATTCTACATCAGGATGTTCATCCAAACGTTTAGCAATTGTAAAACCTGATTTACTGTTGTTTAATATGTGGACTTGAGAAGGGATAAGTGCATCAATAATATAAGGAGAGTGAGTAGTGAAAATAATTTGCAAATTGGGATTTTCGGCAATGATTTCTTTAAAAACATTCATTAATTCACGTTGTGCTTGAGGATGAAGTCCCTGTTCCACATCATCTAATAAAACTAAATTAGGTTGATTAGGATTCATCAGCACAGTTAATAATCCTAAAGTTAACATTGTTCCTTCGCTAATTGCATGGGCTGGAATACGTACACCTGTATTCATGTCTAATATAACTTCTTGACCTATCATTTCCTGAGTTTCTTCATAGGAAATAGGTTTACCGTCAACTTCGATTAATCGCTGACGAATGACTGGAACTTTTGCTCGTTTTATGCCAACTTTGCGGACATTTGGGACAATTCGAGTCAGCTTTTCTTCTATTAATTGAAATTTATCTGGTGCTTCATCACGGAGAAAATCTAAGGTTGGTGCTAATAATGAACCATCAAACTTTACTCTCGGTGTAATTTCTTCACTGTAAGCTGCTTTGGCAAGGTTGCTGGCAACTAATTTTAGGTAAACAGAAACAGTAGGTCCGAAAACATTAGATGGTAAAGGTGGACTTTGTGATGAGTATGAATATGAATTATATAGTTTTTCATTTGTCCAACTGTTTTTATTTCCATCTATATTCCATGATACTGTAGCAGTCCAATTGTTTGTATTTTTGTTCTCCCAACTATAGGACACTTCCCATTTTTTTTTATTCTCATTTTCCCAACCACCACTCGCAGTAACAAACATATTTTTTCCCCAATTGTTGTAATAAATTGAGGTGAATTTTCATCTTTAAAATTTTTCTCAAATGAGTAAACAGTTAGTTTACTTAAATTATGCAATGCTTGGAGGACGGTTGTTTTACCAGCACTGTTTTTTCCCACGAGTCCATGTAATCGGGAACTATCGAAATGAAGTTCTGTAGATTTATGGCTTTTGAAATTATGAAGTATTAGTTGTTCTAGCATATTGTTATCTATTGATAAAGAGCTTTAAGAATGGACATAGTGTTGAGCAGCAACAGCAGCGTTAATATAACTGAAGATGTCGTCAAGTTCTCCTATTGCTTCTAATTCTATTGCTTCTTCTGGGGTGAGGGTATTCAATTTGTTTTTATCCAGGAGTTCTTGCATCCGTTCACCTAGCTTATCGGTAAATTTGAATAGCATGAGGTTGTTGATGTGTTGAATGCAGATTCCATCAGGTAGGAATTGGGAGGGTTTGACCAGTGTAGTTGTCATTGGTGGATTATCTTTAGTTTTCTTAATTTTATCATTGGATATTTGGGAGAGTGCGATCACTCTTTGAGATTTAAGGAAGTACGATCACATTTCGTTCAGGATAACACCATAGATGCTTCCCATTCGGGTCATCGTGTATAAATCCCCGCTTGCGATACCATTCAATAAGTTTTTTACTGTCTCTCACTTCGTTTCTCTCTGCCTGCTTTTCCCAAAAATCAGGTTGCTGCATTTCCAGATATAATGATTTACTCATATCGTCTAGCTCTTCCTTGGTATATGTCTCCGTATTATGTTTTGATTTCTCTGCTAACTCCTCCATTACTTGCAGTCCAATAGCTGGATGAACTCGGATTCTTAGTCTATCAATACTCCAAAGGTAATCACGAAGATGATTAACTAATCTAGTTCCATAGCCTTGATTACGATTTTGATTATGAACGAATAAGTTATCTAGATGCCAAAACTTTCCCTGTCTATCCCGCATACATTTGACGTGAGCAGTCGCAATTCCTTGACCAGAACTTAGAACCTCAAATTTGTACTCTTTATCTGATTCTAAAGGTGGATAATCACGAAGTTCGATGCTACCAGATTTGATATCACTCATAACAGAAGTTTTTATTTCACAAATTGGATTATATTATTATATTATATTTTAGCTTGGTGAATTGAGAGTTTGAATACAGGCATTTGTATCTAAGAGATAGGCCATTTAATTTCCTCCCGTTCTTCAAAATTAAGCTGTTCTGGACCTTCAAGCGGCTCACCTTCCCAACTACCTATTACTTCTTCTAAAAACCTACGAGAATATCCTAATTCTTCCGGCGTTTTGGTTGCAGATTGTAATAATTTTTCTGCAATACGTTGAAATACAATTACTATTTCTAATTCTTCATTGGCAAATTCATCAGGAAGCTGAATTTTGAGAATTTTATCATTACCAATGTGTGGTTTAATTTTCATACTTTCCATAGACTAATCTCCTGGTTGATTATGTTGTCATAAGTTTGGATAAAATTTTTTATGGTTGTTCACGAATTAATTATAGAAATTAGTTTAGAAGGTAAAGGAATTTGTTTTTTACCACTACAATAAACAGTTTCTATCCATAACTCTCTCGCTTCATTAATATTTTCTATTGCTTCTTCTAAATTGTCTCCCTGACTCATACAACCTGGTAAGTCAGGAATAATTACTGTATATCCTCCGTCCTCTTCTGGATAAATAGACATGGGATATTTTAAAGATAGATAATATTCTAAAGATTGATGCTCAAGTTGAGAATTAGTTTTCATCTTGCCAATTTTCCAAATCTAGTAATCTAATCGTTTCTTCAATATACGTTCGCTTAACTTTTTTACCACCTTTTTTGGGAATAATAATGACTTCTCCTTGATCATTCTCAAAAGCGTGATGACTTCCTCTTACTCTAGTTTCCTGATATCCAAAAGCTTCAAGAACATAACTAATCTCTTCAAATCTGGCTTCAGGAGGGCGAGAGAGAAGATATTTAACTAATTTACTTAGTTTACCCATTAACTAATCGTAGCATTTTTTTCGCTAGGTGGTTGAGATAATTATTTATTGACCGATTATACCACAGCACACAAAAATGATATTCTTGATTCACCAAACTTAACTCCGTTTATAAACCATTTCCATTCTCAACTTCTCCACCTCAATCTTCAACCGTTCATTCTCCATTTTCAACCCTGTATTTTCATCCTTAATCAACTCCACCTCATTCCGTTTACTCAAAGCCTGATTAATTGCCAACTTCCGCATATCCAAGGAAAACCAACGTTGATAAGTTTTCGTGTGAATCTGCACACTATGACCTAAATTATCCGCCGCAGCTTTAATAGGAATCCCTAAAATATGCGCTCGAATTGCCCAACCATGACGTAAATCATAGGGTTTAAAATCTAAACCAATTTTTCTAAACCACCAACTCACCCTTTGAATTAAAGCCGTGATTTCTGCATGATTATTCTGGTCTTTTTTACTAATTGCTATTGCTAACATTTCTAAATATTTCGGATTTCTTAAATCAAATTCATCAATCCATTCCTTATATAAAGGTAAAGCTTCCCTTTCACCAGTTTTACAATCTTTATCAACCTTCCAAGTTAAATCTACATTTTCATCACTTAACCACCAATCAATATGAGGATTAACAAAAATCTCACGGGGACGTAAACCAAAAACCGCCAACATTCCATAAGTCCAACGCCAAAGTTGCCAACTATCTTTCACATCTTGATTAACTTGTTTACCTCTGTTATTGAGATATTCATCAAACTTGTAAAATCCAGTAAGTATTTCCTTATCTGTAGGAACATTACGAGAATTACTTTCAGGAACTTTGGAATAATTAGTTAAATTAATCTCAATTTTAAAAAGCTGACAAAATACAGAAATAGCTCTCACAGTATTATATTTAGCCCATTCCTTATCTATTTGATCAATCGCATGAATTAAAACCTCCCCAATTGCCAAATCATCAGCATTTGTATAACGTTTAATTCGAGAACAATAATAGAAAAAAGTATGTTCACTTTTCGTCGTGCGTTTATGGGTTTTAAAATATTCATCTTCAAACTTTTCTAATAGCTCACCAATAGTTTTTAACTCCTTTTTAATTCCTTCATTTCCCAAATATTTATCATTCCAAACAAAACTTTTTCTAGCAATTAACTTACCTAACTCATAAGCTTCCTCCTCAGCAGTTTTTAAACCTGGTAAATTTGCTGGAAGATTCAAACTGAGATTGTATTGTTTTTTGCCAGTTCCCCTGATGTCCTCATCTCCTGGTTTAATGGGTAAAGTTGCCCGTAATTGCAGACATCCATTTGATTCCCGAATTGTTACTCTGGTTTTTGCAGACTTCAAACGCAGATTTACTTGCTGTATTTCCTGTGTTAGGTTGGTTCTCATGTTGGGTTGTTTGTGGCGATCGCTATTCACTAAAAATAAACAAGAAAAAGTAGAACTCAAAACCACTTTTTTGATTTTGAATTGTTTATTATAATATGCTTAATTTTAAAATAAATATGTTAACTGCAAACAACTAGATCCGTGACTTGTTTAAGAAGTTGGGAATCTATACAAATTAAAAATTTCCGGTGTTATGGACGGAGTAATTTTGTGTAAAAATTAAAGTTTATGTAATTATTTCCCAAGAATAAAAATGAAAAATAAAAACCCTCCCGTTTCGGCGATTGCTGCTCTTATCCTCAGTTTGTTAGCCTATGCCTTTGTCCCGCTTCTAGTACGATGGTGTGAAGTGGAAATCAGACCAGAAGCCACAATGTTCAATCGTTACTGGATTGCAACTGTCATTTTACTTTGTGGACAAAAGTTACAGCAGTTTGCGATCTGCTGTAACTATAAAATACTTCTATTATTGATGATCACAACGATAGCTTCTACTTCTGCTGCGGTCCTATGGGGTTTATCTCTCACCCAAACCAGTATTGCTAACTCTGCGGTGATGCACAATCTCACCCCTTTATTTACCACCCTTGCAGGTTGGTTATTTTTTAAGTCTCAGTTTTCCGTGCGATTTATTCTAGGTACAGTTATTGCTGTGGGGGGAACGATTATATTAGCTATCAACGATTTTCAACTGGATATTCTGAAAATCCAGGGAGATATTTTAGCCATACTTTCCGCAGTGCTGTGGGCAATTAATCTACTAACAACTGAAAAACTGCGAAATCGTTTTAGCAGTGATTTTATCGTCTTGTCGGTTTGTATCGTAGGAATGCTATTAACGATGTTGCTAACACTGGCATTAGGTGAACCCTTGTTTCCTTCTTCTCTTCAAGGGTGGCTCACTGCCTTGGCATTGGCAATAGTTGGACAAATTTTTGGGTTAGGTTTGCTGACTTACAGCCTTAATTATCTGTCATCAGGGTTGGTAGCATTAGTTTTTTTACTAGATCCGGTATTGACAGCGATCGCAGCTTGGGTTACTTTTAAAGAAGCTCTAAGTACTTGGAATGCGATCGCTTTTGGTATCATACTGCTTGGGATTTATCTTGGTGTTAGCGCTGCTCAAATCTCATCTAATAGGCATAATATTCAGTCGGATAACCAACCAGATCAAAATCGCTAACCAGCAGTCTTATAGCCAATGAAAATGGCCAATTATATTTCTAGCAACTGTGACTATTTACTTTTTCACTGCTGACGAAAAACCCTACGGTTGTTTCTGTAACTTTTCTCTACACAGTTTTGAACTGGACGGACACTGGTGGACTACCTCAGAGCATTATTATCAAGCCCAGAAATTTGCTGGCACTGCCCATGAGGAAACAATCCGATTGGCAAAAAGTCCGGCAGATGCTGCTAAACTTGGCCACGCCCTTCCTCACCGTAATGACTGGAAAAAAATCAAATATGATGTGATGCAACGAGCTGTCCTCAAAAAGTTTCAGACTCATGGGGATATTCAGAAAATTCTGCTGGCAACAGGAGGGAAAATGATTATTCAAGAAGATATTGGAGATTACTATTGGGGTACTGGAAAAGATGGGAGTGGCAAGAATTATCTAGGACAGATTTTAATGGAAGTTCGAGCTACTTTACGCTGCATAAGTCTTGAGCAAATGGTTACACAAAAATCAGAGAGAATTATACAGATTGGCTCAAATAATTTATAATTTATGTATAGTTCGGCGATATTCTATCTTAAAAATGTAAAAAAAAGATAAGGCGATTGCCTACTAATAATTAATGTTGTTTGATAGTGATCGCTATCAAACAACCTAACTTTTCCCGTTATCTTTCTAATTGAGCGATTCCTACGGAGCACTTCGCTATCGCCCACTATAACCCCCGCCCCAAAGTCCTATTTTCTCGTTGATTATTCTCATTAAAGGTCGCTTGTTGAGAATTAAGCTGTAGTCTAAAACCCTTGTTAATTGGGAGTTTTACGACTTAACGGGAAAAGTCAGATCAAACAACGAGTATCTAAGACTCAATTAAAAAAAATCAGTTGTTATTTAGGCAAAACCTCGATGGCATCTAATAAAGCTTTTGATTTTAACTGCCCTGTGAAGGCGGTATTTAGTTATTAAACTTTTTTAAGTATTTATTAAGATTATGTCTATCTAGAGACTCAGCTATAATGCTATTTGTTCCAATTAGCTGACTTAGAATTAAAATAGCTGCTTGGTGATAATGATAACCTCCAGTTGAGGCAGAATAATATTCTAAAATATTAGTAATAATATTATTTTCAAAAAAATCAATTGCAGTTTTTAAAACACAGCCATCTATATCAATTCCACAAATAAAAGCTTGCTCAATATTTCTATTTTTCATAAATCTCAGGGTTTCTTGATTACAAGCAGTATATATATTTTTGTCAAAAACTATATTGGTAAATAATTCAATTTCATCAACAATTTTTTGTTCTTTCTCTGACAAAAGCTGCTCCCAACCTAGATATTTTACATAGGGACTATCTAGGGTATTAATAAATCTTGTAAAGACGACACAATCAAATATATTTTGCTCTAATAGAGACTTGATTCTTGGTATGACATGATTGGTATTTTCAGTTATGAAGCCGTTTTGAACATCAATAATAAATAAGCAATAACTCATAATTTTTTTTTATTTTATAAGTTTATTAGAGATCATAAGTTCCTTTTAAGAAGCGGTTAGACGGGTTTGTAAACGTTCCCCTTTAAACAGTTTTTCTTCCTTGGGTCGTGATGATTCTACATTGGGCATTCCTAAAATTTGTTTTTTCGGCGTTGCTGATTTTGGGTATGATACCAAGTAGTTAGTTATTGTAGCATTTGTCAGAAGTGGCTAACGCCTCCCGTTAGGGATACAGGATGTCCAGGATTTAAAGATTTACGGGATGTCATTTACTAATAATTATAGAATCTTGCAGGTAAATAATAATTTTTCCCAATCACCAATTACCAGCCCTAACATTGCTCATTGCAAACATAACGAAGTTAAAAGCTATTAAACCAGCAATATAAATACTCCGGCCCTTATCACGGTTACGACGGATTCGCAATCTTCGCTCGTGACATGGATTTGGCACTCAACAGCCCAACCTGGGGATTAATCGGCGCTCCCTGGAACAAGAAAGCTCAAGCTAAGGCTAAAGCTAAGGCTGCCGTCTAGGGAACAAAAGATAGTCTGGGGTCTTACCCCAGGAGAGTTGGGAAGTCAAGATTCAAAATTAAAAATTCAAAGTCTTGAATTTTGCATTCTGAATTTTGAGGCACATTCCCCACTCTCCACCGATCGCAAACATCATACACAGCAAGCTTGGAGATACGCAAAATGCCTCAAGATCCCAATAAGATTCAGGACCACGTTGAGTTATTCCACCAGCCAGAATACCAACAACTGTTTGAAAACAAAAAACAGTTTGAAAACGGTCACACCAAAGAAGAAGTACAACGAGTAGCAGATTGGACAAAGACCTGGGAATATCGGGAAAAGAACTTCGCTCGTGAAGCTTTAACCGTTAACCCAGCTAAAGGTTGTCAACCTTTAGGCGCTATGTTTGCGGCTGTTGGTTTTGAAGGTACTCTTCCCTTCGTTCAAGGTTCTCAAGGTTGCGTAGCTTACTTCCGTACCCACTTAACCCGTCACTACAAAGAACCATTTGCCGGTGTTTCTTCTTCCATGACAGAAGACGCTGCTGTGTTCGGTGGTTTGCAAAACATGATTGATGGTTTGGCTAACTCTTACACCCTGTACAAGCCAAAAATGATCGCTGTTTGCACCACCTGTATGGCAGAAGTTATCGGTGATGACTTACAGTCATTTATCGGTAATGCTAAGGAAGCTGGTTCTGTTCCTCAAGATTTCCCCGTACCTTTTGCTCACACACCTAGCTTCGTTGGTTCTCACATCACTGGTTACGACAACATGATGAAGGGAATTCTTTCTACCTTAACCGTAGGTAAAAAGACAGCTAAGAGCAACGGTAAAATTAACTTTATTCCTGGTTTTGATACCTACGTAGAAAACAACCGCGAAATTAAGCGGATTGCTTCTTTAATGGGTATTAACTACACCTTGTTATCTGACAACAGTGATTATGTTGATTCACCTTGTGATGGTGAATACAATATGTATCCAGGTGGTACTAAACTAGAAGACGCAGCAGATTCTATCAACGCTAAGGCTACTATTGCTCTTCAAGCTTACTCTACCACCAAGACCCGCGAATACATTGCTAAGGAATGGAATCAAGACGTTAGTGTTGCTCGTCCTTGGGGTATCAAGGGAACTGACGAGTTCTTGATGAAACTCAGCCAAATGACTGGTAAGGCTATTCCTGAAGAGTTAGAAATCGAACGTGGTCGTGCAGTTGACGCAATGACCGACTCCCATGCTTGGTTACATGGTAAGCGTTTCGCTATCTACGGTGATCCTGACCTAGTTTATAGCCTAGTTGGTTTCATGTTAGAAATGGGTGCTGAACCAGTACATATCTTGGTTCACAACACCAACGAAGTATTCGAGAAAGAATTGCAAGACTTGTTAGATTCTAGCACCTTCGGTAAGTCCGCTAAAATCTGGGGTGGTAAAGACTTGTGGCACTTACGCTCCTTGTTGTTCACCGAACCAGTTGACTTATTGATTGGTAACTCCTACGGTAAGTACCTGTGGCGCGATTGTGGTGTACCTTTGGTAAGAATCGGTTATCCTATCATGGACCGTCACCACTACCACCGTTATGCAACTGTTGGTTACAAAGGTATCATCAACCTGTTGAACTGGATTGTTAACACAGTATTTGAAGAAATTGACCGTACCACCAATGTTGCTGGTAAGACCGATATTTCCTACGACTTAATTCGTTAAGAATGTCTGCAAGGGTGGGGTAAACCCATCCTGATCATAGGAAAATCAACAAAGGGGATGGGGACATAGGCAATTTACCTAAAATCCTATCCCCTATCTTTAGTTATTAATAATTAAACGCAAATAAACGCAAATAAACGCAGATGAAATAATTTTTCTCTTTTCTCTTGCTAAACCAAATGTTATGAAAATCCCACCCCTAGAAAATACAGATAAATACATATCTTTTTTGAAAGTTTATCTGTGTAAATATTAAGTTAATCGGATTTTGCAGAAAATCTATAAAACAATCCAAGCTAAGTATAAAAACTTGGTTATTTTCTGGGAATTAGAATTATTATATTTATTATATCCTGTGGTAATCCTAAATTATTTGTGAGATATTTCTCACTTATTCTCTATTACAGCAAGTTTCTCTGATCTTTTCTGTAGAGACACAAACCCAGCAATAGATCATGCTGTCAATAGTTCCACAAATAATTTTTATTAATTTGCAATATTTTTCTCAAAATCATCATCTTGATGATTAACTTTAAGCAAGATTTGTCATGGTTGTAAACTCCATCTAGCACAAGAATAAAAATGAAAGTCACCCAAAGCAAAATTAACGAACTTCTGAGTGAATCAGGATGCGAACATAATCAAAAGAAACAGGGAGAAAAGAAAAATAAATCCTGTACCCAACAAGCTCAACCAGGTGCGGCTCAAGGTGGTTGTGCCTTTGATGGGGCGATGATTGCTTTAGTTCCTATTACTGATGCTGCTCATTTAGTACATGGTCCGATCGCTTGCGCTGGCAATTCCTGGGGAAGTCGTGGTAGTCTGTCTTCTGGACCAATGCTTTATAAGACAGGTTTTACTACCGATGTGGGTGAAAATGATGTAATTTTCGGTGGCGAGAAAAAGCTGTATAAGGCGATTTTAGAAGTTAATGAAAATTATAAACCTGCGGCGGTTTTTGTTTATGCTACCTGCGTTACAGCCTTAATTGGTGATGATATTGATGCAGTTTGTAAGGTAGCAGCCGAAAAAACTGGAACTCCGGTAATTCCTGTGATTGCTCCCGGATTTATTGGTAGTAAAAATTTAGGTAATCGCTTTGGTGGTGAGGCTTTACTAGAATATGTAGTCGGTACTGCTGAACCGGAATATACCACACCCTATGATATTAATATCATCGGTGAGTATAATATTGCTGGGGAAATGTGGGGGGTTTTAAGTTTATTTGAAAAGTTAGGAATTCGGGTTTTATCGAAAATTACTGGTGATGCTCGTTATGAAGAAGTGCGTTATGCTCACCGGGCTAAATTAAATGTGATGATCTGCTCACGAGCGCTCTTAAATATGGCACGAAAAATGGAGGAACGTTATGGAATTCCTTACATTGAGGAGTCATTTTATGGAATTAGAGATATTAACCGTTGTTTGCGAACTGTGGCTGCTAAATTAGGTGATCCTGATTTGCAGGAACGCACAGAAAAACTGATTGCTGAAGAAACTGCGGCTTTAGATATTGCCCTTGCTCCCTATCGAGCTAAATTAAAAGGAAAACGGATTGTTCTCTATACTGGTGGTGTGAAAAGTTGGTCAATTATTTCCGCTGCAAAGGATTTGGGAATTGAAGTTGTGGCCACAAGTACGCGCAAAAGTACAGAAGAAGATAAAGCCAAAATCAAAAATTTGTTAGGTAATGATGGGATTATGTTAGAGAAGGGGAACGCCTCCGAACTCCTAAAATTAATTCAAGAAACTAACGCAGATATGCTTATTGCTGGGGGCAGAAATCAATATACTGCGCTCAAAGCCAGAATTCCCTTTTTAGATATTAACCAAGAACGTCATCATCCCTATGCGGGTTATGTAGGCATGGTGGAAATGGCGCGGGAGTTGACTGAGGCTTTATATAGCCCTGTGTGGGAGCAAATTCGTCAACCAGCACCTTGGGAGTAATTGTCTCACGCAGAGACGCTCCAGGCGCAAAGGAAGAAATATCTTGTTAATTCTTGTAGGGTAGGCATCCTGCCTGCCCTTGGACGGGCTAGAAGCCCATCCCACAAGATTGTTAGATGTTCAGAAGTTTATAATTTATGAAAGATTAATTTATGGCGATCGCAATTATTCCAGAAAAGTCTGTGACTGTAAACCCCCTCAAACAAAGTCAGGCTTTAGGTGCTTCTTTGGCTTTTTTGGGTTTGAAGGGAACTATGCCTTTATTTCATGGTTCTCAGGGTTGTACGGCGTTTGCAAAAGTGGTTTTAGTTCGACATTTTCGGGAAGCAATTCCCCTTGCTACTACCGCTATGACGGAAGTTACTACTATTCTGGGTGGTGAGGAAAATGTCGAGCAAGCTATTCTCACTTTAGTGGAAAAAGTACAACCAGAAATAATTGGTTTGTGTACCACTGGGTTAACAGAAACCAGGGGTGATGATATGGAAATGTTCTTGAAAGATATTCGAGAACGTCATCCTGAACTTAATCATTTAGCCATTATTTTTGCTCCTACTCCCGACTTTAAAGGTGCATTGCAAGACGGTTTTGCAGTTGCAGTCGAAAGTATAGTTAAAGAAATTCCCAAAGCCGGGGGAATTAAACCCGAACAAATCACAATTTTAGCTGGTTCTGCCCTCACTCCTGGAGATGTCCAAGAAATTCGAGAAATTGTCACAGCTTTTGGTCTAGAACCAATATTTGTTCCTGACTTGGGAGCTTCCTTAGATGGACATTTGGAAGATGGTTATACTCCTATAACTGCTAGTGGTACAACCCTCAAACAATTGCGTTCTTTAGGTAGTTCGGCGTTTACCTTAGCATTAGGTGAAAGTATGTTAGGGGCGGCGCAAATTTTAGAGGAACGCTTTGGAACAAGTTATCAAGTATTTAGAGATTTAACAGGATTAGAACCTGTAGATCAATTTCTGCAAAAATTATCTTTATTAAGTGGAAATCCCGTTCCTGAAAAATATCGTCGTCAACGTCGGCAATTGCAAGACGCAATGTTAGATACTCACTTTTATTTTAGTTCTAAAGGAGTATCTTTAGCTTTAGAACCCGATTTGTTGTGGACAATGGTGGGATTTTTACAATCAATGGGAGCAAAAATTCATAACGCTGTCACCACAACTCGTTCCCCTTTATTGGAAGAACTTCCTATCAATAATGTCACTATTGGTGATTTAGAGGATTTTGAAAAGTTGGCATTAGGTTCTGATTTATTGATTGGTAATTCCAACGTCAATACCATCTCTAAACGCCTCTCAATTCCTCTCTATCGTTTAGGTATTCCCATCTATGACCGATTAGGAAATGGGCTATTTACCAAAGTAGGCTATCGCGGTACTATCGAGCTTCTTTTTGGGATAGGAAACCTATTCATAGAACACGAAGAATCATCCATGATGCACCAATGGTCATCAGTAATTAATAGGGAATAGGTGACAGGGAATAGGTGACAGGTGAACCAGCGCGGTCTTGGGGGTTTCCCCCATGAGCGACTGGTGAACCCAAAGGGTGACAGTCAAGAAGTAGATAAAAATTGACTTTTGGTGTTTTACTTTTTCCTTCGCTCTTCCCTCCTTCTCTCCTGTCATCTTCTTAACTCTTCCCTGTCACTTGTTACCTGTAACCTGTCACCTTCTTAACTCTTATCTGTCACCTGTAACCTGTAACCTGTCACCTTCTTAGGAGTATGAAAGTGAAAATTGCTTTTACGACAACTGACCGAATTCATGTTAATGCTCACTTTGGTTGGGCTAAGGAAATTGATGTTTATGAAATTTCCGATAATGGATATGAATTCATCGAAACTCTCAAGTTTGAAGGTGATCTCAAAGAAGATGGTAATGAAGATAAAATTACCCCCAAACTACAAGCACTAAATGATTGCACAATTGTTTATGTTGTCGCTATTGGTGGTAGTGCAGCCGCTCGTTTAATTAAGAAGAATGTAACCCCAGTTAAGGCTAAATCTGAAGAGGAAAAAATTGAAGATATTCTCAACAAATTAGTGAAAACCCTCAAAGGTAATCCTCCACCCTGGTTACGGAAAGCCTTAATCCAGAAAAAACCTAGTTTTGCTGAAGAACTTGAAAACGAGACAACAGTATGAGTACAAATGATGTGAATGGAACTGGTAACAATTCAGAGGTGGTTTTAACCCCTTTTCATAAATCATTAGTTCAACAAATCCGGGCGCAAGATAGCTATGGTTTTTACCGGAGTTGGACTGATGAATTAATCCTTAAACCTTATGTTGTTACTAAAAAAAAGAAACGGGAAATTTCCGTAGAAGGTGAAATTGATCCGGCGACAATTTCTCGTATCCATGTCTTTTTTCGGGCGATCGCATCCAGTATTGAAAAAGAAACCGGACTTATTTCCAACGTAGTTGTTGAATTGGGACATGAAGGTTTCGGTTGGGCTTTAATATTTTCTGGTCGCTTATTATTAACTGTCAAAACCTTACGTGATGCCCATCGTTTCGGTTTTGATTCCTTCGAGAAATTAGACGAAGAAGGCACAAAGTTTATCGAAAAAGGCATTGATTTAGCCAAACGTTTCCCCGAAGTTGGCAATCTTTAATGGCAAATAGAATATGGCGAATAGAATTCACGGCTACACAAACAAAGTCCACCTACGTGGACTAATAAAAAATTAAATATTAACCTGCGAAGGCAGGTTTTGCCTGTGTAGCTGCGGTTTCTAACCGCCAATTGAATTTCTAGCGAATAGAATTCACGGCTACACAAACAAAGTCCACCTACGTGGACTAATAAAAAATTAAATATTAACCTGCGAAGGCAGGTTTTGCCTGTGTAGCTGCGGTTTCTAACCGCCAATTGAATTTCTATTAATTACCAATAATCACCAATGACAATTGAGGAAATCACTAACAAGATTAAAAAGCTAAATAGTAAAGCAGGTCAAATGAAAATGGATCTGCATGATTTAGCGGAAGGATTGCCCACAGACTACCACAAACTTATGGATGTTGCTGCTGCAACTTACGAAATCTATTGTCAGTTAGATGGACTCAAGCAACAACTCAAAAAAATGGAGAATTCTAAATGAGTACCAATATTGATGAATTCAAAAAGCTCGTAGATGCAGAAGAGTTTTTTATCTTTTTTAATCTGCCTTACGACCAAAAATTTGTAAATGTCAATCGTTTACATATTTTGAAAAAGTTTTCTCAGTTCATGAGTCAAATTGATGATACTTATCCCCAGATAGGTGACGAGGAAAGATTAGAGAAATATTGCACAGCTTTACAGCAAGCTTATCAGGTGTTTATAGAATCCACACCCCATGAACAAAAGCTGTTCAAGGTATTTAATGATAAGCGGAAAAATGTAGTCACCCTGACAGAAATCACCTCAGATTAGGAGTTAAAAAGTGATCAACCTAACGCCTACCGAATTGGAACGCTATAGTCGCCAAATGATGCTTCCTAATTTTGGCGAATTAGCTCAAAAGCGCCTGAAGTCAGCGACTGTTTTGGTGTCAGGTGTGGGTGGATTAGGTGGTACGGCGGCGCTTTACCTAGCAGTAGCGGGCGTTGGGCGGCTAATCCTAGTCCGGGGTGGTGATTTGCGGCTGGATGATATGAATCGTCAGGTGTTAATGACTGATGACTGGGTGGGTAAACCTAGAGTATTCAAAGCCCAAGAAACCCTCAAAGCCATCAATCCTCATGTCCAAGTGGACGTGGTTCACGATTACATTACCGCAGAAAATGTGGATGAGTTGGTGCAGTCGGCGGATATGGCTTTGGATTGCGCTCATAATTTCACGGAACGCAATTTGTTAAATGAAGCCTGTGTGCGCTGGCGCAAGCCGATGGTAGAGGCGGCTATGGATGGAATGGAGGCTTACCTGACCACGATTATTCCGGGTGTTACGCCTTGTTTATCCTGTCTGTTTCCAGAAAAGCCGGATTGGGATCGGCGCGGTTTTTCCGTGCTGGGGGCGGTTTCTGGGACTTTGGCTTGTTTGACGGCACTGGAAGCAGTGAAACTCATTACTGGTTTTAGTCAACCGCTGTTATCAGAGTTGCTGACGATTGACTTGAACAGAATGGAATTTGCTAAACGTCGTTCTCACCGCGATCGCAATTGTCCAGTCTGCGGTAATACAGCCCCTTGGAGATATTCTCAATCTCAAACTGCAACGGTGTAAAGTACCACTTTTTGCAAAGTCCACATCCCAAATCAGAATATTCGCTACAGAATAGGAAACAAAATGACTGTTACTTTAACAGAAAAGGCTGAATTTCGTCTGCGGGCATTTTTAAAAGGTTCTGCAACCGAAGACGCTAAAAAGGGTGTCCGCATCTCGGTTAAAGATGGTGGTTGCAGCGGCTACGAGTATGGCATCGAAATTACCAGTAAGCCCCAACCTGATGATGTCGTATCTCAACAAGGAAATGTGTTGATTTACGTTGATGCTAAAAGTGCGCCTTTATTAGCAGGTGTGGTAGTTGATTTTGTTGAGGGAGTCATGGATAGCGGTTTCAAGTTTTCCAATCCCAATGCAACTGATACCTGCGGTTGTGGCAAGTCTTTTAAAACCAATGATGGTACTCCCACTGGTGTACCTTGCGGACAATAGTTATATAGCAGGTGACAGGGAATAGGTGACAGGTGACAGTGCTAAAAGTCTTTTATTTATCATTAGTTAATGTCCTACCTTCCTTGTCCGTTGCTGTAACTCAAAAACTCACTTGATTCACGTTTGAGGAGAATTGGAAAATGGCAACCTATCAAGTAAGATTGATCAACAAAAAAGAAAATATAGACACCACAATTGAGTGTGATGAAGAAACAAACATTGTAGACGCAGCAGAAGAAGCTGGGGTTGAATTACCTTTCTCCTGTCACTCTGGTTCTTGTTCTAGCTGTGTAGGTAAGATTGTTGAAGGTGAAATCAATCAAGACGATCAAGTCTTCCTAGATGATGAGCAAATGGGCAAAGGATTCGCTCTATTGTGTGTTAGCTATCCTCGTTCTAACTGCACAATCAAAACCCACCAAGAACCTTATCTTGCTTAATACAATATCTGTTAGTGTTTAGCATTACTTAACTCTTTCAATTTTACAATGATGGAGGATGTTTATCATCTTTCATCATTTCAATTTTGTCCTTTTTATTTTGATGATAAAATGTTTACTCCTTTTACTGTTATGGGTTGTTCTTTAGAGTTACTTAAATCAGGAGATTGTGGCATAGTTACTGTTTGTCAAAGTCAAGATGAGACAATTAGAAAAAAGCTGATATTAATGGGCATTAAAACAGGGAATACGATTACTGTAGAACAGCAATTTCCGACTTTTGTGATTAAATGTGGTGGTTTATCTATGACTATAGATCGGGAAATAGCACGGGCTATTTATGTGCGGTTAATTGATGGGTAAAAAGATAATTAGTTAGATATTTTGAGTTTCTTAACTTCAGTAAGAAATTTTGCTATTATAATAAATCTAACTACTATACTCTTTACCACTTGAGAATATATGATAGAACGAGAAATACTGAATCGTATTACTACAAATCCCAAAGTAATGGCTGGAAAACCGACAATTAAGGGTACACGCTTAACCGTCGAGTATATTCTTAATCTCCTTGCACATGGTGCAACAGTCGCAGAAATTCTGGAAGAATATGAAGGTTTAGTAGAAGCAGATATTCGCGCTTGTTTATTATTTGCATCTCGCTCTCTAGAAAGTACCAGTTTCATGCCTTTAATTGCGGAGATTGCTTAGATGCGATTTTTAGTAGATGAAAATACAGGTGTGACTGTCGCTCGCTGGTTACGTGAACAAGATTATGAAGTTTTCTCAGTTTATGAACAAGGACGGGGAATAGATGATGACACAATTATTCAAAAGGCCTTTGATGAAAATTGGATTTTGATTACTAGTGACAAAGATTTTGGCGAGAAAGTTTATCGAGATAAATACCCTCACCGGGGTGTGATTCTTCTGCGTTTGGAAAATGAACGTTCAGCAAATAAAATCTATATTTTACAACAGGTATTAGAGCAGCATAAGGAAAAGTTAGTAGATAGTTTTGTCGTAGTTACTGAAAATCAGATTAGATTTGCCAGATTAAAATAATTGCTGAGTCGGATATTTCGGATGTTTAAGATTATGGTGCGTTGCACTTTGGGACAACGCACCCTACTGGCTGAAAATCATAACAAATATCTGTAGGGGTTTAGCATTGCTACACCCTTTCATTTTTAACAATGATGGAGGATGTTCATCTCGTTCCCAGTCAGAGACTGGGAACGCATTTTAGAAGGCTCTGCCTTCAATGATATTAGAGGCAGAGCCTCATCAACTGCATTCCTAGTCAGAGACTAGGAACGAGATGTGGTAGGGATTTGAGATTAAGTTGACACCATTAAGCTTTTGCTTTACCTTTCATTTTTAACAATGATGGAGGATGTTTATCATCTTTCATCATTTCAATTTTCGCTTTTTATTTTGATAATACAATGTTTATTTCTTTTACTATTATGGGTTGTTCTTTAGAATTGCTGAAATCAGGAGATTGTGCAGAAGTGTTGAATCCTGCAATAAAACTTGACAATGTTTGCGTTTTACCCAGGCAAAATCCCTTATTTATTGAGAATACAGTCATTAACTGCTCAAATTTGGTATCACCAATGCCAATGCACAACTTGAACAAGATCATCAAAATCTTAACATTCAACACTTCTGGAGATTGTGGCATTGTTACTGTTTGCCAAAGTCAAGATGAGACTATTAGAAAAAAGCTGATATCAATGGGGCATTAAAACAGGGAAGACGATTACTGTAGAACAGCAATTTCCGACTTTTGTGATTAAATGTGGTGATTTATCTATGACCATAGATCGGGAAATAGCACAGGCCATTTATGTCCGGGTAATTGATTCCTGACTATATAGGAATCCGGGTTGATTCCTATATGTCTTCATTGTAGTTTGGCAATAAACAAAGAAACAAAATCTGCTCTGTTTGTTTTCAGCCTTGATTTAAACCTTAATTAAAATTTATACCCTCTCCCTAGCCAATATTGCCAATCCGCTAATGCTTCTTTGGTGTCTTCATCTGCATCTATAGCTTCAATTTCTGACAACTTGGCTGTCAAAATATCCTCGTCCTTACCACCTGGATAACCCACCTCCACAAACATATCTTTCAGACATTCATCATCAGGAGCCATTCCCAGGACTTCCACTTCTTTTTCTTCCACGACTGAAGACTTCCTACTCTTTTTTTTCCACTTGGCTAAAAAAGGAAAATTGAGAGTATCGTCTAAGTAATAATACCAACCCATTGCCCTTTCTTCTTTGTCGTCCGCATCAACAAGAATTTCTGTTTTAATGCGATGTTCCCGTCTATCATCAGATTCAATACTTGGCATAAAATTGGGATATCTAATAAAATATTTAGTATATTATAATGCAATGATTAACGATGGATGTCAACCTCTAATCTCTTATTTTTTGCAACCAAGTACGAAAAGCTCCTAAGACTGTAGAGCCTCTAAGTATATTTTTACCAAAACTGATACTAATTAGACATCTCCAAAAAAGAATGTAGAGACGTTCCATGGAACGCCTCTACAAGGGTTCTAGGATACGCATATTTAATTTCGGGAGATGTCTATTGGGCTATATACTAGTCTTCGATCTAGACCTCCTAAAAGGTTATAAGTGCCACTAATACGATTAATAAGATCTTCACCGATGGGGTCAAGTGGACAAATAAAATGAAGAAGGTATGGGTGCAAAGGTCAGTTGTACAACTTATTTAGAAGAGTATGTCTTGGCAGCAGCAGATAGTCCTCTGGTTTTATACTTAGATGATGTGGATACACTTTTCCCTTATCCTGAGGTTTATGAAGATTTTTTTGGGTTGTTGCGTTCTTGGTATGAGAAGGCCAGAAGCCGTCCCAACTGGAAAAAGTTGCGGTTAGCGATCGCTCATTCTACTGATGTTTATATCCGTCTCAATATTAATCATTTTGGTTGAATTTGCGAGAAGAACCAAAACTAATTACAGCATTGCCAACAGTGATTTCTGCTACTGAACCAGTGAGATTAGAAACAATATCAGCTTATCAGTTACAGAGTATGGGTTTGGTCAAGCTGGTGGGGAATGAAGTAGAACCGCGTTGTCAATTGTATCGGAGTTATTTTAGTGATGCGATTGGGAGTTAGGGAAATGTCAACTATCTCTAAACAGGCGATCGCTCTTGGGGATAAGTAGGGCGATCGCAACAAAGTGTTCATTTGACCGTTGCCATCCTGTAAATAAATGGAATGTGAGATATAATTTATTTGTCACTCAACCAATCTATATTAACTTGTTATGGATTCTTTCAACCTACGCACAAAAGTTATTACGGAAATAAATCTTGTTCCACCAGATAAATTAGAAGAATTATATAATTTTATTCATTATTTTCGCTTAGGTATAGAAGTATCTCAACCTTCATTTAATAAAAATATGCAGTTTGCTGGATGTTGGAATGATATGTCAGATGAAGTATTTGCTAACTTCAATGAAGAAATAATCACCCGCCGCCACCAAGCCTTTTTAGGAAGAAGAAGTGATGAAGCCAGCGTTGATTGACACAAACATTTTATCTTTTTTCTTCCGTAATCAGAGTCTAGTTATCGAGCGTTTTCAAGCCTATTTGAAAGAGTATGACAAAATTAACATTAGCATCATCACTTATTATGAAATTGTCAGTGGATTAAAACATCGTGACGCGCAAAAACAACTCACATCTTTTCAGGAATTTGTTTCATACAATACGGTTTTACCTCTAACTACAAGCTCTGCCATAATTTCTGCTGATATTTATGCCAATTTAAGAAGTAAAGGCACGCCAATTGACGATATTGATATTCTGATAGCAGGAATTGCCATAGCCAACGATTTGATTATTGTTACAAATAATACCAGGGATTTTGGAAAAATAGAAAACTTAGAAATAGTGCGATCGCCTTCCACAAATCAAAAAAGCGATCGCGCTTTGGTGAAATGGCTTTGATGAAAGAAAGGCGATCGCTCTCTTGGTTGTTTCTACCCCACTTTCCCCGTGCAAGAGAGTTTTTCTGCCTGCTAGATTGGTTGTTAGGGGCATAATTGCGATTTATCTTGTGTTCAATTTTCCGTAGATTTTGGTTTCTTGTAAAGAAACTTTAGCATTCCCAATTTGCCTCAATTGTATCTTTTCACACTTCATAGAGTTTTTATGCCTAGATGCGATTTTTGGTAGATGAAAATACAGGTGTGGCTGTTACTCGCTGGTTAATTGAACAAGGTCAATAAAGATGTTAAAATACTATAAAGTTAGAGAGATTAAATAATATGAGCTATCAAGATATTATTACCATTGAGCCAGATAAGCGGGGTGGTAAACCTTGTATTCGCCGGATGAGAATCACAGTTTATGATATTTTAGGTTGGTTAGCATCTGGTATGTCTTATGCAGAGATATTAGAGGATTTTCCCGAATTAACAGAAGACGATATTAGAGCTTGTCTAGAATTTGCTGCTGACCGTGAACATCGTTTAATTGCTACGGTAGGTGCTGCTTGAAATTGCTTTTTGATCAAAATTTGAGTCGTAAATTAGTAACTCGATTAGCACATATTTTTCTTGATTCTAGTCATGTTCAGCTTCATGATTTAGCAGAAAAAACTGATACTGAAATTTGGGAATTTGCTAAGATAAATGATTTTTGTATCGTTACTCAAGATGTAGATTTTGCAGAGAGAGGCCGTTTGTATGGTTCTCTACCTAAAGTTATATGGTTACGCTGTATAAATGCACCAACACAAATAGTTGAATCTCTACTGCGTTCTGGGGTGGAAGCAATTCAAAAATTGCTTGATAATCCAAATCTGGATTGTTTGGGATTGTACTAATTTATTCTATAACTAGCTCAATCTAAAAAAATTTCATCTGGGGTGAGTTGTGGTTAGGTAATAGCACCAGTAACTACAAAAAAGGTGCTTAATTACAAAAATTCAAGTTGATTTTTCATATCTTCTGGTTCAAGTGTTTCCCAAATCAGAATTAAAGTATTTAAAATTTCACCAATCGAACGGCGTTTCTGATCACAATATGTAATTCCTGCATGAGTTATACCGCTACGATGAAGGATCACAAAATCATCATCATGAGTAATCAAGATCCGGTTTTCAGATCAAGCAAAAGCAATTTGTTCTCTGTCTGATACACCAATTAATCCGGCTTCTGAAGTTGTAGTAACATTGATTTCTCGACGACGTAAACCTAACGCGATCGCATTACTAACACTTTCATCTAAATGAAATTTAATTCTCTCTATCATTGCGTTTTTTCAGTTTTTGTTGCAGAATCGAAGGAGTTTGTGCTTGAATTTCTTGGATTAAAGCCTCTGATTCTGATATTTGTTGCCTAATTTTTTCTCGATGATCATGATAGTATGCTAAAGCGGCATAGACATCAGATAAGGTAATACTAGGATAATGGTAGAGAATTTCATCAGGAGACATTCCCATTTGTTCATGCCAAATCACAATATCCTGAACTCGAATCCGATGTCCAGCAATGCGAGGTTTTCCTCCACAAATACCAGGAGTGATTTCAATATGTTCTTTGATGACGTTGATGGACATAGTATTATCAAGAGAATTATTTGCTCTAATTATATCACTATTTTATAAGGTAGGTTGGCGCGGAAAGTATAAAATTTTCTCTGAAATTCGCTCATTTATGGTTGGTGGTAAATTTTTCAGTTGTTTCTGCACTGATTTGGGGATAATAACTTCATAGCTCATGAGATTTGAGGATTCTGATTAGCAATATATTCTTGAATTGTTTGATAGTCGCCATTTTGATAAGCTTGACGAGCTTCTGCAATTTCGGAGATAGTTTGGGGATTTTGTTCTATTAAATCTTCTTCATCTTCTAAAAGTTGATGTTTTTCTTGTAAATTGAGAGATGAAATTGCCGCAATTAATGATTCAAAGGGAATTTGTAAGTTAACTACTGTCATTATTGATAATTTTTTCAAGGCTAATTATATTTGTAATTATGTCATATTTTCGGCTAATGTATTATCAGAGAGAGAAATTATAGCTATAGGGTAGGTTAGCAACAGTACAAAAAAGGTGCGTTATGCGATCGCTAACACACCCTACAAAACTGAGATATACGTTATTACCAAATCCAAGTATTCAGTTAACAGTGAAAGAGTTGTCAGATATCACGTTTTAGGAAATTTATATAATGTAATTATTTCCTATCTCTTGAAGAGGTTGGATTTGATTAATCCAACCTACATAACGAATCCAAATTACTTTAGGCGGAAAACCTCTCAGAATTGATAATTCATTAAAATCTGCATCTTTGGTAAAAATAATATAGTCTTGATTTTTGGCAATCTCCCACACTGTATAATCTGATTCTTGATCTAATTGCATTAAATAAAGATGATTAGAATTAGGATAAATAACAGCCAAAGAATTAACTAAACTGGGTGATAAATTATGATCAAAGAGAAACGAACACCGACGACTTATCACCCGCAACCCACGCTACAACCAGACAGATATTCCTTTACACGCTTTGGCGATGTTGGAAACTCGTCAACCGGACAAAATATTAATATCCCCGACTTCTTTAATGATTTTATAGTTCTTTCACCCGTTATTTTTTTTCAAAAACTTTTGCTGCATCTTCATTACAAAAATATTTACTTCGGGAATATTCATTCTGGAGGCAATTATCGCAAATACCCCAATTCCCACGACAGCAGATATGGATAATTCTATGAGTAAACTAATTAAAACTGGTTTACCTAACACCTGTCGGGAAGCAACCAAAGTTCCAAAACTGGCTAAACCCGCAATTATACTCCCAACTGTTAACCCCAAAATTGGTACACACCATTCTTGCCAAGGTAAGCCATTAAGTTTGCGATTGAGCAAAAATAACAACATCAACATGGAACTACAATTAACTCCAACTGTAGCTAAAACTAATCCAGGCGCACCAAAAGGTTCAACTAATATTAAATCTAATACAGCATTAAGAAAAATATTAAATATACTAATTTTAAAAGGCGTTTGTCCATCACCTAAAGCATAAAATACTCTCACCAAAACATCACGCCCTAGATAGACAAACATTCCAATTCCATAGGCCATTAATAGAGAAGATACTAACTGAGTTGCTTCTTGTTTAAATGCTCCCCGTTGATAAACTAACTGGACAATTGGCACAGATAAGGATACCATTAATGCCCCTAAAGGTAGCATGGTAACGGCAGTTAATAAAAGTCCTTGACGAATGCGTAATTTTAATTGTTCCCAATTCTCTGGGTGAGAAAGTTTGGCAAATATTGGTAATAAAGGCAGTAAAATAATGTTAGAAATAATCCCCAAGGGAGTTTGAACTAAGAGATTTGCGTAGTTAAAACCTGCGGCTGCACCAACAATAGGACTAGCGAAATAAAGGTCAGTGGCGACATTAATTTGCATCATTCCTGATGATATTGTCGCTGGAGTCATAATTTTAATTACTTCTTGAACACCGGGAGATTTGAAGTCAAATCTTAGGCGTAATCTGCCTAATCCTAAGCGCCATTGCACAATAAGCTGTACTAACCATTGCAGAATTCCTCCTGCCAAAGTCCCCCAAGCTAACACCATGCCACCCGTTAAAGCATATTCTGGACTAATAATTTCTTTTCCGTGTTGCCAGGCTAAAATAGCAATGCCGATAATAACAGTAATACTAGATAATAAAGGACTAATGGATAATAACCAATATTGATTAGCTGCATTTAAAGTCCCAAAACCAATGCCAATTAAACCGGCAAATAAGGTCAAAGGAGCCATAATTTGGATTTGACGGATAGCGATCGCTCTTGTAGTTGTCTCTAAGCCATGACCAACTAAATCAATAATATACTCAGCGCGGAAAATCTGGGCAAATGTCACCACCAGCAATAATCCACCAACAAGAGTTGTTACTGTTTCTACAATAGGTGCAGCTTCCTCCTTTTTATGTTTAGCTAAAACACTGACAATGGCACTATGTAAAGGTCCGTTGACACCACCAAGTAAAATTAAAATAAACCCGGGGATAATATAGGCATAACTATAAGCCGTAGCAGCTGCACCCACACCAAAAGCTGCAGCGATTATTTGCTGTCTAATTAAACCAAATACCTTACTAATCAATGTTGCTGCGGCAACAATACGAGCAATTTGAGCGAAAGAATGAACAGCTTTTTTTTGTTGTTGTGTCACGAATATTAGTAGTCAGTGGTCAGTTTTTAGTTGTTATTTGTTTGTTAGTTGTCAGTTTTTTTACGACAACCCAAACTATCGCGGGTAGAAATACCAGTTACCGGATTAATACCATTTGCCCTTTGACAAAGTAGGGATACTTGATAACGGTCAATAAGTGCGTCCGTGAAATCAGCACCAGTGATATCCGCATCATAAAAGCGGCTACGGGTTAAAGTTGCTTCTGTGAAAATAGCGTTTCTTAGATTAGCACTATCCAAGGTAACACGATCAACCAAAGCACCTGTTAAATTTGCAGCTTCTAAATTGGCTTTTAATAAAACGCCTTTGGTCAAAATTGCGTTAGTTAAATTTGCACCTTGGAAATTTGCTCCCCGCATTTCTGCCGCCACAAAGGTTTCCCCAACTAAATCAGTATAGGAAAAGTCACGGTTTTCCAAACTGGCATTATTGTAATTAATGGTGTTAATTTGAGCAAAAGCTGGTTGAGGATTCGTAATTACCGAAAATCCTGCCAAAATAGAAACCAATATTAAACTCAAAAATCGGCAAAAAATCTTGTTCATAAATTTTAAATTTGTAGAAGGCAAGAGGCAAGAGGCAAGAGGCAAGAGTAAATATTACCAATTACCTATTACCTATTACCTATTTCCAATCCTTACCAATGCGAATTGTGAGGTCAGATTCCAAATCACCATTGCCAGAAACTTCGATTTGTCCTAAACCTAAAACTTGTCGCAAGTCAATTCCTGGTTGTCGGCTGCCCTTTTGGACAATAATCTGAGTTTGGCGTTGAGTATCTGGCCAATCTGGGACCACATAAACATTAGTAAAACCTTTCTGTTTTAGATAAGTAACTACTTTTTCCGTTAACTGAGGTTGGTTAGTGGTATTTTGCACGGCAATTCTTTGAATAGAAACCGGTCTGGTATCTGATTTAATGCCAGTTATATCTACCCCAACATAATCATTTAATAAGGTTTGTTGTCCGGTCATGTTCAACCAGTAGCTGTTGGCATCTTGACTGAATTTACTAAATGTACCAGGTAACATGGACATTTGGAAATTATCCCGGTCTACATTGACGGAAAAATTCGCCAATGCCATCATTTCTTCCATTTTTAGGTTCGTGTCAAAATACTTTCGCATGACGCGGGTTAATTGGGGCAGCCTGGGTAAAACAGTGGGACTGTTGAGGCGTTGCATTAAAGCATTTATTAGTGATTGTTGTCGCTGAACTCTGGGTAAATCGCCTGTACCCTCTTCACGAAAACGGGCAAACTGTTCTGCCTGTTCACCGTTGAGGTTTTGCCAACCCCTGACTAAATTCACGGCAAAGCCACCAGCCTGATCTTGATAATTCATAGTTTGAGGGACAAATACATCCACACCACCCAACTGTTCCACTAATTCCCGAAAACCGCTAGTAGAAATGCGGATATACCGATCTATGGGAGCATTACCTAAACTCCGACTAACTACTCTGGCGGCTAAAACTGGGCCACCTTTGGCGTTAGCTTCCGATACCTTCGTTAATCCCTGTTCGGGAATAGCTATCATTGTCCCTCTGGGAATAGACAGTAGGCGAATAGATTTATCACTGGGATTAAGCCGCACCAACATCATGGTGTCGCTTTTACCAGCAAAACTTTCTGGTGAACCGTCTACAGTACCCGGAACTGGTTCAATGCCCATAATTAAAATATTCATGGGTTTTGATAGTTTGTACTGAGAAAGTTTAGTCCATAAGTCCCCAGGTACTTTGATTTGGTCTTGTTTATTAGAACTGAATTCATCATCTTTCCCTTGGTCGAGATTGCTCCAGAGGGGGGTCCATAGTGCCAAACTTGATGCTAGTAATCCAGATAGAATTATCCCTAAAACAATTGTTAAGACCCACAATAACCAGCGGGGAACTGTTAAGCCTAAGCGGTCATAGAGTTCGTTGGGAATAGCACCGACGGATTCAACTACGTTCCGAGAAGAGTTAACTGATGGTTTTGGTTTCACCGGCGAAGTGGCGGCTGGTGCTGGTTGGGTTGCTACCTGATTTTCCGACATTTGAACTGGGGGCTGTTTTACCTCCGGTTCTGAAGTTGGGACTTGTTGCGGTACTACCTGATTTTCTGACCATTGAATTTGTTTAATCATAATTTTCTCCCCACTCAACCACTCCTTAAAGGTATGTTAATACAAGCTACAAATACTGCGAGTTAAAACTCGTTATGGAAATTTTAGATTTTGTGAAAAGTTCATCGGATATTTTTTTATTGCTGTCCTCAGAGTTTCAATCAGTGATAATTACAACATACTCAACCAAAAAAATTCATCAGTGAAGATCATCTAAAAATGAATGAATGTACACTTACAGCAGATACCCAGGCATTTTTACTCCTGACTCCTGACTCCTGACTCGGTGAATTCTGCTGTATATTGTTCTGAATTACCGATGTATGCCAATATGAATAATTTATTTTTTCCTGTGATTCTAGCTGGTGGTAAAGGTGAGCGTTTTTGGCCTTTGAGCCGACTAGACCGACCTAAGCAATTTTTAAGCCTTGATGGTAGCTCAAGAAGTTTACTACAAGCAACTGCTGATAGATTATTAGTTCTGTCCGGTGGTTGGGAAAATTTGTGGGTGATTACTTCTAGTCCCATTGCTCAAGGGGTGCGAGAACAACTTCCTGATTTACCAGAGTCAAATTTACTGATTGAGTCCCAGGGTCGGGACACTGCTGCGGCTGTTGCTTGGACAAGTTTAGAAATTAAAAAGCGTTACGGGGAAGATGCGATTATTGGCTTTTTTCCTGCTGACCACTGGATTGCTGACCCGGAGATATTTGCCGAAACTTTAGCGGCTGCTCAGGATTTGGCGACTAAGAAAGCAGCGATTGTGACTTTGGGGATTAAACCTAATTTTCCATCCACTGGCTATGGTTATATTGAACAAGGCGAAAAGATAAGTAGTTTCAATGAGTTACCAGTGTATCATGTGAACCGTTTTACTGAAAAGCCCGACCGGGAAACGGCGGAAACTTTTTTGTCAACGGGACGGTTTAGTTGGAATAGCGGGATGTTTGTTTTTCGAGCTGGTGTTGTTTTGTCAGAATTACGCACCCATGCACCAGAAATTATGGAACCTTTGGAACAGTATGGTCCTGATATTTATCCCCAGTTACCTAAGAAAAGTATAGATTATGCTTTGATGGAAAAAACCAGTCTAGCTTATGTTTTGCCTGTAGCATTTGGTTGGGATGATCTGGGTGATTGGAATGCTATTGAACGTTTGCTGAAGCAGGATGATAATCCTAATGTAGAACTTGCTACTCATGTGGGTTTAGATACCCAAGGATCAATTGTTTATGCTTCTAATGCTGATGATGTCATTGTCACGATTGGTTTAGAGGATGTGGTAATTGTGCGCGATCGCAATGTTACTCTGGTAGTTAAGAAGGATCGCACCCAAGAAATTAAGCAGATTTTGAAAATTCTGCAAAATGATGGGCGATTTACGGGTTTATTGTAAAATTTACAACCCTTAGTAGATGGCTCAAAGTCTTGCTGCTGATTATAACTCATTGGGTAGTATTCGGAGTGGTCAACATGGGAGACTCGGTCTAGACAAGTAATTGAGCGATTGAGACTAGCCATGAACACCGGCAAAAAAACCAACAGAGACCAGGCCAAAAAGAAACACTGACCAATGGTGGCAATGCCTTGTCCATTTTCTGTAAGTTGGGTTAAGTGACAGCGCAACCCAACCCTCATGTTACCTGAGTTCGGTGTTAGGAGTTCGGAGTTCAGAGACGCTACGCGAACGGAGTTATGATTTTTTCAACGAGATCATCAGGGTTTGAGACTCATACTTGGGGCAGTTTTCCACAAATTATCTTATGTCGAACTCAGGTTCATGTTGGTTTTCAAGCTAACATAATTGCCGTTAAGTAGGTTAGCCTTGAAAATCGTCGTTATGGCAAGGCAAGAGGCAATAGTGAAGAGGGTTTGGGGGATTTTACTTTTCCTTACACAGATTGGTTTTATTGTGTTCACCTACTTATGCAAAAATATGTGAACGAAGGATGGATTTTATCGTTTAACTTTTCGGTAAATTCCAGATATAAGGAAAAATATCATCTAACTAAATTAACTCCGCAACGAAGAAATTATACAGGTTTAAAAAATTGTCATTGTTTTAACAGAAACTTTGCGACTAATGCAGGAAATTGATAGAACTATTCCAGATTTACCACTAGAGTAAAAACTGGGATAATTAATAAATATTACTTCCTGAAACCACATTGCAAACACAAGATATCCCCTGCTTAGATCTCTCCCCTCATGGTGCAAAAATAATATTAGGAAACAATATTACACCAGAACAATTAGTAATTCCCCTTGCACCTACTCCTACAACAATGTTTGGACCCCGTGCAGCTTGTTTATTATCACCAACAGGACCATTATGGGTAGCAGATACAGGACATCATCGTTTATTAGGGTGGCGAAATCTACCCACAAAAGATCATCAACCTGCGGACTGGATAATAGGACAACCTGACTTTTATACTGAAGGACAAAACGCCAAAGGTACACCGGGAAAATCTACATTTAGTGTACCTACTAGTATTTGTAAATGTGGTGATGGTTTAGCGGTTGCCGATGCCTGGAATCATCGTATTTTAATCTGGTATAATATTCCTAAAGATAGTCACATTTCCGCAGATTTAGTATTAGGACAAACAAATTTTATTGATAATGAACCAAATCGAGGTAATCAACAACCTGCGGCAAATACCTTACATTGGCCTTATGGTATTTTCTCTTATCAAGGTAAATTATTTATCGCTGATACCGGAAATCGTCGGTTATTAATTTGGAATCAATTACCCACAGAAAATGGACAACCTGCGGATATAGTTTTGGGACAACCAGATATGATATCACGCAATGAAAATGGGGGTGGTTCTCCCACTGCCGCCAGTATGCGTTGGTGTCATGATATCACCCTTTGGGATGATAATTTAGTTGTTGCTGATGCAGGTAATAACCGGGTAATGATTTGGGAAGGAATACCAACAGAAAATAATACTGCTTGTGCGGTGGTTTTAGGACAAAAAAACTTCAATTTTGTAGAATTAAATCAAGGTGTTTATTTCCCCAGTGCCAGTAGTTTAAGTATGCCTTATGGGGTAGATGTTGCGGAGGATTGGTTAATAGTTGCTGATACAGCTAATTCTCGTTTGCTAGGATGGAAAAAACGAGCATCTATTTTATTATTGCAGGGTGCAAATGCTGATGGTGTGATGGGACAAGATAACTTTACAAATAAAAGTGAAAATCGGAATTTTGGACTACCAACAAGACAAAGTTTAAATTGGTGTTATGGAATTAAGGTTTGTGGGGAAACTGCGGTGGTTGCTGATTCTGGGAATAATCGTGTTTTGATTTGCAAGTTTTAATTATCTCACGCAAAGGCGCAAAGGAAGAAAAATGCCGATTGAAGAAATTCGGGTTTGTGGGACTGTGCAAGGTGTGGGTTTTCGTCCTACTGTGTATCGCTTGGCAAAGGTTTTGGGGGTGAAGGGTGATGTTTGTAATGATGGGGAAGGGGTGTTAATTCGTGTTTCCGGTAGTGAGGAAGAAATAACGGAGTTTGTCAATAAATTATATCAAGAATGTCCTCCTTTGGCAAGAATTACTGAGTTAATTAGGAGTCAATATTTGGGTGAGTTTGATTTTGATAATTTTGTGATTTCTCGCAGTATTAATAGTGTGGTAAAGACGGAAATTTCTCCTGACGCTGCCACTTGTAATCAATGTCAAAAGGATATTTTCGATCCTTTTAGTCGTTATTTTCGTTATCCTTTTACTAATTGTACTCATTGTGGACCAAGGCTGAGTATTATTCGGGCTATTCCTTACGATAGAAATAATACTAGTATGGTGAATTTTTCAATATGTCAGGAATGTGAAAAGGAATATCAAGATGTAGAAAATCGTCGGTTTCATGCCCAACCTGTGGCTTGTTTTGTATGTGGACCGCGTGCATGGTTAGAAAGGGCTGACGGTAAACCTGTGATATCTGATATGTTTTCCATGTTAGATGATGTGGATGCTGTTTGCACTTTATTACAAAAGGGTGAAGTTGTTGCTATTAAGGGTTTAGGAGGTTTTCATTTAGCTTGTGATGCAACTTTAGAAAATGCAGTTATAAAACTCAGAAATCGTAAAGTTCGTTATCATAAACCTTTGGCTTTAATGGCAAGAGATATAAATATTATTTCTGAATATTGCTATATTAATGATTTAGAGAAAGAATTATTAACAAGTCCAGCAGCACCAATAGTTTTATTAAATATTAAAGATAACCATAAATTAGCATCTGACCTAGCACCGGGACAAAATACTCTTGGTTTTATGCTACCTTATACACCATTACATCATTTAATTCTCAGAAGAATGAAAGTACCAATAGTTTTAACTAGTGGTAATATTTCTGATGAACCACAATGTATAGATAATGAAGATGCAAAAGATAAGTTATCGGAAATAGCTGATTATTTCCTCTTACATAATCGTGATATTGTTAATAGAGTAGATGATTCTGTAGTGCGAGTTATTGATAATCAAATTCAAACTCTCAGACGCGCTAGAGGATATGCACCTGCACCAATTGTTTTACCTCCAGGATTTGCAAAAGTACCGCATATTTTAGCAATGGGTAGCGAGTTAAAAAATACCTTTTGTTTGTTAAGAGAAGGTGAGGCAATTTTATCACAACATTTAGGAGATTTAGAAAATGCGGCTGCTTTTAATGCTTATCAAGAAACATTGAATTTATATCTGAATTTATTTGAACATCAACCAGAAATAATTGCTATTGATAAGCATCCAGAGTATTTGTCTTCTAAACTTGGCAAAGAACTAACAGAAAGTAATAACATTAAATTAGCAGAAATTCAACATCATCACGCCCATATTGCTGCCTGTATGGCAGAAAATCAAATTCCCTTAAATACAAAACCCATTTTAGGCATAGCTTTTGATGGGTTAGGATATGGTGAAGATGGTACACTGTGGGGAGGAGAATTTTTACTAGCAGATTATGGTAACTCTCAAAGATTGGCGACATTTACACCAATGGCAATGATAGGAGGAAAACAGGCAATTTATCAACCTTGGAGAAATACATACTCTCAATTAATTAATGCTTTTACTTGGGAAGAACTTCAAAAAAAATACAGTGATTTAGAAATCATCAAATTTTTAGAACATAAAAACCCCAAACTACTCAATCAAATCATAGAGAAAGGTATTAATTCGCCCTTAACATCATCAGTAGGCAGATTATTTGATGCAGTTGCCGCCGCAACAGGTATTTGTCGAGAACAATGTAGTTATGAAGGACAAGCAGCAATAGAAATGGAAACAATAGCTGATGTCAATATTTTAAACAATGATGAAGAAATTCTGAATTATTCCTTTAAATTTAAAAAATCAGATAATATTTATTATATCAATACATCTCCAGCATGGCGAGAAATCCTCAATGATATTAAACAGCACATCTCCTCATCAGAAATAGCTGCAAAATTTCATAAAAGTTTAGCTATTACTGTTGTAACAATGGTTCAACAACTTAGACAAGAACATGAATTTAATCAGGTAGCATTAACAGGAGGTGTATTTCAGAACCAAATTCTATTACAACAGGTAAAAATGCGAATAGAAAAATTAGAAATTAATGTATTAACTCATAGTATAGTACCAACAAATGATGGCGGTTTATCATTAGGACAAGGTGTAATTGCCGCCGCTAAATATATAAAAAGATCCCCGACTTCTGAGATTAAGTTATAATTTATTCATTAAATTATAAAATAAGTTGGGGATCTGGAATCTTAAAAAAGGAAAACTAAAATGTGTTTAGGAATACCCGGACAAATAATAGAAATAACCAGCCCCGAACATAAACTAGCTATGGTTAATATTGGAGGAGTCAAAAGACAAATAAATATAGCCTGTATAGTTGACGAACAACACCCACCAGAAGCTTGTATAGGAGATTGGGTATTAGTTCACGTTGGTTTCGCCATGAACAGAATCAACGAACAAGAAGCCGCAGAAACATTACAATTATTGCAAGAAATAGCCGCCTTGCACTAAAGTACAAGGCTAATAGCAAAAGTCCGTTAAAACGGACTGGAAAAACAAAATGATGACATTCTAGCTAATCAATTTATGTTTTGTGAAGTAATTAATCCAAAATCCAAAATCTAAAAAAATTTAAAATTGATATGAAATATGTAGATGAATTTCGTAACCCAGAAAAAGCCCTTGCTTTACAAAAAGAAATTAAAAAACTCAGCCAACAAATAGACAGACATTTAAAAATAATGGAAGTATGTGGAGGACATACCCATGCGATTTTTAAATATGGAATCGAAGAAATATTACCCGATAATATAGAATTAATTCATGGTCCTGGTTGTCCAGTTTGCGTCATGCCTAAAGGGAGAATAGATGATGCGATCGCCCTCTGTCAACTACCCAACGTCATATTTACCACATTTGGTGACGCAATGCGCGTACCTGGTGCAAAAACTAGCTTATTGCAAGCTAAAGCCCAAGGTGCGGATATTCGCATGGTTTATTCACCCTTAGATAGTCTGAAAATAGCCAAAGAAAACCCCCATAAAGAAATCATCTTCTTTGGTTTAGGCTTTGAAACTACAGCCCCCAGCACTGCTTTTACCATCCTCCAGGCAGCCGCAGAAAATATTACTAACTTTAGTATGTTTTCTAATCATGTGTTAGTAATTCCCGCCCTCCAAGCATTATTAGAAAATCCCGATTTACAACTTGATGGTTTTGTTGGTCCAGGTCATGTAAGTATGGTAATAGGAACAGAACCCTATGAATTTATTGCCCAAGAATATCATAAACCCATCGTTATTTCTGGCTTTGAACCATTAGACATCTTCCAATCAATTTGGATGTTATTAAAACAAATAGTAGAAAATCGTTGTCAAGTCGAAAATCAATATAATCGTTTGGTAGAACCTAGCGGAAATCAAAACGCCTTAATAGCCATGAATCAAGTTTTTGCAGTGCGGGAAAAATTTGCATGGCGTGGTTTAGGAGAAATCCCCAATTCTGGTTTCAAAATCCGCGCAGAATATGCCCAATTTGATGCTGAAGCTAAATTTACAATTCCTAATTTAAAAGTAGCAGATCATAAAGCTTGTCAATGTGGAGAAATTCTCAAAGGAGTTTTAAAACCTTGGCAATGTCAAGTATTTGGAACAGCTTGCACACCAGAAACACCCATAGGAACTTGTATGGTTTCCTCCGAAGGTGCTTGTGCAGCATATTACAAATATGGGCGACTTTCAACTATGGCTAAACGAGATAAATCAGGTGTATCGTCCCAACCACTATCAATCTAAATTGCACAATTTGAGGAAAATGATATGCCTTTTGTTACTGTCCAAATTGGTAAAGGTCACTCCATAGAAAAAAAGCGAAAATTAGTTAAAGCTGTAACCGATGCTTTAGTTTCTGCTTTAGGAACAAAACCCGAATGGATAACCGTACATATTGACGAATTTGAACGGGAAGATTGGGCAGTTGGTGGCATTTTACATTACGATAAACACAATGGTAGACATGAAGAAACAGGTAGATAATTAATTAAAATGACAGGTATATTGCCTGTCATACAAGAAAAAATTATACTTATAAAGCAATTTTAAAATGCCAATTAACCCTAATCAAAATTTACTCTTTCAAAAAATCGAACAAGTCCGTCGTCGTGCAGGAAAAGTGAGAGATACTCATATTAATTTATCTCATGGTAGTGGTGGTAAAGCCATGAGAGATTTAATCGCCGATATATTTGTGAAAAGTTTTGATAATCCCATTCTTGCCCAATTAGAAGACCAAGCCACATTTGATTTAGCCAGTCTTTCTCAACATGGAAAGCGACTAGCATTTACCACAGATTCTTATGTAGTAGACCCCTTATTTTTCCCTGGTTCAGACATAGGAGAACTAGCAATAAATGGCACAATTAATGATTTAGCCGTGAGTGGTGCAAAACCTTTATATCTCACTTGTAGCGTCATTTTAGAAGAAGGTTTACCAGTGGAAACCTTACGCCGTGTAGTTGCCAGTATGCAGAAATCAGCCCAAAAAGCTGGAGTACAAATAGTCACAGGAGATACCAAAGTTGTGAATCGTGGTTGTGCCGATAAATTATTTATTAATACTGCCGGAATTGGCATAATTCCCCCAGGAATTGATATTTCTCCTCGCAACATTCAACCGGGAGACATAGTAATTATTAATGGAGAAATCGGAAATCATGGCACAGCAATATTAATTGCCAGAGGAGAATTAGCATTAGAAACAGATATAGAAAGCGACTGTCAACCATTACATGAATTAGTCGCTGAAATCATCAAAGTTTGCCCCCAAATTCACGCCATGCGAGACGCAACCAGAGGAGGTTTAGCCACAGTATTAAATGAATTTGCCCTCACTTCTAACTTAGGAATACGCATTAATGAAAACGCAATTCCTATTCGAGAAGAAGTAAATGGAGTCTGTGAAATACTCGGTTTAGAACCATTATATTTAGCCAACGAAGGAAAATTAGTCATTATTGCCCCTCCAGAAAAAGCCGATTTAATTTTAGCAACAATGAAAAACCACCCCACAGGAAAACAAGCATCTATCATAGGTGAAATTATTCCCACACCACCAGGAATAGTCCTATTAAAAACCAAATTTGGTGCAGAAAGAATCATAGATATGCTAGTCGGCGACCAACTCCCAAGAATATGTTAATCTTAGGACAGGTTGACGTAAGGAAACCCAACATTTTCTATCATGAAAGCAGAAGTTGGGGATCTGGTGCAGGAATTAGTGATATAATCATGTACAATACTTATTTGTGAAGAGAATATGTTAAAACACCTCACAATTACAGAAGCACAACAGCAAATTTTAGATTTGCCAGATGATGTACAACAAGAGCCAATAATTATTACCAAACATGGTAAACCGGTTATGGCCGCTATTAGTTTTGAGCAATATGAATCTTTATTAGAAACTTTAGCAATTTTATCTGATAAAGAATTTACCCAACAGTTACAAGAAAGTATAGCTCAAGCACACAGGGGAGAAACTATTAATTGGCATGATGCAAAACTCAAACTCGGACTTTGAAAAACCACAAACTGATAATATTGAATTTGAAATTCAGTTAACACCTTTAGCATTAGAGATGTTAGCAAATATTAAAGATAAACGTCACCAGAAAACTCTAAGTTCACGAATTGATAAACTAAAAATAGAACCAGAAAAACAGGGAAAACCTTTAACTGGACAACTAATAAATTATCGCAGTCTTAGGGCTGTAGGGCAACGCTACCGTATAGTTTATCAAGTAGAAAATGATAAGGTAGTTGTTTTAGTAGTTGGTATAGGTTTAAGAAAGGATGGTGATAAGGCAGATATTTATAATCTATTACAAAAATTATTATAGTTTAGGTTAAGCAACAGCGCAACCCAACAAATTAACAAAATATTGTTTAAAATGTTTGGTTTCCTTACGTCAACCCAACCTACAATGTTGTCTCTTAAATTATGCTATGCACGAACTAGGAATAACTCAGAATATCATCGCTATAGTTAGCGAAAATGCCCAAAATAAAAAAGTCCAAAGAGTATTATTAGAAATTGGTCAATTATCAGCTATTATGCCAGATGCAATTAAATTCTGTTTTGATATTTGTTCCCAAGGTACAATAGTCGAAGGGGCAAGATTAGAAATATTAGAAATACCTGGGATAGCTAAATGTCGTCAATGTAGTGCAACTTTTCCTATAGATAAACCTTTTGGAATTTGTCAATGTGGTAGTGTGCAATTAGATATAATAACTGGTGAAGAATTAAAAATCAAAGAAATTGAAGTGGAGGATTTATGTGTGTAACTTGCGGTTGTAATGATGATAATCAAATGAGAATTACAAATATGGAAAATGCAGATCATCATACCCATACCTTACCAGATGGGACTGTAATTACCCATACTCATCACCATCAAGAAACGCCCCAAATTCACGCTAAAATACATAATACGACAATATCTTTAGAACAGGAAATTTTAGGTAAAAATAACTTATTAGCTGCCCAAAATCGCGGCTGGTTTAAAGGTCGAAATATTCTGGCTTTAAATTTAATGAGTTCTCCAGGTGCGGGAAAAACTACATTATTAACTCGGACTATTAATGATTTAAAAGATAAATTAACTATTAGTGTGATTGAAGGTGATCAAGAAACAACTAATGACGCGGAAAAGATTAAACAAACAGGTTGTAAAGTCGTACAAATTAACACGGGTACAGGCTGTCATTTAGACGCTTCCATGATAGAAAAAGGGCTGCAAGAATTGAATCCTCCCCTTAATTCTGTGGTGATGATTGAAAATGTCGGGAATTTGGTTTGTCCGGCTTTGTTTGACTTAGGAGAACAGGCTAAGGTGGTAATTTTATCGGTGACGGAAGGGGAAGATAAACCAATTAAATATCCTCATATTTTCCGTAATAGTGAGATTATGATTTTGACAAAAATTGATTTATTACCTTATATACAGTTTGATGTTCAACGCTGTATTGAATATGCAAAACAGGTTAACCCAAAAATACAAATTTTCCAAGTTTCTGCTAATACAGGGGAAGGATTGACAGGTTTGTATGGTTGGTTATCTCAACAGGTGAATAATTCATCAAATTTGATTTCTGTTTAAATATTAAAATGGTGCGTTACGCTGTCGCTAACGCACCCTACGTGGATTATTTTTGAAAAACCGTTAATAATACAAACCCCAATAAATTATAGTGACCTACACAAGTTAATCCAGCATTATTACTCATTTCTTCTCTTTGTTTTTTGCTGTAAAACCTAATTCCTGTGGGAGAATGGGGGGTAATTTGACATGGTGATGAGTTATTAAAAGTAATATCTACTAAATAAAATTTACCACCAGGAGAAAGTACCCTTGCTACCTCATTTAAAACCTGTTCTGGGTGGGGATAATGCAAAAAGCTGATAGTATTAAAAACTGCATCAAATTGTCCCTCAGCAAAGGGGAGATGTTCAGCGTTACCTTCCAGATAAATTAATCGCGGACGGTGGCGGTTATTTTGTCTTGCTACCCGTAACATTTGGGGAGATAAATCTAAACCTGTAGCTGTGATTTCTGGAAATTGTGTTGCTAATCTATTTAATAAGCGTCCAGTCCCACAACCTAAATCTAGAATATTTGCATTTGGTTGTAATTCAACTTTTGTCAATAATCTTTTGTGGATAGCTTGGTAAATAAAAGAAGGAAATGCCCAATCATAACTATTTGCCCAACGGTCAAATAATTCTTTTTTATTATTGACAAAGTTACTAATCATGGCTGCTATATTTTTGTATTTACTTTATTATAACAAAAGAAAAAGATAGATCATATAGATCCCCGACTTCTTTGAGAAGTCGGGGATCTTGTCGTAATTAAAATATAATTTAGGACTTACAACCAATCTCGATAGGCGGAAATTTCGGTTACTCCAATTTCAAAGGGTGATCCTTTTCCAAAAGGAGGATAAACGCGAATTTTGGCATTTTTAGTCAATCTTTCTAGTCTATTTCCCAATTGGGGAATATTGCTGACTATGTGCCAATAAGCAACTATATCGGGACAGTCTACAATTAACATCAAAGTCGTCTTATCTGTAGTCATGTACCACTGACAATTAGATAGTAATACTTGGGTAATGCGATCGCACGCATAGAAAAAGCATCTACCTATAGATTGTTCCAACTCCAAATGGAGAATACCATCCTCTTTTGTCACCTTTGCAGGAGGTAAATCATCAGGTGGAAGCAAAGAAAGTTTAGACATAATTCCGCACCTCTTGATTGTAGCGTTGCAAACTTTCTCGATTTTTTTGTAAAGAAAAAGATGAGGGTTTTAACGCTAGTGTGCTGACATTTAATTCGTCCTGAAATTTCTTGATTTTGTCACGACAACCGTTAACATCACCGATAATTGAATTCTCAATCAAATAGTCTTCATCGAAACAAATATTTGTCCGATCAAATGCTGGTTGTTGAGGACTTTTCTGCATTACTTGAGTTGAGTTAGCAGTCATTTCTTTGCTGAAGTGGCGAATAAAAGGCAATGCTTCATTTACCGCTTCATCATGGGTTTTACCTACAAAAAAGAACCGGGCTAACATGAACTTTTCAGCACCACTGGAATTAAATTCCCGATACTTATTGACTGTCTTTCGCAATCTTTCTAGAGAAAAAGGTGGACCACCCATTAAGCCAAAGGAATTTTCAGCAGCAAATTTAACTGCATCATCGTCACCACTAGCAACATAAATGGGAATTGGTTTTTGCAATGGTTGGGGATGAATTGTGAGATTTTCACATTGATAATATTTGCCATTAAATGATACGTCAGTCTCATATAACAGCTTTTGAATCAATGTTACTGACTCTAACATTCTGGTACGAGATTCCTGAGTTGTCACCCCAAAATGTTTATTTTGCTGTGGAAATGGACCACCTTTAGCTACCCCAAAAGCCAGTCTTCCACTACAAAGATTATCCAAAGTAGCAATATCTTCAGCTACGCGGATTGGCTGATGAAATGGCAATAATACCGCCGCAGTTCCTAGACGAATTTGTGAAGTTACACCCGCTAAATGTGCCAATAATAATAGAATTGAAGGACTGAGATTGAACTCATTAAAATGATGTTCTGTTACCCAAGCCTCTTCAAAACCTAAATTCTCCGCTTCTTTTACCAATAAAACTTGCTCAAAGATAGTGCGTCTAGCATCTAGGTGATGATTTTCGTAATTGCAGAAAAGTCCTGTTTTCATTGTTGACCAAATATTAGATTAGGCTGCGACTAATTGCAACTCCAACCATAATCGAGGTTCAGACTGCTTTAACTTCGACATAGGGTCACGTAGCAATCGTTTAGCATTAAGAAAAACTACTTGAATTAACCCCATATTTTCGGCTAATTCTCTCAGGATTTCTTTTTGAGGTTGAATACAGGGCATTATGTCTTCTCGACAATAAATTCCTATATATTGAAACCGTTTTGCAGGTCGTCCCCAAAAACAAGTAATAACTTTCACATGACAGCCTTCTAAGAGTTCTCCCACGGCTGGGTAATAGTCATTTACGACTCTAAGAAATTCTTGGGCTAGGATGTCTTCAGTAATCATCTGACTGATTTTTCTGTAACTTCCATAACTCTATTGATTATAACATATAATAAATAAGATCCCCGACTTCTTTAAGAAGTCGGGGATCTGAAACCTTTTATCGAGAATTGCGTTCTGCTACTAAAACATCAGCAATAATATCTGGTAGACTTTTCAAATCGGTATATCCTTCTGAACCAGAAATTGGGGAAATAAAAGTATAGTTAGGGTCACAAACTCCTGTGTCATAAACCTGCATAAACCATCTATCAGGTAATCCCTCTACACCCAATTCTACAATGTACCAACTCTCACCCATTAACCGAGAATTAATCACTGTAAACCAATCTCTATAATCATCACCAATATTCCAATCTGCCAAAAGAAATTCTAATGATATTTTTCCGGCATCAGTTGCAGTCAATAACATTATTACTCCTGAGTGACAACTTGATTAGAAACTTCAGGATATAAACCTAATTCTTTTGCTAGTTGTTTAGCCACAAAAAATAGAAATTGCGCTCCATCTTGATTACCTTGATGGGCAAACATTGTGGCTACTTGTAACATTGCTTGCACTAATCCAGAATCAATTAATTCCGGTTGTGCTTCCAAAACTTCTGGTTCTTGACCATTAGGACATTGGAGAAGTTCATCAATTAAATTAAAATACTGTGTTTGGCGTTCGTCTGTCATGATAATTTAGTTTATGGTGAATGATTAATTGGCAAAATTACTGTTCGATGCTTTGTTGCCACATTCTTTCCAACATGGCAATGTGTTCTTTTAATACAGCAGCACGGTAGACAAGATATCTGTCATAAGCGATAATTCCCACACCAATACAAATTGGTGTCACCAAAAATAACCATTGCAAAATTGTGACTAATTTATATTTTTTTGCAGCAATTTTTAGTTGATGTAGAAAATTATTGTCAGATAATTTGACCTTGACTAAAGGTGTCTGAGTCTTGATAATTTTTGTTTGGGGAACTAATTGAGGAGATGCTATATTTATTTTCGGCAATTCACAGGATAAATTCTGTGTTTTAACGAACTCTCTATGTTGTTCCCAAACTATAGCAAATACTACTACCCCTGGAGAAATTAATGCTAAAGTTACCAAACTTACGGTCAGCACATTTAAAAGTTTGACTTTCATATTTTTCTCCATTACCAGGTATCAACTACCTAGAAAGAAAATTTATATTAGTAGGTTTATTTTTCGCACCTTTTTTTATTCAAAAATATGCTGATCAAAAATCTTCTCAAAAAACAAAATCCTGTCCTTTGGTATTGAGTAATACGGACAGTATTAAGATAACTTTTGAGAGATATAGAAGGTAAGAAGTCCCCCCTAATTCGTCAGACTTTCATCTTAGGAACTTCGGGGGGTAGAGGGGAATCTCTGCGTAAATCCTATATCGTTTATATCAGTTGCCCCTTTAGTCCCAATTTTAAGTGAGTTCAATTAATATTATTAAGATGATTACGACAATACTCACAGTCTGTCATCCTGACTGTGCCAGCATTAAAAAAAATATTTGGTGTGGGGGTGCTAGTATTTTTTGAGTGGGGTACTAGCATTTTTGAGGAAGGGGACGGGGTATTTTGTACTCAAAGCCAAATTAATATCGGCTATTGGTTTGAGATATTTATTAGGGAAGATTCACAAGTACAAACTGTACTCAAATGACAGGATCTCATGACAAGGCTAGACCTAAGATATCTTGAATAACTCAGAAACAAAATTAAGATATTCTAAGAAAGTTAGAACAGTATTATTTTCAACACAAACAAAGTTTTTTGCAATTAAAATAGTCAGGTATTTATGGGTAGAGATAATTTAGATGCGTTTCCTCTGGGGTTGGGGTGAATAAATTTCATAGTGTTACTGATGAATCGTTTTTGGGCGCAGGCCCTACCTCCCTACTTTCTGAATTTTGGATGGTCAGAATTTACTAGGGTTACGTCAAATACTTCTGCAAAACATTGATTTATAGAATCACGGACTTGGTTACAGCTAATGTCGGGAAGCCATGTCGCTAAACTGCTAACTGGTTTATCAATAATGCCACAGGGAATAATTTGTTTAAATCCTGTCATATCTGGACAAACATTTAAGGAAAAGCCGTGCATGGTAATCCACTTGCTCACTTTTATGCCGATTGCAGCAATTTTGTATCCTTCTAGCCAAACTCCGGTAAAACCAGGAATCCGTTCTCCTTTCAAGTCGTAATTTGCTAAAACGCGAATTAATACCTCCTCAAGTTGACGCAAGTACCAGTGGAGGTCTTGACGGTAATGACGCAAGTTTAAAATGGGATAACCTACCAATTGTCCTGGACAATGATATGTGACTTCGCCACCTCTTTCAATGCGATGCACATCATAAGCACTTTTGTCAAGATTAAATTTAATAAATTCTGGGTTTGCTCCTGTCCCCAAGGTGTAAACAGGGGGATGTTCTAGTAAAATTAGGACATCATCTAGTTCTGGGTTGTGAATGCGCTCTGCAACTAGCGATCGCTGCCACTGATGAGCAGTTTCATAAGGCATTACGCCAACATTATATAGTAAACAACGGTACGGAGTTAATTGAGTGCTAGGAATCATCAGTGAATAGGTAATAAGCAAGAAAGAGGCAAGAGGTAAGACACCCGATCCCTATCATTTCCCAAAATATAACGAACAAATGTCAAGCTATGCAAAGGATCTTAAAGGAACGTCAAGGGAATATACTTTGGAACCCACAAGGTGCTAATTTGAATATATAACCTGAATGGATGTTGGGAGGAGAGCATTAAGCTAAGACAATACCAACTAATTTACTGACTGATGGCAACTTAAAAATTTATTTGTATCAATCAGGATCAAATTTCCCAAAAGGGTTGTATTCTCTATACAATAGTAAACGAGACTGGGGGACAAAAAAGGCGAGGACTCCTATTTTGGTAAAGTTCCATAGAAGTAAGCGTTTAAAAGAACCATATCTCAAGAAGCCTAATTCAATAGTTTTGCTTAAATAGCCAATTGCTTAACAACCAGTTGGAAACAAGACGACAAATAAGCGCGAACTTGAAGATGCAAGAAGTGTTAAAAATGCTAAAAGGCAATGTCTTAGGAATAGGTGACGATTTGTACTGGTGGCAGTGATAGGCCTTACCGCAATTTCTATTCCTAACTGAAAACATCACATATAATATTGAGCGGGAGAGTTTACATGAAGCTTGTCATCCACGGTAAAAATATTGAAATCACTGATGCAATTCGTGAATATGTGCATCAAAAGATTGAAAAAGCAGTTAGTCACTTCCAGAACATCACCAATCAAGTGGATGTCCATTTGAGCGTAGCCCGCAATCCCCGAATAAGTACAAAGCAAGCGGCAGAAGTGACTATTTATGCTAATGGTAGTGTTATCCGTGCGGAGGAAAGCAGCGAAAGCTTATATGCAAGTATTGACCTAGTTGCAGATAAAATTGCTCGGCAATTACGGAAATATAAGGAAAAAAGGCAGGATCATCAAACTCAACCTATATCAACTAACGAAGTAGTAGCACCAGAAACTGTAGCAGCGGATCTAATAGGCGATCGCACCGCTGAATTACCCGAAGAGGTGGTTCGCACTAAATACTTCTCCATGCCTCCCATGACAGTAGCAGAAGCGCAGGAACAACTGCAATTGGTGGGTCATGACTTTTATATGTTTCATAATGCCGAAACAGGTGAGATTAACGTCATTTATGAACGTAATCACGGCGGTTATGGAGTCATTCAACCCCGCAATAACGGTAATGGCAACGGCAAAAATGGCAAATCGGCTAATGCTGGTGTAGCAGAAAAATCTAAAGTTTAATTGTCGAGAGTTAGATCCCCGACTTCTTAGAGAAGTCGGGGATCTTATTTATGCTGCTAGTTGTTGCAGGGTTTTTAATGCCTCTTCAACATGACCTTTAAAGTTCAACATGGAATCAAATACATATTGAACTACACCGTTTTGATCAATGAGGTATGTAACTCGGCCGGGAATGAAACCAAAAGCGGTAGTTGCGCCATATTGTTTTCGGACTTTATCACCTTGATCACTTAGAAGTGTAAAAGGTAAATTGTATTTATTTGCAAACCTTTGATGAGATTCCCTAGAGTCACCACTCACACCAATAACTTCAGCACCAGCGGCTTGAAACACTTCATATTGATCTCGAAAAGCGCAAGATTCTACAGTGCATCCTGGTGTATCATCCTTGGGATAAAAATAGAGGACAACGGATTTTTGACCCCGAAAGTCTTCCAGACTGACGTTTTTGCCATTTTGGTCAAGTAAACTAAAATCAGGCGCGGTATCTCCAACTTTGATAGACATATTAAAATTATTAATTAGGGAGTGTCAAGATTTAGAATTGCCAGTGTATTTACGTTTAGCCCAAACACCAATACCAAAAAGAATTGTACTACCTAATATTGGTAGGGTATCAGTTTCCCAAGGAACAGCCTGAATTTGAGCATTACTTAGGGTGAGAGTTGATTGACCTGTTGAATCATTAACGTCAACAACTCCAATACCAATATTATAACTTCCCGGTGAAGTGAAGGCATAACTATAAGTACCATTATTACCAGTTAAGGGTTGAATATTATTGGCAATCGTTACAAAAGCTTGATCTTGATTGTTTTGGTTAAATTGCCATTGAAAGCTAAATACATCTCCAGAATTAATGTTACTAAAGGTACTTTTAATGGCTGAACCATAAGTATTGTCTGGGATAACAGTTGAAAAATTGGTCGGGTCAATACCCAGGAAATCCTCCAAGCTACCAGTACCACCACTGGTTTCAACCGTATTCAATGAACCTGAGTAAATAACTGTGTTGTTACTAGTAACATCTCCAATGGAGTTAAAAGTGTTTAAATTAACTAAGTTGATGGAGTAAGCAGGAGCAGAGATTGCCATGGAACTGATACCAGTGGACAAGGTTATACCGATGGTGATCAGAGGGTTTTTAAATTGAGTCAACATAGAGATCCTGATAGAAAATGTTAAAACACAAAATTGTTGACGTTGTTTAACTGGGTGGTAGTGATATTATCAACCTGAAGGAAGTTCTTAAATATGGCACTACCTGAAGTACCATCCCGGTCAATTTGCAAAAAGGTACTACCGATATTACTGCCAGTTCCCGCTACAAATCTGATGTATTTATCCGCAATAGGATTAGTGCCATTATAACTAATACTACTGACTAATTTAGTAAGAACAATTTTGTCTCCTCCCACAGTAAAATCCGTAATCCGTTGTCCCACATCTCGAAGATCGGTAAACACGAACAAATCATTACCCGCACCTCCGGTAATGGTTTTTGCCCCTGGACCGCCTATAATATAGTCAGAAACAGCAGTTCCTACAATTGGGTTACGTCCATTGTTAATTGAAGGATTACCACTAATTTCATTGAGATCATTGACCCCAATAGTTAATTGTTTTTCGTAACTTAACCCCCCTTGGTCTGTGGTTTTGACAAGGATGCTGTAACTACTCTTAGTTTCAAAATCGGGAGAAGCATTAATTTTCAGTTGATTACTACTAATAGTAAAGAGATTATTATCCGTGTCTCCCGCACCACTTATCAGAGTATAGGTGAAAGTATTACCCGCATCAACATCCGTCGTGCTGAAGTTTCCAATTACAGTCAGAGGGGCGACATTTTCGTTAATATTGGTATTGCTAAGGATGAGATTTGTTGGGGTTTCGTTAACATTGGTAACACCAATAGTTAATTGTTTTTCGTAACTTAACCCCCCTTGGTCTGTGGTTTGGACACGGATGCTGTAACTATTCTTAGTTTCAAAGTCGGGAGAAGCATTAATTTTTAGTTGATTGCTACTAATGCTAAAGACATTATTATCCGTGTCTCCCACACCACTGATCAGAGTATAGGTGAAGGTATTACCCGCATCGGGATCTGTGGTGCTGAAATCTCCAACTACAGTCAGAGAGGCAACATTTTCGTTAATACTGGTATTGCTAAGGATGAGATTTGTTGGGCTTTCGTTAAGATCATTGACGTTAATAGTTAATTGTTTTTCGTAACTTAACCCCCCTTGGTCTGTGGTTTTGACAAGGATGCTATAACTATTCTTAGTTTCAAAATCGGGGGAAGCATTAATTTTTAGTTGATTGCTACTAATGGTAAAGACATTATTATCCGTGTCTCCTGCACCGTTTACCAGACTATAGGTAAATAATGTGTTACCTGCATCAGGATCTGTGGCGCTGAAATCTCCGATTACAGTGAGAAGATCAACATTTTCGTTAATACTGTTATTGCTAAGGGTTAGACTTGTTGGGGCTTCGTTAAGATCATTGACGTTAAGAGTTAATTGTTTTTCATAACTTAACCCCCCTTGGTCTGTGGTTTTGACAAGGATGCTGTAACTACTCTTAGTTTCAAAATCGGGGGAAGCACTAATTTTCAGTTGATTACTATTAATGGT
>NZ_JADEVZ010000035.1 GCF_015207875.1 Dolichospermum sp. LEGE 00240
CATGATACCCATTGGGGAATTGAAAGTTTTCACAGAGCCATTAAACAAGTATGTGGAATTTGTCGATTTATGGTGAGAGATAGCCAAGCAATCAAAACACACATATTTTGTTCACTTCAAGCATTTGTTCGTTTAGAAAAAATGCGCTCTGAAAACATAATTTCTAATTGGTATGAAGTGCAAAGAAACTTATTCACTTTAGTTGTGCGCGACTACATTGTGGACAATCTTACCAATGCTTGTGCTGCTTCATCAACATAGATTCATTTTTTTGTCAATGCGTAAGTCCTATTGTTATTAAATAGCGGTTTACGATTTTCAGGAAACAGGAAGTTTAAGACAGTATACCGATTTGGTAAATCTTCTAATGTTACTTGATCTACAGGTTCTTGCAGTTGGATATCAAAGTCATAGATCCAAAATTCATCAAAGTTACAGAGAATTACATATTTTGGCCGATGGGGAACTAATTGTAGCCAATATTCAAAGGCTTGTTGGTAGTGTTTTTCTAGCTTTTCACCCCGTTTTTTCATTTCCATCAGTAACCGTGGTCGCCATAGTAAATCAGCAAATTTGGTAGATTTGCCTTTAACTTTTACGCGATATTCTAATTCTGCTCCTGCTTCTTTATAACCTTGATGGTTAAATGCTTGAAATAGGCGATCGCAAAATACTTGTGCTTCACCTTTTTCATCCCCCGTCAACTGACGGACATATTCGACAAAACTGATAATTTTATTGCGTGTATCTTCCATTTGACTGTCAAAATACAATAAAAAGTTATTAAAAGTACATTATACACCATAATTGTATTATATGTATATGGAATATGACTAGAGCAATAACCGTTTTTAATAAAATGTAATAAATATTTTATTTCATGCTATTACTAATGGGTTATTAAAAATTAAATATCATTTAGAAATAACCAAAAAGTAACCCATTTATCAAAAATCATGTATCCCGTTGACCCTAGGGACAAAATAGGGTAAATAAAAGAATGAATCCTCACAAAAACCCCATTTATCTAAAATTTCCCAGGGCAAAAATAGGGCATAAAAAAATCAAAGTTTCCAATCAATTGCATTAACAAAAACCCTAGACAAAATAGCTGAATCTTCACGGATAGGCATAGCAAAACCGCCGCATACAACGTCACCTAATACGTCGTAAGATACGAAATCTAAGTCTGTGTAAGCACCGTTTTCTTCTAGGAAGTTAATAGCGGTGATAATACCACGACCGGCGCAACCTACACCGGGTTCTGGACCACCGGATTCCACGCATTTAACGTCGCGGAAACCTTTGAGCATTACTTCATGAAGTTCTAGGTCTTCAACAGATCCTCTTTCAGCAGCCAAGTGAAGAACGGTGGTTTGAGCCTTAGAGTGAAGCATCAAACGGGTAGAGTTATATTAATAATGTGGGCAGTATGAGGAATAATCATGAAAGCAGGTTATGTGAGGGTTTCCACCCGTGAACAGGATGAAGGTAATGCTTTGGAACAACAAACAGCACGAGTAGAAAGGGCGGGTGCTATTGTCATCTTCTCGGATGTTGAGTCCGGGCGCAGCGATCAGAGGAAAGAATTTAATAAAATGATTGCTCAGTGCAAACATGGCAAGATCACCGAAGTCATCTGCACGAGAATTGACCGACTAGGACGCAGTGTCGTGGGGATTCACAAAGCGATCGCTATCTTTGAGGAGTACAAGGTCAAACTCACGGTTTTGGATGCACCTGTTGACCCATCTTCTCCCTTTGGGTGGTTTTCTGTGAATCAGATGGCTGGATTGGCGGAATTTGAATCTAGGCTACTTGCGAATCGCATCAAAAATGGTATGAACTTTTTTAGAGAGCAGAAAAAGGCTTCTCCCCGGCCACCTTTTGGGTATTGTCGCGTGGATGAAAAGTATGCTCCTGATTTGTCTGAGATGAATGGAATTAGTAAATGGGCGATCGCTCACAAGATGATTGAATATTTCCTTGGTGATGGGGCTACATTGAGGAGTACGGGTCAATATTTACTGCAAACTTATCATCTCAAGTGGACTGCGGCCGGACTGCGTTACTGGCTTTTAAACCCCGTACTCAGGGGCTGTACCGCTTATAATATCAAAGGCAATTTAAACCAACCTGAAAACTGGGATATTCATGAAGATACTCACCAACCCTTAATTAGTGAAAATATATTCAAACGCATAGTTGGAAAACTTGAGGAGAATAAATCTAAATACAGCTACGGTAAGGACAAAAAGGAAACAGAGATTTTCCCACTAGCGGGGCAGATTATTTGCGCTGAGTGCGGTTACAAATGCTTTTGTAAGAAACGAAACTCGACATATAGAGTCCGCTGCAAAAAACATGAAAATATGGGAAATGATTTTTGTGGCAATAAAATTAGTACCTATCTACCAAATATTATTTTGGCGGTAGATCAAACCTTAGTAGAGCGCCACAGGGAAATTCAGGAATATGCAATTACAAATTCAAATATTGAGGCAGAAGATAGCCCGGAATTGACTGCTAGGAAGGAGCAACTAAAAGCACTGAGACTTTTACCTAAAAACCCCATAATTCAAGATGCCATTGACCAAACAATTTTAGAGATAAATAAAATCAAACAAAAAGAAACCGTAGTTAACAAAATCAACAGCGAACTATTTGATATTCTTTCGTTTTGTTGTAGCAATATTAATTTTTGGGATGAAACACCCTGGGCTGATAAATCTTTAATATATAAAGAATTAATTGATTACGTAAAAGTTGCCAATGGTGAAATCAAAGAAGTCAAGCTACGGGTTTAAGCAGTCCTTGAAGTTCTACTTCAAATTCTTCCTCTGATAATAACATTAATCTCTTTCTGGTATAAGGATCTAAATACCGAATCCTATACCATTTTTTAGAGACACGAATCAATACTTGAGTCGCTGTTTCCTGCATATCATAATAGGTGAAGTCTTATAGCTACTTTAGCTATTTTTTGATATTTTTGTCTGTTGATAATGAACAGATTTATTCCTAAACTAATAGGAGTAAGTAGGTTGGCGTTAAAAATTGTCCTTGGGGCAAGGGAACAGGAAGAGACTTTTGGGCGATTTTACTTTTCTTCACATACCTTTAAATTTTTCGGTTCACCTACTTAGGGAAATCTTAACAGGGAATAGCAAAAATGTCGGACATTAAGTTCCCTGTTCCCTTTTCTCAACTTATTGGTTTAGCAGAACAAGTACCGAAGAACCTGATTTTTATATAAACGTTATCATGTTTAACTTTAACTTCATAGCTTTGAAGTGAAATATCTAGGACTGTTAAACATTCACCTGTATTTAAATCATATTTAAATTCATGGGCCGAACAAGTAATAACTCCTTTTTCTACCCTACCTTTATCTAAAGGAAATCCCAAATGGGAACAACGATTCTGATAACAGCTAATATGATCATCTTGTTTATACAGAATCACGTCATGATTATTAACTCTAACTGCTAAAATCCGATTTTCAATTATTTCATCTAATGTGGCTACTTTTACCCAATAAAAATCTAAAGAATTAGCATTATCATTAGTAGAAGTAGGGGAATTATGATTAACAGCAACTACTTTGGTAATTTCTGGACAATGTTTTTTAATTGCTTGTTCTATTCCTTGAGTTAAAGTGAGAGTAGAAGTAGTGCAATTACTACAACTACCAGTTAATTTAACTTCAACTGTATCCGGTAGTTTAATTGCTACTAATTCTACATCTCCTTGATGACTTTGTAAACTGGGACGAACTTCTGCTAATGCTGTTTGGATACGTTCTGATAATGGCGGTTTAACTAAATTGTGATATAAGAAAACTGCATAGACAATTTCATCATCTACGGCTTGACGCAAAGCTGATATATTATCTTGTTTAAGACTTTTAATTAAATTAGTTAGTGCTGCTTTATGTAGAGACTCAATTGCTCTTTGTAACCCCACAGCTACACAACGTTGACTTTCATCCCAGTTAGCAATAATCGCTTCAAAACGATTGATATCTGTAATCAATTCTTCAAGATTATTCATTATTTTTATGGATTTATCTGGGGTTAATTGGTTATTTTGAAATTAGTTTAGGGCGCAGGCCTGCGCCCCTACGGATTTATTTAGAGAGATTGTTAAAACCTCATTTCATTTTAAAATCTTGCAAGAGAAAGGGCATAATTGCACCTGTCGTTAAACTAGCTACACTAATGGGAATACAGAGGGGAATTGATGCTTGTGCTAATAATACTAATATACCTGTGCCAATAGTACTAGCAATTATGGTTTGACGCAGAAAATATATGGGGTCACGGAATAGTTTACCCTTGAGAAATAATTTAACAGAAAACCAACTTAGTTCTAACATATATGCTCCTAATGATTAGCTAATAAGTTTAGGATAAATAACCCTAAAATTACCGCAGGAATTACTCCTGCTGGTGCAAATAAACTGCCAATTGTGGCTGCAAATTGATATCCTATATCTTTACCTGCAAGGATAATTCCGCCAATTGCACCACCAATCATTGATAAAATTGCGGCGATGATTAACCAAGTAAATTCTGTGGTAAAATCTAATTCTGTATTTAAACTATGCAAAAATTTGACCACTCCCGGATCATTAACTAAATCAAACATGATCATTCTCCTATTCTGGGTTTAATTTAAGGCAAATGCTTGAATTTCTGCGGTTAAATCTTGTAGGGCTTTAGCTACTATTTCGGCTTGTTGTAATTGCTTATGTTCTGTAAATATTCGCCAAGCTTCTTGATAGTATTCTTCTGCTTTTAAGAGATTTTGGGGATTTCCTAATTCTGGTTTTTCGAGGTTGTCGGGTAAGTTGAAGAGAAGGTTAGCTTTGTTAGAAATTGTATTGGCATATTCTAACGGTGTATCTTGAAGATTACGCACTTTTAAAGCTTCATCATAAGCTAAAACAGCGCGTAAATTATTTTCCACAGGATGGGAACTCACTAAATATTGTAAGGCATTTCCTAAATTATTTTGCAACATTGCATATTCTTTAGGATGGTCAATTATGTTAATATGTTTGAGGGCGATTTCAAAGGACTGGACTGCTAAACCTTGACGTAAAGATTCTTGTGCCGATGACATGGGCATGGAAAGATAGGCGATCGCTATGTTATTATACAAAATCGCATATTCCTGGGGGTAATCTTCCCAAGTAAACACCCGCAAAGCTTCATGATAAGCATGAATACTCTCAGTTATCCGCCCTAAATTTTCGGGAACAAGAGATTGTAAAACCAATCCCAAATTCATCTGCACTGCGGCTACCTCTGCCGCTGGGGCAAATTGTTGTAAAATGGGCAAAGCTTCCTCATAATCTGCCCGTGCTTGTTGCAAAAGTTGGGAATCACCATCAGGAATCATCTGTAATGTCCCTGCAATGCCCACTTTAGCCCGTGCTTTCAGTAAAAGATACTCCTCCCCACACATCTGATATGCACGCTCAAATAGCCCGATTGCATTGTGTAAATCTTGGGCTGTTTTCGGTTTTTTTTGAAACCCTGTGCCAATTTCTATCAGCATTTGGATTTTTTCTTCTGTTGTTACTGACTCCAAAGATATGGACGCAATAGCAGCTTTTACCGCTGAATCTGTCATACTAGATATCATAATTGGTTTGGGGAATGGGGTCATCAATACCCACACAATGGGATTATTAACTAAGCTAATTTACGCAGTTTTCAAATTTATATAGATTCCTTGATTTATTATAGTTTCATCACTAATTTTCAAAAGACAAGCAGTAGTATTCTGCACTTTTCTGATCAATTTCTAAGCTCAAGGCAATAGCATCAATATCCCCCACTATAAAATATTTGTTTGATGAAAATCTAGAGTAGATTTACCAATATTAAAATATTAGTCTCAGTTAAAAATAAGGGTTCTTCGGTACTTGTTATACTAACCCGATAAGTTGAGAATAGGGAATAGTTGTGGGTGCGGAAGTCAAAAGTCAAAAGTCAAAACTAATACTGAGCAAGCTTTTTGGCGATTGATAATGGTTGATTTATTTACGCCGTGTTGTACTAGTAATTTCCAAAAACCTAACCCCCCAGCCCCCCTTCCCTGCCAGGGAATGGGGGTTTTAAAGCCTCTCCCCGCGGCGGGGAGAGGTTTGGAGAGGGGTTTATTTATACATTAAAAACTTTTAAAACATCCTCTAAGTAGGTGAACATTAAAAATTATTGTTATGACAAGGGAACAGGGAAGAGGTTTTGGGTAAAGAATTTTCGGGTTACTTAGTCATCTTTAGACGCTATCTGCAAAGAAGCAAGGTACAGGTGAACCCTCTGGGTCTAAATAATGTCCATATTATTAAAACAGGTAGAGTCAGCTTTAGGATCGCAACCGACGATCATGATGCGTTGACCCATTTCAGCCATAGCGGCTAAAGTATTTTGAGAAGTGGTAGATTTACCGATACCGCCCTTGCCGTAGAAAGCTATCTGTCTAATTTTTTCTTCAGTCATTGTTCGTGTTTCCTAGAATTAGTTGATTGGTGGTTTTGTCTGTTGGTTCTCACGGCCAAAGTTCTACGGCGGTGAGCGTGTGTAGAACGTCGCTATTTATGGAGGCGATCGCTCTACAGAAAATCTAGTGGTGTTCATAGTATTTATTGGGTTGTAAGAATAATTGGTTAATGGGCGTTGGCGGGGAGTTGAAACCCCTGGGCGGGGAGTTGAAACCCCTGGGCGGGGAGTTGAAACCCCTGGGCGGGGAGACCCCGCCCCTACACTGCTTCGACAATAATTTCTTTACTGATGCGATCGCGTAATCTCGCTTCAATTGCAATCTTTAAAGTTGCAGTGCTGCTAGAACATGAACCGCAAGCACCTTTAAGAATTACCTTAATTTTATCGCCTTCAACATCATAAAGTTCTACATCTCCCCCGTCGGCGATTAAAACAGGTCGGACTTCTTCATCTAATACCTTTTGAATCAAAGCAATTTTTTGAACTGTAGTTAATGGTCTTTGTGGCTCTGAACTAGGAATTTCTGTTTTAGCTTTCGCCTTGTAGCTGTAGAGATTTTTGTTGGCGGCTTCCTGCTTTACTTCCCTTATTATATCATCAATCTTCGTTAAACAAGAACCACATCCGCCACCAGCTTTTACATAATTTGTTACTTGCTCTGCACTGAAGAGATTGTTTTGTGCAACTGCTTTCTTAATCTTAGCATCAGTTATTCCGAAACAGCTACAAATGAGGACACCTTCTTCATCGTCATGTGCCTCTAGAGGAATGCCACGATAATTATAAATCGCCGCTTCTAAAGCCTCTTGACCCATAACAGAACAGTGCATTTTCGCTTCAGGTAAACCACCTAAATAATCAGCGATTTCCTTATTTGTCACTCCTAAAGCTTCATCTAAAGTCAAACCTTTGACCATTTCAGTTAAAGCGCTCGAAGATGCGATCGCACTTGTACAACCAAAAGTTTGAAACCGAGCATCGAGAATTTTATCTGTTGCTTCTTCAACTTTCAAATGTAATCTTAAAGCATCACCACAAGCAATACTTCCTACTTCACCAGTTGCCACCTTCACACCAGCTTCGCCAGTTTCTTCAATTGCCCCTTGGTTTTTAGGATCGTAAAATAACTCTAATACTTTATCAGTGTAGTCCCACATAGTTAATTTTAGATTTTGGATTTTAGATTTTGGATTGGTGATTTGTCATTAGTTAGTAGTAAATGAAAACTGACCACTGACTAATGACTAACTACTAATGACTACTGACCATTGACTGTTGTTGTAACCAATCAGCATTATCATTCTTGAAGGGAGATAAAGCCCGAAGACGGTCAACAATTTCCGGCATTACGGCGATTACTTGATCAATTTCCGCCTCAGTTGTGTAGCGAGAAAGACTGAAGCGAATCGAACCGTGTAAAGTAGTATAGGGCAAACCCATAGCTCGTAAAACATGAGAAGGTTCTAGAGAACCAGAAGTACAAGCAGAACCAGAGGAAGCGCAAATACCGTACTTATTTAAAGAAAGTAAAATGGCTTCACCTTCAATATATTTAAAACCGATATTTGTAGTATTTGGTAATCTATTTTTGGCATCACCATTTACTTCACAATCAGGAATTTTGGATAAAAGAGACTGTTCCAAGCGATCGCGCAACTTTGTTAATCTCTGAGTTACTTCCTCTAAATGTAACAGTTCTAATTCCGCAGCTTTTCCTAAAGCAATAATTCCGGGAACGTTCTCTGTACCTCCTCTCCGTCCTCGTTCTTGGTGTCCACCAACTAATAGAGGACGGAAACGAACCCCACGTCTTACATACAAAGCACCAATACCTTTAGGAGCATGAATTTTGTGACCAGATATAGTTAACATATCTATGGTGCTGGTCTTCATATTCAAGGGTACTTTACCTACCGCTTGCACTGCATCAACGTGGAAGAGAGCGCCGTATTCCTTAACCATAGCACCAATTTCTTCAATTGGAAAGATAGTGCCGGTTTCATTATTGGCATACATTACTGTCACCAAAGCAGTGTTACCAGTTAGAGAAGCTTCTAACTCACTCAAATCTATTTGTCCCTTAGCATTTACTGACAAATAAGTAACTTGATAACCTTTAGATTCTAATTGTTTGCAGACATTTAAAACTGCCGGATGTTCTACTTGGGAAGTGATGATGTGACGTTTTTCGGGTTGAGCTAATAACGCCGCATGAATAGCCGCATTATCACCCTCAGTTCCGCAACTGGTAAAAACAATTTCTGATTCTTCTGCTCCCAGCAAAGCAGCAACTTGTTCTCTAGCTTTTTTTACAGCCTTACCAAGTTGTCCACCAAAAGTGTGCATACTAGAAGGATTAGCATAATAGTCCGTCAAATAAGGCATCATTGCCTCAACAACTTGAGGATCTATTTTAGTGGTGGCATTATTATCAAGATAGATACAATTATTTTGCATGATTTTCTCTATAAAAGTATAAAGTGATAAAGAAGGAGTCAGGAGTCAGGAGTCAGGATTATGGCTAACGCCACGCTATCAGGAGTCGGAATAAAGATAAATATTCCCTATTCCCTATTCCCTGTTAACTGTCACCTGTCACCTGTCCCCTGTCACCTATATAATTGCTTCTCCTTGCTGCTTTTGCAACTGTTCGGAAAACTTCTGAGAATAGGACTTATACCAATTTTCCCAGTAGTCTTGTTTATTGGTTAACTTTGCTAAAACACGGTGGTAATTAGCAAACCAACTTTCCCAATAATCACTAGGTTGTTTAACGCAACCATCAACAGTAGGACAACTGGCTTTACATTGAGGTACAGTGTGAATACTACCAGCGCAATTTGTGCAAAGTTTAGAGTCAATCCAATAATTACCGTCAACTTCTTGAATTGCACCGGTAGGACAAACAGATAAACACAACTTGCAGGAAATACACTGGCTAGTAATTTCGTAAGCCATGATTATTTACCTTTGTGGGAATTGGTGAAGAGGTAATAGGTAATAGGTGGTTGGTGATTGGTGATTGGAACAATATTACCTATGACCCATGACCTATTACTAATTACCCATTAGCCTGAACATATTGCTCGTAAAATTCTAAAGCAACCTTTTCAATTACATCATAGGCTTCAACAGTTTTTATTCCTGCTGCTTCTAATTTTTCCTTGGGACAATTGCCTATTTTTGATACCAAGACTGCTTTACAATCTGCGATCGCCTTCATTATATTATCTGCGGTAGCTTCTTCGCTGTAACCACCTTGACAATATTGATCAATCTTGCGGTGACTAACAAAACGAACTTCATTTCCATCAACTTCATAGACTTGAAATTCCTTCGCGTGTCCGAAGTGTTGGTTAACTAATCCACCACCTTTTGTGGCTACTGCAACTAATATTTTAGGACTATTAGCAGATTTTTTGCCAGTTGATGCTTTATCTTTGGCAGCCTTAATTTCTTCTCTAAATTTCTCAATCCCTTCGTGAACTTCTTGGCGGGTTTCAAAGTTATATTCTGGAGCCATTTCCATGAACTTATCTTTAGTAAATTCTTGGCTACGATCTTCTCCTAATAATCCTACCGCATCGGCTCGACACTGGCGACAGTGGCGCATCATTTTCATGTTACCAGAGCAATTGTCTTGGACTTCCTTCAGTTCTTTTCCTGTTGGTCCACGTTGACCAGTTAAACCAAAATGAGTCCCATGTTCTGGCGCAGAAATCAGCGGCATAATGTTATGTAAGAATGCGCCTCTCTCCCGAATAGCCTGATTAACTTCTACCAAATGTTGATCATTAATTCCGGGAATCATCACGGAATTAACTTTGCATAAGATATCAGCTTCTTTGAGAGCTTGCAATCCTTCCAACTGTTTTTCTAGGAGAATTTTTGCTCCTTCTACCCCTCTGTAACGTTTGCGTTTATAGTGAACCCAAGAATAGATTTGTGCGCCTATTTCGGGGTCAATGGTATTAAGGGTAATAGTAACGTGATCTATATTTAATTGTTTGATGCGATCAATATGTTCTGTCAGCATCAAACCGTTTGTGGATAAGCACAATTTAATATCTGGTGCTTTGTCTGCAATTAATTCAAAAGTCCGAAAAGTTTTTTCTGGATTAGCTAAAGGATCACCAGGTCCAGCAATTCCCAACACAGTCATTTGGGGAATTTTTCCGGCAATTACTAACACTTTATGGGCAGCTTCTTCCGGTGTGAGTAATTCACTCACTACTCCCGGACGACTTTCGTTAGCGCAGTCATACTTGCGGTTACAATAGTTACATTGGATATTGCAAGCTGGAGCAACGGCAACGTGCATCCGTGCATAGTGATGATGAGCTTCTTCACTATAACAGGGGTGTTTAGAAATACGCTCTATGAGTTTTTCGTCCATTTCTGGAGTTGTGCTGCTGTCGCAACCACAATTACCAGATTTAGCGGGGATGATAAGGGAATCCTGATGGTCGGAGGTGAGAATATCTGTAGCAGGTAGTGTCATTGAATTTCGCTGTTGGAGGTGGACTTGAGAGCCACTGTGGGAGATGCTTTTACTACTGGCAATATCTAAATTATTTTAGATATGGTGCTAATCTCATCCCTCCACTCACTTTTGACTGTTAACTTGGTTTTGTTAAGGAGCGTTAAGTGATTGGCGATAAATGATTTATAGCAGCCCTTTTTTTGCCCCCTTTGGTTTACACCAGGATAGAACTTATTGAATTTATTATGTTTGTACTCAAATCCTTAAATCCTTACATTGCAACGATACAAAAGTTAAAAAAGATTTTTTCGGGTTGGGGTGCGAGTATTTATAGTTAGGGGTACGAGTATTTATAGTTAGGGGTTCAGGATTTCTTTGTACTCATCTCAAACTCAATACCCGCAAGGGTTTTGGCTATATTTTTAGCGAATTTTCCTGATATTCGACTGTACTCAACTTTCCTACAACTTCTCCTGGAAACTCTTGTTCTTCAGAGATTTGAGGTGAAAAAACTGGAGTCAAATCGGCCCGATTACTCCAGATACGTGCGAAATTCAATTCTGTATACAACCTATCATTTTTTTTAGCGTAAAAATGCCATTTATATTTTTTTAAGTTTTTGATTATTGCTGACATTTTTATAGCTGTATTCCTTGCCATACAATAAATACAGCCTAATTACACCATCTATATTAATGCAGATATTTTGCAAAAGATTTAATTTTTTGATCATTATTTTTTGATGATATTGATAATTATGTTAGCCATGAACTTTCCCCCATCACTAGACTATAAATATAGTAAACAAAGCAAGTTAGGAAAAATGTGATCAAAGCTATTGTTGTCGGGAGCATCCCAATTTTACAGAAATAAGCTGGCGATTAGAAAGATGCCTCCGGCTCCCGTCAGGAATACACGGCTATACAAACAAAGTCCGCCTACGCGGACTAGGGAAATTTAAAACCCACGCAGGTGGGTTTTGCCTGTGTAGCCGTGACTTCCAGTCGCCTGGATTCTATATTTTGGGTAAATTTGCACATTTTTAGTTATTGATTGATTATTGATTTTTGACATTTTGTTACTTTCTGTTATATTTACTGTTATATTTACAAAAGTGTCTGTTAGGTAATTCACAAAGTCGGCGTTGCTAAATTGAAGCATGAAATTCCCAAATTGAACCTTGAAAACTCTTACCTTTGCGCCTTTGCGTGAGACTAAAATTCATACCCTTAATCAGCAACTCCACAAAATCTAACTTGACAACATTGCGAAGTAACATATTAGTTCTATTTAATACGGGGTAAATTAATGAAGAAAAAGTTAAACATTGCGTTGCAGAAAACATCAAGTCTGGGGCTAATGTTACTACTCCCTATATTGGGAAACTTACTCTTTTTAGCTAATGCTAAGGCAGAGTTGAATAGTAGTCTGACAATTGAAGTAGAGGGACTCAAAAACAAATCTGGACAAATTTGTGCGACTATTTTTGATAAAAGTCAGGGATTTCCTCGTGATAGTAAAAATGCTTTACAATCCCAATGTATCAAGATCACAGAACTATCTCAAAAACTGACTTTCAATAACTTGAGAGCAGGTAGTTATGCTGTTGGATTAATTCATGATGCCAATGAAAATGGTAATCTTGATACTGGTGCTTTTGGTGCGCCCATAGAAGGTTTTGGGTTTTCTAACAATCCAGAGGTTTTCACTGGACCGCCTAAGTTTAATGATTCGGCTGTTGCTGTATCTAAAACTACTACTGATATTAAGATTAAGATGAAATATTTCTTTGGTTCTTGATTGATATAGCAATCGTTCATACCCAGATCCCCGACTTCTAACATTGATTTATTATTTATGGACAGAATGAATCAAAGAAGTCGGGGATCTTATTACAATTTTGTATCCCCATATACAGCAAATAAATCCGAAAACAAAATAAAGAAATCCACCTTTCCACTACCAAAATAATAAAATAATAATAGTAGTGAGTAATACATAAAATCTATATTTACTGTCATCAAAACAATGTTTATCAGGAAATGAGTACAACTAAATATATGGAAAAATATCTTGGCTAAATAGCTGCAAAGTCCTACAGGTTAAGAGGTTTCTGGTGAGTACAAAAAAGCTGCATCCCTGATCTGAAAATACCAGTACCCCTGTGATCAAAAGCTAGTCCCCCTACCCCAAGACAAAATGTAAAGTTCTGTTAAATAGGGTTTTAAACCTATTGAGTACAAGCTTAATAAATTTAATAAATCTAATCTGCGTTGCTAATTCTGTCTGTTTAGAAGTTATCTGCTATAAGCATGAAAACAGTACAGGATTTTTTCACCTAACAATACCAATGCACCAGTCATTAAACAGGATCAGTAAGACTGAGACTGTAAATACAAAGCTACGTAAATATGAAGGTTTTAGATCTTTTTTAGAACCATTAATCAGTGATTTTCGGATTATTTTTGAGCGTGATCCAGCAGCACGTAATTGGTTAGAGGTAATATTTTGTTACCCCGGATTTCATGCTTTGTGTTTACATCGTCTTTCCCATTGGTTACATATCCATAAAGTGGGTTTTATTCCCCGGTTGATTTCTCATTTAGGACGGTTTTTCACAGGTGTTGAAATTCACCCAGGGGCAAAAATTGGCAAGGGTGTATTTATTGATCATGGCATGGGTGTTGTCATTGGTGAAACTGCCATTGTGGGAGATTATACACTCATTTATCAGGGTGTAACATTGGGAGGAACTGGGAAAGAAAGCGGTAAACGTCATCCGACATTAGGTAGTAATGTTGTTGTCGGTGCAGGTGCGAAAGTATTAGGAAATATTCAAATTAGCGATCGCGTCCGTATTGGTGCAGGGTCAATTGTCTTGCGTGATGTGCCTCCAGATGCCACTGTGGTGGGCATTCCTGGACGGATTATCGCTCCTAAGTCTAGTAACCCCATTTCCCCCTTAGAACATGGCAAATTACCCGATATAGAGGCAGGTGTAATTCGTTCTTTACTCTCGCGGATTGAGCAGTTAGAACAACAAGTCCAAACTCTCACCAATCATCACCAAGATGATCAATCAAGTTAACTTCATAAATTGTGAATTACTGATGTCACCAAATTGTAACTTTTTAACTGTCGGTGAACAAATTTTGCAAGTTCCTTTAGGTGATAGATGGTGTATTTATCATCGGTTGCAAGAGTTGATGATTTCCTGTTCCTGTCCCCCGGATGGTTCTTTGCGCGTGCAAGTTAATAACCTAGAAGAAGCGATTCTTGTTCGTAGTACATTGATGCAATTTTTTGCTTCTCGTCATCAATTGGTGACATGGTTAGAGAATTGTTTGTGCAACGGTGTTGAGTAAAGATTGCTGGAAACAATCATGTTTTTTTGATTAGTACGACTGATAACAATTAAAATTCTAGCCCTGTCTAATCCAAAGCATATCAGAGGTTAATTTTTAATGCAAGTCTGATTGATCTCAAGTCATTATTCACTCACAAACTATCTTGCATATTCTAGATAATTCACATAAGCTAAGGTTCACCCAGTTTGCTAAAACTAAAAAAATTAGTAATTGCTAATGGGAATAACTTGTACCTTATGTTGATTTCAATTGTCAATGTCCAATTATGGTGATTAATCGTATTGATAGGAAGTTACTGCAATTTCTGGAAAAAGAACTGGCACTTTCCCAGGCTGATATTGCTGTAGCAACGAGACATCCTGAGTTCAATCATGGACCTTTACCGATGCTGCTTTGGCAATATGGTTTAGTGGATTTACAACAACTAGACAGAATTTTTGATTGGCTTGCAGAACATCCTGAATTGAGGTAAATGAAAAATTATCAGTAAATATAAGAGGTAATAATTATGATTACTAAGTAGGTGAAAATAATAAAACCAAAGTGTGTAAAGAAAAGTAAAATTTCCCAAAGCTTCTTCACTCTTGCCTCTTGCCTATTGCCTTCCCAAAACGACAATTTTCAATGCTAACCTACTTAGTTTGATTGCTGGCATGAGTATGTTATTTTTTACAGGATTTACTAATATTTGTCTGGGTTATTGGCTATTAACAAAATCCACAAATAATACTACAGAAAATATTGGATAAATTATACTTATTTTTTGTTTCTTGTCATACAGATGCAACAGCAATATTTAGTTAATAATTAAGGATCGTAAATCATGAATCATGATTTATTCGCTCAATTAATAATTTACTACCCATCTACCACCATGAAAAATTGTAGCGAACAAGGATATTACAAAAAACTCCGCTAGAGGGACCTTGAAAATGTATCAAATCATGATTAATGATACGACATTACGTGATGGGGAACAGGCAGCAGGTGTTGCTTTTAACTTAGAAGAAAAAGTAGCGATCGCTCAATTCTTAGATGCCATTGGTGTCCATGAATTAGAGGTAGGTATTCCGGCAATGGGAGAAGAAGAAATTCGCGCCATTGTTGCCATTCGTAACTTAGATTTAAACGCTAAACTATTAGGTTGGAATCGTGCTGTATTATCAGATATTAAAGCTTCTATAGCCTGTGGACTAGAACGAGTACATATTGCCATTCCTGTGTCTGGAGTGCAAATTGCCGCTAAATTTCATGGACAATGGCGAGTAAGTTTACAAAAACTAAAAGACTGTATTAGCTTTGCCTTAGATCAAGGTCTTTGGGTATCAGTCGGTGGCGAAGATTCTTCGAGAGCCGACGAAAACTTTCTCCAAGATGTTGCCATGTTATCACAAGAATGGGGCGCATCTCGCTTTCGGTTTTGTGATACAGTTGGGGTACTTGATCCCTTCCGAACTCACCTGAAAGTTAAGCATTTAGTATCAACTCTATCAATTCCTATTGAGATTCACACCCATAATGATTTTGGACTAGCAACTGCTAACGCCTTAGCCGGAATCAAAGCTGGTGCTTTATCTGTAAATACTACCGTTAATGGACTAGGAGAAAGAGCCGGAAATGCCGCTTTAGAAGAAGTAATCATGGCTCTAAAATGTATTTACAGTGTTGACTTAGGAATCCAAACTCAACACTTGTTAAAACTATCTCAATTAGTCGCTAAAGCTTCCGGTGCTAATGTTCAACCTTGGAAAGCAATTGTGGGTGAAAATACCTTTGCTCATGAGTCTGGTATTCATGCTCATGGTGTATTGCAAAACCCCGTTACTTATGAACCTTATGCTCCTGAAGATGTCGGTTGGGAACGGCGTTTAGTCATAGGTAAACATTCTGGTCGGCATTCATTGTCTAATCTATTAGAACAGCATGGCATCTTTCTCGATTCTCAAGAAACCCAAGCTATTTTAGATGTAGTCCGTCAGCAATCAATCCTCAAAAAACGCAGTCTCACTACAGAAGAATTATTAAATTTAGTCAGCGAAAAAAGGTATTCCCATGCAACGTGATGAAATAGAACTGGACTCGCAACCCATTTTTGAAATTGGTCAAAAAGTTCGAGTTAAGAAACTAATCAAAAACGATGGAACTTTTCCCGGTAGAGAAATTGGGGAAGTTTTAGCAAACATTGGTGATGTTGGTTATGTCTCCAGCATTGGCACATTTTTGCAAGCTTATTATATCTATGCTGTACATTTTTTGGAAACAGGGTACATCATCGGTTGTCGAAAAAGAGAACTAGAATCTGCTGAGGAAACACATGAAAGTAATGCTCCGAATGAATAATACTGGTACTTTGGTTGTCTACGTCCCTAAAAAAGACTTAGAAGAAGAAGTAGTTAAAGAAACAGATAGCGAAGCAGGTAAAATTCTCACTTTAACTAATGGTTGGGAATTAGAAGTTAGTGAATTTCCCGATAAAAGTCGTTTACCAGTAACAGTGGAAGCTAAACGTCTTTCTTAACATTTCAATCCATCCCCAGAAGGGAAAAGGTAAAAATCTCTTTTTCCTCTTCCTTCTTGATTGGAATCATCAACATAACTCCAGATAATACCGTTTCACTTTAATAATGAAACAAATACGTGGGTAAGGGTAAAAACCGCCTGGGAATCAATTCCCAGTCTAATAGCGAAAGTCATCTAAAGATGACTAAACATTAAGAAAATTTATGGCTCTTGCGTCTGTTTTATGGAGGTTGAGGATTGATTATCACAAAACCCTTACGGGGCAAGGATCATAAACTATAATGCCCATATTTTGAATGAAATGCCGACACAATAAGGCTTTCAATGATTTTGAACTGGGTTCTCCATAAAATCTACGCAAGAACCAAATTTATTAGTCCGTTTTAACGGACTTGAGCTATGAGACAGGGAATTTATTCCCTGGCGGGTGTGGAAGCCAACAGATAAGCTATTTCCTCTTGAAAAAATTGGGTTATCGCAAATGGGTGAAAAATATTTGACCTTATCGGAATTGAATATTGAAGGACAGTTTTTAGGGTTTGTGGGTAAAGATGCTGGGAAATGTAAACATTTACAGTTAGCAGTTCCTGGGGGAAATATTAAACTAAAAATTCCTAAAAATTTACGTTGTTCCCTAGGTTTATCCTTAGTTCCTGGTGAACAAATTCGCATAGATGCTATTAGTAAATTAAATCTCCGTAACAATAAACTCAAACTGCAACTTTATCAAATTCAAGCCATTGGTTTTTGTGTGCTGGAAAATTTTCTTCCTCAACCCAAAGCCAAAATTATGGTATGTCAAAAATCTGGTTGTCTGAAACGGGGTGGAAAGGGGTTATTGTCAGACTTAGAAAAAACTTTAGGCGATCGCGGTTTATCTGATAAAGTGACAATTGAACACACCGATTGTCAAAAACGCTGTAGCAGCGCTCCCAATTGTGTTTTGATGTTAGGTAAAAAACAATACAAAAAAGTTCAGCCAGAAGCGATCGCGTCCTTGCTAGAGAATCATTTGAGTTAAATTGTATCTGCTCAATAAATGGGGACGGACTAACTATTCGGGAACGATTTTAGGCCATTTGAGGCTTGTCATTGAACGATTTACCCCGAATTATTGAGCAGTTACATATTACATATTAGCTATACCCTAACCAGTCAAAAAGCCACAACCCAATATAATGACATCTCGCAATCTCAACTACCAAACAAATTAGATAAAGTTGTCAAAGCCTGGAACGAATTAAAGGCGTTGCTGAGTAAAAGTATGATTTTATTTCACGCAGAGACTCAGAGGCACAGAGAGTAAGAGTTTGAGAGATGGAATTTTCGACTTTCATACCCCAATTCACCAACGCCGAATTAAAAAATAGCGCCAAATAACTAAAAATCTAATGACGAGTAGAGACTTTCTATGGAACGTATCTACAATCTTTTTTCCAGCCATTTTTAAAGGCTCAAGTAGGGAATAATCACCCAACTGTTACTTCGTCGGTGACAACATCGGTAGCACCATTAACCTCTTTAGCTATCTCGACTAACTGATCCAGAATATCTTGATTGGGAACTTCCCCTTTCAAAACTACTGTACCTCCCAACTGGGCAATATAAATAGAATTTATCTCATCAAAACGGGAGTCTACATCAAAAGCCAGCGCCACTCGCTTTGCTAAACCACTTTGATCATATTCCCCATTGAGTCCCACACGCTCTGGAGGAGTAATTTCGCCTTCCGCAGAGTTTTCAGCCATTAAATATTCATCAGGATTCACTTGAGCATTTTCTGGTTTTTCCTGCCCAAATAGTCTTTCTAGCCAACCCATAACTGTTTTCTCCAAGGTAAAATATTGATACAACAAAACAATATCATAAAAAAATCAAAATATATTTCGTTTTGTGAAATGGCTAAAACTCAATCAAAATAACGCATTGAGGTGAATTTACTCGCTCCCAATTGTGTGTTAAAAGTGAGTAAAAAACAATACAATAAGGTTCACCCAGACGCGATTACTAGGTCGCATCTTTGTGAAAGAATCATTATCCAAAGGATTTACAGGATAATTTTATTCACAATATTCTTAGCTATTCATACTTTGAGGATGAATAATCGTAATTTCTGGAACAGCTATAAAATCTTTGGGGTTTAAAGTTAAAATATGGCTGATATTATGAGCAAGCATCACGGCTAATATGTGTATATCGTGAGTGCGTTTACCAGAAATATTATATGTTGTCACTAAGTTTAACCAAATAGAAAATACATCTGGTGTCTCTTCTAGTAAATCAAATTGATTTATTAGCATTTGTACTGCTTGAGTTGTTTGTTCTACAGTCCACCCTAATCCATTAACATTAACAGGACGAGTAGCAACGACCCAAAATTCAATAATTACTTGAGAGGTAATAAAACATTGACCACCTTGTAATAAAATTTCAGAAATAGTATTCTGTATAAGGTTATATTCCAGAGATTGAGAATTTGCAAATCTAAGAATAATATTGGTATCAAGTAAATAGCTTTTCATATTCCTCTATCATCATAAATATTTTCTCGACGCAGTGCTTCATCTGATAGGGTAATACTACTTTGAGGAAATTGAGATAACCATTCTTGAAATTGTGCTACTTTTTCTGCTGATGTTAAATTTTGCTGTTCTGCTGACGGAATTATATTGATATGAGAAAGTTTAGATAAGAAAAGTTTCTGATCTTCGGGAGTTAATTTGGAAACAATTTCTACAAGGGAGTCAACAAGTTGTACATTCATAATTATCTATGTCATTTACTAGGTTATAGGCAATATCACACTCTATGTCAATTATAAACTCTCAACTGTCAGAATCAGGATATCCAGGATTAAAGGATTTACAGGATGTTTATTGCAAAATTCTTTTAGTCCGTTTTAACGGACTTTCGCTATAAGACTTGGAATTTATTCCCAGGAGGGTGATGATGCTTCATGAAATATAATTATTTTGTCAGAATCAGGATATCCAGGATTAAAGGATGTACAGGATTGTTATTTGATGGTTGATAGATGAGACTCATATATTTATTCTTATATTATATCTCATAAATATTTGCTTCTCTCCATACTAATAATCAAAAAGTTACATCCTGAAAATCCTCAAATCTTGGACATCCTGATTCTGACAAAAATTATCTAAATTACCAAAAACATCATCCCTTATCAACCAAACCCTCCAAAACCTGCTGTAAATCAGTCGTCAACTCAGCCACCGACTGTCTAGCAGCAACTCGACTACTTTTATAAACTGCATAACGTTCCGAAATAGAAATTGGTTCACCCACAGTTATCCTCACCTGCTGCTTACCCAATTGTGGACGATTTAAAGGAATATTCCCCTTAATTTTATTAATCATATCCCATAAAAGTAAAGTCATTTCAGCAAATCTTTCCACAGTTGGTTTTTCGCGGATATACATCCCAGAAACAGCAACAAAACTCTCAACCAACCTCATGTGCCACATCCGAAAATGTGCTTCTTCAGCAACTCTATCTCCCAAACTTTTCTCAATGAGTGATAATGATTTAATATCCTTAAAATCTTCCCTAAATATATAATTCCAACCGGCTTGTTCCACCCGTCTACATCTATCATTCCAATTTCCCCTAGATGGCAAATCAAAATATTGTTCAGCAATAAATAAAGCAATATTCATCACAGATTGCAACCGATAAGCTAACGCTTCATTTCTATCTGTAATTCCTCCATTCGTAATTTTCTCATTTGGTAATGTTTGATGATAAAACTTAGTGTAAAATTGCTCCATTACCGATAATAAATGTTCTGCCAAACCCAATAATCGAGGATAAAGCGCAGTAAAATTAGCCTCAGTTTTCTCTTGATTTACCAATAAACCACTAGCCGCTTCTAATTCAGTTAACAAATTTGCTATATTATCCCAAGGCTGATTAACGTAACTATATTTAATGCCAATTGGTAAAATTAAAACTTCCTCATCTCTTCCCGCTTTTTGCAAGTCTTCCGCACACCAAAAACCCATCTGTGCGATACCCGGTTCTAAAGGACTAATAATCTCCGATAAACCGTTTGTAGCGCCTTCTGGCGCAGCAGCCATGGGAAACTGACCATTAGCATACAAATCCCGCACCGAACGCAACCCAGTCCAGTCAGCTTTACCGCGTTGAATCGGAGTTCCCCCCAAATGGGAAATTACCCAACCAACTTGAGAACCAGCCCAGAGAGGAATGCCCCGATCATAGATAAAATGGGCATGAAGCGGATATTGTAGCTGTATACCCCCAACTCGTGCTACTTTAGGCAAGATTTGGGACAGTAAATAAGTTAAACAAAGAGGGTCTGCTGTTTGAGGATGACGAAACGCCAACATAAACCGGATTTTACCATCCTGAAACCGTTGATAGCAATCCGCCAAAGTTTCAACGTTGTTTGCTTCAATGTTGCTAATGGGTGTTTTCCAGCGAATCCAGTTAGGTAGGACTAGATGTACTAACTTTAACAACAAAGGGTTAAAAGCTGGCGGAATAAATTCTAAAGGTGGTTGTGCTTGATACATTTTATTGGTAATAGGTAATGGGTAATAGGTAATGGGTAATAGGTAAACATTTTCTGCAACCTGTTCCCTATTTTCTTCTGACGTGGAAACATTTTAAACCTACGCGATTTGAAAAATTAGCAAATAAAGGTAAAAACAATGCGATTATCACAAATGTTATTTGTTACACTGCGGGATGATCCGGCTGATGCGGAAATACCCAGCCATAAATTGTTACTCCGTGCTGGATATATCCGTCGCATTGGTGGTGGGATTTATGCTTATCTTCCCCTAATGTGGCGGGTTTTGCAAAAAGTTTCCCAAATTGTCCGGGAAGAAATGAATGCTACCGGCGCACAAGAATGTTTATTACCACAGTTACAACCTGCGGAATTATGGCAGGAGTCGGGACGCTGGGACACCTATACTAAAGCTGAGGGAATTATGTTTTCTCTTGTGGATAGAAGAGAACAACAATTAGGACTAGGACCAACTCACGAAGAAGTAATTACCACAGTTGCCCGTGATATGATTCGTTCCTATCGTCAATTACCTGTACATTTATATCAAATTCAAACTAAGTTTCGGGATGAAATTCGTCCTCGGTTTGGTTTAATGCGCGGACGAGAATTTATTATGAAAGATGGTTATTCTTTCCATGCTGATGAAGAAAGTTTGAAAAAAACTTACCAGGAAATGTACACTGCTTATAGTAATATGTTGCGGCGTTCTGGTTTGGCTTTTCGGGCTGTGGAAGCTGATTCTGGGGCTATTGGTGGTTCTGGTTCTACAGAATTTATGGTGTTAGCAGAAGCGGGAGAAGATGAAGTTCTCTATACTGAAGATGGTAAATATGCAGCAAACGTAGAAAAGGCGGTTTCTTTAGCAGCAGAAGCGGAAACTTCACCTTTTACAACTTACGAAAAACGGGAAACTCCGGGAACAGAAACTATAGACAACGTTTGTAATTTCTTGAAATGTTCTCCTACCCAAATTGTCAAAAACGTTTTATATCAAACTGTTTATGATAACGGTTTAACTGTTTTGGTGTTAATAAATATTCGCGGAGATCAGGAAATCAATGAAGTTAAATTACAAAATGAATTAACTAAGTTAGCTCCTCAATTTGGTGCTAAAACTATCCTCACTTTAACTGTACCAAATGCCGAAGCCCAAGCAACATGGCAAGCAAAATCTTTGCCTTTAGGTTACATAGCACCAGATATTAGTGATGATTATATTGCGGAAAGTAAACAGGTAAATTCTCAGTTTGTGCGGTTGGTGGATAAAACCGCTGTGGAGTTAAAGAACTTTGTCACTGGTGCAAATGAAGCTGGTTTTCATGTAGTTGGCGCAAATTGGGGTGAGCAATTTAAGCTACCTGCACTAACCGTAGATATTCGGAAATCCAAATTAGGCGATCGCTCCCTCCACGACCCAACCCAAACCCTACAAACAGCTAGAGGCATCGAAGCCGGTCACATCTTCCAACTGGGGACAAAATACTCCCAGGCGATGGGTGCAACTTATACCAACGAACAAGGAGAAGAAAAGCCTTTAGTTATGGGTTGTTATGGTGTCGGTGTGTCACGGTTAGCACAATCAGCCGTAGAACAATCCTATGATAAGGATGGCATAATTTGGCCAATAGCGATCGCCCCCTATCACGCCATCATCACCATTCCTAACATTAAAGATGCAGGGCAAATCGCCGTTGCCGAAAAACTTTACACAGAACTCAACCAAGCAGGTGTAGAAACCTTATTAGATGACAGAGATGAACGGGCCGGTGTTAAATTCAAAGATGCAGATTTAATCGGTATCCCCTTCAGAATCGTCACCGGTAGAGCCATTACAAATGGTAAAGTCGAAGTAGTCAAACGTGCAACCCGTGAATCTCAAGAAATTGCCATTGACGAAGTTATCAATACATTGCAACAATGGATTAATGAGGCAATAGAGAGTTAAAATTAACCCTTGTGGGGCAGGCATCTTGCCTGTCGTTACTGCCGTTAAGATTTGTTTCTGGAGTTTGGACTAATTTATTCGGCTAAAGCTTCAGACGCAAGCTGAGAGAAGGTTTCAGGCTTTAGAAGTCTCCTTTGGATTCGTAAGTTCCAATGCTTGTCTAGTAAGGGTTTCAGGCTATGGAAGTCAATTTAGTCCAAACTCAAGTTGTTTATAAGTCTTGGTTAATTTTCCAATTTTACACTGGCTATGCCCGAGGGCACGCTGGCGCGAACGCATGGGTGTCGTGACTCAAATAACGGCTACCATGAGAGTAAACTCAGGGTGGTTTGGTCAGTACGGCTTACTTGATTACTCTTGCAAGCCCAGTTCCTTTAGGGCTGGGTTACTGACACTCTGGTTTTAGTCAAACTTTCAAAATGTGATCACTCAGCTATTATATTGTATAATTAAGTGATGTAGATTAAACTGACGCAAGGAAACCCAATATTTAGTAATGGTAAAATAAAATGGCCGCAACAGAAGTCAAATTTACCCTCACCTTACCCGAAGTCCCAGAAATTCATTGTTTAGAAGCAGAAAAAAAGCCAAAGAAGCATACATCATGACATTATTACGTCATGGAGATATTAGTGCTGGACGTGCAGCAGAATTATTAGAAATTGAACAATGGCAACTTTCTGATTTAATGGATATTTACCAAATATCTCCCTTCCCCAGTCAAACAAAGGAAGAACTACAGCAAGAAGTTACTCAAACGCTAGCAATTTTAAGCCAGTATAAAAAGTGATTATTGTCTCCGATACAACTCCCTTGAGTGAATTAGCAAAAGTTGGACAACTCAATTTATTGCGGGATGTTTTTGGTAAAGTAATTATTGCGCAAGAAGTTTATTATGAAGTAACAACAGGTACACACCCAGCCGTTAAATTAGTCAAATTAGCAGATTGGATAGAGATAATATCTGTTAAGGATTTAGAAAAACTATCTAAATTAGACATCTGGTGAAAATGATTGTAGAGACATTCCGCCGGAACGTCTTTACAGGGGTTTCCAGTCATGTACATTTCATTTCTGGAGATGTCTATTATTTACAAAATTTGATTATGTCATTTTCTCGCTAACCTATATCACTGCTAAAATGTGACTATAATTATACTAAAAACGGGTTGCAGCTTTACCTCTAAAATCACTAAGAGTATTGATATACAAAGATTTTTGCCTGGGCAAAAGTCTAGCATTTACCCGTTTCCAGTATATCCATATAATTACTTACTAGCATTTATGAGTCAGTGCCTTAACCCCGCGTGTCTACAGCGAAACCCACCAAAAACTATTCTCTGTCAATCCTGTGGCAGTCAAATAGTGCTGAAAGAACGGTATCGCGCCGTCCGCATCATTGGTGAAGGTGGTTTTGGACGGACATTTTTAGCAGTAGACGAACAAAGATTAGATACCCCCTGCGTCATTAAGCAATTTTTACCCCAACAATCAGGCAGTGCGGCGCTCAAAAAAGCCACAGAGTTATTTGAACAAGAAGCATTCAGACTCAACGATTTAGGGAAACATCCCCATATTCCAGATTTACTCGCCTTCTTTCCCCAAGAAGGCAGACTTTATCTAATTCAAGAATTTATCGAAGGTCAAAATTTATTAAGTGAACTGCGACAAAAGGGAAAAATTAGCGAATTTGAAGTAAAAAAAATATTAATTGAATTATTACATATTTTACAATTTGTTCATGACAATAAAGTAATTCATAGAGATATTAAACCAGAAAATATTATTAAACATTCGCAAACAGGTACTTTATTTTTAATTGATTTTGGAGTCTCCAAAGACGTAGGTAACAACGTCCTCACCAAACTGGGAACAGTTACAGGTACACCTGGTTATGCACCACCAGAACAATTTCGCGGCATAGTTTATCCCAACAGCGATCTTTATAGTTTAGCTGTAACTTGTATTCGATTATTAACAGGATATTTCCAAAGACCCGATGGTACTGATCCACTATTTGACTTAACAATCATGCAATGGATATGGAAAAAATATATATTTGTAAATCATGACTTAGAAATAATTTTAGATAAAATGCTGCAAGACCTACCCTCAAATCGGTTTCAATCGGCAACAGAAATTTTATCAGTATTGCAACCACAGCAACTTTCACAAATAACCATTTCTTCTAGTCACTCTCAGCAAGTTACAACAACAATTGTTTCCCCAAAACAACCCATAGTTTTTAGAGACAATTTAGGAAATAATTTATTTCTGGAAATGGTCGGTATTCCTGGTGGTACATTTTCTATGGGTTCACCAGAAGGAGAGGGATATAAAAATGAAAAACCCCAACATCAGGTGACAATTTCACCTTTCTATATCGGAAAATACCCAATTACCCAAGCACAATGGCAAAAAATCGCCAGTTTACCCAAAATCAACATAGATTTAAACCCCAAACCCTCACACTTCCAAGGTGCAAATCTGCCAGTGGAAAAAATATCATGGTTAGATGCCCAAGAATTTTGTGCTAGGTTGGGGGAATACACAGGTAAAATGTATCGCTTACCCAGCGAATCTGAATGGGAATATGCCTGTAGAGCCAACACCACAACTCCATTTTACTTCGGTGAAACCATTAATACAGATGTAGTTAATCATCATAATAAATACAAACAAACCACAGATGTAGGCGGATTTCCCCCTAACAACTTTGATTTGTATAATATGCACGGTAATGTATGGGAATGGTGTGAAGATGCTTGGCATAAAGACTATACAAATGCACCTAATGATGGTAGCGTTTGGACTGGTAACGATAACAAACGCATATTACGCGGTGGTTCTTGGCTGCAAGAGTCAGGCAACTGCCGTTGTGCCTATCGTCACTACATAGTTGCTGGCGGCAGTAATTACGGTAGTGGTTTGCGAGTCGCGTGTTCTTCTGCGTAATTCCTAATCTTCAATTCCCGCATCTCGTAATCGTTTCTCCAACTCCGCTAACCGTTGTAAAGCTCTCTCCTTTTCCCGTCTTTCTTGTTCTTTTTCCCGTCTTTCTTGCTCTTTTTCTCGTCTTTCTTGTTCTTTTTCTCGTCTTTCTTGTTCTTTTTCTGCGCGTTCCTTCTCAACCGACTCAAACCCCCACAATAACAAATTACCTTCCTGATCCCACCAGCGCAACCAATAACCATCACGGTTTTCGCGCTTTCCTTGCCATACACCAATAAATAAATCCATTTCCCCTATCCAATAACGGTTATTTTCATCAGGGGAACGTAATTGATATTTTCCTGAACTTTGTAAGCGATGAAATTCTAAAACACCCGTATCAGGTGCAAAAATCAGATAATTTGCAACTTCTAACACCTCTTCATAAAAAAACCATTTACCAGGGGGAAAAGTCCGTTTACTGGAATATTCACTCCCATTTACGTCAGAAAGAAATTCCATCACCACAACCGGTATTTCACCCTGTTTGTGAGGAGTATAACTACGTTGTATTTGCTCTCTAGGCACGGTAATTTTGGGTATATAAGCCCAATCAGGTGCTTTGATGACAATTTTGCCATTAACTGCGGTACAGATGCCGTAATTAGTCGTAGCCAGGGCTGTTTCGGGGAGTTTCCCGGCCAGTTGTAGGCTTTCCGTTAGTGCAGCAGCTAAAGAAGGTTGATTAACATTATCCACTGGTTCATCTTCTAAAACAAAATCTTCAGGCAAGAGTTCCCAGGTAATCTTGTGGGTCGAAGCAGTAACAACCATAACAACCACAAATAAGGGATTAATTACCTATTATAGTATTTATCAATTCATTTTTCGGGAAATTGCCCTGGAAAAGTTGATTAATATAGCAGATATGTATGGTGTGTAAAGCCATTGAGGGCATGGCTACGCTTCTTAGAGCGATCGCACAACGTACAATTATTGAAAATTTGATCCGTTTATTTGCCGACTATTTGATTTGCTTACCATATTTTACTCAAGTCTAATTTAAAAGTTTTTTCAAGAAACCATAGGATTTAGATAAAGAGAAAGGTAACGGACTCGTAAAGATCACTCTACAATTGGAGTGGCAAGGGGCAAAACTAGCAATAACAGTTCATGTCCAAATCAAAAGCCAATATCTACACCGGGGAAGAACGTTTATAAACAGGCTACTTATCTTACAAATACTATTTCCATCCTCAATCCAGTAGGTTTTATATTATGAATAACCAACAAAGAACTAACGGTGTTTCTACCAGTCTGATAGCAGCTATTTCCGCAGCAGTGGTCGTGGTAAGCGGTGGTGTGGCTTGGTTTTCTGCCCAGACTCCCAATAATTCTACACCTGATAACTCTTCACAAATTATTAAACAGCCCATCAAGCAATCAACCACTCAGCAAGGCAATGAACAGACTGCTAGTATATATTGGCTCAGATCCAAGGAAAATCGCCTGGATTTAGTTCCCCAACCCTTTAAAGTTGCTGCTACCCAACCCAATCAAGTTTTAGAAGCAGCATTTAAAACTTTATTAGCCGGTCCAAGTGAAGGCACTGACTCTACTACTATTCCCCAGGGTACTCAACTATTGGGACTCAAAGCAGAAAATAATGATGTTCACGTGAATTTGTCTGAAAACTTTACCACTGGTGGAGGTAGCACTTCTATGATGGGGCGTGTGGGACAAGTTGTATATACTGCTACCAGCTTAAATCCTCAAGCTAACGTATATATCGAAGTCAATGGCAAGCTTTTAGAGGTTTTAGGGGGTGAAGGTGTGGAATTACAACAACCTCTCACCCGCGCAAGTTTTCAGAAAAATTATCCGCTTTAGTCAGTGGTCAGTTGTCATTGGTCATTGGTCATTGGTCATTGGTCATTGGTCATTGGGAAATATATTGTATTCCCCCTGTCCCCTATTCCCTATTCCCTGTCACCTGTCACCTGTCACCTGTCACCTGTCACCTATTCCCTATTCCCTATTCCCTATTCCCTATTCCCTATTCCCTATTCCCTGTTCCCTATTCCCTGTTCCCTGTCACCTGTCACCTGTCACCTGTCACCTATTCCCTATTCCCTATTTAATCAGGGTTAATTCTCATCAAAGGCTGACCATATTCTACTGGTTCACCATTTTGAACTAAAATTTCCATCACTTGTCCAGAGACTTCGGCTTCAATTTCGTTCATTAGCTTCATAGCTTCAATGATACAGACACTTTGACCAGCTTTGACGCGATCGCCTACCTCCACAAACGCTGCTTCTCCTGGGGCTGGGGAACGGTAAAATGTCCCTACCATTGGTGATGGTACTTCAACTAATTTTTGATTAATTGGTGAAGAAGAATGAGGAGGTTGTGCGACTGAATTATCAACAACTTTATTGGTTACAGCCCCCTCAGTGGAACTTGGTAAGGCTGTAGATACTAACTGGGTGACACCAGCACTCACCACACCACTAAATGTTCCCGGAGCATTATTGTTAAAACTGACAGCTTTACGGACTGTTAGTTCAAATTCATTATTTTTGAGAGTAACTTCCGCAATATCTGTTTGGGCAATAGTTACTAATAGCTGACGGATTTCATTAAAGTCTAATGTCACAATTATTTTACCTCGACCTAATTGTTAAATTAAAATTCTCAGTAAGGCAGGGATTTAATCCCTCTATAAAAAAGGGATTGAAATCATGAGCACCAATTTTAGATTTGGGATTTTAGATTTGGGATTTTATGGCAACTTTCCAGGTGATTAGGAACTCAATTGACATGAATGAAACTTAGCCACAACAGGGTTTTACTCCTGACGCTGACTCCTAATTGCTGACTCCTGCTGTATTCCTCACTATTCCAAATTGGTATCAAAAAATAGGAAAATTATTCCCTGCCTAAATACTTGTCTTCTCTGGTATCAATCTTAATCCGTTCCCCTTGGGCAATAAACAAAGGAACCATGATAGTTGCCCCAGTTTCTAATTTTGCTGGTTTAGTACCACCGGTTGCAGTATCACCCTTAACACCAGGATCTGTTTCCACAATTTCCAAAACTACAGAGTTAGGTAGTTCTACTTCTAGAACCTGTTCACCCCAGCGAATCACGTTCACTTCCATACCATCTTTAAGGTACTTGACGCGATCGCCAATTTGCGCTGAAGTTAATCTACCTTCCTCATAGGTTTCCATATCCATAAAGACAAACTCATCGCCTTCTTTATAGGTATGTTGCATCGTCACCTTTTCCAAAGTTGCCTGGGGAACGCTTTCTCCAGCCCGAAAAGTTTTTTCTAACTGTTTCCCACTTTGGACATTTTTCAGTGTTGTCCGCACGAAGGCAGAACCCTTGCCTGGCTTAACGTGAAGGAAATCTACCACGCGCCAAACCGAACCATCTAATACAATTGAAACACCAGGTCGAAAGTCGTTACTAGAGATCATGAAACTTTCAAATTTTGCAAGACAATCGGCATTTATTGTACCCTTCTAGCGTCATAATTGGTTAATTGTTAGTTGTCAGTTGTCAGTTGCAAAAGAATATTTCTCTCCTCTGCTCCCCTGCCCCCTACTTCCCCTGCCTCCTCCATTCCTAGTCCCCCAATGTGGGAAGATAATCAATGAGTTACTTCCAGTCAACACTTTGATGCTGAAGAAAGGGAAATTTCATGTTGAACTTATTTAAGTCCTGGGTGAAGAACAGCCTAAAGGTAATATTGCTATTAACAATATTTTTAGGCACAGGTACGGCTGGGTGGACTCCCACTAGTAACGCCGGCTTACCAGCAGGAAACGCAATTACCGACGGTAAGGCTTTGTTGCGCTATGCACTGCCAATAGATAATCAACCTGTCCGTAAACTGCAAAACCGTTTAGAGGATATTTCTAACCAACTGCGGGCAAATAAACGATGGGGTGCAGTTAATAATGACCTCAAACAGGCATTGCGGATACTCGATAAACCTTCCCAAATATTAGCAAGCGTTCCGGAAGAACGCCAACCTCAAGCCGCAGCTTGGATGACTGAATTGAAATCTGGCATCATAGAACTGCAAGAAGTGGTGAAAACTAAACAAAAAGAACCCGTTCTTGACGGCAGAGCTAAATTACTCAATCTTGTCAGCTTGTTAGAAGAATCAATGGTGAAGGAATTCCCCTTTGAAGTTCCGGCTGAGTATAGTAACTTACCTCAACTCAAAGGACGCGCTAGGATTGCTTTCAAAACTAATAAAGGTGATTTGACTGTAGTTGTAGATGGCTATAGCGCCCCTGTGACTGCTGGTAATTTTGTGGATTTGGTACAAAGAGGTTTTTATAACGGTTTAGAATTCACCCGTTCGGAAGAATCTTATTTCTTGCAAACCGGAGATCCTGTAGGTAAGGAAGTCGGTTTTATTGATCCTCAAACTGGCAAATATCGGGCTATTCCTCTAGAAATTTTAGTCCAAGGTGAAAAAGAACCCACCTATGGCATTACTCTCGAAGAAGCTGGGCGTTATTTAGATATGCCTGTTTTACCATTTTCGTCTTTTGGTGCGTTAGTTATGGCACGTCCCGAAAGTGAAGCTAATGGTGGTTCTTCTCAAGTTTTCTTTTTCCTTTTTGAACCAGAACTTACTCCCGCAGGACGTAATCTTTTAGATGGTCGTTATGCTGTGTTTGGTTATTTGACTGAAGGAAGAGAGATTTTAGATAAGCTCAAAGCTGGTGACAAAATCGAATCTGCAACTGTTGTTCAAGGTGGAGAAAATTTAGTTCAACCTCAAGCAGCTTAATTAATTTTAAATTTTGGATTTTGGATTAATTCTAAAATCCAAAATCTATTAATATTTTTATCAAAAATGGAACGTAATAATTCAACCGTCTTGCGTCTGCTGCAAAATATTTGTTAGACTGCTGGTACTTTTCGTGAATTATTCAAAACCAGCCTAATCACCCGAAGTATCAATAGGAATTATTTCAACTTTATTTTCCTGTTGAGAACAATAGTTGCAAGTATAAACAACTAATCTTTCGCCTTTTTCTTTAGTTGTAGCCTCTTTTATAATTATAATAGAAGTTACGGTCATGGTTAATCCCCCACAATGACTACAAGTTTTAAACTGATCCGATAAACTTGTATAGGCACGTAAATGGATAGAATTACAATCAATTTTTGTACAACAGCTTTGACAATACCATGCCTCAAAATAAATACTTTTAATTCGCATAGCGGTGATTTGTTTTTCATTTAAGAAATCAACCACCGATTTTATTAGTTTGAGTTCTTTTTTGCATTTCTCACAATATATTGGTCGTAAAGATTTGCGTTTATTAATTTTTTCTAAAATACCTATTAATCTTTCATAGATTGTTTGTATAAAATATAAGAAACCGGAAAAAATAATAATTAACTTTACGAAATGCCAATAATTATTTGGGTCTGATGGGGCTGACTCACTAGCTAAAGTGTAAAAGAAATTAAAGAAAGGAAGTGATATGCAAAAAGATCCTATATGAAAGGCAAAATGAATTATGCAATCATGCTCATCATTACCTCTAATTTGTATACGTTTTATCGGAGGAATAAAAACAGGTCTTGAGGATAAGAATATTCCTACTACAAAACTCAAAATGCCTAGAATATATAAAATATAGTCAAATTTCAACTGTAGTAGAGGCTTGATAGATATCCAACTTAGCATTATTTTTATCTCCTTTGTTTTTCAGAAATATTCAAAATTGCTTTCATGTATAATGCCAAAAATCAAAATTTATCTTGAGCATTCAGCTAGAAATATTTGCTATTCCAAACCTATCATAATTGATAATGTTTACAGCTCTGACAACATCCAATTTTCGAGATTAATATATCAGATATTAATTAATTTTTGCTTTCCCATGATTGTAGGATAGTAATCACGATTGACAACCCCATGAAGAAAGAAAAAATCGAAGCAAGTAAACCTGATAGATGAATTCCAATATCACTTTGAAGGGTTGTAAATAGGTTTATTAAACCTACAATTAGGTTAGCTATCCCAAAGATAGCAGCATAGAGAAAATATACTTTGCTTCCTTTCTCTTTTCTCCAGGCTATTATTACCGAAAAAAGTATTCCCCAGCCTAAGCAAAAGTTACCTAAACCTGGATTGAATTTAAATAAAGGTAATGGATTGTGATAACCTGATATGTAGGTGAACGATGCTTGACCTATGAAAGCTGATGAAATACCTGACCAAATTATTAAAGAGCCAACCACTATTGCAGAAATTTGACCTGCCAATGTTACTAATAAAATTGCAGCCCCTACTAACAAGCCAAACAAACCTATTAACAATTCACAGAAAGCAAGAGAAGTTTCTTTTATTCTTTTGTAGTAAGCTGTTACGCAGCTAAATTTGATAACCATAATTTACTTGAACTTTGTGGTGCGGGCATCTTGCCCGCTAGAATTATACAAACTAAATGCACAACAGCTTATTTAGTATCTTTGTTAGGTTTTAATCTTCTTTTAGATATTGGTGGTTCAGGCATACCACGCCTGCGTATTTCGGCTCGAATTACCTGTTCAGTTTCTTCTGTATAGTTAGAAAGCTCTTTAGCTGCAACCTCAAGCTGGTGATCGCTTTTCTGTCTCCATAATTCCTCTAGGCTCATAAATCCTCCCTGATTATTTTTTAGCAATAGTCAAATTTGTTTTCATGTATGATGCCAAAAACAAAAACTTATCTTCAGCATTCAGCTACACAAGTTTACTAATCTAAACTGACGATAATTGATGATGCTTCTAACTCTGAAAACTTCCAGTTTTGGCAGATAGACTTTTTCAAAAAACCAACCATATAGTAGGGTATCTTGAGCTAAAGAATTATGTTTCTACCAAAAGTGGATACTGATAGTTTTCATGAAAAATTTTCGTTTCAGATGATTGAAATTCTCTTAGTATACAAAAAACATTTTTTGGCATGGTGAATCCAGATATGACTCATCACATACTACAGGCACAACCACTGCAATTATTATTATTATTATTGTCACCACCATTACTGTTCCCGCTACCGCACAAGAAACCAATTAATATTAGCAACCACCACAACCACCACAACTCGGAAGCTTCGTCCGAGGTAGTTTGATTATTCTCAAGGTTAGATGTGGGTGTATTGCCAGAACTTAGATTATTTTCGGCTACCTGAGATATGACAAATTCAGAGCTATTCCAATTATTGGAATAGTTATGAGTATTAGCCAGCAGAGGAAAAAAGCTACTCATTGCTAGGACTAACATAGATGATAACAGCGCAATTAGTATTGCTTTCAACCCAGGAAATCGAAGAAAATTCAAGGATGGTTTGGGTATAATCCAGTAACCACGAGTGTTTATTCGTTGGTACTGAACATTTTGAGCGAATCGGATATTTGATAGCGGCCAAATATCAATTGGTGGGAGTTCATTAAATATTTTTTCATAGCTTATCAGCGTTTTTTCATACCACCTGCGAAACTTCTCTTGCTCACTATAGCCACCAAGACTAGGATTATGATGCAATGGTTTATGTAAGATTTTGCCACAAAAATCATCCCAGTATGAGTGAGTATAGGTTAAGTGCAAATGCCAAGCTTGATCCACTTGAGAAGAAGGACTAACAGGATGCCCAGCGATCATGGCAAGAAAGGCAAACTTTTTGTATTCGTTAATAACACGTTGGGAGTATTCAATTGTCCAACCGTTATCTTTTGCTAATCGTGGAGTAAATGATAAAACTGCATCAGCATCATCTAGAGAAAATTTTTGAATATTTTGATAAAGCTCTTCCTGTTGAGCATTCATTAGTAACTCCTTTGAAGTATTGAAAGTTAAATTGTCAAAACTAATCAATAGGTAATAGAATGAACGACCGATGAGTTCTTGACAGTTATTTATGTAAGTCCTAATTTTGGCTTACTCAACAGTAATCATTCGTTTTTCGGTAAAACACATAGCAATACATTTCTCGTAATAAGCAGCTTCATTAATAAAGATTGGATAAACACTAGAGTTTCCTTGATAGCTAATTATCTGACCATCAAATGTTAAGAACATAGGATCACCAGGATTCAAAACCTCATAATCTTTAAACTGAATGTGAGGATGGATCATAGCTTTAATTTCTCCATGTTCGTTTCTCGGATAATCAATTGCTTCCATATATTCGTAGCAGATTAGGTTATTTGACAAGGATGGAACTTTTCCCTGATTGTACAGTTCCAAATAATCTAAAATTGTGTATATTATGGTTTCAGTTTTCAGAACAAAATCTGCATTCAAAACACCTTGAGGAACAGATCCAACCTCAATACAAATTCCAAATCTGCCAAGCGATCGCAGTGAATTATGACTTCGACCAGAGTTTCCAGAACTATAAACTTTAACTGAAGGATTCATATAATTGAGATAGGCTGCTAATTGCAAATTGAAGGGTTCATAATTATCTACAATTATGGTTATGCCCATGTTCGCAGTTGTACTATGTAAATCCAAGATAAAATCAACAGGAGTTTCACCATTTTGTCCAAAAAGATGGTTAATCTCTTTAGCTCGTAAATCCTCATAACTAGAAAGTTTTGAATCCTCTAAATTTTGGCGTAGGAAACACCGATTTAAATCTTTGTTTATGTATCGTCTTACTGCTGTAAACGCTTGAGGATTAGCCAATAGCGTCAGTGTTTCAAAACTAGACCTGTGAATTAATTGAGGGAATTGCTCAAACTTTTTGATCAAGTGTACTCCAGTGAACTCATTCCCGTGAGTTCCACCGGCAATCAACACTCGACTCAGTTTATTTTCAGGCTTCATTTCTGCTTCTCCAGTGACAAGTGGTTGTGTTGTTCTGAAGATATCCGAGAAACCTATGATACAATCACCCTATTTATGCAACATTCCATGACTAAAATGTCATAATGCCGATAAAACAAGAATTTTTAGCCCTATGACTAACCCCAAACTGCCCGATGATCATAAATGGTCGAATTGGGATCAACTCGAACTGTGTCATCTGAAATATGCGATCGCTGTAAATGATAAGCAGGGATTTAGCAACGCTGCTGCATATCTGGAAATCGATCAGGGATTTCTGAGTAAGCAAATAAAGTGGCTGGAAAAAAAAATTGGATTTCAAATATTTGATCGTCACCATCGCCCGTTAAAATTAACAGATGCTGGAAATGAGTTTTTGCAAGCAGCCCGTCAAATTCTCCATCAGGTTGAACAATCAATTGAATTAGGTCAACGATTAAGTCGTGGTGAGAAAGGACGATTAAATATAGGAATCAATACCTCCATTGCCAATAGTAAACTACCCGACATTCTCAGAGCATTTCACGAGAAATTTCCCGAAGTAGAATTGATGTTACAGGAACTAGCTTCTTATGAGCAAATTGACAAATTGCGAAACCAAAAACTTGATTTAGGTTTCTTCCACCTACATAATTTGCATAATATTAATAACGATAATGATAATGTTTTGACTTTTATACCTATTCTTCAAGAATCGCTGGTCATTGTTTTACCTGAAAACCATCGTTTTGCAAGACGAACTAGTATTTTACTTGCAGCACTGGCAAATGAGCAATTTATCCTTCCACCAAATAACCTGTTATATAATTTACGTGAGCAAATTAATGATATTTGTCTGGATGCAGGTTTTAAGCCAAAAGTTAGACAAGAAGCTGCATGGATATCAACTGTTCTGAGTTTAGTTGCAGGTGGAATGGGAATTTCACTACTTCCAGCTAATGTACAAAATTTGCAACGACATGGTGTAATCTATCGTTCCATAGAAGGACAATCACCAGTATTAGAAATCGTTGCTGTTTGGCGAAGTGATAATGTATCTATAATTTTGAAAAATTTCCTGGAAGTGATTTCTAATTTAGCCTAAATGTTGACAACGCCATATCTGATTACATCAGATTACCTGCATTAAGCTACAATGGATTCTCCTAATCGTTTTAAAATTTGCAACACTTCAGCTAATTCATGTCGGCGGGGAAATAGGGAAAATGTGCGTGATACGTCGTATTCAGTTTTGTCTGTGATAGCTAGTTTAATAAATATAAATTCATCACCATTTGTAGCCATACCAAATACTGATTTACCCCGGTGGGGAGTAGTTAACATATAGGCTAATAACTGCGGTATTGCTGCGACAACTGGAATGCTATTTCGTTTAGATTCAACCACAAAAATCCAAAATTTTCCCTGGACAACTAGGACATCAATAAAACCGCGAACTGTTTCTTCTGGTTCTTCAATTTCTAAAGTTATGCCATAGGGTGAACGAATTCGGTAAGGTGAATCTAGAAAACCTGCAAGTTCCAAAAGTGGTGAAACTACTAAAAGATTAATTGTTCCTTCTAATAATAGACCATCAAGGCGATGATAATCATAACGCTGTTTGATGCGAGTAACACCCGATTGTTCTTGTGTATTAAGTTGGGGTAAGTCTGTCAACCATTCGTTAAAAAAGTTTTCATCTTCTGCTTGGTGTAAGTGACAACGAGTTTGTAAATCACTCAAACTTTTAATGCTGTCTGTGATGCCAATGCTAGAAACCATTTCTGTTACCTTTAAAAATATCTCAGATTTGTAGGGTAGCTAACCCACTATTTACACTGACTATCCCAAATTACCTGCTCAACTGTAATATTTAATTCGGAAAAAGTCCGCGATATAATTTTTTGATTAGCAATAGTCTCCTAGATGATACTTTTATTTTAGTCTATAAAGTAATCAGTAAATTTTATTATGAATAATAATTTATCTTCCCTGCGAGTTCGAGATATTGGTGAACAAGGTCTTTTAGAAAGATTACAACGCTTTTGTCCACCCGATATCATTGGTGATGATGCGGCAGTATTGGAAACTTTGCCAAATCAATCTTTAATTGTCACCACAGATATGCTCGTTGACGGCGTGCATTTTAGTGATCTTACCACTTCCCCAGAGGATGCCGGTTGGCGGGCTGCGGCGGCGAATTTATCCGATTTAGCAGCAATGGGGGCAACTCCAATGGGAATAACTGTGGGACTAGGTTTACCTGGAGATGTAACTGTAAATTGGGTAGAGCGACTATATCAGGGTATGACAGAATGCTTATCAAAATATCATGTCAAGATAGTAGGTGGTGATATAGTGCGATCGCCCATTACCACTTTAGCAATTACCGCCTTTGGTCAAGCCAACCCCAACTTCATCCTCCGCCGTGCGATCGCCCAAGTAGGAGATGCTATTGTAATCACAGGTATACATGGAGCGTCCCGTGCAGGCTTAGAACTACTCTTAAATCCCGAAATAGGTAACAACCTCAAAACTGAAGTCAAAGCAGCCTTAATCACCGCCCATCAACGCCCCAACCCCCGGTTAGATGTCATCCCCATACTCAAAGAAATTCTCACCTCCCTCTGCCTTTTCCCTATCTCTGGTATGGATAGCAGCGACGGTTTAGCAGATGCAGTATTACAAATTTGCCGAGCCAGTCAAGTCGGTGCAGTTATAGAATCTAGTAAAATCCCCTTACCATCAGCCTTTGAAGAGTGGCTAACACCAGAAAAATCATTAGAATATGCCCTCTATGGTGGCGAAGATTTTGAATTAGTCCTGTGTTTACCACCGGAACCAGCATTAGCATTAGTGCAAAAACTAGGCACAAGTGCAGCCATAATTGGCACAATTACCCCAGGCTCAAAGGTAATTTTACACCAAGGAACAGCAGAAATCCCCGACCAAGTTCTCAGCCTCAGCCAGGGATTTCAACATTTTGCTTAGTAGGGGCGGGGTTTCCCCGCCCATTCCATGTAGGGGCGGGGTTTCCCCGCCCATTCCATGTAGGGGCGGGGTTTCCCCGCCCATTCCATGTAGGGGCGGGGTTTCCCCGCCCATTCCATTAGTCAGTAGTCTTCAAACAAAGAACAACTGACAAAGGACAATTACGCCCATTTTGCAGCTACTAATTCCGCCAAATCAAGAACACGTTGGCTATAACCCCACTCATTGTCATACCATGCCATAACCTTCACCATGTCATTGCCCATAACAAGAGTCAAGCTGGCATCAACAACAGAAGATTCATCTGTACCTTGATAGTCAGAAGATACAAGTTCCAATTCGGTGTAACCCAAAATGCCTTTGAGAGGACCTTCAGCAGCCTCTTTCAGCGCTTGATTAACTTCCTCGGCAATAGTGCGCTTTTCAGTTTGCACTACAAAGTCCACCATAGAAACGTTAGGGGTTGGTACACGCAAAGCCACACCATTTAACTTACCCTTCAACTGAGGAAGCACCAAAGCTACTGCTTTTGCTGCACCTGTAGAAGTGGGAACAATGTTGATAGCTGCTGCTCTAGCCCGACGCAAATCACGGTGGGAAGCGTCTAGTAAACGCTGATCACCTGTGTAGCTGTGGGTAGTGGTCATTATGCCTTTGATGATACCAAATTTTTCATCTAATACCTTGGCAATGGGAGCTAAACAGTTGGTTGTACAACTAGCGTTACTGATGATGTTATGTTTGTTGTGGTCATAATCATGATGATTGACACCGACGACAAAAGTACCATCTTCATTTTTACCGGGGGCTGTAATCAGAACCTTTTTAGCCCCGGCATTGACGTGCCTCATTGCCCCTTCTTTGCTGGTAAAAACGCCTGTTGATTCGATAATCAGGTCAATTCCCCATTCTTTCCAGGGCAAGTTATCTGGGTTGCGATCAGATACGCATTTAATTGTATTACCATTAATTGTAATGGAGTTATCATCAGCGCTAATATCTACACCTTTCAACCGGCCTAACATGGAGTCATATCTAAGCAGGTGAGCATTAGTCCTAGGATCAGATGTGTCATTAATCCCGACCAGTTGGATATTGCTATTTTCTCTCCCCACCCAGCAGCGTGCAAAGTTACGTCCAATGCGCCCGAAACCGTTAATTGCAACTCTAATCACAGTGTCTTGCCCTCTGTATTTATGCCTATAAGTTGATATCGTTGACCCCAATCATATCGCAAAGAGGGTGGCTATTTATAACCAGAAAGTTTTAGATCAACAAAAAAATACAGAATTTATAATCAGGAGTCAGAAGGAAGAAGCAAGGAAGAGGGAAATCCCCCTGCCCCCTGCTCCCTGCTCCCAATGATGATTTTTATAAATTGCACAATAATTTCACTACCAATGTACTATTGTAGTCAATTCCGACAGAGGCTTTTGATAAGTAATGCAAGTTGCTGTCTCTAAGCCGATGCTACTTAGTGCTAAAACCGTCATAACAAAATGTATTTAAATTTACACAATTTTCTTTCCCGATGTAGCAGAAATTTTCAGAATAATCTTATGGGCAGATTAAAAACAGCAAGAATTTTCGACCGGGGGGTAATCTGGCTCACAGAGCAAAACGAAAGTCAAAATTTAATCATTCAGCAGGGATGAATATTTTGGATGGCATAGTTAGGATCTGTAACAATCAAAATCCTGTTATGATACGCGTGTCTTATGTGATTCTGGTGTGGTGTGGTGTAAGAGGTAAATAAAAATGAGTAATTCTATAGATTTTAGTGGCAGACCATTTCATTTCATTGGGATTGGTGGGATTGGAATGTCTGCTTTGGCTTATGTTCTAACTAAACGCCAATTGCCAGTATCCGGTTCAGATTTACGTGCTAACCATATTACGCATAAGTTAGAATCCCTGGGCGCTCACATTTTCAGTAAACAAGAAGCTAACAATTTGGCATTTTTTCTGTCAGAAGTAGCGGCTAATACGGTACCATTAATTTACCCAGAAAAGTTGTCTGCTGTGAAGACCGCTTTACCCCAAGTGATTTGTTCTACAGCTATTAATGCTAATAATTTGGAGTATAAGGCGGCCCTAGAACTAGGTTGCCCCATTTGGCATCGTTCTGACGTTCTCGCGGCCTTGATTGCTGATTATTACAGTATTGCTGTAGCAGGAACTCATGGCAAGACCACGACTAGTAGTATGATTGGTTATATGCTATTGCAAGCTGGGCTTGATCCGACAATTTTGGTCGGTGGTGAAGTTAAGGCTTGGGAAGGTAATGCTAGAGTGGGTGCAAGCCGTTATTTAGTAGCAGAGGCAGATGAGTCCGATGGTTCTCTGGTAAAACACGCTCCAGAGATTGGTATTATTACTAATATTGAATTAGATCATCCTGACCACTACGAGACATTGGAAGAGGTGGTTGATACCTTCCAAACCTTCACTCAAGGTTGCAAAACGTTGGTAGGTAGTATTGATTGTGAGACAGTGCGTGATAGGTTTAAACCAACTATTACCTATAGTCTTTACCCGGATAAAGGTGCTGATTACACCGTTACCAATATAGATTATCGTGCTGATGGCACAACAGCGTTGGTATGGGAAAAAGGCAAAGCCTTGGGTTTATTAAATTTACAGCTATTGAGTCATCATAACCTCAGCAACTCTCTAGCAGCAGTGGCTGTGGGTAGAGTTTTGGGATTAGATTTTGGAGAAATTGCCCAAGGTATTGCTACCTTTGAAGGTGCAAGACGACGGTTTGAGTTCCGAGGTGAAGCGGCTGGGGTGACTTTTATTGATGACTATGCCCATCATCCTAGTGAAATTCGCGCTACTCTAGCGGCTGCTCGTCTTCAAGCTAGACCGGGACAAAGGGTAGTTGCTATCTTCCAACCCCATCGTTACACGCGAACATTAACGTTTTTAGAAGAGTTTGCTGAGTCTTTTACTCATGCTGATTTAGTTGTGCTGACGGATATTTACAGTGCGGGTGAACCTGATTTAGGACAAGTGAGTGGACAGGATTTAGCTACTGCGATTAGTAAACACAATCCTGAAGTAGTTTATCAACAAACTTTATCCTTGGTTAGTGAGTTTTTACGGCAAGCCTTATGTCCAGGGGATTTGGCACTGTTCTTAGGTGCGGGCAACTTAAATCAGGCTATTCCCGAACTGATTACCATGATGAGTGAACCAGCGATCGCCACTTCTTAGGCTAAGAACTGCACTCTAGTAGTATTTTCATCAATTCACTGCCATGGACAAAGATTCACCGATTCAGGAGTAAAACCCTGTTGTCTGCTGAGTTTTACAGTTAATTGATGTCTTCACTATCTTGTCTGTTCCTATAAATAACAAATGTCAAAAATTCACTAATTGAAGTAAAAATGATAACTTCCCAGGGATTTGGCAAAATCTGCGAATTTTCTAATTTCACTCCACAAATGCAAACAAAAGATGATGTGGATAATAGTAAATTAATTTACCTACCAGGGACGAATTGTCCTTTAAAAACCCATACTTCTTTGTCAGCGTTTACTTCTTATCGAGTTGGTGGAGAGGCTGAGTGCTATGTTTCTCCCGATGATTTAGAGGCCTTACAAGTAAGTATTGAGTACGCAAAAGCAAATAATTTAGCAATCACAGTATTGGGCGCTGGTTCTAATTTGTTGGTGAGCGATCGCGGCATACCCGGTCTAGTCATCGCCACTCGGCATCTCCGGTCTAAAAGCTTTGACCCAGCCACAGGTCAATTAACTGTATCCGCCGGCGAACCCATCCCTACTCTAGCATGGGACGCAGCCGCTTTAGGATGGGAAGGATTAGAATGGGCTGTGGGTATTCCTGGAACTGTAGGCGGTGCAGTGGTAATGAATGCTGGAGCGCATAGTAGTTGTATCGCAGATATGTTAGTTAGCGCTCAAGTTCTTTCCCCAGATGGAACTCTGGCAACTCTCACCCCAGAGGAATTAGGTTACACATACAGAAGTTCACTTCTCCAAGGTGGTAAGCGAATTGTCACTCAAGCCACCTTCCAACTGCAACCAGGAGCAGATCCAGTGCAAGTGACAGCTAGGACTAAGGAACATAAAAAACACCGACTTAGCACCCAACCTTACAGCTATCCTAGTTGTGGCAGTGTATTTAGAAATCCTAAACCTTATACTGCTGGTTGGTTAATTGAACAAACCGGACTCAAGGGTTATCAATTAGGAGGAGCGCAAGTCGCCCAACTTCATGCTAATTTTATCGTCAATCGGGGAGGAGCTAAAGCCAGTGATATTTTCTCCCTCATTCGTCATGTTCAAAATGAGGTGCAAGAACGCTGGTCAATTTGGCTAGAACCAGAAGTGAAAATGTTGGGTGAGTTTCAAGCAGGTTGTTAAATATAGGCAAGAGGCAATAGGCAATAGGCAATAGGCAAGAGTAATTAAATTACCAATTACCAATTACCAATTACCAATTACCAATTACCAATGACTAATGACTAATCGCATCTATAATTGAATTTGATTTCTAAACAATCGTACAGCGGATAACCAGTTATGGCAGAAAAAGGACAGGGATTTGGCTTTGGCTTAGGCAAAATGAAAGAACTAGCCGAAGCATTTAAAAAAGCGCAACAAGTTCAAGAAGGTGCAAAGCGTCTGCAAGAAGAATTGGAGCAAATGGAGATTCTTGGAGAATCTGGTGGTGGACTTGTTAAAGTCGTCGTTAGTGGCAACCAAGAACCCAAACGAGTAGAAATTGCTCCATCTGCTTTAGCAGAAGGTTCAGAAGTGCTTTCTGATTTAGTCGCGGCGGCGATGAAGGATGCCTATAAAAAGTCCACCGAAACCATGCGAGAACGTATGGAAGATCTAACCAGTGGACTGGAATTACCCGGAATGTAGTCACTCAATTTGGGATTGACGTTAGCGAAGCGTACGCAGCGCAGCGAGTATTTTGGATTTTGGATTTTGGATTGACTCCAACCTAAAGTGTAGAAGCTCAAAAATTTTGGATTTGGGATTGACGTTAGCGAAGCGTACGCAGCGCAGCGAGTATTTTTCCGTTCTCAAGGATGGAAACTCGTACCAAATTTTTTTATCTAAAATCTAAAATCTAAAATTCCCGGTCAGTGGTCAGTAGTGTAAAATAACTGGCAACTGACACAAAATTTAAATCAAAATATTATGCCTTATAAGCTACTGTTTGTCTGCCTTGGTAATATTTGCCGATCGCCATCGGCAGAAAATATTATGAATCATCTGATTGACCAAGCCAGTTTAAATAATACAATTCTTTGCGATTCTGCCGGTACTGCTGGTTATCACATTGGTGCAGCGCCGGATAGACGCATGAGCGCCGCAGCAGAGAATAAGTTAGGATTTAAACTCATTGGCCAAGCTCGGCAATTTCAAATCCGTGACTTTCAAGAGTTTGATTTGATTTTGGCAATGGATCGTAATAATTATGATGATATCCTCGCTGTTGACCGTTCTGGGCAATATCATTCCAAAGTTAGGTTGATGTGCGATTTTTGCTCTACACACACCCTCAAGGAAGTTCCAGACCCCTATTATGGCGGAGTTGAGGGCTTTAATCAGGTGATTGATTTACTGATGGATGCCTGTGAAGGGTTGCTAAAACATATCACCCAGAAGTAATCATAAATATTATCATTCTCCTCAGATCCCCGACTTCTCAAAGAAGTCGGGGATCTAATCTAATATCTAATATATTTAAACTATATCTAGTCAAGCTCAAAAGCCACTATGCAAAGTACAGAAACAAATCTACAATTGCGCTTGTGGACTGTGGAAGAATATCACCGCATGAATGAAGCGGGTATTTTTGCACCAGACGAACGGGTAGAACTGTTAGAAGGAAAGATACTTTGTAAAAGTGCAAAATCAACAGCGCACCGTTCAGCAACGGGAAGAATAAACTATGTACTAAAAAAAAGATTGGAAAATCGGGCTTTAATATGTGTTCAAGACCCAGTAAAATTGAATGATAGGTCTGAACCAGAACCGGATATTTCCGTTGTAAAAATAGATCCTTTGGACTATGCAGATCATCATCCTACACCATCAGAAGTTTATTTAATTATTGAGGTTGCAGATAGTAGTTTAAAATTAGATTGTGAAACTAAAGCTCAAGCTTATTCTTTGGCAGGAATTAAAGATTATTGGGTTTTGGATGTGGTGAAACGTGAATTACACATTTTCAGGAACCCGACTCAAAACGGTTATGAAAGTCAGGTAATTATTATGGAAACTGCAACAGTTTCACCTTTAGAGTTTCCTGATTTGCAAATCCGTTTATCTGATATGTTACCACCTTGTTAAACTGTGGTTATTGGTGAGGTTTAAAATTTAGTTGCAAGTGAATGAAAATATATTGGAGAAGTAGTTAAATGCTAAAAGAACTTCATTTAAGGTCTGTAGGACCATCTGCTCAATTTGATATTGAATTTGCTGATAGAGTCAATATCTTTACTGGGGATAATGGATTAGGTAAAAGTTTCTTACTAGATGTTGCTTGGTGGGTACTTACTGGAAACTGGGTAGAACAACCCGCTTATCCGCAAAGAAATACAAGTCAATTACCCACAATTATATCCAAACTTAACATACAAAATAGCGGCTTACTTTTTTCTGAAATAGATGTTCAGAGTCAATTTGATTTTTCCGAGCAGCAATGGCAGAATAAATCGCATTTAGGTGATTTTTTAAAGATTTTAAAAAGAGTAGTTATTTTTGTTCGTGTTGATGGAAGTTTTTCTGTCTTTGACCCTGCTCGTAACCATAAAAATGCCTATAATTTTACCCCTGATACACTTTGGAATGGGTTAAAATTAAAAGGAAAAGTTATTTCTAACGGTCTTATTCAAGATTGGGTAACATGGCAAAATCAACCCCAAAAAACGCCATTTCAACTTTTATCTGATGTCATTAAACAACTTGTACCTCATCCTGATGAATGGATGGAAATAGGAGAACCAACGCGAGTATCTGTAGATGATGTACGTGATATTCCGACAATTAATCTTTCTTATGGAAATATTCCCATTACCCAAGCATCAGCAGGAATGAAGAGGATTCTGGGACTTGCTTATTTATTAGTATGGACTTGGTATGAACACGAAAAAGCTTGTGAACTAACGCAGCAAGAACCAATGAATCAAATAGTTTTATTAATAGATGAAATTGAGTCTCATCTCCATCCTCGCTGGCAAAGAGCGATTTTACCGTCTATTTTATCAGTAGTCAATCAGTTAAAATCAGATATCACAGTACAAGCTTTAGTTACTACTCATTCTCCCCTTGTTCTGGCTTCATTAGAACCAATATTTCATGAAGAACAAGATAAATTATTTCTATTTGAACTACAAGGAAAAGAGGTTGAACTAAATGAAATGTTCTGGACTAAACAAGGAGATACTGTAGGATGGTTAACATCAGAAATATTTGGACTAAAACAAGCACGTTCCCAAGAATCAGAAACCGCAATTGAAGCAGCAGAAGCGTGGATGCGTAATGATAATATGAATACTTTTCCTGAACATTTGAGAACACAATCACAAATTCATCAGGAGTTGCAAAGACTTTTACCGGGACATGATCCATTTTGGCCACGTTGGATAGTTATAGCAGAAAGAAGAAATTAAAAATCATCAGACTCATAGTAAATATGTTAAAGTTTAATCCTCCAGCAGAACCAGAAAATTTTGATGCAAAAGCACGACAACCAGGTAATAATTGGTTAGCAAAAAATCCAGATAAAAAAAGACTAAAAGATTATTGGTCAAATTTTAAAAGTGATTTAGCTGATGGCTTTGGTAATCTTTGTGGTTATACTGTTATGTATGAACCTGTTGGCACTGTAGACCATTTCCTATCTTGTGAAAATCATCGTCATTTAGCTTATGAATGGACTAATTACCGTTTTGCTTCTGGTTGAATTAATAGTAGTAAAGGTACTCTTGATAACCAGATTCTTGACCCGTTTGAAGTTGAAGATGATTGGTTTGAAATTTTGTTACCTTCCCTACAATTAGTAATAACTGATGCAGTACCAGAAGAAAAACGCCAAAAGGCTGAATTTACTTTACAAAGATTACCTTTACAGGATGATGAAAGAGTTCTTCGTCAGCGTCGAGAATGGTATAAGTTGTATATTAATGGTGATCTTACCCTAACAGGATTAGAAAAGAAAGCTCCTTTGATTGCTCGTGCAATTAGAAAACAACAAGCTAATTCCCCCTTAGAGGATGTTTGAAAAACTGCTTATGGTGTAAAAAATCTCTCTCAGTATTAAGCTGTGAACATAAAATTGGTTGTTTGCAAGGAGATTAAATTATGAGTTTAACTATTTCTGATGAAGTGCTAAATTCTAGCGGAATGACAGGGAGTGAACTATTAGTAGAAATTGCAGTTATGCTATTTTTACAAGAAAGGGTTAGTCTGGGTAAGGCTAGTAAAATTGCTGAAATGAATTATGTAGAGTTTCAAGAATTACTTGCACAACGCAATATTTCTATGCACTATGATGTTGAAGAATTTGAAGAAGATATTAAAACTCTTCAAGCTACAGGTTGGCTATGATTATTGTTAGTAATACTTCACCAATTAGCAGTTTAGCAAAGATTGATCAACTGTCTTTGCTTGAAGATATTTATGTTAAAGTTATTATACCGCAAGCAGTATATAATGAATTAACTGATATTAGAGCAGGAGAAAAAGTTAATAACGCCCTAAAAAATGCAAATTGGATAGAAATAAGAAGTGTTATTAATAAGCAATCAGTCAGAAAGTTAGAGTTAAATTTAGATCAAGGAGAAGCTGAAGCTATTATATTAGCTGTAGAATTAAATGCCAATCAACTATTAATTGATGAAAGGTTAGGAAGACGAGAAGCAGTAAAATTAGGATTGTCTTTAACAGGCATATTAGGTATGCTTTTAATTGCTAAGAAAAGAGGATTCATCAATAATGTTAAATTAGTAATGGATGATTTAATTTCTCAAACAACTTTTAGAGTTGGTGATAAACTCTATGATCGTATTTTGAAAGAAGCAAATGAATAATGTCTGATAGCGTAGTAATGTAAGTAATGTAGGTTGGGTTAAGCGACCGCGCAACCCAACAAAGTTCCGAAAATGTTGGGTTTCCTTGCGTCAACCCAACCTACTAAATTAAATCGGTAATAGAAAATTGTCGCTGTTTCTCAAGGTCGTGTAAATGAATTTTTTCTATATATATAGCTTCAGCATAATATTTATCTTTTTCTGGTTCGGTTTCAGGATCTATTTTTTCCCATTGTTCCATAAAATAACGATAGCGCTTTTCTCTAAATACCCTTTCCATACAAGCTAGTGCTGCTTGAATAACGTGAGGAGTTCGCAATATTTCTGTTTTATTTTTTTCATTGAGATGAAATATATGGGAAACTATGTCTAATTCTTCCCCTAATTCTAAATATCTATTTTGGACACTAGAAATTAAATCAACTTCATCAACTGTGAATTCTGCCATTTGTTGCCACAGAAAGCGATGATGAGAAAGACTAAATTCTAAATTGCGGTTTTCTAAATCTTCAATAATGATTTGCCGCTGCTGGGGAGAATGAAGATAAATGATTAATAATAATGCTTCGGCTCGTTCTAGTAAACTGCGTTCTGTGTGGACTAAAGATAGCTTTGGTGTTTTAGTTGGCGGTTTGCTTGTGCGCGGAATTGAGGGTTTTATACTACCGGGTTTAATTTGAGTTAGGAGATTTTCAACTCTTAAAGGTTTAAGTCTACTATCTCCTAAACTCAATATTTCTGCACAGGAGGAAACATAATAATTAAGTGTATCACTATTAACGATATTTTGCAATAGTTTAACTATTTGTTGCGTGACTTGTTGAAAATCGGTAGCTTGTTTTAAATCTCGATTTTTAATAATATTTTGAATTTGCCAATCTAGCCAAAGTGGCGCATTTGTTAATAGTTGTTGATAATCTGCTGGGGTATGACTATGTAGATATTCGTCAGCATCTTTACCATTAGGTAAATTGAGAATTTTTAATTGGACTTCCCCTGTATAAGCCAAATTAGCAATTTCACCAATTGCTCTTTCTGTGGCGGTTGTTCCGGCTTTATCAGCATCGAAATTCAGGATTAATTGTTTGGATTCTGTGTAACGTAATAAGAGCCGCACTTGTTCTAAACTTAAGGCTGTACCGAGGGAAGCAACAGCGTTATTAATCCCTGCTGCATGGAGAGCGATCGCATCAAAATACCCCTCGACAATCACAGCTTGATCTACTTTAGAAATACCGTCTTTCGCTTCATCTAAAGCAAATAGGGTTTTCCCCTTACTAAATAATTCTGTTTCTGGAGAATTGAGATATTTCGGTTGTTCTTCTGTTAAAGTTCTGCCACCAAAAGCAATAACTCTGCCTTGAATATCACGAATGGGAATCATTAGGCGATCGCGGAATACATCATAATATCCGCCCCCTTCTTTCCGGGGTTTAATTAATCCCGCTTGTTCTACCAATTGCACCGGATAATGTTTACTTTCCACCAAATAACGGTAAAGTGTTTCCCAACCCGCAGGAGCATAACCTAAACCAAATTGTTGAATTGTTCCTTGTTGAAATTGACGAGTTTTTTCTAAATACTCTAATGCTTTTTGTCCTTGAGATTGCCTTAAAGTGTGTTGATAAAATTGGGCAGCGGAAGCGAGAACAGTATATAATTGATCACGTAAAGATATCTGCCGTTGTAATTCTTGTCTTTGCTCAGGTTCTAAAGTTTTAATAGGGACTTGATAACGCTTGGCTAAATCTAGCACCACATCTGCAAATTGGCGTTTTCCCAAATCCATGACAAACTTAATAGCATTACCCGCAGCTTGACAGCCAAAACAATAATACATTTGCTTATTGGGACTGACAGTAAAACTAGGGCTTTTCTCGTCATGAAAAGGACATAACCCCACAAAATCTTTACCCCGTTTCCGCAAGACTACATACTCCGAGACTACATCAACAATATCAGCCCGGAGTTTCACTTCTTCGATAGTGTCTGGATGTAAACGAGGAATTTGCATGAGCAGTCAACGATTATAACTGACATCCATTATATAGCAGGAGTCACTGATTAAGTTAACCGGGCGGTTAGAACCCACATTCCGCAGATACTAAAGCAAATTTAGGAATTAAAAATTTAGAGAAAGTAAAGCCTGAAAAGATTGCCGAGCAAAGATTTCAGGCTTTTATTTGTTAAAATAGTGTGATCAAATAGAGAG
>NZ_JADEVZ010000150.1 GCF_015207875.1 Dolichospermum sp. LEGE 00240
GTGACAGGTTACAGGTGACAGGTGACAGGTGACAGGTGACAGGTGACAGGTGACAGGTGACAGGTGACAGGTGACAGGTGACAGGTGACAGGTGACAGGTGACAGGTGACAGGTGACAGGTGACAGGGAACAGGTGACAGGTGACAGGTGACAGGTGACAGGTGACAAACCCCCAGTTTTTGTTGCATCTTGTAACAAGATGTTTCCTAATCTTGCTAAAACAGGGAAAAGTAGTAAACGAAGTCTTGAAAATCTAGTTCAACTTAGGAGGATTTCCATCATGCCTATCTCAGATACTCAAGTTTACATTGCCTTGGTTGTAGCAATAATTCCAGGAATTCTAGCTTGGCGTTTGGCTACAGAGCTATACAAATAACACCAATGTAACTCTGTTACAGGTGAGCAAGCCTAGTATCCGTAAGCGTGATTTCTAAATCCTTGTAGTTCTAAGCTGTGAGGATTTTGAAAATTGCACCTTACCTTACTAGGTAATATTTTATTCATTCTCATACTTGTATAAATTTCCCAAAAATGAAGTAATATAGCAGCTAAATTAAGCCGCAATTAGCACCTGTTTGCTTCTGACGGTCATTACCGTAAATTATGCAAGCCTATTGTTAGCACCATGAATGCGTTTCAACCATCTAGACCTCCTCTACAACCCGTAGAAAACAAACGAACTGTACCAAGACCTAAACGACGGTTACGCCAACGTGCCTATCAACTAATGGCGCTGGAAACTACAGCCAAAGTAGCAGTTAATATAGTTATTAGTGCAGCAGCGGTATCTGCTTTAGTACAATTATTGCCTTATCATTGGTCACAACAGGATAAGTTGCGAACAGTCCGTACCGAAGTAAAAGTTATGGAAGGGCGTGTGCAAAATTTGCGGACAGAATTCAACCGCAACTTTGATCCCGGCGAAGCTAAAAGTATTATGCAACAAAAATCATTTCGCTTTGACCCTAATCAGCGTCCAGTTATATTGATGAATCGAGATCAGACTGTAATAGAACAATCTAATTCAGCACCTTGATACTCCCCCTGATAATTCTGAATTAAGTCATCTACTACTAAAATTATTCTTCAAAAAATAGCAACTCATTTAACCAGGTTTCAAGTTGCAAACGCAAGCGATAACCAGAAACATCTTGATGATTTAAAGATGGTAGCTCTGCCAATGCGCGACGGTAATCAGCGATCGCACAATTCCAATCACCCCAGAGATGATAAGTCCGTCCCCGTTCCGCCCAGATATTGCCTTTGAGTTGACCAAATAGCATAGCAGTTTCCAGGTTTTCAATAGCTTCAGCATAGTTTCCCAAATCGCGCAAAGTAATACTACGATTAATCCAAGCCCGAACATGATGGGGATTGAGATCCAATGCTTGTTCATAATCAGCTAATGCGTCCGTTAATTGACCACAAGCAGCGTAATAATTAGCCCGATTATTGTAGGCACTAGCTAATTTAGAATTTAGATCCAAGGCTTTGTTATAATCAGAGATGGCTTTTTGACTATCACCACTTTGGAAATAAATTAATCCTCGGTTATTGTAGTCAACAGCATTTTCGGGATGATGGTCAATCAGGTGACTTAAGAGAGCGATCGCTTTGGTATAATCCCCTTGTTGTGCTAACTTCAAAGCACAAGAGCGTAAATAACGTTCTTCTAACATTGATTCATTACCATCCTGTAACCGCTCAGACTGATGACAAGGACTGTTTTGATCAGAAAGACATACTTGATTGTTTTGAATACCAGAATTTAAAAAAGAGTGCTTATTCATACGTTGCCTATTTGATTTACTTGATTTGTCAAATAAAATTACAGATTGTGTGTCTTAATGCCTCTAGGATTGTTGAAGAACGTGGATTTTACATCCAGCAACAGATGAGCCATAAGTCTAATAATGTATACTTCATACCCAGGTTCAATTCCCGAATCAGTAAAATTCTAAAGAATTGAAGTGTAAATTTTAATGATGGGAATAAAAGGGAAGAGGTAATAGACAACGAACAACTGACAACTGACAACTGACAAACCCCTATTTCCCAATTTTAGAAGAGACATTTCTTATGACAACAACAATTTCTTATGCTGATGCAACCGACCTTAATACTGAGGACTATATTGTTCTTGGTTTAGCTACGTGCTTTTATAAAGAAGACGGGGAAGTGCATCAAATTGAAGTGATAGAACCCATTCCTTCCGCAGCTTTAGAAGCTATATGTAAACAAATTCCTACCTCTTACAGATTGATTTATGCAACAACTTTGGGATCTGTATTAGAGGGTGATAAACTACTTTTGCCAGCAGGGTTTCCAGAGTCAGCACAATTTGGAGATGAGTTTCCATTACGGTTATTTTCTGCGGCTCGTACCTATAAGCGCCGTGAAGTAGCCCAAACATTGATTCCCTTGGGAACTACTAAAACCGACTTGAATTATTCGACAGAGCGCAAACGAGTCCTAAATGCAGCTAGAGTTGTCACCAAAGACGACAACGTAAAACAACACTCTCACACTCACAAAGTTCTTTAAGATCCTTATGACTATGTTGAAACTTTATGGCGGTGCTCGCAGTCGGGCTGGGATTATCCAGTGGTACTTAGAGGAACTGGAACTTCCTTATGAATTCGTACTGTTAGATATGAAAGCAGGGGAACATCTCCAGCCTGAGTTCCTCAAAATTAACCCTATGGGTAAAGTTCCGGCGATTGTTGATGGTGATCTCCAGCTTTGGGAATCAGGCGCGATTTTGCTTTATTTAGCGGAAAAATACGCGAAAACCGCTTATTCCTTGGAAGAAAAAGCCATATTTAGTCAGTGGGTATTATTTGCCAACTCTAGTTTAGGAACAGGCATTTTTATAGAAGCCAATCGTGAACGAGAAATGCCACGATTATTGACTCCTTTAAATGAAATTTTGACAAAACAGCCTTTCTTACTGGGTAATGATTTTACCGTTGCTGATGTGGCTGTGGGATCAATCCTCTCCTATATCCCTATTATGCTGAAATTAGATTTGAGTGACTACCCAGCAATTGTGAACTATATTCAGTCAATGTCTGAACGTCCCGCATTTCAAAAAAGCATCGGGGGAAGAAAGTAATTTGGGGTGATTGGGGAC
>NZ_JADEVZ010000036.1 GCF_015207875.1 Dolichospermum sp. LEGE 00240
AATCTTTGGCATTTTCTGTAGGTTCACCCAGGATTTCAAATAAGAGGGTGTGAAAAGTTAGGAAGATTTGGTAGAATATCGTGTCTGTGTGCATTATTTCTGAGTTCGATATTTCTTAATTACTTGCTTATCTCAGATTTTAACCATGTTTCCCAGTTCTACATCTACTGCAATTGCATCTTCATCCTGAGATACAAGATAACGTCTTGGTATTTTGGTGATGAGGATAAATATCATTTTCTTATTTCCCTGCTTCTGGAATTTATTTGGGAAATAATTATCTTGATAAATAAAAACCCTATATATGGGCGCACACTTTTCCACTCGTACCATTAGCATACCCGAAACTTGGAACACTGTCAAGCCCCCAAGCTGAAATCAGCAAAACTCGTTAGATTATTGATAAAATTCTCAATAATCATGAGAATAGACCCCTGTTTATTGAGAAAGTTCTTTTTTATCAAAATCCCATACAAATCACTTATCATTCAATCACCATATTCCCAAATTATTTAATCAATTCCGCCCTGAAGGAGCAGAGAACCTGTACCGAAAATTCCCCATCCAAAATCTCAAATTTTTCGGTCTATTCCTACAACTTGAGTGCATACCTCTATAAATAAATTTCATGTATAATCAAGATGCCCCCCTGGGGGATTTTCAGTTATGTTATTCTGAAGATAAGTAAAGTTTAGTAACAAATATTAGAAACTTTGATTAATCATACATTTTCTGCCTATACAGCTACTAACCCGACTGTAGATATCAATCACAGCCTGAACAATCCTCATTTACCAAATTTCCTATCTTCCCGACAAAGTTGGTTAATATTTTTAGCATCAGTATTCTTAGTATCAGTACCAGTGTTCATAGAAGCTCCGTTAGTGCGAACATTTCCCATTCTTAGCGTATTAATGACAGGATTGTGGGTTTGGCTCAGTATGAGATTAATGTCACGTCCCCAAACCTACCTGTGGGGAGATTTACTCTTTGGCTTTAGCTGGACTTGGTTAACAGGTGCGATTTATTGGGGTTGGTTAAGATATGAACCGATCTGGCATATACCCATAGAAGCACTAGGACTACCCTTTGCTGTGTGGTGTTTAGCGAAAAATTGGGGTAAAGTCGGCAATTGGTTTTACCTGGGTTCTTTACTAGGAACGGTTTTAACCGATATTTATTTTTATTTGGTGGATTTGATGCCTTATTGGCGACAAATTATGAGAACAGATCCATCTGGTGCTTCACAAATCTTACAGAATGCCCTAACACAAGTCCAAACACCTTGGGGAGAAGGCTGGGCAGTCATTTTGGCTCTAATGCTGATGACAGTAGGAACAGCTTCTTTACTGAATAAACAACCCTATTGGTATGCCTTTGGGGGGGCGGTTTTGAGTACAATCTTAGTAGATAGTCTCTTCTTATTAGCAGCAGTTCTGGCGTGAAATTCCCATCAATTCAGGCAAACACCGAAAAATGGGCGCAGAGGTGCTATGAGGTCAAATTTCTGGAAAAAGTCCAATCAAACCAACTAGTCGTAAATATTATGGATATTGATACGCTGTATATTAGTTTTTGATGACCGTTGTGCAAGCTCCCAAGCTTAAACCATGAAGCTAAACCATGAAGAACCCGGGATCAAGTTAGCAAAGAAACCGCGCTCATATCCTGAAACTTCTGGCTTATGCCCTATAGTTCATAGCTTTTGGCTGCAAAATTTTATTATTCCTGGAAAAAAAGAGGTAAAAATCGTGAAAGGATTGGTGCGTTTATTTACTGTATTTACATTGTTGCTAGGTTGCTGGGGAATGCTGGGAACTACCCAAACAGCCCAAGCTGTTAGTTTCAATAGCTTTGTGGGAAATCAAGTTCCAGTTTTAGCGATCGCCAGTCAAAATAGAGCAGATCAGAAGCTGGGAACCGAATTTGGTAAGAAAATTGATTTGAACAATACCAATGTGCGGGCTTTCCAACAATATCCAGGACTTTATCCCACCTTGGCTAAGAAAATTATCAAAAATGCTCCTTACGACAAAGTAGAGGATGTATTAAATATCGAAGGGTTGAGCGATAGACAAAAAGCAACTTTGCAAACTAACTTTGATAACTTCACCGTGACACAATCAGAGTCTATATTCAACGAAGGCGACGATCGCTTTAATAACGGTATCTACAGATAACCCTAGTTGCTAATTGGTGATTGGTGATTGGTGATTGGTGATTGGTAGAAGCAAAAGGCAAGATGTCTAATAAATATCCCTATTACCCATCACCCATTACCCATTACCCATTACCCATTACCCATTACCCATTACCCATTACCTATCACCCCATCTTGCCTGATATAAATATTCCTAACCAATTTGATGTTTTAGTAGTCGGTGCCGGTGCAGCAGGACTATATACAGCCCTATGTCTACCCACATCCTTACGAGTCGGCTTAATTACTAAAGAAACAGTTACTCTATCCGCTAGTGATTGGGCGCAAGGTGGCATAGCCGCAGCCGTCGCCCCAGAAGATTCTCCTCAACTGCATATTGAAGACACATTAAAAGCGGGCGCTGGTTTATGCGACATCGCCGCTGTCAAATTCCTAGCCGAACAAGCCCCCAGTTGTATTCAATCCCTGGTTAACTTAGGCGTAGCTTTTGATCGTCATGACAGTAACTTGGCTTTAACCCTAGAAGCAGCCCATTCTCGTCCTCGTGTTCTCCATGCAGCCGACACCACAGGCAGGGAAGTTACCACCACCCTCACAGATCAAGTTCTCCGTCGTGAAAATATCCAAGTCATTCAGCAAGCCTTGGCTTTGAGTTTATGGATAGAACCGAAAACCGGTCAATGTTTGGGAACTAGCCTATTTTATCAAGGGAAAATTACCTGGATTAGAGCCGGGGCTGTGATTTTAGCTACAGGTGGCGGTGGTCAAGTATTTGCCCAAACCACTAATCCAGCCGTGAGTACAGGTGATGGTGTAGCTATTGCATGGCGGGCGGGGGCAATTCTCCGGGATTTAGAATTTGTCCAGTTTCATCCCACAGCCCTCAGCAAACCGGGACGTTTTCTGATTAGTGAAGCTGTGCGTGGAGAAGGGGCGCATTTAGTGGATGACACCGGGCGACGTTTTGCCTTTGATTACCACCCAGCAGGGGAATTAGCACCCCGTGATGTGGTCAGTCGAGCGATTTTTAGTCATTTACAAAAAACGGCTGCTGACCCGGCTACAGCGAATGTCTGGTTAGATATGCGCCCCATTCCCCCTGACAAAATTCGCCACCGTTTCCCGAATATCATCGCCGTTTGTCAACATTGGGGGATTGATGTCTTTACTCAACCCATTCCTGTGTCACCTGCCGCCCATTATTGGATGGGTGGTATCCTCACAGATGTCATGAATGCCACGAATATTCCCGGTTTATATGCCATTGGAGAAACTGCCAGTACGGGGGTACATGGTGCTAATCGTCTAGCGAGTAATTCGTTGTTGGAATGTATTGTGTTTGGGGCGCAAATGGCTAATGTTGACTATGGAAAATTGCAACTGGGAAAACAGGAATCTGTTAATATTATTGAAACTGAAACTTTGGCAGTTAACCCATCTCTAATTGAGTGGGAAAATCAACAAAGACAATTAGCAGAAATTCGTAAAAACTTACCTCGTGTAGTTTGGCAAAGTGCAGGTATTTGTCGAGAACAATCAAGTTTAGAAACTGCCATTTCTCAAGTTGCATCTTGGCAAGAAGACTTTGCAGATTTACCTTTAAGTCAATTATTATTGAGTTTAAAATCAACACAATCAGTTAATTTTCAACAACCACAAATTGAAAAGGAATTGCGGCTTTGGGCAGAAACTCGTAATTTATTAGATATTGCCGAATTAATTCTTAAAAGTGCTGTGTTTAGAACTGAAAGCCGGGGTGGACATTACCGTTCAGATTATCCTGAAACTGATGCTAATTGGCAAGTGCATACTCTTGTCCAAAATCAGGAATGGGTAATGGGTAAATAACAACAGAACTAGATTCCACCTGAGTTCGGTGTTAGGAGTTTCTCCTTCGGAGACGCTACGCGAACGGAGTTATGATTGCTTCCCTTCCCTGGCAATGACTGTAAATATTTTTGTCCAATTACTTAATAAAGCCACTTTCAAGCTCGCAGGTTTTAATCTGGAGGTAAAAGTGGCTTTAAAATCAGCTTATTAACAGGTTGTTATGGTGATGAACTGACAACCCATCTATTCTCTACCTGTCGGTAAACCTAACTTGTGATTGCTAGGACTAGGAGAAGATTCATTGTGAGTGATTTTCAACTTGGGTTTGGGACTACCGCCACCGCTGCTGCGTCTGTCGTCGTTACCCTTGCCTTCTTTTGACCAAGAGGAACGACCACCGCGACCACCACCGGAACTGCGTTCACGTTCGCCACTATCACCACGTTTGTTGATTCTGGGTTTGGGAGTTGGGCTTTCCTCAACAGGTAGGTCTACTCCTGATAGTAACCAAGCGGGGCGGGTTTGATCGTAGGCGATTTGTAAAGCAGCAGCAGCGATCGCATGAGCATCATATTCCTCAATCATTTCGCTGATAATCGGCAAGAAGGAAGCTAACCGTTCCCCAGTTAAAGCTTCAGCAACTTGTCCTCTTAATTTCTGAATATGTTGGGCTTCAATCTGTGCCTTGGTCGGAATAGACAGAATCTGCCAAGTTTGACGGTTGTGGCGTTCAAATGCCTGTTGTTTGCGGCGTTCAAATGCCTGAACTAAGGAAATTGCCGTTCCTTCTTTTCCAGCCCGACCAGTCCGACCAATGCGGTGAACATAAGTTTCCACACTATCGGGTAAATCAAAGTTGATAACGTGGGAAAGTTGGTCAACGTCTAAACCACGCGCTGCAATATCAGTAGCTACTACCCAACGGACTTGACGGTTGCGGAAACGAATTAATAGGCGTTCCCGGGCTTGTTGGGACAAATCACCATGATATTCATCCACACTATGACCGGCAGATTGTAATTGACTGGTTAATTCTGCGGCTGTGCGACGGGTGCGAACAAAGATTAAAGCTGTTTCTGGGTCTTCCATTTCCAGAATTGGTTGTAAAGCTTTAGCTTTTGTCCAATGACGGGGAATCATGTAAGCCACTTGATTGATTTTATTTGGTGCGGCTTTGGGTTGTTCAACGGTGACAGTCACCGGTGAGTTCAAAAATTTATTTACCAACATCCGAATTGATGGTGGCATTGTCGCTGAGAATAAGGCCGTTTGTCTTTCTTCAGGCGCTTGAGAAAGAATTCTTTCCACATCATCAATGAAGCCCATGCTTAACATTTCATCCGCTTCATCTAAGACAAACCATCTGACTTGATCTAATTTCAAGTTACCACGATCTAGTAAGTCTATGACCCGTCCTGGTGTACCGACAACGATTTGCGCCCCCCGTCTGAGTTGCATAATTTGGCGGTCAATTGATTGACCACCATAAATAGCCGCTGCTTTCAAGTAACTGTTACCAATAAATTGGGAAACAGCCGCATGAACTTGAATTGCTAACTCACGAGTTGGAGTTAAAACAATTGCCTGTACAGCTTTTAAGCTGGGATCTAGTTTTTCTAAAATTGGTAAAGAAAAAGCTGCGGTTTTGCCTGTTCCTGTTTGGGATTGACCAACTACATCCCGACCATTTAATAGTTGAGGAATTGCTTGGGTTTGAATATTTGTAGGTGCAGAAAAACCCATGCTTTCTAACAGTTCAGCCCGTTCTTGGGAAATGCCTAATTCTTGAAATGATAAATTCATTAATGCTCCTAGATTTGATTGTCAATTTTGAACTTGTGAGCCGATACTTATTTGTAAATTAAGTCTTATACAACAGCAGATAGCAGATAGGAAGATAATCTATCACTATTGATAACTTGACCATAGAGGTCATACTCATCGGCACTTTGAATTGCTACTTTGACGATGGTTCCTAGCCTAGCCTCTCCTTTAACATAGACTTGACCATCAACTTCGGGAGAAAATCTGCCGGAACGACCGATTAATTCTCCCCCTTCGGAATTTTCTTGCTCAATCAGGACATCAACTATTTTGCCGACTTCCTGTTGATTTTTTTGGAAAGAAATTGGTTGCTGTAATTCCATTAGGCGATTACGGCGTTCCGTCATCACTGCTGCGGGAATTTGATTGGGTAGATTGTAGGCGGGAGTTCCTTCTTCTGGTGAGAAGGTGAAGACACCAACATGATCAAATTTATGTCGTTGGGTAAACTCTAATAAATGTTGAAAATGCTCTTGAGTTTCTCCAGGAAAACCAACTATAAATGTGGTTCTGAACACTGCTGATGGTAGGGCAATTTTCAGCTGTTCCATAATCCCATCATTAATTTGCCCTTGCCAAGGACGATTCATGGCGCGGAGAATTTCTGGATGGGAATGCTGGAGAGGCAAATCCAAATATGGTAAACAGTTGGGGGTTTCTTGGATGGCCGCAATTACATCTGGTGTGAGTCCAGTGGGATAGGCGTAGTGCATCCTAATCCAAGGGATATCTACTTTGCCTAATGCCCGCAGTAATTCGGCTAATTTGGGTTTCCCGTAAATATCTAAGCCGTAATTGGTGGTGATTTGGGAAATGAGAATTATTTCTTTGACACCTTGACTTGCCAGTTGTTGGGCTTCGGCGACTATTGATTCAATGGTACGCGATCGCTGGTTTCCTCGCAAATGGGGAATAATACAAAATGCACACCGATAATCACAACCCTCGGCTACACGCAGGTAAGCTACTCCTTCGGTGGTTGTCCGGTAACGGGGTGTGGTTTCATCGGCAATATAGGTAGGTTCGGTAGTAATTTCTTTAACTCGTTCTCCCTGTTCTACTCGCTCGATGATATCAACGATTTTGTGATAATCTCCTGTCCCCACTACCGCCACTGCTTCCGGCAATTCTTCCAATAATTGTTCTTGAAAGTGTTGCGCCATGCAGCCAGTAATGACGATTTTTTTATTGGCTTCCGCTAGTTCTACTAGGGTTTTTACTGATTCCTGTCGAGCCGCTTCGATGAAACTACAGGTATTAACAATTACGTAATCTGCTATTTCTTCGTTGCTATCTACACCATAGCCTGCATTTACTAGCAGTCCTAGCATATGTTCTGTATCAATTCGATTTTTCTCGCAGCCCAGGTGAGAAATGGCAATCGTTGGCTTTTCAACCATATTTTGAATAGATCTTCCGTTTTTCCTTGTTAATTAACATTCAAGCGTTGGCTTAGGAATATGCAAACACCAAAAGATACCAGGAAAATGAAGCGGGTTTTACTCCTGACTCCTGACTCCTGACTTCTGACTCCTGCTATAATTTCCACCCAACTACCCGCTACTAATTACCAGATTTAACCTATATAACTAGCAACTTTAACTAGTAAAAGCCAGATTACGACCTTCAGCTATCATGTTGATAGGGGTCATGTTATGATACTTCTACTAATTTGTTTCCCAGGGTATTCTTTAAGTGTCTTTGGGTAAGTTTGACACTCATTATATTTTTAACAATTCGCTTAATGGTATTTTGCATTACCGCAGCGTGGGCGTTGTTAATTTACCCGTTGGGAAGCCGACCAAGAGGTCTGTTGTGAGAAGCCGCTACCCAACTGGGGAAATCGCATTGGCGACTACGCCTATCAAGCAGTAATGCTACTCGGACATTTGCAATGAAATGCCGGGAAGCTGCCTTGCATCTTGTGAGTGGCAAACTCCTCTTGTCATCAGATTCTATCTTAACATATCTTATGGAAGGTTGGAATTTAATTTATATCTTCAGGAGGAGGCAATAATTTGACTATAAAAAGGTGGGGTCAGGGGCAGGAAGATGGGAAAAATTACTAATTACCCATGACTAATCATCTATTTCCTGTTTTCTGTTCCCTAAAGCAACTTATATTATTAGTATAAAAGGCGGAAGGCTGTAATGCCTAGAGAATCTACATTTTTTGTTTGATTCTTCCTGTCTAGTTATTGATGCCATTTTGTTACCCCCTCGTCTGGAGAGAGTGGGGCTAGGCAAGAACTCCAGACTGTGACCAGTAAATTAAAGACGTGGACTTATATCAGTTATTTAAAACCCGAACACCAATTATTGGTGTAGTACATCTGCTCCCTCTTCCGACTTCAGCCCGTTGGGGAGGTAGTCTCAAAGCAGTGATTAACCGCGCCGAACAAGAAGCCACAGCCCTTGCCAGTGGAGGTGTAGATGGAATTATCGTTGAGAATTTTTTTGATGCCCCATTTACGAAAAATCAAGTTGACCCCGCAGTTGTGAGTGCTATGACTGTGGTTGTGCAACGCATCCAGAATTTGGTGACTGTGCCTTTGGGGTTAAATGTGTTACGCAATGATGGTAGAAGTGCGATCGCTATTGCTAGTTGCGTTAATGCCCAGTTTGTCAGAATTAATGTTCTCACGGGTGTGATGGCAACGGATCAAGGTTTAATTGAAGGGGAAGCTCATCAATTATTACGATATCGTCGGGAATTAGGATCTGATGTGAAAATTTTTGCTGATGTTTTGGTAAAACACGCCCGTCCTTTGAGTTCTCCTAATCTGACGGTTGCTGTTAAAGATACCATTGAAAGAGGTTTGGCTGATGCAGTAATTTTATCTGGTTGGGCTACTGGTAGTCCTCCTGACCAAGAGGATTTGGAACTAGCTAGTGCTGCGGCGGCTGGTACTCCCGTTTTTATTGGTAGTGGTGCAAGTTGGGAAAATGTGGGTACTTTGTTAAAAGCCGCAGACGGGGTGATTGTTTCTAGTTCTCTCAAACGTCATGGTCAAATTCAGCAACCAATAGATCCGATTCGCGTCAGCCAATTTATAGAAGCTGCCCGTGTCTGAACTATGATTTTTTTGATTTTTTTGATTTAGATGATTAGGAGGATAGTTAGTTTTTTGTCACCAATTACCACTAACAACTGACAACTAACCACTGACAACTAACCACTGACCACTGACCACTGACAACTAACCAATTACCAATATTATGATTCGTCGTCGTTCTACTCCTTGGATTCATAAATGGTCGCGTCCGGCGATCGCAACTATTGCTGGTTTTGGTATCCTAAATACAGGTTATCTCACCTATCAAAAGCTGACCGGCAGCACTCCGGTTTGTACTACCCCAGAAAATGTTAAAGGTTGCGTGGATGTCCTTTCTAGTCCCTGGGCTACGGTTTTCGGTCAACCATTACCTGTATTTGGTTTATTGGCATACATGGGGATGTTGATATTGGCTTTAGCTCCCTTAGCATTGAACGCAGGGGAAAATCACAAAAGTCAGAAACAACTAGAAAATTTAACTTGGTGGTTGCTGTTTGTGGGAGCGATCGCTATGTCAGTTTTCAGTGGATACTTAATGTATATCCTGGCATTTCAACTCCAAGCTGTTTGTCTGTACTGTATTGCCTCTGCCTTGTTTGCATTAACTATGTTAGTGTTAACCGTCATGGGTAGAGATTGGGAAGACATCGGACAACTTTTATTTACGGCTGTGATTGTGGCAATGGTAACGCTAATTGGGACTTTAGGAGTTTATTCTCAAGTAAATCCATCAGGTAATATTACCGAAGCAACTGATGGAAAACCCACAGCAATTACCTTCACACCTAAAGAACAACCAAATCCTGACTTTGGCTGGGAAATTACCACTAAATCTGGTGCAGCCGAAATAGCTTTAGCCCAACATCTTGTTAAAGTAGGTGCGAAGGAATATGTAGCCTATTGGTGTCCCCATTGTCACGAACAAAAGCTACTTTTTGGTAAAGAGGCTTATCAAATCATTAATGATAATTCTAAGGTAGAGTGCGCTGGCGATAGTCCCAATGGTAAACCAGAATTATGTAAAGCTGCAAAAATTGAAGGTTTCCCCACTTGGATTATTAATGGTAAAAGCTATGGCGGAGTCCAGACTCTAGAGGAATTAGGAAAGATCACAGGTTACACAGGTCCGAAAAACTTTAAATATTTTCGTTAAAGTTGTTTATAAGATCCCCGACTTCTCAGAAGTCGGGGATCTAAATCCTGAAAATTATTTTTCCAAGTTATTGACAATAATTCCTAATTTTTATACTATACCTAAAGCTAATTGCCAATTATTTGCAATTCCTCATATACCCATATCCCTATTAGTCTCATGTCTGACAACTTTACTTTCAGTAAAGATAAAATTTGGAGTCGTCGCCAACTGCTGCAAATAGGATTATCCGGCGCTGGAGTCCTAAGTGCAGCGGCAATTTGGCAGATGTTGAATACCAAAAATCATCCCAGTGTCAGAGTACCACCGATGGAAATGGCAGCATCTAATGGTGCTACTAACCCTATGCAGGTATTACGAGATTTTGATTATGGGACAATTAAGCAGGAAAATGGGCGCACAGTCCGCGAATTTCAGCTAACTGCTGGTACTTCCACCATTCAGCTTAATAGTGCTGTCTCCTACAACATTTGGGACTTAAACGGACGGATTCCCGGACCAACACTCCGGGCTAAAGAAGGAGAAAGAATAAGAATACTTTTTCTCAATAATGCTGGACATTCCCATTCTTTACATTTTCATGGAGTTCATCCTGCTGAAATGGATGGAATACGACCTGTAAGTAACCGTAGGGCGACCATATATGAATTTGATGCCGAACCCTATGGCGTTCATTTATATCACTGTCACGTTGCCCCAGTTACTCGCCACATTGCTAAAGGTTTATATGGAATGTTTGTCATTGACCCGCCTAAACCTCGTCCCCCTGCTGATGAAATTGTTTTAATTATGTCTGGGTATGATGTAAATGATGATAACAAAAATGAATATTATGCTTTTAATGGTGTGCCACATCATTATATGCACCACCCCATTCAGATTTACAAAAATCAGTTAATCCGGGTCTATGTTTTGAATATTATTGAATTTGATCCTGCTGTGACATTTCACCTGCACGCTAACTTTTTTGATGTTTATCGTTCCGGTATGACAATGACACCCAGTGAGAAAACCGATGTTTTAACAATGGGTGTCGCTGAAAGGCACATTTTAGAATTTGCTTTCCGCTATCCAGGTAAATATATGTTTCATCCTCATCAAGATGCGATCGCTGAAAGCGGATGTATGGGACAGTTTGAAGTAATCGCGGAAAAAGATTCCCAAAAATCGGTCAATAAATCCTGACAAAATTCAGAAAGATTAGCAACTTAAGAAAACCCAAATTTAGTTAATTTATACTTGTCTCTTAGAAAAATAGTTGATAAATATTTGCATTTATGATAAATCATAATTATATCTAAAACGAAATATTTGCCAATTTATCTCAGTAGGTGAACACAATAAAACCAAACTGTGTAAAGAAACGTAAAATCGCTGAAAACTTCTTTACTCTTACCTTGCTATAACGACAATTTTCAACGCCAACCTACTTACTACTAAATCCTTAAATTACAAACATTAACAGTTTACCAGGAGCAACAATGATCAAATTCCGTTATTTATTCTTGTCTATCGCTGCTTGTGCCATGATTTCCTTGACTTCTTGTACCAGCGACATACCAAAAGCAGAAATGCAAACACAAAGCACAGTTCCGGTTGTAGAAATGAGCGCTCATGGTGGTCATGGTAATAAAGCTAAAATTAATATCAATAATGCAATTTTATCGCAGTTAGATAAATTAGAAGCTACATTGGGAGTCCCAGCTTTATCAAACAAAATTCAAGCCAACCGTCCTTACGCCAGTCCAGGGGATTTAGTCAGCAAAAAAGTTATTACTCAACCCCAGTTTGATCAAATAAAAGACATGGTGACAGTTGAGGAAGTTGTGCTGACTGGTGAAGCAAAAGATATTGATTACATGACCAAATTGGGATTAATGAAAGGGCATCTTTTAGTAGCCAAAGAATTATTAGATCAAAATCAACCTAAACAGGCTCAACCCCATATTGGACACCCAGTTGAGGAGATTTATATTGATGTTGAAGAACAACTAGAAGAACGCAAAGTTAAAGAATTTAAAAGTAATTTGGTAAGTTTAACCGACTTAGTTAAATCTAATCCCAAGGATGCCAAAATTAAAACTAACTTTACCACTTCCGTGCAAGCTGTGGATAGTGCGATCGCCGCTTTACCAACCGCAGAACGTAGCAAACCCAAATTTGTTCTCCAAGTTATCAACGGTTTACTAGATGCCGCTAACTCAGAATATGGTGCAGCAATTGCCAACGGCAAAATTACCGCCCCCATTGAGTATCAAGATTCTCGTGGCTTTATAGTCTATTCTCAAGAACTATATAAAGGTATTTCTAGCCAAATGACTCAACAACATCCTGAGTCGCACAAAGCCATAGATACAGCTTTTATGGAATTGGTGAAAGTTTGGCCTACTGCTATCCCTCCAGTCCAAGCAGTCAGCACTTCAGAAGATGTTACCAAGCTAGTAAAAATCATCGAGGAAAATACCCAAAAAGTGTGAACAAAAACCAGCACTAAAGCACAAAATTAGTATTTTCACACCATTGGAAGTCCAGAATCAGAGGTTTAAAATGGTGAATAAGAGAGAAAATAGTTAAAAACTAAAAGTGAAACCAGTTTGGGGTTTTAAAACCTGAAAAAAGTATAACTGCTCACTAATAATTAGTAGCTAAAAACTCTCCTCATGTAACTTTGCTCAACTTAACAACTAATGCAAGAACTCGACCACCAAAAAACCATTGATATTCTCAACGCCATCATGGAATTTGAACTAGCAGGGGTAGTTCGTTACACCCATTATTCCTTAATGGTGACGGGACCTAATCGAATCCCCATTGTGGCATTCTTCAAAGCGCAAGCCGCAGAATCCTTACTTCATGCTCAACAAGTCGGGGAAATTCTCACAGGTTTAGAAGGACATCCTACCTTGAGAATTGCTCCAATGGAAGAAACTTTCAAACATAACGTTAAGGATATCTTGCAAGAAAGTTTATCCCATGAAAAGAAAGCTTTGGATATGTACAAAAGTCTTCTAGAAGTCGTCAGTAATGCCAGTATCTACTTAGAAGAATTTACTCGTGGTATGATCGGACAAGAAGAGATGCACAATCTCGAACTCAAGAAAATGTTACGCGATTTCAGCTAATACAGCAGAAGTCAGGAGTCAGAAGTCAGGAGTCAGAATTGAGAAGCAGCAAAATCTACAACTGACAACTGACAACTGACAACCGACAACTAACAACCGACTAATAAAATGAATTTTAGTACCGCTCTACCTACTTTTGTAATTACCCTCCGAGAAGGTGTAGAAGCCGCTCTAGTTGTGGGTATTGTCCTCGCATTATTAAAAAAAGCCAAACAATCTCGATTGAACCCTTGGGTTTATGCTGGTGTTATTGTTGGTATTATAGTTAGTGGCTTAATCGGTATTTTATTTACGGGGATCATTAAATTCTTAGGATCTATTAATCCTCAATATACCTCCGTTGTTGAGCCAACATTAGAAGGTATATTTAGTGTTTTAGCTATAGTTATGCTCAGTTGGATGCTAATCTGGATGACAAAACAAGCCAGATTTATGAAAGCACAAGTTGAGGGAGCAGTCACAGACGCATTAGGTAAAAACTCAAATGCTGCTTGGGGAGTTTTTAGTTTAATCTTAGTCGCCATTGTCCGCGAAGGATTTGAAACTGTTTTATTTGTTGCCGCCAATTTTCAACAAGGTTTATTACCAACTTTAGGCGCATTGGGTGGTTTAGCCACAGCCGCAGCCATTGGAGTCCTATTATTTAAATGGGGTGTGAAAATTAATATCCGCCAATTTTTCCAAATCATGGGCGTTTTATTAATCTTAATTGTTTCTGGGTTAGTAGTTTCCGGGTTACAACATTTTGATGAAGCTATAGCTAACCTGTCCCTGAGTAGTCGTTCTTCAGAAAATCTTTGTTTCTATTATGAACACTTTACCAAAATTCACTCTTGCATCTTAGGTCCAATAGTTTGGAATACCGAAAAAATCTTATCTGATGAACAGTTCCCCGGTATCATTCTTAAATCATTATTTGGTTATAGGGACAAAATCTATATTGTTCAAGCAGTGGGGTATTTGGTATTTCTGATTAGTATTGGTGGACTATATTTCCGCAGCATTACAGGTGGAAATAATCAATCTAATTAGGTGGACATTAAAAATTATGGTCAATTCCTCACTCACGCGCATTCATCCCACATTTCTAAGAGTGAGATGTCGGACTTCTGCTGTTTGTGTTAAAAATAAAAGACTGATAATCAGGGAAAGGGCAAATTCTTGCCTATTCCCTGTTTCCTATATCTTGCATTTTACTCCGCAACTTGAAAAGTCGAACTAATGATAGGCACTGACATTTCTGAAAGAGGTGAGACTGCTTTGGGACGTATGGGAGTAGTGTTACTCAATACGGCGATAAGTTGCAATAAAAATGTAATAAAGGCTGCTTGTATAAGTTTTTCTAGCATAATACCCCTCTCTTCATTTATATGGATGGGACTTCCATCGGAACTGGTTATTCTCAATACACTTTGCGTTATTGGTTTATCGGATTCGGTGAATATAATTTGAGAATATCGCAGAAATCTGTTAAAGAATGTGATCTAGCTCTCTCTTTATGTGTACCTAACAACTGGGACGGTTGTTTTTCTAAAAAGTGTCCTGAAAATACAAATTTATTTTTAAATTTACGGAAACAGATGATTCTAATACTCCAATTACTCAATTATTAGAAACCGTATAAATACTGATATTTACATAAGATATATTTCTTCACAAAAAATTCTATCTGTTCTCTTTGCCCAGTTTCTTTGAATCTTAATCGGCAATTTCAACACAATCAGCCTTTGTCACCGATAGAATAAATGAAAAATAGCTAAAAACACCCTAAATGATTCCTATCGTTATTGAACAATCGGGTCGAGGCGAACGTGCCTTTGATATCTATTCACGGCTGTTGCGTGAGCGGATTATTTTTTTGGGAGAACAGGTTGATAGCAATCTGGCTAACTTGATTGTTGCCCAACTGCTGTTTTTAGATTCTGAGGATGCGGAGAAGGACATATATATGTACATTAATTCTCCCGGTGGTTCAGTGACAGCGGGTATGGGCATTTTTGATACAATGAAGCATATACGCCCCGATGTCTGTACAATTTGTACTGGATTAGCCGCAAGTATGGGAGCTTTTCTCCTCAGCGCGGGTACAAAGGGTAAGCGGATGAGTTTACCCCATTCACGGATTATGATTCACCAACCTCTCGGTGGCGCACAAGGACAGGCGACTGATATTGCGATTCAAGCCCGCGAAATTTTGTATCACAAGCAGCGGCTGAATGAATATCTGGCTGAACATACTGGGCAACCTTTTGAGCGAATTTCTGAAGATACAGAACGTGATTTCTTCATGTCCCCTGCTGAAGCTAGGGAATATGGCTTGATTGATCAAGTAATTGACCGTCATGCTGCCGGTAGTCGTCCTGTGGCTTTAGTTTAGTTATTGGTCAGTGGTCAGTGGTCAGTGGTCAGTGGTAATAAAACTCTCCCCCTGCTCCCTGCCCCTGTTCCCTTCCTACTAACGATAGAATTAAAATATATTATTCACTATCAAGCCATCGAAAACCATGCCATCTGATATTGCTGTCGAGAAGAAAAAGTTAAAAAATCCACCTTTGCAAATGCACTACTTAGGCGATCGCGTTTTGCGTCAACCGGCAAAGCGGGTTACTAAAATAGATGACGAACTCCGCCTACTAGTACGCGAAATGCTGCAAACTATGTATAGCTCAGATGGCATTGGTTTGGCTGCACCTCAAGTTGGCATCAATAAACAACTGATCGTGATTGACATTGAACCAGATCAACCTCATCATCCGCCATTAGTGTTAATTAACCCTACCATTAAACAGGTTAGCAGTAAGCTCTGTGTGGCTCAGGAAGGGTGCTTGAGTATTCCTAACGTCTTTCTAGATGTAAAACGTCCAGAAGTGGTAACAATCGCCTATAAAGACGAGTATGGCCGTCCCCAAACCTTAACAGCAGGAGATTTACTCGGTCGCTGTATTCTTCACGAATTGGATCACCTTAATGGTGTGGTATTTGTAGATCGTGTAGAAAATTCCTTGACTTTAAACGAAGAGTTATCTAAAAATGGCTTCTCGTATCAGGCAGTGAAACCAGTAGTATAGGGTGGTCTAGTAGTGTATTTAACTCCAAAAAGCGGTTTATTTTTAGGTGGTGCTTGTGTTGCAGCGATCGCCGCTGTTGGTTCAGTTTTTGAATTGAGTTATGGAGAACCAGATTTTGGTGTCCCAACCACTGCTATTATCTTAGCTTTGAGCATTCCGCTCACCGTATTCTTTTTTATTGCCGCAGTGAGGGATGCACGAGATAATATAGGATAAGCATCAGGTATATGAAAAAGGTAAGAGGATGAATGAGGAATGCACACTTCACCCTTTTACCTTTTATTTTTTACTAAGTAATTGGTAATTGACAGGATGACAACAAAAATAATTTTACCCACTTTAGCTAGTCTCGAATACTGTAATTATACTGATAACGATGGTGAAGTCATCCTGAGATTATTAGATTTAAAATGAATTAATGCAATGGAGGGCAGGTAAACCCTGCACCTGCCGTTATACCCAAGATGGCTTAATTATTTGATTCTCCGGGTAGGGTTAAAGCATGAGCTAAACCCCTACAAATCTATGTTTTCGTGATTTCACAAAAGTCCATGTCCCAAGCGTTTTGAGTATATTTAAAATGTGAACGCAGTTCTAATGACACCCACTACCACATCTGGGTTAATATCATTATGATTAGGGGCTGTTAGCCAGAAAATACCGGGAGTAATAGTGATATTATCATTGATGCGGTGGCTATAAAATGCTTCAAGGTGCAATCCGGTACTGCGATCGCTCCTTTGTCCTGCTGGTAAACCAAGTCCTAAAGCGATCGTATCATTGCTCGTACCAGTTAACCTGGGTTGCATCCCAAAAATAATCCCAGCCAAATTACCTTTTTTACCCAAATCATGGATACCTAAATTCACTCGATAGGTCAAGACATCAGCATCTCCCTGAGTGCCAGTCCCTAAAGCCCGAGCAAAACTACGACCAACGCTACCGCCAATCTCAAAAGTTGGAGAAAATAGGTAACTAAATGCACCTAAATAGCTATTCGCTACCACTGGACCAACACCAAGCACAGCAGCAGGCTTACTACCATTAGCTGTATTAATCCCATTTTCGGGAGAGTAAGTGTGGATCAAAGACAAAGATGCTCGGAATTTAGAGAATTGTAAAACTGGACGGATAGATGCAAGATAACCACCACCACCAAAAATTCCTGTGCGGGGGTCATTAGCATCATTTTCTTGACCAGCAGCAAGATCCAAACTCAGCCATTTACTAAGCTGCCATTGTACACCTATGCCTGATGTAGAATTGACGGGATAAGATAGGGGATTCTGAGAGGCAAAATCAGACACAGCACCAGTCGTAGTTCCCGCTAAAGCATTGATAGTCGCTGTTAATATTCTATCACTGGAAACAGCATTTAAAGAAACCTTTAATTTGTTAGTTAGCGGGAACTGGTATTGTAATCCAATTAAAAGCAACTTTCCATCACCGGTACTGCTACCAGAAAGACTAGCTTCACCGTTACCACTTGCTTGAAAGTCACTGAAATTTGAAGACATTAACGACATCCCCAAACTATCCTTACCAGTGAAACTAGTAGTCTGTCAAATAAATTTTGACGGATAAAGGAATGAACCACGAAGACGCGAAGAACACGAAGGAAGGAAGAAGGAAAGAAGGAAAATTTATTTACCCGTCAATTAGTTCTTGACAGACTACTAGTATCAACTCCAACAATAGCTCGATAACCTAATATTGTATTATTTGTACTGCCGTCACCTTTTCCTAATATATCTCCTACATAACTTACCACCTGACCACTGAGTTTAGCAGTGGTAGAAAACTGATTAGCTTCCACGTCTCCTATCCGAGATTCTAGGTTATCTAACCGTCCGCGTACTTGTGCTAGTTCATTACCAAACTCTTCTTTTAATCGCTCGATAGTAGCTAAATCTTCCTTTCTTACCAAATCACCAGTTCCCTGGGTTATTAGTTCGTTAATTTGGTTTAAACAGGTATTTAATCCCGACGCAAACTCAAAGCGTGTTGTTGCACGATTACCCCTGAAAGTTTGATTTGGATAGCCTTTTATACAGCCATACCGTTCTACAAGAGACTGTAATGCGTTAAATCCCCAATCATTCGGCTGCACATCACTGAGTTGAGAAACTGAAGTGACTTGGCTCATTTCAGTGCTGTCTGTTGTTGTCTGTGAGGACTGATTAGTTGCTAAAGTAGGAGATTGTTCTTCAGCTAAAGCTTGCATTTGCAATAGTATCCCTGTAGTACATATTGTTAAATACGCTACTAACATCTGTCTAAAAATTTTATTCATCACGCTAATTGATACTCCTCCACCGGATCAAATTTCACATCTTGAGTATTATACTCCACTTTCCGCACTTCATTTTGTAATACGCGAATATTTCCATAATTTTATTTTTTATCGTCTAATAAAACACATATTTTATCCATCATTTTAAGTATTAATATTGAACAATTTAACCCTTATTAGGAATAATTCTTGAAAAGATGGATACTACATTGTGAAGTGGGGAATATGGTTTATACCATTAGATAATAAAGTATACAAGGATTTAGCGCAAGAATTTTGATGTCAAGTTTAATTTGTGCGGTTTTATGTGGCTTTTTTTTACAAGAACCTCAAAGTTTTTTTGCTGAGAAAAATAAAAATATGTCATTATTTAGATTAAATGAATAAATTTACAAAAAATTGGTCTGTAGGGGTTTAGCACTCCTAAACTTTTACTTAATTCTACTGTATGGAATCATGCTACCAACTTCTCCCCCCATACTCCGACTCTCCCAAGGACATCTAAATCTACTCGCAGCTTGTCCTCGCAAATTCCAACATAGCTATTTAGAACAACTAAATACTCCTCTAGATCCTAAACACGAAGAATATCAAATTTTAGGTAGTCGGTTTCACTTGCTGATGCAGCAGCGGGAAATGGACTTACCTATTAATAAATTACTACAAGCAGATCCTCAATTGCAAAATTGGATGACTGAATTTAGTAAAATTGCTCCAGAAATATTTATAACTAATATTGATCATCAAACCTTTCGAGAAAGCGAACATTATCGAACATTACAAATTGGCAATTATCTCCTCACAGTCATTTATGATTTATTAATTGCCGACCAAAATCAAGCCCAGATTCTCGACTGGAAAACCTATCCCCAACCACCAAAAAGAGAAAAATTAGCTGAAAATTGGCAAACGAAACTGTATCTGTACGTCATAGGGGAAACTAGCAACTATCTATTAGAAAATATTTCCCTAACCTACTGGTTTGTGCAATCAAAAGAGCAAACTAAACATATTAAATTTTGTTATAATGAAAAAGAACATCAGAAAACAGCACAGGAATTAAATCAACTATTAAACAATCTCACACAATGGGTAAAAGATTATCAAAATCATATATCATTACCACAAATTGCCAAATCCCAGAAAATATGTGAATCTTGTCAATATGCCATGAGGTGTCAACGTCAAAAAATCAAAGAAGAAACTATGGATATTGACCAGAATTTTCCTAGTTTCGAAAATATTGCTGAAGTATCAGTTTGAATTAATGAATAAGATTGTCTCACGCAGAGGCGCAAAGAAAGAAATACAGAAGTTAGAATGTGGTTTAAAATGGAATGGATTTTAACAACACAAGAAAAACCCCCAGATTGGTTTATTGAATTAGTGAAAAAATACGCACCAACAACAGGTGGTAACTTTGCTGCTCAATTATTTTGGCAACGAGGAATTCAAGATCAAGAAAAGTTAGCGGCTTTTATTAATTATCAAAGTTATCAACCTGCCAATTCTTTTGAATTTGGTCAGGAAATGAATTTGGCCGTACAACGGTTAATAACTGCGGGAAAAACAGGAGAAAAAATTGTTATTTGGGGAGATTTTGATGCCGATGGAATTACCTCGACTGCGGTATTATGGGATGGTTTAGGTGAATTTTTTCAGCAACATCGTCAATTAAGTTATTATATTCCCAATCGGTTAACAGAATCTCATGGTTTAAATCAGTCAGGAATTGATAATTTAGCAGATCAAGGTTGTAAATTAATTATTACTTGTGATACAGGCAGTACAAATATTTCAGAAATCATCTATGCCCAAAATTTAGGAATAGATGTAATTGTCACAGACCATCATACATTACCACCAGAACGTCCCCCGGTCGTCGCCATTATTAACCCGCGTTATTTAGCCAAAGAACATCCTTTATATCATCTTTCCGGTGTGGCAGTTGCTTATAAATTGGTGGAAGCATTATATATAAGTTTACCAGATATTCCCGAACATCCATTAACAGATTTATTAGATTTAGTCGCAGTAGGATTAATTGCTGATTTAGTCCAATTAAGTGGTGATTGTCGCTATTTGGCACAGTTGGGAATTCAACAATTACACACAGATTATAAAAAACCACCCGCAGAAAGAAGAAGACCAGGTGTAGGTAAATTATTAGAATTATGCCAGAAAAGTGGCGATCGCCCCACAGATATTTCCTTTGGTTTGGGTCCCCGCATTAACGCCGTTAGTCGCATTCATGGTGATGCTAGTTTCTGTGTAGAATTATTAACCAGTAGAGATATGCAGCGTTGTCAACAACTTGCAGAAGCAACAGAATTAGCTAATTCCCGTCGCAAATCTTTACAAAAAGATGTCCAAGTCCAAGTTACTAAAAAACTCAGTCAATTAGACTTATCAACCACCAGCGTCATCGTTTTAGAAGATCCTCAATGGGCAGGTGGTGTTTTAGGTCTGGTTGCCGGACAAATTGCCCAAGAAACAGGACGACCGACAATTTTGTTAAGCACAGAAGCAAAGGAAAATCAGACAGATTCTAGCCCATCTCTAGCCCGAGGTTCTGCCCGTTCCATTAACTCCGTTGATTTATATCAACTAGTTCAAGAACAAGCCCATTTATTACATCGTTTTGGCGGACATCCCTTTGCAGCGGGTTTGAGTTTATTAGTAGAAAATATCCCCCTATTTACAGCCGCAGTTAACCAGAAATTACGTCAATCTTTAGGAGGAATAAATCTCACTCCGACAGTGCAAGCTGACTTGGTGGTGACAGTTGCCGATTTAGGCAAGGATTTATTTTTAGAATTAAAACTATTAGAACCCTGTGGAATGGGCAATCCTATCCCCAAATTATTAATTAAAAACTGTTGGTTTGAAAATTCTTGGCATAAAAATCAAGAAGATTTAAAAGGCAATAAAATCCAATATATTAAAACAGACTTTAATATTCGAGATAATTCTACCAACAATCCGTTTCCGGGAATTTGGTGGGGACACTATAAAGAAGAATTGCCTATTGGTAGATGTGATTGTATTGCCGAAATTGATTTTAACAGCTTTAAAAAACGTTATGAGATTAGATTAATTGCCGTCCGTCCTAATACCGAAAGCGAATTAAAAACCAAAAATTCAGCATTGATTTTAGATTGGCGAAATCAACAAGGTTTAACAGAACTAAACCCAGAACAATCATTATTAATTATGCAAGATTGTCCTACTAATTGGGATAATTTGCGTTTATGGTTCAAGCAATCACTAAATCAGAAAAAACAATTAGTTATTGCTTGGGGAAAACCCCATAATTTAACTCCCAAGGACATTTGGTTGACTTTAGTAGGAATTTCTAAATACCTCAGTCGCACAAATCAACCTGTTACCCATGTCCAACTTTTAGAGAAACTAGGTATTAGTGACCAAAGCCTATATTTGGGTTTTCAAGCATTAAAACATTTAGGGTTTATCATCCAAGGTCAGGATAATCATTTACAAATAATCTGGGATTCTACACATCATCTCCAACCAGCAGATCATGTTATTAACCAATTTTTAGCCGCAGTCAGAGAAGAACAATTTCAACGAGATTATTTTTTTCATGTTCCTTTATCTATTATTGTTGCCATGATTGGTAAATAATCTCGGAGGAAACAGGGAACAGGAAATAGGGAATAGGAAGAAGAGGGGAATTTTCTTCTTTCTTTATCCTGACTCCTGACTCCTGACTCCTGACTCCTTAACCCTCTTTTTGTTCTTGGAAAAACTTCTGATCAATAGTTTTCGTATGTTCTCTATTAGCAGAAGTAGCCATTATCTGATAATCAACTAAATTATCCACAAAAGGAACAGTTAACTTAAATGTCCCATCAGAATTGACCTTAACTTTTTGACCATCAATGGTGACATTTGCACCCGCTTCTGTAGCACCATGAAGAACCAATTCTGTATCAACAACAACCCAGAAATCTGTGCTGGGACGACTAAAAATGCGAACTGTTCCAGAACGCGCTAAACACAACCATTGATTATCATTATTCACATAACCAATTTCTGTCATGTAGTCCCGTTCACCTCTGGGAATAGGTACATAACGATCATTGATTGCGGTTTCACATTCGTATTGTGCATCGAAATGAGGAAGCTGATAACTGAGGTCAAGATTGGTAACATCATAGAGCCGGATAGCCAAAATGGTAAATCCTTGATTGTGCAATATTTGTTGATGATCCTCAGAAATATACCAAGATAGGTAAGCCCATTTGGGAGTGCGGGGTGTGAAAATAATTCTAGTATTTCCAGTCGCATTGATGGGATTAATATTAGTCCAGGCTTCTATTTCAGCATCTAATTCCATTGCTATGGCTTCATTTGTAGCTGAGAGATGCCAGGGAGTAGGATATATTTCTTCTTCTATTTCCGGGGTATTGAGGGTAATTTGACTAGTAATAGCGTTTAAAGCCTCACCTAACTCGAATGGTAAATCAGATGGTAAGTCAGATGATAAATCTTGAGTCTGTGATGATTGGCTGACTGGTTGAGGTGTTGGGATTAGGTTCAGAACTTCTGTGAGGCTGTTATCTGGCTTAACTGGTGTGGAGGTAATACCAAGTAATTCTGATAAGGATGTAATCTTTTGATGAGATTTAGTTACAGGCGTTTCTGGTGCTTCTAATGGAATATTACTGACTTCATTGCTGGAAATATCTGCATTAATTGGCTGGTGGTGAATATTCGGGATTTGTGGAAAGTAACTACTGACGACAATTACCGGGTCTTCTGTCTCCCAAGCCACTTCATCATAGTTGAGATCAAGATTAATTTCGGACATTTCCTGAATTTGATTATTGGAGGAAGGTGTCTGTGGTGCATCCATAATGGCTATATTACTGACTGCCGTTATTTCCTGGTCATCATCTTCTTTGTAGTAATTTGCACTATTAAGCCCATTACCATTACTATTGCCATTATTATTTAATATTGATGCAAATGCTTCTGAATCTGACAGAGTAAACATTGTCTCTGGAAGAGAATCACTTTCTTGATTTGAGGATGTCTGTGCTTTGCTGCTGGTAGTTCGCTTTTTCCTTCTCAACCACAATGGCAAAAAACTACTTAATCCCGCAATTAGCAATAAAGGTATTAGTAAGAAAAACCGCATATTCTTGGTAATGATGGAGGGATTATCAAAGGGATTTATCAACTGTATTTCCCCTCCAGTTTCTTTAGGTTCGGGTATAGCTAATGTTTCAGGGGTTGGTGTTACTAAAAGGGGACTTTGAGAAACTGTAGGTGTTTCTGAAGGAGTTGTTAAAGGCGTAGCTGTAGAGACGTTAGCCATAGGCACAGACATAATTTGTATTGATCTAGCTGCAATAGCAATTGCTTCTGCTTCTTTAGCCTCTTTTATAGACTCTTCTCCTGGTTTAGCTAAAACAAAACCTAGAAAATCTTTAACTTTAGGACTGGGATTTGCTTTATAAACGTAAACAAAAGACTGGAAAAAAGGGTATTTAGGATTATCTGGCAAAAAATCTTCTACTTTTAATACCCGCACATCTGGCAATTTAGAAATTTGACTTGCCAACACATAGCTGATGCCGTCATTATTTAACTCTTTAATAATGTTAGGCGTGTTATCTGCCACCATTTGCACCGCATTTGCACCTGTTAATAATTGGCCAGACTTAAATACTGAATATTCACCAAAGGAATTACGAGTATCACTATCGAAGGGACGATCTATAAATCTAATTTTACCCTTAGCATTTCCCAATTGTGACCAATCTGTAATTTCTCCGCGAAAAACCTTGGCAAATTGCTCAGTAGTCAAGCCATCATAGAAGGGATTATTCATACCAACAATGATGGCAATTTTTTCTTGACGCACTAGCACCTGTTTTAAACCTTGTGCTTTTTCTTCTGGAGTGAGGTTGCGACCAAGGGATGCTATATCAGCTTTACCATCTACAACGGCTTTTACAGCATCTTCATTGCCATTGATGGCAATTTCTACCTGAGTTCCCGAAAACTGGGTTTCAAACCTTTCTTTTAAGCGTTGGTTGACAAGTAGGGCGTTACGAGAACCATCAATTTTAACTACAGTCCCATTTTCTACCTTTTCCGGCAGGGGAAAATCTGGAGTTTTACTCTTGGATTCCGCTTGGATGGGTAGGGAAATCAAGAAATTTGCTACCATTGGGGCGGTGGTTATGGCCATTAATAGGGCCAGTTTGATAATTACACCATCTTTTTGTTGTTGTTGCCACATATATCCTGGATTTAGCTAATATAAATGAACTACTCGCCAATAATCAAAATACTGTTTGATTGAGCAATACCTTGTCCAAATTAGAAAAAGCCCTGATTTGTAGGTTGGGTTGTGGAACGTAAACGTATCCCTGCGGGACACTGCGTGAACGCGGAGCAATTAGCATTAAACCCAACATGAGCGTTGGGTCGCGCTGTCGCTTAACCCAACACAGCAGAAAATGAACAAGGTATTGATTGAGAAGATGGGTTAATTATACAGCGTGAGTTATTTTTATCTGTAATAACACAAGTGATTAGATTAAAACAGGAGTCAGGAGTCAGGAGTTAGGGGTAAAACTGCCTTGCGGTCTGGTTTTGAATTTAGATCCTGCACCTCATTAATCTGCAATCTTCTGCTGTAATTTGAGGCCTACCTTTATACGACCATAGCAATCCTACCCAATTCTGGGAAAATATGTAGATAAAAACCCTTGTTTTATAAGCATTTGAGCCTTTTGAACTCTCGCGGCTCATTTAGAATTGCTACATATATTTTATATGGTGAATGCTTACTACTGAAAATGTTTACAAAACTAAAAATTTATATATAAATTTTTAAGTATACAATTTGATAAGACAATGAAATATTTTAATAAAAATCAATTTACCGATGCTTTCAAATATTTGCTAAGTAGGTTGGCGTTGAAAATTGTCGTTATAGCAAGGCAAAAGTGAAGAAGTTCTCAGCGATCTTACGTTTCTTTACACAGTTTGGTTTGATTGTGTTCACCTACTTATTCATATAGAACTCCTATCTGATTTTTGATAGCTTGGGTGGCGTAGCCATACAAGACTTAGTAGGTATTAGTTCCGTCTTTTGTCTTTCCTGTTCCCTGTTCCCAGTTAAGAGTTCCCTGACCACACAAGTAAATTTACAGAATCAAACCGGATTCCTATATCTAGGCAACTTATTAAATATTACCTTAGGAAAAATTTTTTCAGTAACCCCTCATTAGCATAGTTTTATCGGTATGAAATTAGTTACAGAAGTATCTATTGATCAGACGCAGCCATCAAACCCATTAGTTGATGGAATGAATAAGGAGTTAATTTGTTTACCTAGTTTATATGAAATTATTAATTATTCTCCTTTAACTATTAGTCCTGATAGTTATGTAATGGCTGCTATTAAATTGATGAATCAGGTTACAGTTAATTATCCAACTCAAGCAGCAAACGACTATGTTTTGGTGGTAGAGGGCAAGAAATTACAAGGAATTTTGACCATTGAGGATGTACTGAGGGTAGTTGCCTCAAATACCAACTTATCAGCAGTGAAAATGGCGAATGTGATGAGTCAGCCACCAATTATGCTCAAAGAATCAGATTCTGAGCATATTTTGACCGTGTTAGCACTTTTGCAGCAGCATGGTATTGAACATTTACCTATAGTAGATGACGAAGACAATTTAATCGGTATTGTCCATAAAAAAGACTTATTACAAAGCTTAAATATAGAAAAAATAGTGGGTGTGCTTGAAGTATTACAAGAAAATTTTGCAGATTCTCATCCAAAACACACACCAATTAATCAAGAATTAGAAGTAATTCGCTGGCAAACTTACAATTATTTACAACAATGGGTAAAAGCAGAGTTTGCTGATACTACAGAAATTAATCTGCAACTTCAAGAAACCTTAGAAGAACTGCAAATTGCGGAAGAAGAACTGCGACAACAAAATGAACAATTGATCTATTCCCGTGAAATTACTGAAGCTGAACGACAGCGTTATCAAGATTTATTTGAATTTGCACCTAATGGTTATTTAGTAACTGATAGTTTAGGGATAATTCAGCAAGCTAATTATGGAGCAGCATCCTTGTTATCTGTGCGTCAAAATCATCTGATTGGCAAACCATTAGTGGTATATATTGCTGAACAGTACCGCTCTCAGTTCGTATCTCAGTTAAAAAAATTGCAGCATTTACAGGAATGGGAAATAGATTTCCAGCCTCGAAAAGGTTCGCTATTTTCTGCTAGTGTGAGAGTAAATCCTATCTCTGATAGTAAAGGTAAACGAACTGGGTTATTGTGGTCAGTAACTGATATTAGCGAACAGCAAGCTGCACTGCGTGAACGGGAAAAATTAGAAGCAGCCCTGCGTCAAAATAGCGATGTTTTGGAAACCAGGGTAAAAGAACGCACGGCAGAATTAGTGATTGCTAATGAGCGATCGCAACAGGAAATCGTGGAACGAAAACAGATTCAAAAGTCCTTACAAGAGAGTGAAGCCCGACTTACATTGGCATTGGAAGCGGGTAAAATTGGGATTTGGGATTGGCATATCCAAATCAATAAGACTCTCTGGTCTCCTAATTTGGGTTTAATGTATGGTTTACCTATTGATAGTTTATCTCCTAATTATGAAGATTTTCTCAAGTTAATCTATCCTGAAGACCGTGAGCGGTTTCAAGTATGTGTGAGTCAATCCATTGAAAAAAAAGTTGATTTTGTCTGTGAGTATCGGGTAGTTGGTGGTGATAGTAACCTAAATTGGTTGAGTTCTAGGGGAAAAGTTTACTGTAATGAAAATGGTGAACCAATTCGGATGATTGGGACTACTAGGGATATTTCTGAACGGAAGGCAACTGAACAGCAACTTTCTGAACAAGCTGCCCTTTTAGATATTGCAACTGATGCAATTTTTGTCCGTGATTTTCAAGCCAAAATTATTTTTTGGAATCAGGGTGCAGAGAAAATATATGGGTGGAAACGTCAGGAGGTTTTAGACAAGAATCCCAAGGATATTTTTTATGATTCAACTTCCCATGAGCAAGAGATCATTCCTTTGAAAACTGTAGTGAGAGTGGGAAGTTGGCAAGGTGAATTACGCAAACGGACACAATCGAATCAACTAATTATTGTTCAAAGTCGTTGGACATTGATGTTAGATACTGATGGACAACCTAAATCTATTCTCACGGTAGATACTGATATTACTGAAAAGAAACAACTAGAAGATCAGTTTGCCCGCGCTCAACAAATGGAAATTCATGCTAAAAGAATGGAAAGTATTGGGACTTTAGCTGGTGGGATTGCTCACAATATCAATAATCATTTAACACCGATTTTAGGATATGCTCAATTGCTAAAAAGTAAATCTTCCTTAGACAAAGATAATTGTTTGCAAATGCTCACAACTATTGAAGCGAATGCTAAAAAAGGGGCAGCTTTGGTGAGACAACTTTTATCTTTTGCGAAGGGAGTAGAGATTCAATATACAATTATTCAGATTGGTGATTTGATTAGGGATACTATTCAGATGGCTAAGGAAACATTTTCCTTTCCTCAATCTATCAAATTTTTCACCTATCTCCCGCCAAAATTATGGACGATATCTGGGGATAAGAATGAACTGGAACAGGTATTAATTAACTTAATGGTTAATGCTGGTCATGCTATGCCTAATGGTGGCAATCTGTCTATTTCTGCGGAAAATTTGTATATTAGTGAAGAGATGAGACGGATAAATCATTATGCTGGTGTGGGAAATTATATTGTGATTACAGTGGAAGATACGGGGACGGGGATACCAGCGGAAATATTAGAGAGAATATTTGAGCCATTTTTCACTACTAAGGATATTGGTAAGGGAACAGGATTAGGACTATCAACAGTGCTAGGAACGATTAAAAGTCATAAGGGTTTTATTAATGTTGATAGTGAAGTGGGGAAAGGCAGTAAATTTAAAGTATTTTTACCATCGGTAAATCAGGAAGTTATGCCTTTAGAATCGGATTATGGGGAAATGTATCCAGGACGGGGAGAGTTAATTTTAGTGGTGGATGATGAACCCCAAGTGCTGGAAGTGACGAAAAATATTTTAGAAAACTACAATTATCAAACTATTACTGCTAAAAATGGGATGGAGGCGATCGCTATTTATGCCCGGTACAAACAGCAAATTAGAGTAGTATTGATGGATATGATGATGCCAGAAATGGATGGAAGTTCTGCTATCTCCAATTTGAAAAAAATCAATCCTCAAGTCAAAATAATTGCTTGTAGTGGACGCAATATCCAAAATATGCTGGAACCAAGTCATGAAAATCAAGTTCCTGCGATTTTATTAAAACCCTACACTAATCAAGAATTACTGGAAACATTGAGTTATATACTAAAGGAGTCAGGAGTCAGGAGTCAGGAGAAAGAAAGAAGGAAGAAGGAAGAAGAAGAAAGGAAGACAGAAGAATAAAATTACCCAATTATCAATTACCAATATTTGAGTATTTTGAACAGATTTTTAGGGATGACAGCACTTATGCTCATAGAATTGACCGATTCATGAGACTTTATATTCTTTCCTGGCAAATCTATGACACCTCAAGAATTTTTAGCAAAGTTGGCAACAGCCCCAACAGACCCCGAAAAACTGGTAATTTTTGCAGAATACTTGGATACAAATGCCTTAGACTATGCTACAACACCACGATGGAGAAGTCTTTCTTATAGTAACGAAATTGAAATGGCGCTGAAAAATGTGGCTTTTCATTTAGAAGCGCTCGCTGAAGTTGAGTAATACGTAAGGGAGTGGGGGAGTTGGGGGAGTTGGGGGAGTTGGGAAGATTATTTATCTTTCTCTTACCCATTACCTATTACCCATTACCCATTACCCATTACCTGTCACCTGTAACCTGTCACCTGTAACCTGTCACCTGTAACCTGTCACCTGTAACCTGTCACCTGTCACCTGTAACCTGTCACCTGTAACCTGTAACCTGTAACCTGTAACCTGTCACCTGTAACCTGTAACCTGTAACCTGTCACCTGTCACCTGTAACCTGTAACCTGTCACCTGTCACCTGTCACCTATTACCTGTCACCTTATTCACCAATATATATACCTAAAGACCGAGCGGTTTGGACTAAATCACCTTGAGGATTAACAAGAGAGGGATTTTTGTTTATAACATCTTGAATGGGGAAAGTAACAACTTTGCCATTTTGCCAAGCTAACATTTGATCATATTGATTTTGAGCAATTAAATCAATGGCAATTTTACCAAACATGGTGGCTGTGAGACGGTCTAAAGCTGAGGGGATACCACCGCGCTGAATATGTCCTAAGACAGAAACTCTAGTATCAATGAGGTGATGACTACAATTGGCAATTTTTTCGGCAATATATTGACCTTGACCACATTTAGCTGTTGTGCAAGTAGAAGGATTATTGGCATCTTCTGTGGAAACAGATATACCTTCAGCAACAACTATAATGGCGAATTTTTTTTGCCACTGTTCGCGTAATTCGGTCAGATGATTACATATTCCCTGAATAGTATAGGGGACTTCGGGAATTAAAATCACATCAGCACCGCCGGCAATTCCTGAGTGTAAAGCCAAGTGTCCCGCGTTGCGTCCCATAACTTCGATAATCATTACCCGGTCATGACTAGCAGCGGTAAATATGAGCCGATTAATGGCATCAACAATGGTATTAACTGCCGTATCAAAGCCGATTGCACGTTCTGTAAAGGCGACATCATGATCAATGGTTTTGGGGATAGCAATTAAATTCCAATTACCTAAAACTGATAGTTGATGAATAATATCTAAACTACCATCTCCACCCACAATAATTAAAGCATCTAAAGCGATCGCTTTATAGCCGGCTAATATTTCATCAGCATGAGCTAAAGTATCCCCTTTATTAATACTACCTAAAATCGTTCCCCCCATATTTAGCAAAGGGTCAATCCCGCGCAAATCCCAACCATGTATACTTAACGGCACTGTTTTTTGTTCTAGCAACCCTTGGGTGGCGTAAGGGATACCCACGACCTGCCAATCATAAGTCCTTGTGGCATGACTCACAGCCGCGCGAATCACACAATTTAGACCAGGACAATCACCACCACTAGTAAGAATACCGATACGTTTTTTCATAGGTCAGGAGGTAGGGGCGCAGGGCCTGCGCCCAGTCAGGAGTCAGGACTAAGATGGTGTATAAACTCTACCCGAATCTGGGTTATAGGTTTGTAAAGCTTTCATATATTGAGCGCGTTCAAAAGCACTAGGATTAGGACAATTTAACTGGCTCATAGTACCTTGCATTTGCTTGACAGATTCATATTCATGTATTTTCATCCATTGCCGGAGGTCTTTTTCTAAACACTGAATATGGTTAATACCTTCCCGTAATAATATTGAACATAACATAGTTACATTTGCGCCTACCATTAACATTTTGATTACATCATGGGTATTATGAATACCGCTAGTGGCAGCTAAACTACCCTGAATATGACCATAGAGAATGGCTATCCAGCGCAGGGGTAAACGCATGGCTTGGGGGGTACTTAAAAGTACATGAGGTTCGACTTCTAAATTTTCTAAGTTAATATCTGGTTGATAAAACCGATTAAATAATACTAATCCATCAGCCCCGGCATGATCTAAACGTTTGGCAATATTTGCAGTATTAGTAAAGTAAGGACTCAGTTTTACGGCTACAGGAATAGTGACGGCGGCTTTAACAGATGTGAGAATATCAAGATAATTTTGCTCGATATCATGACTACTTAAATCTGGGTTAGTGGGAACATAGTAAATATTTAATTCTAGTGCTGATGCTCCTGCTTCTTCCATGAGTTTACCATATTCTGTCCAACCGCCAACGGAAGAACCATTCAAACTAGCAATAATGGGAATATCCACTTTTTCTTTAGCTTTGCGAATATGGTCTAAATATTCTTCTGGTCCGACTCGGAAATTAGCGATGTTTGGGAAATAGGTTAAAGCTTCGGCAAAACTTTCTGTATGATATGTTAAATGATGATGAAGTGCGGATTTTTCTAAGTTTAATTGTTCTTCAAATAGTGAGTGCATAACAACAGCACCTGCACCTGCATCTTCCATTAGTTTAATATTATCAATGTCTTCGGAAAGTGGAGACGCGGAGGGAACTAAGGGAGATTTTAATTCTAAACCTAAATATGTGGTAGTTAAGTTCATACATTTGGTAATGGGTAATTTTTTCTTTCTGTTTCCTGACTCCTGATATTAATTCAATTCAGATAAATGAACCACAGAGGCACAGAGGACACAGAGACAGAAAATCTCAAGAAATTTGGCGCATTTTTACAAAGAAATGGTATGACTCGTAATTTAGCTTTATTGTAATTTTCTGGCGGCTAAATATTGGTACATTTGCCAACGGGTGTTAACATCGAGTTGGGCTTCTTTGAGGAGTTCTTTTGCTGTTTCTGGGTTAATTTTGGTTAACATTTTAAAACGGTTTTCCATGTACATGGAATTTTCTATGGGTATGCGAGGGGTGCGAGAATCGAGTTGTAGGGGGTTTTCTCCCTGTTTAATGCGGTGGGGGTGATAGCGATATAATAACCAGCGTCCAGAGTCTACAGCGGCTTTTTGGTTTTGCATGGCTGTACTCATGTTGATACCGTGAGCAATACAATGACTGTAGGCAATGATTAAGGATGGACCTTCGTAAGCTTCGGCTTCTAAGAAAGTTTTCAGGGTTTGTTCATCTTTTGCGCCCATTGCTACACTAGCAACATAAACGTTACCGTAGGTCATAGCGATTAAACCTAAGTCTTTTTTAGTTGCGGGTTTACCACCGGCGGCGAATTTTGCTACTGCACCTTTAGGGGTAGATTTGGACATTTGACCGCCAGTATTAGAGTAAACTTCTGTGTCTAAGACGAGAATATTGACGTTGCGTCCACTAGCAATGACATGATCTAATCCACCGTAACCAATATCATAGGCCCAACCGTCACCACCAATGATCCAAACACTTTTTTTGACTAAATAATCAGCGAGGGATTGAAGATTTTTAAACGCTGATAAACGCTGATAAACGCTGATAGAATCTTCTTTCATCTGCGTTAATCTGTGTTCATCTGCGGTGATAATTTCTTCTAATTTTCTTTTAAGAATGGAAACTCGTTCTCGTTGAGAGTAAATATCCGATTCGTCTTTTTGTTCAGCGTTGAGGATTTCTGAGACTAAGGTTTCACCTATATGGGGTGCAAGTTGTTGGAGTAAATAAGCGGCAAATTCGGCTTGTTTGTCTATGGAAACCCGGAAACCTAAGCCAAATTCGGCGTTATCTTCAAAGAGACTGTTAGACCAAGCAGGACCCCTACCTGCGGCGTTTTTTGTCCAAGGTGTGGTGGGTAAGTTACCACCATAGATAGATGAACAACCGGTGGCGTTGGCAACGATCATGCGATCGCCAAATAATTGTGTTACAAGTTTAATATAAGGTGTTTCTCCACATCCAGCACAAGCACCGGAAAACTCAAACAACGGTTCTTGCATCTGTTGTTGATTAATATGATTTAACTTTAAATTCCGTCTATCTGGGTTGGGAAGATTTAAGAAGAAATCCCAGTTTTCTCGTTCCTGTTCTCGCAATGGTTTTTGCGCTGCCATATTAATGGCTTTTTTGCGCGGTTCGGCTTTATTTTTGGCGGGACAAACATCAACACAAATACCACAGCCTGTACAATCTTCTGCTGCTACTTGAATGGTAAACTTTAAATCATGCCAATCATGTTCTTTTGCATTGGCACTTTTAAAAGTTGTTGGGGCATTTTCTAACTCTTCTGGTGCATATACTTTCGCGCGAATGACACTATGGGGACACACCATCACACATTTACCACATTGAATACAAACGTCAGCATCCCAAACTGGAATTTCTTCAGCAATGTTGCGTTTTTCCCATTTAGATGTTCCCGTCGGATATGTACCATCTACAGGTAATGCACTTACAGGTAAATCATCACCTTCACGGACTATCATTTTCCCTAATACATCGCGGACAAATGCAGGGGCATTATTGAGAATAGGTGACAGGTGATAGGTGACAGGTGACAGTTCTTTAGCTGTAATTTCATAGAGATTTTCCAAGGTTTTATCAACTGCTTGGATATTCATTTGTACAAGTTCTTCACCTTTTTTACCGTAGGTTTTACGAATAGATTTTTTAATTTGATCTATAGCTTCTTCCCTTGGTAAAATACCAGAAACAGCAAAGAAACAAACCTGCATAACGATGTTAATATGTCCACCCATTCCCGCTTCACGGGCGACTTTATAGGCATTAATGACATAAAATTTGAGATTTTTGTCAATTATCTCTGTTTGCATGGTGGTGGGTAATTTATCCCAAACTTCATCTTTGTGATAATGTGAATTTAGTAAAAATGTCCCACCAGGAATAATATCTTTTAATATCGGGAACTTTTCTATAAAGTCCCATTGATGACAAGCGACAAAGTTAGCTTTAGTAATTAAATAGGTAGAATGAATTGGTTGATTACCAAAGCGCAAATGAGAGACTGTGACAGAACCAGACTTTTTAGAATCGTAAACAAAATAACCTTGGGCATAATTATCTGTTTCTTCGCCAATAATTTTAATTGAGTTTTTATTTGCCCCCACTGTCCCATCTGCACCTAAACCATAAAAAATTGCCCTAACTATATTGTCAGCTTCAATGTTAAATTCGGGATTATATGCTAAACTGGTATGAGTAACATCATCATTAATGCCGATAGTAAAATGATTTTTTGGTATTGCTAACTCCAAATTATCAAACACCGCTTTTACCATTGCTGGTGTAAATTCTTTAGAAGATAAACCATATCTTCCCCCCACAACTTGAATTTTGTGAAGTTGGTTTGCTGCCAAAGCTGTAACTACATCTACATACAAAGGTTCACCAATTGCCCCTGGTTCTTTTGTTCTATCTAAAACAGCAATTTTGCAGGTAGTTTGGGGAAGAGAATCAATAAATCTTTGGGTATCGAAGGGACGATATAATCTAACTTTGATAACTCCGACTTTTTCACCTTGTTGATTGAGATAATCTACGGTTTCATGAACTGTTTCGCAACCAGAACCCATGAGAATAATTATTTTTTCTGCTGCTGGATGTCCATGATATTCAAATAGTTGATATTTTCTGCCTATATTTTGGGCAAATTCATCCATTACCTGTTGAGTAATATCTGGACAAGCTGAATAAAAAGAGTTTACAGTTTCTCTTGCTTGAAAATAAACATCAGGATTTTGGGCTGTTCCTCGTAATACCGGATGTTCAGGTGTTAAAGCCCGTGAACGATGGGCAATTACTAACTCTATGGGAATAAATTTTTGTAAGTCTTGAGTTGTTAATATTTCTATTTTATTGACTTCGTGGGAAGTGCGAAAACCATCAAAAAAGTGTAAGTAAGGTATGCGAGATAATAAAGTTACTTTTGTGGAAATTAGGGCAAAATCATGGGCTTCTTGCACAGAAGCAGCGCATAACATGGCAAAACCAGTAGTTCTTGCAGCCATGACATCACTATGATCTCCGAAAATGGATAAAGCTTGGGCTGCAAGCGATCGCGCCGCAATATGAAATACTGTAGGTGTAAGTTCACCGGCAATTTTGTACATATTTGGTAGCATCAACATTAACCCCTGAGATGCTGTAAAGGTTGTTGTCAGTGAACCAGTTTGTAACGCCCCATGTACGGCGCCCGCAACCCCCCCTTCACTCTGCAACTGCACCACCGCAGGAACAGTTCCCCAAATGTTCGGTTTTCCCTCACTCATCCAAGTATCAGACCATTCCGCCATCGGTGAAGATGGTGTAATCGGGTAAATGGCAATAACTTCGTTTAATTGGTAAACGACTTTCGCCACAGCTTCATTACCATCTATAGTTGCAAAGGTTTTCATCTTTATATTCCTTGACCTTTAATAACTATTAAAACATACAGTCAGCCGGTAGGGGCGCGGGGCCTGCGCCCAGTCAGCTTAAATCCTCTACCTCATGAATCTGCAATCTACTCTAGATCATTCAATAATTATAACCTGAGTTCGACATAAGATAATTTTTGGAAAACTGCCCCAAATATGAGTCTCAACCCCTTATGATCTCGTTGAAAAAATCATAACTCTGTTCGCGTAGCGTCTCCGAAGGAGAAACTCGGAATTCCTAACACCGAACTCAGGTAATTGATAGTTCGTGAAAAATCCCCCCATGCTAAATGTAGCATGGGGCTAGATAGGAACAAAATCCCAAATTATTAGTTTTAGGGAATAACTTTCTGCTGAGTTACTCTACCTTTTGGCTTAGTAATTGAGATGAATCTTTGTAAATATGACTATTCACAAAAGACTCAAATATCTGCTTTTGGTTTACTAGCTGTTCCATGACCTTGACGGTTTTCTTTAATCAATCGGCTGTAAGTCCGTTGAGGGATATAGTGAATTGGATTGTAATCAATACAACGTAAAATCAACACACAAGCCCAAGAATACCGTCCATCAGCAATAGCTTCAATGATATGATTGAACTGTTCGGGAGTGATGGCACTATGAAAATCGTTCTGAGCAGAAGAAGCCTGATAGTTCATAACTAACCCTGATCTAATCTTGTAGGATGGAAAGTTAATAATTCGTGAATATTCAGAACAGAAAATCTTTTTAGTCCAAAATAATCAGACTTTTATAGTCAAGTTGAGGAATTTTACTCCTGATTTGACAAGCCTTTTAAATCTTGACTTTTGATCTCCTAAATTCCAAATAATAGGGACAAATCAAGGGGATATTTATGCAATCACAGCAATATATACAGATGATATGCACAGGATTTAATTCTCTTGGTGAATAACTTCGATATCTAAGTTCGAGTATAGCGATAACTTACCGATTAAATATCAATATTATTTGTGATTATGAGAGAATTTTATTAATTTTTTGTGAGGTTTATTGAGCAGTGGTATACATTCAATTAGTGATATCTCATTGGCAATTTGTAATCTCAATAGATTAAATCTTGCAATTTTTAAGTGCATAAACTGAAAAAATTACTGAACACATTACCCTTATGTCAGTAAAAATACAGGCAAATTTCTAGCATTGTATGCCCAAGTTGATTGTTTGGTAAAAAATAGGAAATACAGATATTCGTATTATGACACTATTTAAATAGTCATACAATATTGAGATATTTCCTGTCTATGGTTTTGTAAATACTCCTTGTGACACTATTATATGCAGAATACTATGTTTCCTGTAACTAGTGAGCCAAATTGGCACTTTGTTTATATAAATACTACAGAAAATATCAGTTACAAATTACAAATTAAATGACTATTTAAATACTGTCACAAGAGATATTTACAAAACTGTAGATAAAATGTACTCCCATGTTGCATGACTGTCTGAATACTGTCACAAGCAGTATTTACAAAGCAACAAAATTAAATCTGCCATGGGGTCACAAATTCATTTTCAATTTTTTGGCTAAATTAATTACACCTCATCACGACATACTCAACCTCCAAAATTCGTTGGGGATATGAGTATTCAGGTTTTGCTGAATTGAGTAATATTTGTATATGTAATATTTGATTCTTATTTTCATGGACTATTAAAAAAGTGTCACAAGTAAGATTTACAAAATGGTAATTAATACAAGTCAAAACTCTGCTGTAACGAATAGATATTTCTCTATCTAGGGCTTGCTGATAGCGTAGCGTGGCGTATGACTCCTACGTCGTCACGCAAGCTATGGACATATAAACCTAAAACCATTTATTAACAAAGGGTTTCGCGGATTTTCACCACAAAAAAGTGCCAGGTTTTGGCTAATGGTGTCTCAAAATAGGTGCATTTTTCTTTGTCGGATTGGGAAAATTGAGGATATCCAGACAGTTGAAACTGTCACCTGTCACCTCCCCTCACAGACAACTTTTTCAGCAAACCCTATCTATAAGATGAGGTTAGAGTTCATCCTTTAGTTAGAAGTAAATGATTGAGTAACTTATTTACGATTAACTCAAAACAGCAGATCAATAATTCTGACCTTCGCTAGAGTTTGGTAATCTACAATGTATAAATTGGTGCAAACTATTATTAACAGTGATGAAAAAAATGCTTTGAGTGAGTTTATCTTAGGATTGGGTAATCATCATAAACGTTACTTTTTAAGAAACGAGATTTTACAAGCCTTTGCAGATTATTGTCACCAATTCCAAAAACCTGCTTATTTTTATCACTCTTCCTCCCTAGGAACATTTATTCAGTACACCCATGAAATAATTCTAGATAGTGAAAATATTTGGTTCGTCCTTAGACCCAAAATTGCCAGTCAAGAGGTATGGTTATTAAGCGCTGATTTGACCAAGTTTGACTTAATGACACCACAAGCATTATTAGCTGTGAGCGATCGCTTAGTCAACCGTTACCAACCCCACATTTTAGAAATTGATCTTCATCCCTTCTACCCAGCAGCGCCGAGAATTAGTGATTCTCGAAATATTGGCCAAGGTTTAACCGTTCTCAATCATTATTTTTGTAATCAATCATTAACAGATCCTGAATATTGGATTCACGCATTATTTCAATCACTACAAAGATTAGAATATAATGGCATTAGCCTATTAATTAGTAATCACATTCATTCAGGATTACAACTAACCAAACAAATCAAACTAGCTTTAGAATTTGTTAGTAATTTATCCCCCGATACACCTTATGAAAAATTTGGTTTTCATCTCCAATCACTCGGTTTAGAACCAGGGTGGGGTAACAATGCAGCCAGAGTTAGAGAAACCTTAGAACTTCTCGAAAAACTCATAGATAATCCCGAACCTGCTATTTTAGAAACCTTTGTTTCTCGCATTTGTGCAGTTTTCCGCGTCGTCCTCATTTCCATACATGGTTGGGTTGCACAAGAGGATGTTTTAGGTAGAGATGAAACACTAGGACAAGTTATTTATGTTTTAGAACAAGCCCGGAGTTTAGAAAACAAAATGCAAGCAGAAATTAAACTTGCAGGTTTAGATATATTAGGAATTAAACCCCATATCATTATATTAACTCGACTGATTCCCAATTGCGAAGGCACATTTTGTAACTTACCATTAGAAAAAGTTGATGGTACAGAAAATGCTTGGATTTTGCGCGTTCCTTTTACAGAATCTCAACCAGAAATTACCAACAACTGGATTTCTAAATTTGAAGTTTGGCCTTATTTAGAAAAATTTGCTCTAGCTGCCGAAACAGAAATTTTAAACCAATTTAAAGGCAAACCAAATCTAATTATTGGTAATTACAGTGACGGTAACTTAGTCGCTTTTATTCTCTCCCGAAAAATGAAAGTTACCCAATGTAATATTGCCCATTCTCTAGAAAAACCTAAATTTCTATTTAGTAACTTATATTGGCAAGATTTAGAATCACAATATCATTTTTCCGCCCAATTTACCGCTGATTTAATCAGCATGAATGCCGCCGACTTTATCATCACATCATCCTATCAGGAGATTGTCGGTACACCAGATACAATGGGACAATATGAATCCTATAAATGTTTCACCATGCCCAACTTATATCATGTAATTGATGGCATTGATTTATTTAGTCCTAAATTCAACATGGTTTCTCCGGGAGTCAGTGAAAATATATTTTTCCCCTACAACGAAACAACCAATAGAGAATCCCATTGTCGTCAACACATCCAAAACCTAATTTTCCATGCAGAACATCCCCAAATTATTGGTAAATTAGAACATCCTCATAAAAAACCGATATTTTCTGTTAGTCCTATTACCTCAATCAAAAACCTCACAGGTTTAATTGAATGTTTCGGTAAAAGTCAAGAATTACAAGAACAATGTAATCTCATATTATTAACCAGTAAACTGCATCCAGATTCAGGAACAAACCCAGAAGAAGTTCAAGAAATAGAAAAAATTCACGCAATTATTGATCAATATCATCTTCACCATAAAATCCGCTGGTTAGGAATGCGTCTTCCTTTAAGCGATATCGCCGAAACCTATCGTGTAATTGCCGATTTTCAAGGAATTTATATTCACTTTGCCCTTTATGAATCCTTTAGCAGAAGTGTTTTAGAAGCCATGATTTCTGGATTACCAACTTTTACAACTCAATTTGGTGGTTCATTAGAAATTATTGAAAATCACAATAAAGGATTTAATCTCAACCCTACAGACCTGGAAGGAACAGCCAAAACAATTACTAACTTCTTAGAAAAATGTCATAATTGTCCAGAATATTGGCTAGAGAATTCCCAATGGATGATTGAGCGCATTCGCCATAAATATAACTGGAATTCCCACACAAATCAACTGTTGTTATTAGCCAAAATGTTTAGTTTTTGGAACTTCGTTTATCCTGAAGATAACGAAGCTAGAGACCGTTACATGGAAAGTTTATTTCATCTCCTTTATAAACCTATCGCCGACAATATTTTATCAGAACACATTCATCAGCAAAAATAAAAATTGTAAAAAATTGTAGGTTGGGTAGAACGAAGTAAAACCCAACATTTACAGGAATTTGTTGAGTTTCATCTACAGGAGTTTGTTGGGTTATGGCTATCGCCACACCATGGCTAACGCCTCCCGTCAGGGATACGTGAACGTGCCTCAACCCAACCTACGTAAGTTTTAAATATAAAAAAACAAAAATAACTAATCCAAAATCATGGATAAAAAAGACCATTTCCGCAACCTTAGCTATACAGACTGGATATTAACTGAAACCCAGTTTAATCCCGAATATTTGCACAGCCGAGAAACCATTTTCACCATTGGTAATGGCTATTTAGGAACAAGAGGAACCTTTGAAGAAGGGTATCCCCGTGCATTATCAGCGACATTTATTAACGGCGTTTACGATGATGTTCCCGTAGTTTACACCGAACTCGTTAACTGTCCAGATTGGCTACCATTAACATTTATAATTGAGGGAGAACGCTTTCGCCTTGATCAAGGTACAACCTTAAAATATCACCGTCAACTAGACTTACATCATGGCATTCTTAGTCGTTGCTTACGGTGGTGTAGTCCTAATGGCAAAGTAATAGATATCCATTTTGAACGTTTTGCTAGTTTAGCTGACGAGCATATAGTAGGGCAACGTTGTCAAATAACACCAGTAAATTTTGATGGTTTAATTGAAATTCAAGCCAGTGTAAACAGCTATTCAGAAAATCAAGGATTCAATCACTGGGAAAGATTAGATCAAAATAAAATTACACAAGGATTCTGGTTGCATAGTCGCACTCGCAGTAGCCGCATAGATGTCGGTATAGCGGCAAAAATTAATATTTCCGGGACTAACTCGGATTTACAAATCAACACTACACCTGGTTATCCTAGCCTGAATGCAACTGTGATAGGTCAAATTCAACAGACGATTACTATAGTAAAAATCGTGAGTATTTTTACATCTAATGAAATAACAGAACCAGTTGCAGCCGCTAAAGAAAAACTCGTAAGTTTACCAGATTATATAACCTTAATTGATGCCAATGCCCAAGCCTGGGACACAGTTTGGCAACAAAGTGATATTATGATTGAAGGGGATATGACAGCAGCTTTTGCAGTGCGTTACAATCTGTTTCAGTTACTAATTGCTGCACCTAGAAATAATCATCAGGTTAGTATACCAGCAAAAACCCTATCCGGCTTTGGTTATCACGGTCATATCTTTTGGGATACAGAGATTTTTATTCTGCCATTTTTTACCTTCACCCAACCAAACTTAGCCCGTAATTTACTCAGTTACCGTTATCATACTTTACCAGGGGCGCGACGCAAAGCCGCCCATTATGGCTATCAGGGGGCGATGTTTGCTTGGGAAAGTGCGGTGACAGGGGATGAAGCCACACCGCGCTGGTCACTACGAAGTGATTTTTATGCCGAAGATATCCGTATATGGTGTCGTGATCGAGAAATTCATATTAGTGCGGATATTGCTTACGCTATTTGGTACTATTGGCAAGTGACAGAAGATCATGAGTGGATGCGAGATTATGGTGCAGAAATTATTTTAGATACCGCCATTTTCTGGAGTAGTCGAGTGGAATTTAATCCCCACTTAGAATGTTATGAAATTCGGGGAGTTATTGGTGCAGATGAATATCACGAATCAGTCCATAACAATTGTTTTACAAATCGGATGGTGCAATGGCATTTAGAAAAAGCTTTATTTATCTATAATTGGTTGCATTCCACTTTCCCAGAAGTAGCAATAAAACTGGAGCAAAAATTACAAATTACCTCTGAAGTTCTCACACATTGGCGCGAAATTATCACTAAAATTCTCATGCTTCACAATCCCGAAACCTTACTCATTGAGCAATGTGAGGGATTTTTTCAATTAGATAATATTAACTTAGCTGCTTATGAACCACGAGAAAAATCAATCCAAATTATTTTGGGGATGGAAAAAACCAATCAAGGACAAGTAATTAAACAACCAGATGTATTAATGCTTCTGTATTTGATGCGGGAATCTGCCGATTTTCCCTACAATCAGTCAACATTACAGGCAAATTGGGACTATTACGCCCCCCGCACAGATATTAGTTATGGTTCTTCCTTGGGACCTGCCATTCACGCCATTTTAGCCGCTGATTTGGGCAAATTACAGGAGGCTTATGAATGCTTTATGCAAGCGGCAATGGTAGATTTAGAAGATAAACGCGGAAATACCCAAGATGGGATACATGGTGCTAGTGCTGGAGGCATTTGGCAAACTGTAATATTTGGTTTCGGCGGTATCCAATTGAGAGAAAATGACCTCATAGCTAATCCCCGCTTACCCCCAACTTGGACAAGGCTGAAATTTAAGTTACAGTGGCATGGTAAATGGCAAGAGTTCGATTTGCGTCAAGAATTGCCCAAGGCAGGGAAAACCAATATCCGGGGTGTGATTTTTGATTTAGATGGGGTGTTGACTGATACCGCAGAATATCATTACCAAGCTTGGCAAAAGTTAGCCAATGAGGAAGGGCTATTTTTTAATCGAGAAATTAATGAATCCTTGCGGGGTGTGTCTCGTCGCGCTTCTTTGATGTTAATTATTGGTAATAGAGAATATTCAGAAGTACAAATTCAGGAAATGATGGCTCGGAAAAATGATTATTATGTAGAACTAATTCATCATATTACACCCGCAGATTTATTACCGGGGTCTGTGGCTTTGTTGGCTCAATTGCATCAAGCTGGGATCAAAATCGCCATTGGTTCTGCTAGTAAAAATGCCCGTTTAGTGATTGAAAAATTGGGAATTGGCAGTACAATAGATGTTATTACTGATGGTGATACTGTCCAATCTGCCAAACCAGCACCAGATTTATTTTTGAATGCTGCCAACCAGTTAGAAATTCCCCCAGATGAATGTGTGGTTTTTGAAGATGCAGCCGTAGGTATTACAGCCGCTAAAGCAGCAAATATGTGGGTGGTAGGCTTGGGACCAGAGGAGAGGGTAGGGGCTGCTGATGTGGTTTTGCCTAGTTTGGCTGGAGTAAAATGGGCAGAATTAGCTGCAAAAATTTTGGGTATTTCTGAATTAAAAGATTAATTTTGAAACCTCTTACCTTTGCGCCTTTGCGTGAGATATAATTAATTTCCGAGAAGTGTACTAACTTCGTGATCTGTGGTTTGGCTAAAATCATCGTACCATAAACCAATTGCAGACATTACTTCTGGAGATTGTAGACAAACTACGTCATCCACTTGGAAACGCAATTCTTCACAGGTATCTAGGGGTGCAACTGGAACTTTGTAATAGTTTCTTTAAATCAATTTCAACTTGTGCATACTCATTAATCAATTGTGACACCAATTCTAAAGACCCTGCCAAATTGCCATTCTTCCCTTTCGATTCTAACTCTAAGCAAAGCTGATGGATATCCATTGCTCCCAAAGAAGCACTGCTAGACTTTAGGTTATGGGCTGTTTTTCCCAGGTTATCAGCATCTCCCTGGCTTGCAGATGTTTGAATAGCGGCGATAATTTTCGGAGATTCCATCAGATAACAGTTGATGATTTCTGCCAACACGTCCTGATCACCTTCGAGCATATCTAGTAGGGATTCTAAAACCTGAGTATCAATTGAAGACATTTGTCAAATTTTGAAGGTGGTCAACTTTACTTGAGTTTGGACTAATTGACATTTCGACTTTCATACCCCAATTCACCAAGGCTTTATTCATAAATGGCGTAGCGATCGCGTCCTGTCAGTTTTGCCCGATAAAGGGCTTCGTCCGCTTTAGCAATTAGCCATTTTGGAGAACTGCTACTTTGGGGAATAATAGTCGCAATCCCCAGGCTCAGGGTAAGATATGAACTAATTTGAGAACTTTCGTGAATTAAGTTCCGCGTGCGAATATAAGCAAGAATTATTTCCGCAATACAAATTGCACCAGTAGTATCTGTATTCGGTAAAACTAAGGCAAATTCTTCACCACCATAACGGGCTGCTATATCTCCTGGACGTTGGGCTACTTGATATATAATTTTAGCAACCTCCTTCAAACATTCATCTCCCAATTGATGTCCATAGGTATCATTATAATTCTTAAAAAAGTCTATATCACAAAGAATCAATGATAATGGCACTTGTTCTCTTTCTAATCGTTTCCATTCTCGCTCTAAAACTTGATCAAAGGAACGACGGTTAGGAATTTGAGTCAGACTATCTATGTTTGCCAGTTGTTGTAATTTCTGGTTAGCAACTTCTAACTGTTGATATAATTCTGCTTGTTGAATAGCCATAATTAATGGATATGTCAATTGTGTAAGTAAATCAATATCCGATTTAGCCCATTTGCGTGGTTTAGAACATTCATAAACTACCAATAATCCCCAAATATTGTTTTCCTGTTCAATGGGGACAACCAAATTTGCTTTAGCCTGTAATCCATTAAGTAAATCAATGTGACATGGGGAAAGACCAGCATCATTAACATCTTCAATCACATAAACATTACTGTGCCGATATTTATGACTGGATTTATCCAAGAAGTAAGTATCTTTAAATACTCTTCCCAACATGGAACTCCATTCAGGGTCTACAGACTCAACTATTACACATCCACTTCCATCCGGTTGAAACCGATAGACAATGACACGATCAGTTTTTAATAATTTACGGACTTCTATAACCGTTGTACTCAGAATTAGTTCTAAGTTTAAAGATGTGCGAATTTTTTGGGTAATTTTAGCGACCAACTGCTCTTGTTTAACTTTATACTGGAATTCTTTGATGAGCCAGTGCATTTGCAGTAAGCGGCGCACTCTTTGTTTTAAAACTGCCCAATCAATCGGTTTAGTAATATAGTCAACAGCACCAACTTCAAATGCTTTATCTACAGAACCTTGATCATCCAGTCCTGTAATCATCAAGATAGAGATATTGGGATCAAGTGCGTGTAACTGGGCGCAACAAATAAAACCATCCATTACTGGCATCATCGCATCCAGTAGCACAATATCCGGCGGTGAATTCAGGCAAATATCCAGGGCAGCTTTACCATCAGCAGCTACCATTACCTCATACCCCTCTTTTTCCATAGCAAGACGTAGTTGCATTTGTATAACTAAGTCATCATCTACAACTAACACTAATGTATGATTGGTGTGAATAGAGGGAGCCACAATTTCCTCGCTGAACTTGAACTAATATTACACTTGTTACATAAATTATACGGTGTTGTTGCCCATATTCCGCACTTCACAATGTAGTATCCATCTTTTCAAGAATTATTCCTAATAAGGGTTAAATTTTTCAATATTAATACTTAAAATGATGGATAAAATATGTGTTTTATTAAACGATAAAAAATAAAATTATGGAAATATTCGCGTATTACAAAATGAAGTGCGGAAAGTGGGTTGTTGAGTAAAGGTATGATTTTATTTCCCGCAGAGACGCTCCAAGCGCAGAGAGTAGGAGTTTGAGAGATGGAATTTTCGACTTTCATACGCCAACTCACCAGCGCCCAATTTTACAGGAATATCCGGTAAGGGTAAAGCTCATTAGCTAAAGCCGCTGAGAGTGTCAAATTTAATTGGTTTTCACGTTTAAGGCATATTCTTTAAACCTTTCCAAGTCTGCTTGAATTGTGGATTCTACCACTTTTCCTAAAAATAAGTTATCCATCAGTCTACCAATTAGTCCTGGAATAGCATAGGAAACTGTCATTTTCACAATACTTATATCATAGCGATCATAAAAGCGAATAGCCCCTTGATTTGGTAAACCATCAACTGATTCCCATTGAATAATTTGATTAGGAATCATCTTCGTAATTCGGGATTTCCAAGTAAATTCTAACCCGCCTGTACTGAGTTTCCACAGGGAAATTTCTAGGTTATCTGGAGAAATTGTCACTGAATCAATCCATTTCATCCATTTAGGCATTTGCTCTAAATCAGACCACAATCCCCATGCTAGTTCTATGGGAACTTCTACTTCTACTTGAACGCTGTGTTCTAACCATTCACTCATAGGATTTTAGATTTTAGATTTTAGATTTTAGATTGGTGATTGGTAATTGGTAATGGGTGATTGGTGATTGGTAAACTTTTACTTATTTCCTATTCCCTATTCCCTATTCCCTATTCCCTGTCCCCGTGGCGTAGCACCTGTCACCTATTTCTTCCCACTTTCGAGGATTGCTTTAGCGGCACGTTTTCCAGAAACTGTTGCTCCTTCCATGCTGTCAATATAATCTTGTTGTGTGTAACTTCCAGCTAGGAAAAAGTTAGGGACAGGTGTTTTTTGATCAGGACGGTAGACATCCATTCCTGGTGCTTCTCTGTACAAAGATTGCGCCAGTTTGACGACACTATACCAAGTCATGTTTAAATCTCTTGACGAGGGGAACAGTTCATGCACTTGCTTGAGGACATGATTAGCGATCGCTTCATTACTTTGTTTAATGAAAGGATCCCCCGGTGTCAATACCAGTTGTAACAATGAACCCTCGCCAGGACGATAATAATCGGCGGGACTAGTTAAAGCCAAATCAGCAAAACAGGAAAAATCAGCATCAGCGGTATACAACAAATTATCTATCCCTGCTGCCTGTAGGGGTGGTGTTACTCCGCCCTTACCGCGTTTTTCCTCATCTTGTAGTTCTGTCACCCAACCATCAAAACGTAGCTGTACTGTAGCGACGGGGACAGCATCTAGCTTATAAATGTTATCAAATTCTGGCCATTTCCGCCAAGGTTGGGGTAAAACTCGTTGAATTCCCGGGACATCACAAGCACATAGATAAGCGTCAGCAGTGATCACTTCTTCTGTATCACCTTGGGCAACTAATATCCCTGTAACTTGGGTTTGTTCTCCAGACTCAGCAAATTGAATTTCTCTGACTTGACGACGGGTGTATATTTTTGTGCCTCTTTCTTCTAAATACTTAACAATAGGTTTGTGTAAATATTCATGAGGTGAACCTTCGAGCATTCGCAGAATTGAAGCTTCTGTTCGGACAGCAAAAAACTGGAAAATTGTCAACATACACCGGGCGGATATGTTATCACAATCTATAAATCCCAAGGCGTAAGCAATAGGATTCCAGAGACGTTTGATGCTGCCTTTACTGCCTCCGTGACTGTAGAACCAGTCGGAAAAACTGATTTTATCTAATTTGCGAATAGTTTTCATGGCCCCATCAAAGTCTACCAAACCTTGAACTATTGGGCTAGTCCCCAGGGCGATCGCATTTTGGAATTTATCCCGTACCGAAAGTTGAGAAGTGGTAAAAAACGCCTTTAATCCATTAAAAGGCGCACCTGTGAAAAAGCGAAAATCTAATGCCCCAGTTTGTCCACCTTTATTGATAAAAGTATGGCTATGTTCCTTGAGGCGTAAGTTATCACCAGCCCCCACCTTTTCCATCAACTCAAACAAATTGTAGTAGCAGCCAAAAAAGACGTGCAGCCCCATTTCAATATGGTTGCCGTCACCATCTACCCAACTGCTAACTTTACCCCCCACAAACGGACGGGACTCGAAAATTTCTACTTCACAGCCAGCATCTACTAAATCTATAGCAGTTGCCAACCCTGCTAATCCCGCACCCACAATTGCAACGCGCATTCCCTCTTCCTTGTTCAGTTTCTTTACAAATTGTAACTGAATTGGTCAGTTGTCAGTTGTCAGTTGTCAGTTGTTAATATCTTCTCCCTGCTCCCTGCCCCCTGCCCCCTGCTCCCTGCCCCCTGCTC
>NZ_JADEVZ010000037.1 GCF_015207875.1 Dolichospermum sp. LEGE 00240
CTTCCCCCACTTCCCCTGCCCCCTCTGTCACCTGTCACCTGTCATCTGTCACCTAACTTCCTACTCTTCCCCCGGTTCTAATATACGTTGGAAAAGATAACCAGTACCTCTAGCGGTGAGAATTAGTTCAGGGTTGCTAGGATCATCTTCTAATTTTGCCCGTAATCGGGAAATATGTACATCCACAACGCGAGTATCTACATGGCGTTCAGGAGTATATCCCCACACTTCTTGCAGAATTTCTGAACGGGAAAAAGCTTCACCAGAACGACTGACTAACAATTCTAATAAGCTAAATTCCATCCCGGTTAAGCGAATCCGCTCATCACCTTTATAAACCTGGCGCTTATTTGTATCAATTTTGATGGTGCTGACATGAATTACCCCGGAACTAGGAATACCATTTGCACCAGTTTTGTCCACCCGTCGCAATACTGAACGAATCCGCGCTTCTAGTTCTTTGGGGGAGAATGGTTTAACGACATAATCATCAGCACCTAATTCTAACCCGGTGATGCGATCGGCCACATCTCCCAAGGCGGTGAGCATAATAATGGGAACATCCGATTCTTTGCGTAATTCCTGACAAACACCATAACCATCGAGTTTTGGCATCATGACATCTAAAACTACCAGGTCTGGTTCAGCTTTGCGAAATATCTCTAAAGCTTCCTCTCCGTCTCCTGCTGTCACCACATCGTAGCCAATCATGGAAAGGCGTGTTTCCAAAATCCGACGAATGCTGGCTTCGTCGTCTACTACTAGGATTTTTTCTTTATGACTTTCCAAGTTTTGTCATGCTCCTTAACTAAAATTTTTCATGATTAATTTTTAATATCATAATATTAGGATATCATTGCTCTCAATTGATTTGGAAAGAGCTTCTAACTATTACTATTAGTAAATTTCCGTTTTTTCCAAGAATTAATGAAAAATTAAGATTATTAAATAAAATTTCAGTATGGCAAAGCCAAAAACCATTTATATCTGTAGTAATTGTGCGGCGGAATTCTCCCAGTGGTTCGGAAAATGTTCAAATTGTGACACTTACGACTCTTTAGTTGAGCAGAATATTAGCTCTTTTCTGGGGGATATACCTAGCCGGGGTGGGGTGGGAAATTGGCAAGCTGGAGGTCATAGTAAATCTCATGGTAAACCAGCTAAAGCTAGATCATCTCTGACTTTTGACCAAATTAGCGATCGCCAAATTGCTCGTTGGGAGTCCGGTTATGGCGAATTAGATCGAGTTTTAGGCGGGGGGGTTGTTCCCGGTTCAATGGTATTAATTGGTGGTGATCCTGGTATCGGTAAATCTACTTTACTGCTACAAGTATCTAACCAATTAGCACAAAAATATCGGATTCTCTATATTACTGGAGAAGAGTCTGGACAACAAGTAAAATTGCGGGCTTCTCGCTTGGGAATGTCCAAATCTCCTCTTGTCGTCACAGAAGATCATCAAAACAAAGATCCGGAAGCACCAGTGACAAATCCTGAACAACCCATAGATCCTGACAGTATAGGCGCGGATTTATATGTGTTGCCAGAAACGGATTTAGAAGAAATTTTGCGAGAAATAGATTCTTTAAAGCCCAATGTGGCAGTAATAGATAGTATTCAAACAGTATTTTTACCAGCTTTGACATCAGCGCCGGGTTCAGTGGCACAAGTCAGGGAATGTACCGCAGCCTTGATGAAGGTGGCAAAACATGAAGATATTACGATGTTAATTGTTGGTCATGTTACCAAAGAAGGCACGATTGCCGGACCGCGAGTATTAGAACACTTAGTTGATACTGTATTGTATTTTGAAGGCGATCGCTTTGCCTCCCACAGATTATTAAGAACTGTAAAAAACCGTTTCGGAGCAACACACGAAATTGGTATATTTGAAATGGTATCGCAAGGATTAAGGGAAGTTGATAATCCTTCCGAATTATTTTTAGGCAATCGTGATGATCCGGCTCCCGGTACAGCCATTGTAGTAGCTTGTGAAGGAACAAGACCCATAGTAGTGGAATTACAAGCTTTAGTTAGCCCTACCAGTTATCCCTCTCCTCGCCGAGCAGGTACAGGTATAGATTATAATCGCTTAGTGCAAATTCTCGCCGTATTAGAAAAGCGTGTAGGTGTCCCCATGTCCAAATTAGATTCCTATGTTGCTTCTGCGGGGGGATTAAATGTAGAAGAACCAGCAGTAGATTTAGGAATTGCCGTTGCCATAGTTGCCAGTTTCCGCGATCGCATCGTTGATCCTGGTACAGTCTTAATTGGAGAAGTAGGATTAGGGGGACAGGTGCGATCGGTTTCCCAAATGGAACTACGATTAAAGGAAGCAGCAAAACTGGGATTTAAAAGAGCGATCGTTCCTAAAGGCACAAAATTTCCTGAAATTGGCATAGAGATATTACCAGTAGGTAAAGTCATAGATGCAATTATTGCGGCTGTACCTCATCAAGAATTGACAGAAGAGGATTTAGAACCTGATGAGGATGAATAGTCTAATTTATTTCTTAGAGGGTGTTTGAAAAGTCTAATTTATTACTTGCAAGGGCGACTAGAAGTCGCAGCTACACAGACGAAACCCACCTATTCCTTCGGTCCCGTAAGGGATACGTGGGTTCAAAAGCCTTGATTTTTCGTTAGTCCACGCAGGTGGACTTTGTTTGTGTAGTAGCGATTTCTAATCGCCGGAAACTTTTCAAACATCCTCTAAAGTAAAAATACTAAAACTTTTTGAGATTGGAGGCAATATTTGCTAAATACTCAATTAGTTGAGGCGATCGCTTGGGTGCAGTTAATCAAGTTCGGAAACAAGGTACAAAATTCCACCCCATCTCAATTCCAATGCCTTTCCACAGGGACAGACAAGATGCCTATCCCACAAATTAACTAACTTTGAGCAATACCTTCTTCCCGTGCGGCTTGTTGAACAGCAGCAGCCACAGCAGTAGCAACACGCCGATCAAAGACAGAAGGAATAATATGTTCCCGATTCAAATCCGAGGGTTTAACTAAAGATGCGATCGCACTGGCAGCTTGCAAACACATATTAGTAGTAATCGTCCTAGCCCGACAATCTAAAGCCCCACGAAACACCCCAGGAAACGCCAGGACGTTATTGATTTGGTTGGGGTAGTCACTGCGACCCGTAGCCATCACAGCAACGTTTTTAGGGGCTAATTCGGGTTGAATTTCGGGAATAGGATTAGCCATTGCAAACACAATTGCATCCTTTGTCATTCCCTGTACCATTTCTGGAGTCAAAACTCCTGGTGCGCTGACACCAATGAAGACATCTGCACCTTGAACAGCACCCGCTAAAGTTCCTTGGGCTTTAACCGCAAATTCCAGTTTTTCAGCCGTTAAATCGGTGCGATTAGTGGAAATAATCCCCTTAGAATCACACATCAAAATAGTTTCTGCACCAGCTTTGCGGAGTAACCGAGCGATCGCTACCCCAGCCGCACCCGCACCATTAATCACAATGCGGATGTCTGCAAGGGATTTTTGCACAAGTTTCAGAGCATTAAACAAAGCCGCTAAGGTGACAATCGCTGTACCATGTTGGTCATCATGGAAAATCGGGATATTTAATTCCGCCCGTAGTCTTTTTTCAATTTCAAAACAGCGGGGTGCAGCGATATCTTCCAAATTCACACCACCAAAAACCGGGGCGATATTTTTCACAGCTTTGACAATCTCATCTGTATCTTGAGTATCTAAACAGATGGGAAAAGCATCCAGTCTCGCAAATTCCTTAAACAGCATCGCTTTCCCTTCCATCACGGGTAAAGCTGCCGCTGGTCCCAAATTGCCCAAACCAAGGACAGCACTACCATCAGTGACAATGGCCACCGTGTTCTGTTTGATAGTCAGATTATACACTTCCTCTGGATTTTGGGCGATCGCCTTACAAATGCGACCAACTCCAGGAGTATAAGCCATAGCTAAATCGGAAACACTTTTGAGCGGAATCCGACTCACAATACTGATTTTGCCACCGCGATGCAAATTAAAGGTGCGGTCATAAACATCAATTACCTGAATATCTGTTAATCCCTTCACCGCTTGGACAATAGTTTCCGCGTGTTCCGTACTCGCCGCATCAACAGTCAGATCACGGATAGATTCTTGACGGCTTTGTTCAATTAAATCAATTTGTCCGAGATTACCACCAGTGGCAGCGATCGCTTGAGTAACAGAAGCTAACATCCCCACCCGATTGGGAATTTGTAAGCGCAATGTTACACTAAAACTAGAATTAGGAGTAAGATTTTCCATGGGAGCTAATCTCTGTTTTAAATTTTAGATTTTATAGTGAATTGCTACGGGAAATTTTATTTTCCCAAAAAAACAGATTTTCAGGATTTCCGAACACAGATAAACGCGGATAAACGCGGATGAATTTTGGATAATTAGGGCTATTCTTATCTCCTTCTAATTCTTCCTCCTGACTCCTAAGTTATGGTGTTGGAGATAAGTTTCCAAAAAAGTCATAATGATCTAAGGCCTCCAAAATTCCCCAAGCGTAATTTCCCTCAGCAAAGTAAATCTGCGGTAAACCGCGCAGCTTTTCCAATTCCTGACTGTGATTTCCCACCACCGCCGCCAAAGTATTACCAGCTAACATAGACTCATCATTACCCGAAGCCCCAGCCACCAAAAAGCGTTGCACAGGCAACCCCCATTTTATAGCCACATAACGAATAGCATCCCCCTTAGAGGCTCGGATAGGCAATAAATCAAGGTACATATTATGGCTATAAAATCCCTTCACATGAAGACGATTTTGACGCAGACGACGGATAATTTCGCGGACATTTGGTGATTTCGTCTCATCCACAAAATAGCTCACCTTAAACTTGCCTTGAGCATCGGCAGATTGCAATTCTACCCCAGGAATATCCTGCATGACTTTGCGAATTTCTGACCGTTGCCAATGGTAACAAATATGTCTTTTCCAACTTGTATCTGTGACTATCTGCGGACCGTAGTAAATTTCACTTCCTGCCGATGTAATCAGCAAATCTGGCATGGGAAAACGCCATTCCTCCAACATACTTAAGGTACTTTTCAGACTGCGACCTGTAGCAATACCGACTCCAGTTGTATTCCCCTGATCACGAATCCTCTCAATTAACTTTGCTAAAGCTTCCCCATCACCTAATAGAGTATTATCAATTTCACAGACTAAAAACCGATCAGCCGTTGGTAAGTGATTAGTCTCTGATATATTCCAATCGGGATGTTCATCTGCGGGGGATTTAACCAGGGGACTTAACAGAGATTGAATGCGTTTTTGGGGCAATAATTGGTGAACTTGTTCCAGATAATGCTCTACGTGACTATCCCAAGAAAAATGTTGACCAACATTCATCATGCCATTTTTTGACCATTGTTGCCATTGTTCTGGATTGGTGAGCGATGTTCGCAAAGCAGTTTGGATATCTTGAATATTCAAAGGATCAATTAATAATCCATTTTCACAAGCAGCCAGAATATCCCTTGGACCACCATCAGCAGTAGCAATGATCGGTACACCACAGGCGCTCGCTTCAATTAATGTCAGTCCAAATGGCTCTGTTAAAGCTGGGTTGATAAATACTCCTTGGGTTTTCGCCGTTAACCGATATAAATCTGGTACATCATCTGCATGATGATGTTTAGGATAAGCAACATGACCATAAAGATCATAGCGGTCTATTAATTGCAATATCTCTAAAAATACTTGACGCGGACCCGATTCCATCGCCAAAATATCGTCTCTTTTGCCTAAAATTAGTACCAGGTTAGCTAATTGGCGCAGTTCAGGATCTTCCCCATAAGCTTTAATTAAACTACTAACATTTTTACGGATAGCTGGGCGAGAAATCGCCATAATCATAGGCTTTTGTATGTCTTTGAGAAATTTCTCTAATTCCTGTTGAATAGGTGGATTTTGCCAATTATCTGCGGCTGGATAAAAACGCTCTAAGGTGACACCTGGAGGGATGACTACCATACGTTCGGGTTGATAGTGATCGTAAACGCTATACTGCTCTTCAACTTCTTGATGTGTGCTGGCTATAACTAAAGCTGCACTTCCCAGAGTGATTTCTTCCGCTTCTATTCTTGTACTAATATGAAAGTTTTCTTCAATAGTTTTCTGTTTAGTTCCATGCTCTAATAATCTTTGTTGTTTGATGCGTCCCAGAGAGTGACCTGTATGAACCAGAGGTACACCTAACCAACCCGCAACCCTAGAACCTACATATCCAGCATCAGCATAATGTGTATGAATAACGTGAGGAATTTTGCCGATTTTGCGAATGTGCTTGAGTAATTCATCTGCAAATGTATCTAAATGTGGCCAAAGAACTTCTTTACGGAGGTAGCGTTTGGGACCACAGGCGATGCGAATAATTTGGGCTTTATCTGCGAGAATTTCCACTGGTTGAGCATAATCAGGGCTAACTTTAGGATCATTTACCAACCGGGTTACTAAATCAACTCTTGCAACTTGGGGATTTTTAGCTAATGTGCAAGCCAGTTCTACCGCGTATTTGGTTTGTCCACCAGTGTCAGCATCTTTCCCTAACTCTAGATTGTTACCACGAATTAAACCATGAACGCTGACGAGCAAAATATACAACCCTGGGTCATTTGTCACAGTGTTGATTCCTCCATAATTAGCCATAAATCAGACGTTTTTGCGTGATTTTTTATAGTTATAGCAGGGAACAGGGAACAGGGGGGAGTTGGGGGAGTTGGGGAGAAAGAATTTTCCCAATGACAACGGACAACTGACAACTGACAACTTACAGAAATAGTTCGGGGAGAGTAGTTTCTAGTTTCAGACAATTAGCACCATTCACCTGTAATTGATACTCTACCTTATCCATTAACCGATTCATAATTAACCAACCATAACCACCTTCTTGCTTTTCTGTGGGGTTGGGAGAAAAGTAAGTAGATAAATCAAAACCTTCACCATAATCCCAAATCTCTATAGATAAATCTCGGTCTTTCAGTTCTAACCGCAGTAAAATTGTCAAGCCAGGTTTGTTTTTATGGGCATGACGCACAGCATTAGAATATGCTTCTACTAAAACCAAGCGTAAGCGACTTGATTGTTTTATCCAATCAACAGACTCCCCTAATTGCAATTGTAAGCATCCGCATAACCATTGTTCTACAATATTAATAAAACTTAGGTCACTGGGAACATGAAGTTCACTTTTCATAACCTATAAAATCTCCAAAGACAGTATAGTTTGATCATCCTCTTGAACATCGTTATTGGTTGGAATAAAGGCTAATAGATTATCAAGATTAAGGGGTTGAGACTGTTTTTTTATAAGTTGCCATAGACCTTCTTGGTTAAGCATAGAACGATGAGTTGTTGTTGAACTATCTAAGGTTTCCCAGACAGTTGCTTCTGTGATACCATCACTAGCCAGGAGTAATGTGTCTCCAGAAGAAAGCATCAAACGGCCGGATTCAGCCTGCCATTTAGGTAGTATTCCCAAAGGAATACTGCGAACTTTCAGATAATGAGGAGAATCATTCAAAGTTGCTGGCTTTGACCAGACAAAAGGATAAATATGCCCAGAATTAGCATAGACTAGTTCTTTTGTAGTTGGGTGATAACGAGCTAAAACCATTGTGATAAAATAATTGCTACTCATTAATTCGTCTCTCAAGGCAGAATTTAGATTCTGCATGATGACATTTGGCTCTACTGGAACTTCTTGACAGAGTTCCCGCCGCAGCAGCGAAATCGTACTAGCCATAAATAAAGCTGCTGGCACACCTTTACCAGAAACATCACCAACGGCTAACCACAAATCACCATTAGGATGAACAAACACTTCAAAAAAATCACCTCCTACCTCTCGTGCTGGATAGCAACAAGCTTGGACTTTTACGCCGGCCATTTCTGGTAAAGTTTGCCGCAACAGGTTATTTTGAATTTGGCGGGCTACTTCCAACTCTAAGTTAATTTGTCGTTGTTTTTCTTGCAAACTCTGATAGAGTTTTGCTTGGGAAATGGCTAAGGATGATTGTTCTGCTACACCTGTAATCAGTTGAATATCTTCTTGATGCCAAATGTGATCACTTCCCAATTTACAAATAGCAATAATAGCTAGTAAATGTTGTTTATAAATAAGGGGAACAACTAGATTTTGACAAGGGATATTTTTATAGATATCGTCTTTTATTTGATAATGATGACTTTGAAAAACTTCGCTGATTAAATCACTAAGGTCTGGAAGTAAATCACAGATTCCAGATTGAGAACTTTGATAGGAAAATTGCTTTTTGGTTAGTAAATCATCTTCGATAGGTTTGAGTAAACAATAATGAGCTGCAAATGTTTCTCCAATCGTGACAACAATTTTTCGCAGCATATTATCATAGTCTAAAGATTCTCTAATTGCTGTTGTCACAGCATTAAATAAAGATTCCCTTCGCAAAGCACGGGATAATTCTGCTACTCGTCTTTTAACTAAGCGATAGGTATCACTAGCTTGATTGACTAATGTTTGGAGTTGGCTGGGATTCCAAGGTTTTGTGATGTATTTAAATACTCGACCTGAGTTAATTGCATCTACTAAATCTTCTACATCTGTAAAACCTGTGAGCAAAATCCGAATTGTATCAGGAAACCGCTCTACTGTCAGACTTAATAGTTCGCTACCGTTCATTTCAGACATTCTTTGGTCGGAGATAATTACAGCCATTTCACCTTCTTTTTCTAAGATAGCTAAGGCTTCAGTGGCACTATTAGCTTTATAAACTTTAAAATCTTTCCAAAATGTGCGATAGAGTAAATCTAAGTTATCTACCTCGTCATCTACTACCATGAGCTTGAGCTTGTTTAACTTTTTTTCAGTCATAATCCGACCCAAATTTTCACATACTTGAATCCTATATAGGACTCCGATTTGATTCTGTGAATTTTCCTGCGTAGGAAGGTAAGAGGCAATCATACAAGAGGCAAGAGGATTTGAGAATATGAAGGTGTACCGAGTTTTGTATGGCTACGCCACGCAAGCTATCAAAAATCAAATAGGAGTCCGATATTTCCTCCTGACTCGGTGACTAAACCCAATTTATGTAACCAAGCCAGAACGGAGAGCAATTATTGCTACTTCTGTACGGTCATTGGCAGATAGTTTTCTCATAATATTGCCAACGTGGGTTTTTACGGTTCCAGTTGCAATATAAAGTTTCTTGGCTATCTCCCCATTACTACAACCTTTAGCAATCAATTCTATCACTTCTAATTCTCTATCCGAGAGAATACCGACTTCAACAGGTTGTTGATGATCATAGGATTTGACGGATTTGACAGAATCTGGTTTCTGCTGTGTCTTTTCTAAAATAATCCGAGCAATCATCGGATCAATCCAAGGATTTCCCTCAGCAGTTACTCGTATAGCTTTGAGTAAATTATCAAACTGGATATCTTTCATGCAGTAAGAATCTGCACCAGCACTAAAGGCTCCAAGTACAGATTCTTGATTGTCAGATGATGTTAAGATTAATACCTTCGTCCTTGATAATTGATGATGATTAGCGATCGCTTTAATCCTCTTGGTTAGTTCAATCCCATTTTGATCTGGTAAACCTATATCCACAATTGCAACATCTGGCTGTAGCTTCTTTAACATTCTTAGACCATGACGGGCATTACCAGCTTCTCCAACTACTTCAATTTCGTCTTTTTGTTGTAATGCTTTGCAAATATAGAAGCGAGTGAGTTCATGATCTTCAATAATGACAGTGCGAATTTTACTCATATCAAAAATTTGCTAGATATTCAATAATATATAGCTTTTTGTTGATGAGATTATTACTAAAAAAAATTAGTACCTAGATACCCGACTTATCAATTGACATTATCTTTGAGCTACTCGTATTAATAAAAATAAACCCGTTACTAATCCAAATAAATTAGGCAACCAAGCGCCAATTAAGGGCGAAAGGATACCGGCTTGTGCTAACGCCCCAGAAACGGATAATAACAAATAGTAACTAAAAATTACAATTACGCTAATACCAAAACTTGTGCCACGTCCAGTGCGTTGAGGGATGCTACCCATAACTGAACCAACTAAGCCAAAAATAACGCAAATAAAGGGAAAGGCGATTTTCTGTTGGATTCGTACTTGCAGTTTGCGAATTTTTTGATCGTTCCCACCTAAACGTTCTATTTCTAGTTGTTCTAGAGCTTGAGAAATATTCATTTCGCCATAGTCTCGACTACTTTCGGCTAAGGTTAAAGGCGTGCGGGGAAGTTGTAATTGCTGATGTTCAAAGCGTAAAATATTCCGATATGAGCGATCTGTCGCTACTAAATAGATAGTCCCATTGTAAAAATCCCAAACTTGTTTTTGGGTGTTCCATTTAGCTGATTCGGAAACAACAATTTGATCAACTCCGCCTCGGGAACGATCTATAATTGTTAAACCGTTCATTTGCTTACCGTCAAATTGGTCGGCATAAAATAATCGAGAGAGGATCTTTTTTTGAGTACCATCTGCTTCTTTGGATTCTCGATATTCAGGATAATAAATATTCTGTTGTTTAAAGGAAGGTTGATCTGATTTGAGAGCTTGTGCTAGGGTGATAGTGGCTTTGTAATTGGCGGCGGGGGCAATTTGCTCATTAAATAAATAAGTGATGAGCGTGACAGCAAAACTTAACACTACAGCCGTTAAAACCATGCGATAAACACTAACACCACACCCACGCAAAGCGATTAATTCACTTTCACTAGAAAGGCGACTATAGGTCATTAAAGTAGCTAACAAAGTGGACATGGGGAAAGAGTACACCATGACATAAGGTAGCTTTAAGAGGAAAATCTCTAGGGCGATATTGAGAGGTAGCCCGGATTCTACAACCTTTCGCAGTAACTCAAATAAACTATCAATTGCTAAAACTACAGAAGTAAATGCACCAACACCAAATAAAAATGGGGAAATTAATTGCATCGCTAAATAGCGATCCATGATAGAAAATGAAAATATGGAAATTAAATTGGAGAAGGGTTTAATTTGTTTAGATATCATGATTATGTTTTGTGCAATCTCTCTTAGAGATCCCGCAGGGTAGATGCAAAGGAACAAAGGCGCAAAGTTTAAACTGCGAAATTATCACCTAAATAATATTGTCGCACCAAGGGGTTGTTATACAGTTCGTCAGAGTTGCCAAAAGCCAGAATTTGTCCTTCACGCATGATATAACCACGATCTGTTATGGCTAGGGTTTCGCGGACATTATGATCTGTGATTAAAATTCCCATACCGCGATCGCGCAATTGACTGACAATCTCCTGAATCTCAGCCACAGCAATGGGATCAACTCCAGCAAAAGGTTCATCTAAAAACAGGAATTTGGGGCCTTCTTTCCCCGCTGCTAAAGCTCTCGCTAATTCTGTGCGTCGTCGTTCACCACCAGAAAGTTGAATCCCTTGACTATCAGCTACCTTTTCTAAGCGAAATTCTTGTAATAAGGTATGTAGTCTGTGTCTCCATTCTCTCCTAGGAACTTGAGTTTGTTCAAATACTAGGAGAATATTTTCTCGCACTGACAACTGCCGAAATACACTTGGTTCTTGAGCTAAATAGCCAATACCTAATCTAGCCCTTGTGTGCATGGGGAAATTAGTAATATCTAAATTATCTAACCACACTTTGCCATGATTCGGTTTTTCTAAACCTGTGGCAATATAAAATGTTGTCGTTTTCCCCGCACCATTGGGACCTAGTAAACCGACAACTTCCCCCTGGCCAACAGAAAGGCTAACACGATTCACAATTAATCGTTTACCGTAGGATTTGTGAATATTCTCTAAAACAATTTTCACTATGGGATTGCTAATTAGAACGCTTTAAGGCTGGAGTTTTTGGGGCTGGTTTCGTAGTTTGTCTACTAGGATTAGAATCTTCTATCATATATATAGATTCTACCTGACGGTTAGATTGGGGTAAGGCGATGAATCTGCCTTCGTCAATTAAATAGGTGACTTTTTCGGCACGAATGCTATTGCTACCCTGTTGTAAAATATAAACATTACCACTGAAATCAATCCGTTTTTCTTTACTAAAGTATTGAGCTTGAGCAGATGTGGCTTGAATTTGCCGAGCCGGGTAGACCATTTGCACATTACCACGAGCAGTAATTACTTGCGTTTTCGCGTCGTATTCTTGGGTATCAGAGCGAATAGTCAGGGGACGATTTCCCCCAGATTGGGCTGTGGCGGATTGCAATTGGGTGGGCAATACTCCCACACCTACAAGGGAAATTGGCAGTGCTAAGGCTAATCCTAAGCGGCGTATCCGTGATTTTAGTAATTGATAACGAGGTATCATAGAAGCTAGGGAATAGGGAACAGGGAACAGGGAAGAGAAAATAGGGCAATAAAATATCAGTCCTATAGCCAAAACGGACGATTTTTTTTAACTTTAGTTTCGCGTTGAAAATCTTTGATCACAACTGGCAAAAATTTATTAATTGTTACCGAATCTGATACACCAACAAAAGATTCATAAAATCCATCAGAAAAATCATCAAAATCCCACAAATCATAGTTTAGACAGGGAAATAATCGGTAAAAGCCTAACTTGATTTTGAGCTAATTCGCTATCGGCAATTTTTTCTAGGCTTTCCTGTTGTAATGTTGTTAACAAATTCACACTTTGAGTGAGTAATTCTTCCACATTAATACCGCCGTAGGTAGGTAGATAACGCCGAAGACGATTACTACCTTCGCCTAAAAGAATCATTGCGCCTCGTTGGTTATGATTACCCAGATGATATAGTCCTACAGCAATTTGGAGAATACCTTGATAAAAAGTTTTGTCTGGTTCGATACTATCGATCCAGAGTGCTTCAAGAACGTCATGACAAGCATAGAACTGTCCAGTATTGAACTGTTCTACACCTTGCCAAAACTCTTCCGGCATGATTTCGTTCATCCCATACTATCCCGAACTTCTTTAATAGCATCAAGAGAAATTTCTTGTTTGTCCCCAGAAAATTCATTTTCTGGTGTGAGGAATAGCATACAGTGACATTCTTTGCGTTCGCGCATGGGTACGCAGGGACAGTTCCAAAAAGTGGCGTTAACTTCGGCTTCTTTATCTTCGTAGTGACGACAAGGACATAAGGGCGCACCAAGTTCGTCTTTATGCTTGGCTAGTCCTTCAATGACAACTGCTGTAACGGAAGGTTCAGAACAGAAGAATGTTCCCGTCCGTTTGGCGTATTGTTCGGAAAAGTGCCGCATTGCTTCTAGGCTTTTATCGCTGGATTTTGAATTTACTTCTGATGTAACCATTGGTTGTGCTGTTTATAAATTTCTATGTTTCTTTGCATTGTACATCAGGCTCAGTGTGAGAAATCGCTTCCAAATAAACTGAGGGCTTTTTGGAGTTGGGGTTGGAGTTCTTGGTCGTTTTGGACGATGATGCCGGGATATTCCCGATTAATGACGATTTCTGTGGCTGAATCTGGATTTTGCCACAGTAGCCAACGACTACCCGCAGGTAAGGAAGATGTGGTGTAAGAGTTTTGGGTTAGCCAAATCAGGGGACAGTGATCTGGTGGTAAGCTGTTTTTTTCAATGGGGTTGGTGGCTGCTAAGGTTTCGAGAACGGAGATATTGCCTGTTGTTAAACCTGTGCCTGATGTCCATAGTTGCACTTGCAGTTTCTGTTTGTGGGCGTAAAAATACAGGGAGGCGGCGGCAATTACGGCTTGTTCAAATAATTCTTGTTGCCACATAAAGGAACTATCTATGGCGATAATAATTTCTTGTCCGCCGGTGATTACTTCTAATTCTCGGACTCGTAATTCGCCATAGCGAGCGCTTGTCCGCCAATGAATCAACCGGGTAGGATCACCGATGCGATAGGGGCGTAGCGATCGCACTAATCCCGTTGTTGCCATCTGTAAAGGTTTACCACGGGGATCTCCTCTTTGGCTATCATCTTGTCCGATTTCATCAATTAAGGGGCAGGTAGTCAGGGGTAGGACGGTGGGATAAACAATTGCCCTAGCTTCACACTGACGAGGACGACGACAGGAAAATAAACCCCAGGGCGCACCTGTGACTAATTCTACTGTGTGCCAGCGGTAAACGCCTCGTTGTTGGGTAGGGTGATAATATGTCCAGTGATAAGTCTCTTGTGGTGGAATAGCTTCAATATTTTGCTGGACTGATTGACCAAGAATAAATGGGAGAATGTCTCTAATTTGTAATAAACTGCCAGATTGTTTTTTCTGATTTTGAATTTCTATTTCAATTTTCAGTGCATCACCGGCGGTTACTGGTGCAATAGGATGACGCTTAAGAATTATACCTGTGAGCGATCGCGGCGCAACAAAAGCCGACACCCCCAAAAGCGCAAAACTAACCCCACTAATCACATACAGCCAGCCAGCCATTGTATTAATCCCTGCACCCAAGTAACATAGAGCGATTCCTGCCAACACCCAACCGCCATAAGCAGGTGCAGCAGCATGGGTTTCCAGCCAATTGTTGATTTTTTTGGTAATTTTCATCTTTCTTTTTTAACTTAATGGGGAACAGGGAATAGGGAATAGGGAATAGGGAATAGGGAATAGGGAATAGGGAATAAATTTGTTTAATAATGATTGAGAATTACATCTAAAAAGCCCCTGTCATTAATTGTCACGGACAACTGACAACTGACCACTGACCACTAACCACTAACAATCAACAATATGGTTTATCCCGTTATTTGGCGCAATAATTCGGTATCACTCATTGATCAAACTCGCTTACCTAATGAATATACAGTGGTGGAGATTCACCGCAGTGAAGATATGGCACAAGCCATTACCACTATGATTGTGAGAGGTGCGCCGGCGATTGGAGTTGCGGCAGCTTATGGAATGTATTTGGGGGCTAGGGAAATTGAAACCGGCGATACCCAAGAGTTTTTAGCTAAACTGGAAATAGTAGCTAATTTGTTGCGTTCTACCCGTCCCACTGCGGTAAATTTGTTTTGGGCAATTGGCAGAATGATGCAAACAGCCTATGAAACCTTGGGAACAGTCGCAGAAATTAAACAAGCCCTTTTAGAAACCGCCCAAAAGATCAATGCCGAAGATTTGCAAACTTGTCAAGCGATCGGTGATCATGGTTTAGCCGCATTACCGAAAACCCCAGACCAACTAATTATACTCACACATTGCAACGCTGGTGCATTAGCCACCGCCGGTTATGGTACAGCATTAGGTGTAGTCCGTTCTGCGTGGAAAGAAGGACGTTTAGCCAGAGTATATGCAGATGAAACCCGTCCCCGATTACAAGGTGCAAAACTCACCGCTTGGGAATGTGTCCAAGAAGGGATTCCGGTGACAGTAATTACTGATAATATGGCCGCCCATTGCATGAAACAAGGTTTAATTGATGCTGTAGTCGTGGGCGCTGATAGAATAGCTGCTAATGGTGACGCTGCCAATAAAATCGGAACGTATAGTTTAGCTATTGTTGCTAAAGCTCATAATATTCCTTTCTTCGTGGCTGCACCTTTATCTACAGTAGATTTTGAATTAACTGATGGTAGTCAAATTCCCATTGAAGAACGTCACCCAGGGGAAATCTATCAAATAGGTGAAACTATCCTCACTCCTCCAGGTGTGGAATTTTATAACCCCGCTTTTGATGTCACACCTGCGGATTTAATTACCGCCATTATTACGGAAAATGGGGCTTTTCTTCCAGGTGATTTATTAAAGGCTCAGAAGATGGTTTAATTTTAACAGTAACGAGGGTTTAGCAATGCTAAACCCCTTGTTTGTCTACTGTCAGCCCGTTTTTGAGGCGAATACAGAGGCTTATCCTGGTTTTGGAGATTTTGGGGTCATCTAGAACAAATAAACTGCCCATATCGTTACGCAGGGGCTTGATAAAGCGATCGCCTCTCACTGTGGTGTTGGTGATAATTCCTTGAGGGGGAGATAATGAGTAGTCGAAAATTGCCCTTTTTTAATTCTCAATAAGGGTGAGTAGTTTTTATTTTTGAACGTAACATCAATGGTTTTGAGTTTTATTATTATCAATAAGCTGGATGTTTATCACAAGTGGGGGATTTAGCGATCGCTCCTCAATGTGGTGTGTTAGTGGTAATTTCTTAGGAGAGACTTACTTTGTAAAATTGAATAAGTAGGTAAACATAATAAAAACGATATATGTTTAGTTTTGTAAAAACCGTGCAATAACCTATTTGCAAGGCATTCATTGAGTTTACATTTCGTTACATACCTTTAAACTTTTCTCTTTACCTACTTACTTTGCAAAATCCATGTGTATTCTTTTTATTAAAAATTCTTAAAAAAAAATTAAAAACATCTAAGTTTACTAAATAATATGATGATCGTGACCGTGGTATCAAAAAATATTTTACATTTATCCCATGAAATCACTTTTGGCATTTTATATAATTATAATCGCTTCTTTTGTGGTGAAAGTAGACTCCGTAAAAGCTGAGAATATTTTTAATATTCAATCTCAGTTAAATGTAAATGAAAAACCATTTTTATTATCTCAGAATGAGACAAATAATAGTAATAATACAAACAATGATAATAATAAAAATGTATTATTATCCGCGTTAATGGCTGTTATACCAGCATTATCCGGCTATTTTGTGGTTTATCTTAAAAGAGAAACAAAAAAAATAGAAGAAGATACTCTTAATAAGTTAGATAAGCGTAAACCTCTTGAACCAGGTGAATTTAGAAACTCTATCCTACTTGTTGGCTTGGGTGGTTCTGGTAAAACCACACTAATAGGACATTTAGTAGATCAAGGAAACTCAGAAATGTCAACGAGGGACTATGCTAACTATAAATCTCTTAGCGAATCTATTGATAAAAATGGTAACACATATAAATTTTATATAGCAGATTATCCTGGTCAAAATATAGGTGTTCTCATCAAGGGATTAATGGCAGAACAAAAAGTACCTTATTCACCGATGACATTTAATGGAATAGACTCCATAATAATTGTAGTTGATTTAGTTTACACTCCTGAGCCTGGATCAAAAATTGACATGGATTTAGTGCGTCAAACATGGCAAAAACGTGTGCAACAACATATAAAAGAATGGAGTCCCACAGCTTTAGATTGTGTTTTTGGACTTGTTGGTAAAAATATTAAATATTTTTGTCTTTTTATAAATAAATTTGACATATTAAATGAGATGGATAAGAATATAGATAAAGAAAAGGTTCTTACAGAATATCGTGAACTTAACCAAAACATAAGTCATAGAGCTAGAGGTTTTGTATATAAACCAATAATTGGTAGTTTTACAAGAGGTGACGGGTTAGTAGAATTAACACAAGATTTAAAAAAATATAGTGAATCGTTAAAAAACCTTGATAAATCTTAGGAAAGAAAATTATGAGTAACTGGCGAGATCAATCAGAAAGAGACCTAGAACTATCGAATTCACCTAATAAATCTGACTCTAATATTAATGAGAAAAAAATCACAAAAATAAGTCCAGTAATCTATGGTTTTATAATTTTTCTATTAAGTTTTTTTTTATATACATACTAAATAAATATGTATTAAAAGATAAATCTACTGATTGTACTGTGATAAATCAAGACAGCAATCATAGTTTTACTGAAAAACAATTCCTTGCAACTTTAAAACTTAATCAAGTTATCAAAAGCATTACTGTTACTCCCTATTGTGAAGTAATTGCTACAGCAGATGATGGCAAAACTTTAACCTTGTTGAATTATCAAGGAAAAATTATCAATACTTTTCAAATCAATGGGTTTGTAACGAGCATACCATTTAGTCCCAATTCTCAAATAATTGCAATACCCAGCAATGACAAAGCAGTAATTTTGTTAAATTCTCAAGGAAAGACTATTAATAAGTTTCCACTTAGTGGGCTAGTGACCAGTATTGCTTTTAGTCCTAATGGTAAAATAATTGCAACAGCCAGTGATGATAAAACAGTAACCTTGTTGAATTCTCAAGGAAAAATCATCAATACTTTTCCACTTAACGCGCTAGTAACCAGTATTGCTTTTAGTCCTAATGGTAAAATAATTGCAACAGCCAGTGATGATAAAACAGTAACCTTGTTGAATTCTCAAGGAAAAATCATCAATACTTTTCCACTTAACGCGCTAGTAACCAGTATTGCTTTTAGTCCTAATGGTAAAATAATTGCAATAGCTAGTGATGATAAAACAGTAACCTTGTTGAGTTCTCAAGGAAAAATCATCAATACTTTTCCACTTAACGCGCTAGTAACCAGTATTGCTTTTAGTCCTAATGGTAAAATAATTGCAATAGCTAGTGATGATAAAACAGTAAATATGTGGGAATTTGTTGATAAATAACCTGAATTTATACTTAAAATGTATTTCTCCCAACCGGAGGACGTTAAATTTCAACCCAATATACCTTGACACAAAATACCTAAAATCTTGTTCAACTCCTTAATATAATAATTATTCAAATCAATAAATATCTCTGTTCCTTCTAACTTCAAGAACTTCCATATATCTCCTGTTGTCACAGCCCCATAAATAGTTTTAATTTCATTACCTTCCTGTTCATTAAATAACTGTGCTGCTAACATTGCTGCTGCACATTGACCCAAACCACCTTTAATATTTTCATTTTTAGCTTCTACAATAATTAGTACAGGAGCATTAATTGTTAATTGTTCCCTAGAACGACTGATAACAAAATCACAATAACCATTTAAACCTCTCTCAACATCAACATTAAAATCTGTACCAGAAAATAAACTAATTTGATAATTAGCTTTACGTCTAACTTCTAATAAAATTGGCGTAATCATCATTTCTGAGCGTGCTTTCTCCGTATTTATTGCTAACGCGAGTTCCGTAGTTTCTTCTAAAGTGTTAGTTAACTTTTCACTGATTTCTATAGGTTCTACAGTCGCAAATAAATCAGCTTCTTCATCAATTGTAATGTTAAAAATTTTCTTAAACTTAGTTAAGCTAAAATCACTATACGCCATTGCTCTTACCTTATTATTTTCAACAGTTTATCTAAAATTTAAAATCTCTTTAATTATAGCAGTATACTTTTCAGGAATAGGTGCATCTTTACCCTTAGTCTCAATATCCCTGACCCAGCTTTGACTCATACCTACAGCATGAGCAAAATCTCTTTGAATCTTGAAATAAATTCAGGTTCAAAGCTAAAACTTGTTAAAACTGAAGCTGACCGATGGATTTAGCAAAATCAAAAAAGATCCCCGACTTCTCTAAGAAGTCGGGGATCTGAAGGATGTAAACAACCGACGAAAATGGGTTAATTAATGGGGAATTTAGCTAATAATTCCTCACGGGACAACTGAGATAAGTTGAGAAATAAATCAGTTCTTTCTGTGAGAGAAAGTTCCATAATAGGAGTCACAACAGCTAATAATTGCTCATCTAAATTAGCAAACCGTGCTGTTAGTAAACTTCCTACTATTAACCGTAATTCTTCTTGTCTTCCCGTTTGCAGTCCCGTTTGCAGTCCCGTTTGCAGTCCCGTTTGCAGTCCCTCTTGTCGCCATTCCTCGCGTTGTTTGAGATATGCTGGTGATAAAGTCATAATCAACTCCCTATCTTCATCATTGATATTAGTGTTAATCTCTATATTTTTACGCCAAGACGCTAAAATTTCCAGTAGATAATTACGCTGGTTTTCTGTGGAAACTTGTAACTGCCATTTTTGCTAATAATCCTAAATCGGAAGTTACAGGTTTTGATTGATTGGGAACAAACCAAATATCTATTTCTCTAACTTCGCTTTTTACGTCTTTACCAATATCTACTTGACCTAAAGGTTTTAATAATTCCTCTAGATATTCTTTTGCAAATTGGTCATGGGCTTCTCTCGTCATACAAAATTCATAATTAATAATAGTGTTTTCATGATGTCTCAATATACTTTAGTTTTAAGAATACCACAAGCAGGAAATAAAGAAATTAAGTAGGTGAACACAATAAAACCAAACTGTGTAAAGAAAAGTAAAATCGCCCAAACCCTCTTCACTCTTGCCTTTTGCCTTGCCATAACGACAATTTTCAACGCCAACCTACTTAGCTATTCTATTAATTTGAGTAGATTATATGAAAGTTATCCAGAAGATTATTTTCGCCAAGAAAATCATTGTGTCTAAATCTCCAAATCTTTAATTATCAATTTCTGATTCCTACCCATTGAGTTACAGGGGACATTGATTTCCAACCCAGAAATTTACCAATGGGTTCTGCGCGTTGAATAGCAATACGAGTAAAGTTTCCGCCCACTGTTTCATACCATTGATATAATCTTTGTTCACCTTCTAATGTGACAATATTAACTACCATTCTGCCTCCAGGAAGCAACGCATTCCAACAATTTTCTAATATTTCTGGTGCTGTGACCCCACCACCAATAAAAATCGCGTTTGGTGCTGGTAAATTGAGGATAACTTCTAAAGCTTTACCTGCCATAATTTGTAAATTCGGTGTTCCCAAAGCAGCGGCATTGTCAGCTATATAATTGAGTCTAGTGGAATTTTGTTCAATAGCGATCGCTCGACATCTTCTATCACTCCGCATCCACTCTATGGAAATAGAACCACAACCAGCCCCCACATCCCACAGCAACTCCCCCGGTAAAGGTGCTAAACTCGATAATGTCACCGCCCGGACTTCCCTTTTTGTCAATTGTCCATCATGATGAAAAGCACTATCCGGTAAACCAGGAAATCTCGATAAACCAATTATTCCTTTATCAGCAATACATTCCACTGCAATAGTATTTAAAGGAGCGATATTTTTTTCTTGCCAATTACCAGCGATATCTGTGATAATATTCTCATTAATATTACCCATTTTTTCTAAAATAGTAATTCGACTATTACCATAACCGCGATTTATTAAAATTTCCGCCATAACAGCCGGCGTATTTTTTCCCTCACTTAAAATTAATAATTTTGCCCCAGGATAAATATAAGATTGCAGTAAAGAAACCGGACGACCACATAAACTTAAAGTTTCCACTTCTGTTAATGACCATCCTAATCGAGAACAAGCCAGACTAAAAGCCGAAGGTGCAGGAATAATTGTAATTTCCGAAATATCAATATCTTTAAGAATGGTCGCACCCACACCATAACATAGAGGGTCGCCACTAGCTAAAATACAAACGGCTTCACCACGATAATTGATAATGTCGGTTATGGAAGTTGAAAAGGGTGATTTCCAGGAAATTTTTTCCCGATTGTCGTCCTGTGGTATCATGGAAAGATGACGTTCCCCACCAAAGATAATTTTAGCCTTTTCCAAACAGGAAAGAGCTATGGGACTTAACCCTACTAAACCATCTTCACCGATACCGATAATTGATAACCATTTTTGCATAATTCGTCAGGTTGTTTGTTTTGATCAAATATCGCTTTTATTACTTTATCGTTACAGTCTATGAACTTGAAAATAGAGATTGAACAAGAGGAAGACGGACGCTTTATTGCGGACGTGATTGATTTTCCCGGTGTATTGGCTTATGGAAACACAAGACAGGAGGCGGTAGCTAAGGTTCAGGCTTTGGCGTTGCGCGTTTTGGCTGATAAACTGGAACATGGGGAAGTAAAACCAGATTTATTTAGTGTTTCTTTTGCAGCAGCATGAGTCAATGGTCAAGTCAAAAATCTTCGTATCTTTGCGCGAAACACAATTCATTGACAATAGCCAAAAATACCATCTCATGGTATACTGTTAGATCTGAGAGTTAGGAAACTTCGGTTCAATTCCGGGACTGTGCCGCAACTGTAAAGCAATTTGAAATGATTGGAGTTTGAATAAACATCCCAAATCTCAAATTGAGTAAGTCAGAATGCTAACTCTAAGGTGTTCACTTCCGTTCTGTCTCTGCGTCACACAGAGAAGGGGTCATGATTTTGCAAATTCCATTTACCGCTTGTCCAGGATTATTTTATAACACAGCCGCCCAGGATGGGCTTCTTTATCGCTTGAGAATACCAGGGGGAATAATTAATTATAACCAATTTCAGGCGATCGCAGATATTGCTGATAATTATGGCAATGGTTATATTGATATTACTAACCGCGCTAATATTCAAATTAGAGAAATTAAAACCAGCATAAATGTTGAAGTTCTCAAAAAACTACAAGCATTAGGTTTAGCCTCTACCAATACCAAAATAGATCATATCCGCAACATCATGACCAATCCCACAGCGGGTATTGATGGTGAAGAATTATTAGATACTCGTCCCTTAGTCAAAATCTGGGAACAATATATTACCGCACATTCTCAACTTTGCGAATTATCGGCAAAATTTAGCGTCTGCTTTGATAGTGGAGGCAAAGTTGCTGTAAAATGTCAACCCAATGATATTATATTGGCAGCGGAAATAATTAACCGTAATGTATATTTGCGGTTATATCTCAGTTATGGAGAAAAAGGACAACCAGCACAGGATACAGGAATCTTATTAAAACCAGAAGAGACAATAACAGCTTTAGCAACCTTAGCCCAAACTTACCTCAAACACATAGATACTAAAAACCGCCGCAAACTACGCTTACGAGAAATCATCAATAAGATCACAGTTAAAGAATATCTTCACCAAATCAAAGAAAACCTCAACTCAGATATATTGAATTTTACAAAAACTCCTCTCTGCGCCTCCGCGCCTCTGCGAGAAAAAACTCATATTGGTATTTATCCCCAACGCCAAACCGGATTATATTATATCGGCATAGTCTTACCCCTGGGAAGATTAGAAACTTCGCAAATTAGGGGTTTAGCTAATATTGCCAAAAGGTATGGCGATGATAATATCAGGTTAACACCTTGGCAAAACTTACTATTAACCGATATTCCCCAAAATCAAATTAGCGAAGTTGATCAACAAATTGCCAATTTAGGTTTAAACTCATCACCAACCAACATCAAAAGTTTCCTAGTAGCTTGTTCCGGTAAAAAGGGTTGTGCTGCTGCGGCCACAGAAACTAAAGATGATGCCATAAACTTGGCAAAATACCTAGAAAATCTGATGATTCTAGACTCACCTGTGAATATTCACTTTAGTGGTTGCAGTAAATCTTGCGCTCAACACACTCAAGCTGATATTACCTTACTTGGTATTATTACAGAAACCGCAAAAGCAACTTTTCCCGCTTATCAAGTGTATGTTCTCGGTCATTTACTTTATGAATATGTGACTATAGCGAAAATTCCGATTTTGATTCAAGAAATGCTGGCAGTATATCAAAAACAACGTCTAAGTTTACACGAAACTTTTGGACAATTTATTGATCGTCATAGCCATCAATTAAAGCAACTATTTAGCCAAACAACGCCCAATTTAACCTTTAGAACCTGAAAATATCATGTTTGATTACATCCGTGATGGTAGCGAAATATATCGTAATTCCTTTGAAATTATTCGGTCAGAGTCCAATCTCGCAAGATTCCCTGAAGATGTATCGAAAGTTGCCGTTCGCATGATTCACGCCTGTGGAATGACGGATATTGTCAATGACTTAGAATATTCATCTACAGCAGTAGCATCTGGGAAAAAAGCCCTAATTGCCGGCGCACCGATTTTGTGTGATTCTTACATGGTAGCCGAAGGTGTTACCAGAAAAAGATTACCCAAAAATAATAAAGTTCTTTGCACCCTCAATGATCCAGAAGTACCACAACTAGCCAAAAGATTAAGAAATACAAGGTCAGCAGCAGCCTTGGAGTTCTGGCGGTTTCATATAGAAGGGGCAATAGTGGTGATTGGGAATGCACCTACAGCCCTATTTAGGTTATTAGAAATGCTAGACGAGGGAGTTCCTAGACCGGCATTAATTTTGGGTTTTCCTGTCGGTTTCGTGGGTGCAGTCGAATCAAAAGCCGCATTAGCCGCAGATAGCCGCAACGTACCATTCTTAACTTTACATGGAAGACGGGGCGGAAGTGCGATCGCTGCTGCTGCTGTTAACGCCCTAGCTAGTGAGGAAGAATAATGACTAATCCCGGAGGTCGTCTTTATGGAATTGGTGTGGGACCTGGAGACCCTGAACTCATCACCTTAAAAGCCTTGCGTCTCCTCCGTTCTGCCCCAGTTATTGCTTATCAATCAGCTACAGATAAAGAAAGTATCGCCAGAAAAATCGTTTCTTCCTATCTGGATAATAATCAGATTGAGGTAGCGTTTCATCTTCCTCGCGCCTTAGAACCAGAAAAGGCTAAATCTATCTATGACCAAGAAACTCAACCCATTGCTGACCATTTAGCCGCCGGTCGAGATGTGGTGGTTATCTGTGAAGGAGATCCGTTTTTCTACGGCTCTTTTATGTATCTTTTTACTCGATTAGCCAATAAGTATCAAACGGAAGTCGTCCCCGGAGTTTCCTCACTCATGGCCTGTCCTGTCGCCCTGGGTTTACCATTTACCTATTACAATGATGTCCTCACGGTTTTACCTGCACCATTACCCAGAGAAGCCTTAATTAGCCAACTCCTAGCCACTGACGCGGCGGCTATTATGAAACTTGGTCGCCATTTTCTCAAAGTCAGGGATATTCTCCATGAATTAGGACTAGCTTCACGGGCTAGATACATTGAACGCGCTACAACTACACAACAGCGCATATTACCTCTTGACGAAGTTGACCCTCTTGATGTGCCTTATTTCTCGATGATTATTATCCCTACTAAAAATAGGTTGTAGTTGTCAAGGAGTCAGAAGCAAATTGTAAAACCTGTAGGGGCGCAGGGACTGCGCCCTCAATCGTACTGCATCCTCAAGATAACTAAACTTTAACAAGAGTGTGTATACTTTCTGGCATATTTTTTGCTTTGTCCTGGCTTTTATCAGAAAAATGCTTATCTATTAAAGCGGGAACTTGGACAGCTTGAATTTTACTATAACGAGTTTTATCAGGCATAACTAAATTAGGACCAGATTTACAGTTTTTCATACAGCCAGTACCTTTAATAGTGACTGAATCTTCTAAACCCCTGTCTCTTAACTCCGACTGCAAAGCTTGACACAAAGCTTTACCACCACGCTTCATACAATCAGATTTTTGACAAACTAGAATTGTTTGTGATTTAGATGATTTCGTCTTAATTTGATTCTGTGCTGCAACTATTCCCATATCAGAACTTGCAGCCATAACTCGTTCCGCTATTAATGTTACCTGATCTTTTTTGGCGTTATATTGTTTTGTTCCCACAACTTGCAGCCAGGTCCCTTTAGCTAACCGTAAATCAAAAGCACTCCGTAAATGCTTGGCTAACTTTATATAATATTCACCCTCAGAAGTCCATAATAACAGTCCTTTTAGCTTGTATCCATCCTTGATCACAAAATCTAGAAATCTGCCTTCAAAACAAAATTCTGTGACTGCTGAATTGGTAGATATACTCATAACCTATTTTTCTCACTAAAATTTTTGGTAACGACAACGCCAACAATTTTCAAGATTCCCAATCAAATCTTGACGAGAAGCAGTGAATTGTTGAATTACACTCCAAATCTGAATAGCTGCGGTGGGATTATGTATTTCTACCATTAAAGGCTGGTTAGTTTCACAAACGCAAATTATATCTAATTCTTGTAAGCGTTGATAAACCTGCCAACGGTCTGCCCAACTTATATCAATAACGTGCTTTCTATCCGTGCCTAAACTAAAAGATTTCAAACGAGTAGCCCTCAAAATGCCATAAAGTTGCAGTAAAACTAGAAACTCACAGTCTAAATTTGTGATTTAGTCGGAGTTTAGCATCTTTATTTAGAATACACTAACTGAAAAATATTGTCATTAATTTTGAGAAAAATCTCATTTTTATTTGTAGAAACATATACATACTTGGAGATTTAAGTCAATGCAAATACTAAATATGTATTTTTAGATACAAAAATATCCAAAAAAAATTGATACTTGTGATTGCTAATCGTGGGGAAGTTTTTTAGATTTAGTAGCCTTGTTTTTATTTTGAAAATGCTAATATGTTAGAGGTAAGCACTGAAAAGTCATAACCTTTAAGCAAAGAGGAAAACCATGTCTGATACACAAACTATAGTACAAAACTTTGGTCAGATTTATGATAATCCTGTATTACTAGATCACAGTGTTACTGTTCCAGTAGTCGAAGGATTTAATGTTGTATTAGCTAGTTTTCAGGCATTGTACTTGCAATACCAGAAACACCATTTTGTAGTTGAAGGTGCAGAATTTAACTCACTCCATGAATTCTTTAACACTAGCTATAAAGAAGTACAAGATCATGTCCATGAAATTGGCGAGCGCTTAAATGGTTTGGGTGGTATACCCGCAGCAAGTTTTAGTAAATTAGCTGAATTATGCTGTTTTGAGCCAGAAGTAGATGGCGTATTTTCTGCCCGGAAGATGGTAGAAAATGACCTGGCTGCGGAACAAGCATTAATTGGCGTAATTCGCCGTCAAGCTGGACAAGCTGAGAGTTTGGGCGATAGAGGTACACGCTACTTATACGAAAAAATTCTTCTGAAAACTGAAGAAAGAGCTTATCACTTAGCGCATTTCTTAGCTAAAGATAGTTTAACCTTGGGTTTTGTGCAACCTGCTCAAAATTAAACCTTCTATAATCTCGATTTAACTAAATTAAGACTGAATAAATTTTAGTAATTGAGAATTTTACAAACTTAATCTTTTTGGCAGAGAGATATAAATTATCCTTTCTGCCATTTTTTATATTAGCCATTGACAACTATTTATTTTCATTGCATATTTTCTATATCTAATCAGAAATTATTCGTAAGTTAGTCAGGCTATTTTAATTAGAAAATAATTTCAATAATAATTAAACGCAGATGAACACAGATGAACGCAGATAAAGAGAGATAAATCAATTGTCTGTGCTGCTTTACTGTTATCATCCATGACGAATAAATAAACACTTAAATTCTCTCTGCGCCTGAAGCGCCTCTGCGTGAGAAAAAAATGTAAAAACCAGTACCAAAAACCCCGCGTTTCCATATATCCTTCCCCTTACCATGATTAAAACCCGGAAAAGTTAATAATGAATGGCATGATGAGACGTAAAGACCCTTAAAATAGTCAAGATTTGTATTTTTGTAATCTAAGGTAAAAACTATGCCCCGTCGTCAAGACCTCAAAAAAATTCTCCTGTTAGGTTCAGGACCAATTGTGATTGGTCAAGCCTGTGAATTTGACTACTCTGGAACTCAAGCCTGTAAAGCCTTGCGAGAAGAAGGCTATGAAGTCGTGCTGGTGAACTCCAACCCAGCGACAATCATGACCGACCCGGAAACCGCCGACCGCACCTATATTGAACCGCTGACACCGGAAATAGTGGAAAAAGTCATTGCCAAAGAACGTCCAGATGCTTTATTGCCAACAATGGGAGGACAAACCGCCCTCAACTTGGCTGTGGCCTTGGCGAAAAATGGTGTTTTGGAAAAATACAACGTTGAGTTAATTGGTGCGAAATTACCTGCAATTGAAAAAGCCGAAGACAGGAAACTGTTTAATGATGCTATGGCTAAAATTGGGGTTGCAGTATGTCCCAGTGGTACAGCTTCTACTTTAGACGAATCCAAAGCGATCGCTCTGCAAATTGGTACATATCCTTTAATTATCCGTCCAGCCTTTACAATGGGGGGGACTGGTGGGGGTATCGCCTATAATCAAGAAGAATTTGAAGAAATGGCACAGGTAGGGATTGACGCTAGTCCCGTTTCCCAGATTCTCATTGACCAATCTTTATTGGGTTGGAAAGAGTATGAATTAGAAGTCATGCGGGATTTAGCCGATAACGTCGTCATTATCTGTTCTATCGAAAATCTCGACCCTATGGGGATTCATACAGGGGATTCTATCACCGTCGCCCCCGCCCAAACCCTAACTGATAAAGAATATCAACGGTTGCGGGATATGGCAATTAAAATTATCCGGGAAATTGGCGTGGAAACCGGCGGTTCTAATATCCAGTTTGCCGTAAATCCCGTCAATGGTGATGTGGTGGTAATTGAAATGAACCCCCGTGTCTCCCGCAGTTCGGCTTTATCTTCCAAAGCGACAGGGTTTCCCATTGCCAAAATCGCGGCGAAGTTAGCTGTGGGTTACACTTTGAATGAATTGCAAAACGATATTACCAAAAAAACCCCCGCTTCCTTCGAACCGACAATTGACTATGTAGTTACGAAAATTCCCCGGTTTGCCTTTGAGAAATTCCCCGGTTCTGATTCCGTGCTAACAACACAAATGAAGTCAGTGGGAGAAGCAATGGCTATTGGGCGGACATTTAATGAATCCTTTCAAAAAGCCTTACGTTCCTTAGAAACCGGTCGCGCTGGTTGGGGTTGTGATAAAGCCGAAAAATTGCCCAGTGGGGAACAAATTCGCGCCCAATTGCGGACACCTAACCCAGAACGCATCTTTTCTGTACGTCATGCTATGCAGCTAGGAATGAGTAATGAAGAAATCTATGAACTAACAGCAATTGACCCTTGGTTTTTAGATAAATTGCAAGAAATTTTAGAAATAGAAAAATTTCTCAAACGGACTCCTCTCAAACAGTTGACAAAAGCGCAAATGTATGATGTGAAAAGAAATGGTTTTAGCGATCGCCAAATAGCTTATGCTACAAAAACCAAAGAAGACGAAGTTCGCACCTATCGCAAACAGCTAGAAGTTATCCCCGTTTACAAAACTGTTGATACCTGTGCTGCTGAATTTGAAGCCCTGACTCCATATTACTATTCTACCTACGAAGAAGAAACGGAAGTATTACCAACAGATAAACCCAAGGTGATGATTTTGGGTGGTGGTCCAAACCGTATTGGTCAAGGAATTGAGTTTGATTATTGTTGTTGTCATGCTGCATATTCTCTCCATGATGCTGGGTATGAAACCATCATGGTCAATTCTAACCCAGAAACAGTTTCTACAGATTACGATACCAGCGATCGCCTGTATTTTGAACCCTTAACCAAAGAGGACGTTCTCAACATCATCGAAGCCGAAAACCCTGTGGGGATAATTGTCCAATTCGGTGGCCAAACACCTTTAAAATTAGCCGTTCCCCTGCAAGAGTATCTCCGAACAGCAGAGAACAGTATCACCAAGATTTGGGGAACATCACCCGATTCTATAGATATGGCAGAAAACCGGGAACGGTTTGAAAAGATTCTCCAAGAATTGAATATCGCTCAACCGCCTAATGGCATGGCGAGAAGTTATGAAGATGCCTTAATAGTTGCCAAGCGCATTGGTTATCCTGTGGTGGTACGTCCTAGTTATGTGTTGGGAGGACGGGCGATGGAAATCGTTTATTCCGATACTGAGTTAGAACGCTACATGACCTTTGCTGTGCAAGTAGAACCAGAACACCCGATTTTAATTGATAAATTCTTAGAAAACGCCATTGAAGTAGATGTAGATGCGATCGCCGATCATACTGGCAATGTCGTCATTGGTGGTATTATGGAACACATCGAACAGGCAGGGATTCACTCCGGTGACTCAGCTTGTTCCCTACCTTCCATTTCCCTCTCTCCCGCCGTCCTCAACCAAATCCGTTTATGGACAGTACAACTAGCACAAGCTCTATCTGTAGTTGGGTTAATGAATATTCAATTTGCCGTAGTTGGTGCAAATAGTTATTCTCCCCAAGTGTATATTTTAGAAGCTAACCCCAGAGCATCACGGACAGTTCCCTTTGTCTCTAAAGCCACAGGGGTACAACTAGCCAAACTCGCATCCTTAATTATGTCGGGGAAAACCTTAGAAGAAGTGAAATTTACAAAAGAAGTCATTCCCTCTCATATTGCCGTCAAAGAAGCAGTTTTACCATTTAGTAAATTCCCCGGTACAGACACCATTTTGGGTCCAGAAATGCGCTCAACTGGGGAAGTAATGGGTATTGACAGCGATTTTGGTCGCGCCTTTGCCAAAGCAGAATTAGGCGCAGGGGAAAAATTACCGCTTCAAGGAACTGTATTTGTTTCCATGAGTGACAGAGACAAACCTCTCGCAGCAGATGTCATTAAGGAGTTTATTAAGTTAGGCTTGACAATCATGGCTACCCAAGGCACACGCCAAGTCCTGCAAGAACAAGGGTTAGAGGTGAAATCAGTCCTCAAACTCCATGAAGGTCGTCCTCATGTCCTGGATGCGATTAAAAATGGCAACATTCAACTGATCATTAACACACCTTCTGGTGAAGAAGCTCATGCCGATTCTAAATTAATTCGTCGCACCGCTTTAGGCTACAAAATCCCCATTATTACTACTATTGCAGGTGCTAGAGCCACAGCCGCAGCCATCCGTTCTCTGCAAAATACAACTTTAGATGTCAAGGTAATCCAAGAATACTGTCCCATGAGTTAAGCAAGTGACAGGTGACAGGGAACAGGGAACAGGGAACAGGGGACAGGGAACAGGGGACAGGGAACAGGTTACAGGAAATAGGGGACAGGAAATAGGGGACAGGGAACAGGTTACAGGAAATAGGAAATAGGGAAAATAGAGAGATTATTAAACTATTGCCTTTATTTGCCTTCTTTTTGCTGTCACCTGTCACCTGTCACCTGTCACCTGTCACCTGTCACCTGTCACCTGTCACCTGTCACCTGTCACCTGTCACCTGTCACCTGTCACCTGTCACCTGTCACCTGTCACCTGTCACCTGTCACCTCATTATTAAGCAATCGTTACAAAAAAATCATTATCGTTATCATTGAGATATTTTAACAAATATGAGGAAGCTATTTCTTCGCCAGAGGATTAGCCGTTATTCCAGGAAATGTATGCTGTTCAGTAATTTCAGAGTCTTAAGTGATCTTAACTTGCTGCCAAAGTGCGGGTTTCCCTATAGTCAACTTATTCTCATAAATGTTACAATTATTAATATTCTCAAAAACACAAAAAATGTTTGACTTGCTACTGTGTATCTAACTGTAGACACTTGTGAAAACAAGGAGACAGATGTAACGTTTGGTAGTAAATTACCTAATTTCCCCAAATATGGCAAGCCTGAGTTAATCAGGTGCGACCATCTGAACACATTATTTCGTTAACAACCCTATCGGCAAACCCACCATTACCCAAGAGTAGCGCCATGAAGACCGCTCAATCAGCCACCGACCTCGTGCGGACTTACCTGCGTGAGATTGGCCGTGTGCCACTTCTCACCCACGAAGAAGAGATTTTTTATGGTAAACAGGTGCAACGATCTACTGCCTTGCATGAGATCCGGGAAGGTCTTGCTACCCAGTTAGGTCATGAACCAAGTGTAGAAGAATGGGCAGCAGCCTCTGATATAGAAGTATCAGAATTAAATCAGGCGATCGCTGTTGGTGAAATAGCCAAACGGAAAATGGTAGAAGCCAATCTCCGCTTAGTCGTGTCCGTTGCTAAAAAGTACATTAAACGGAATGTTGACTTACTTGACCTCATTCAAGAAGGCAGTATCGGCATGCAACGGGGTGTAGAAAAATTTGATCCCACCAAAGGATACAGATTTTCTACCTATGCCTATTGGTGGATACGTCAAGCCATTACTCGGGCGATCGCTGAAAAAGCCCGGACAATTCGCCTACCCATTCATATTACGGAAAAACTCAACAAAATTAAAAAAGCCCAGCGTCAACTATCCCAAGGACTAGGACGTGCGCCCACAGTAGCGGAATTATCCCAAGAACTAGATTTAACACCCAAACAGGTGCGAGAGTACCTAGAAAAAGCCCGTCTACCATTATCTCTAGACTTGCGGCTAGGAGATAACTATGACACCGAACTGGGAGAAATGCTAGAAGATACAGGAGCGACACCGGAAGATTTTGTCATGCAAACTTCCCTGTCTTATGACTTAGAAAGAATGATGTCAGAACTCACACCCCAGCAAAAAGAAGTCATTAGTCTCCGCTTTGGTTTAGTAGATGGGCAATCCTTAACTTTAGCTAAAATTGGTGAAATCCTGAATATTAGCCGGGAACGAGTCCGCCAAATTGAACGTGAAGCCCTCAACAAACTTCGCAAATCTAAAGCAACTATGAATGAGTATCTTGCCAGTTAGTCAGTTGTTATTAGTTAACCGTCAGTTATTTTTCGCCTTGTGGGTGGAGTTTCCCCACCCATACTCATTTGAGTTAGGAGTTCGGAGACGCTACGCGAACGGAGTTATGATTTTTAAGAGCGAGAGAATAAGGGTTTGAAACTCATAATTGGGGCAGTTTTCCGCAAATTATCTTATGTCGAACTCAGGTTCACTCAATAGGTGAAAAACACTCCCATTTTAGTACGGTTAAACCGACTCCCTCGAAAGGAATAAACTGTTAGATTAGTTGACATGAATTATATAATAGTCAACTAGATCGAATAAGCAATAACTACAAGTTATTCCAGTCACAAACACCGTCGTTAGTAGTGGCAGTACAGGAGGTCAAACGTGAGTAACAAATCTAATCGAGTATCAGAATTTTTTAATAGTGAGTCGGAAACAAGTAATTTATTATGGCAATATGTTAAATCATTAAGTCCAGAAACAGTTAATCAATTATCTAAACCAACTTCTACAGAAGTTTTGCAGGTAATGGAACGGAATATTATTGGACTTTTAGGAAATCTCCCTTCCGAACAATTCGGGATTACTATTTCTACTAGTCGGGAAAACTTAGGTCGCTTATTAGCATCAGCTATGATTAGTGGCTATTTTTTACGAAACGCAGAACAAAGAATGGGCTTTGATACAGTTATGCAAGGAATAGAAGCCAATAGTAGCGAAGTTGAATAGTATTTTTGTAGGAAAATTATCAAAATAAATATCAACTCGGTAGAATTACTATATTTCTACCGAGTTTTGTTATGATTGACTGGTAATTGGTAATTGGTAATTGGAAAGAAAGAATTTATTCCCTATTCCCTATTCCCTATTCCCTATTCCCTATTCCCTATTCCCTATATGAATGAAAGTATCTCTATTCCTCATAAAATTATTGGTGTTGCTGTTATTTGGAATGACCAAAAACAGATATTAATTGATAGACGGTTGCCTACAGGTGCAATGGGTGGTTTCTGGGAATTTCCAGGGGGAAAAATTGAAATTGGTGAAACTATTCAAGAATGTATTAAACGAGAAATTTCTGAAGAATTAGGCATAGAAATTGCCGTTGGAGAACATCTAATTACTATTGATCATACTTACACCCATTTGCGAGTAACTTTAACAGTCCATCATTCTCAGCATTTAGCAGGTATTCCCCAAACCATAGAATGTGACGAAATTCGCTGGGTGAGTTTAGATGAATTGGATAATTTTACCTTTCCCGAAGCGAATGGAGAAATTATCACAGCTTTGAGGAAATATTATCAGGAAAAATCTCCAAAGTTAGAGTCATAAACTCAAGAATTATCAGGTGAAAATTTAGATGAGCTTTCGGAAACTATTTTGGATTTTTCACAACCTGATAATTTGGTAATTTGGATAGCCAATCAAAGTTAAAATGTTTTCTCACGCAAAGAGGAAAAGATATTTTTTATGAGTCGGTTAAAACCGACTTTTGCTTTTAGACAGGGAATTTATTCCCTGGCTGTCTTATATCTAGTATAATAGATAATGATTAGCGGTAAAAACTATGACTCAATTACTTGAAGAAGCCATTAAACAAATAAAGCAACTTCCTGAAACCGAACAAGATATAATTGCTAGACTCATTCTCAACGCTTTAGAAAATAATTTAGCTGAGAAAAATTTGTCTGTTATTGATGAAAGTCATACTTGGACAGAAGAAGACCAACTTGATATCACCTCTTTTTCTTTACAATATGCTGCTTCGATATTTCCAGAAAGTGAGGAAATAACACAGTGAAATTTAATCCTGGGGATGTGGTAACGGTTGATTTTCCTGGCGCTACAGGTATTAAACGCCGTCCGGCTGTAGTTTTATCATCTGTAATTTATCACGCAAATCGTCCTGATGTTATCATTGGATTAATTACTTCTCAAACAACTGCATTAGGTATTACTGACTATATACTTCAAGATTGGAATGAGGCTGGTTTACGAGTTGCGTCTATTTTTCGCAGTTATATTGTGACACTGCCACCTTCAGCTAATTTTAGTTTAATTGGTCATTTGTCAGAGCGTGATTGGCTTGGTGTTTGTAATTGTGTGAAAATATCTTTGGCCAAGTTAGATAGTTTATGAAAGTTTAGGGTTTTTCCCAAGCAAATACGCAAAATGTAAATGGACTGCCTCGGAATTGAACCGAGTTTTCTCCCTTTTGTATGCAAGCATAGATATATGACTCAAGAGTTATCAGGTGAAAATTTAGATGAGATTTCGGAAGCTATTTTGGATTTTTCACAACCTGATAATTTGGTAATTTGGATGGTGAATCAAAGTTAAAATATTTTCTCACGCAAAGAGGAAAAGATATTTTGGCTCTACCGTTCCCTTTATGTAAAACAACATTTATTGTAGGTTGGGTAGAACGAAGTGAAACCCAACATTAGCGGTAGGATAGCAAGGGGTGTTGGGTTTCGTCCCTCAACCCAACCTACAAAAATTAATATTCTTCTCCATAAGGGGAGCGGTAGAACCGATATTTTTTATGAGTCGGTTTTAACCGACTTTTGCTTTTAGACAGGGAATTTATTCCCTGGATATATTTGATGTTTAATTTTGTTACGCTATCTTGTGCTATTTATACAAGATTCTTTTATACTAAAAGCATAACTATCGAGTAAATCAGAGTACATTAACTATGCAAGCATCAGAAACTAAGCTGCAAGAGATTATTGAAGGTAATAAACAGTATGTTGTTCCCTTGTTTCAGAGAACCTACAGTTGGAAAAAATCTCAGTGGGAATCTCTATGGAATGATATTTTAGAACTATATCATAGCGATAATCGTCGTCCTCATTTTATGGGTTCTATTGTCACTATGCCAACTTCTGCTATACCTGAAGGTGTAAGTAAATATTTATTAATTGATGGACAACAACGTTTAACTACTATTTTTATCCTGCTTTGTGCTTTGCGAGATAAAGCTAAAAATATTCATGATGAGTTAGCCGCAGAAATTCATAATACTATTATTGTTAATCCATATAAAAAAGGTTTAGACTATTATAAACTTCAACCTACCCAGGTAGATAGACAGTCTTTTCATAGTTTAATTAATGGACAAGATTATGTAAATAATTCTGGTATTACTGAATGTTATGTATTTTTTGAAAAGAAGATTAGACAAAGTAACTTAGATTTTTCTGATATCAAGAAAGTAATTTGTAGTTATTTATCTATTGTGAGCGTTGTTTTAAGTACAGAAGATAATCCTTATTTAGTCTTTGAAAGTCTCAATGCTAAAGGTGAACCTTTAACACAAGCAGATTTAATTCGTAATTATTTTTTCTTGAGAATTAATACCGAAAATCAAGACGATGCTTATAATAAATATTGGCTACCAATGCAACAAACTTTAGATATTAATTTAACGGAATTTATCAGACATTATTTAACCAGAGATGGCGTAGAAATCAAGAAAGATGATGTTTATTTTCAGATTAAAGAAAGAATGATCAAAAGAGATGCTATTGATTATTTGAAAGATTTATATGAATTTTCGGAATATTATGCAAAACTTTTAGATCCACTAAAAGAGGATAATTTAAAAATTCGTCGTTGTTTGGAAAGAATCAACCGTTTAGAACAAGCTACTGTTTATCCTTTTTTACTTAATTGTTATCATGATTATGAGGAAAATAAACTCTCAGAAGCAGATTTTATTACTGTTTTGCAGATTTTAGAAAATTTCATTATTCGCCGATTTATTTGTAACGTCCAAACCAGGGGATTAAATAGGATATTTTCTGTACTGTATTCTCAAGTTAGTAAAGCAAGTAATTTAGCTCATGCTGATTTTGTGGAAAGATTAAAACTAGATTTACAAAATCGTGATTATCCCAAAGATACAGAATTTTAGAAAAGTTTATTGGATGTTAAATTATACGGTGCTGGACGTTCTAAAAAAGGTAAATTAATTTTAAAATCTATTGAAGAATCTTTTAATCATAAAGAACAGGTCATTTTCGATGGTCTGGAGATTGAACATATTATGCCACAAACTATAAATAAATGGTGGCAAGAACATTTAGGGGAACATTGGGGGATAACTCATGATTTACTACTTCATTCTTTGGGTAATCTAACTATCACAGCTTACAATGGTGAATTATATAATTTGGAATTTATCGAGAAAAAAGAAATATTGATTAATAGTCATTTAGAAATCAATAAATACTTTGAAAATCAAGAAACTTGGAAAAGAGAAGATATAGAAAAAAGGAGTTTATATTTAGCAGAAAAAGTTTTACAAATTTGGCCTTACTTTGGTAATAAAAATCTTATGAATCCTGCGAAAACTAAGGTAAGGGGTACAACTCCCAAACAACTAAAAATTTTTAGTAAGGAATATCCTGTCAAAAGTTGGCGTGATGTTTTAGAAAAAACTTTAAATGTGATTGCTGATTTAGATCCTGATAAATTTAAGGATATTATGGAACAATTTCCCCGGTTCATTAGTAGAGATGAAAAAGATTTTCGGGATACGAGAAAATTAGAAAATGGGGTGTTTGTTAATGTCAACTTATCAGCTAGAGATATTAATGCTTTTTGTATAAAAGCTATCGAAACGGCAGAAATTTCTCTAGAAGATTGGCAAATAGAAACCACAAGTTAATTTATGTTAGGTATCATTTTCCAAAAGCCTTATTTTCCTCTTTTGCTCCTTAGCACCTTTGCGTCAAAAAAAAGATCGACATATTATGTAATTACCTGCATTTTACACAAAGACCAGATTCCAGATCATGAGTTTTCGCTAAACAGCAATAACAGATTTTAAAATAGTCTGTGTGTCCTTCTAAAATTTCCCCCGGATTACAATCATGTTCATAACGAGCTAGTTTGACAATTTCTTCAATCAGATTTTGCCTCTCTTCTTGATCCAAATGATCAAAACAATGCTCAAGTTTCAAAATTGTAATCACTTCATTTAACATATAACTTCCGCTATGATTTGACATACAATTTACTCCTATTGAAAAACTGAGAATATCACATTTATTGTATCATAGTACAAATATACTTGTAAATCCTGTAAACAATTTTTATGAATGTAATTTTAAATACCATATATACGGTTAACCTAGCGATGTCTATGGGTAAACGCTAAAATAGAAAACAAAACCTACCTTTAAACACTATGCAGTATCAAAATATAATTACCATCGAACCAGGAAAACGAGGAGGTAAACCTTGTATTCGGGGGATGAGAATTACAGTATATGATGTATTATCATATCTTGCATCTGGGATGACTTATGAGGAAATACTGAATGATTTTCCTTATTTAACACAAGAAGATATTTTAGCTTGTCTTAGCTATGCTGCTGATAGAGAAAAACAAATGCTGATGGTGCAAGCATGAAGTTATTATTTGACCATAATCTATCACCCCGGTTAGTAGATAAACTCGCTGCTATTTACCCCAACTCTCAGCACGTTTTTCTCTTAGGTTTAGATCAAGCAGATGATAGAATTTTGTGGGAGTTTGCAAAACAAAATGAATTTATAATTGTTACCAGGGATGCTGATTTTAATGAATTAAGTATCCTACGTGGATATCCACCTAAAGTGATTTGGGTTAGACGTGGTAATTGTTCAACTAACCAAATAGAGGAAATTTTGCGAGGAAATTTAGAAGATATCCAAGCCTTTTCTGAAAATTCAGATTTAGGAGTTTTGACACTTTATTAAACTGATTTTATTCTTTGCGTTAAACAAAGAAAGTGATGCAGTGAGGGAAACTGCTCAAAAAATATCCTTTTAATAAAAACTATAACAATGAGAATTATTGCTCGGAGTACCCTAAGAGAATATTGGCAAAAACATCCTGATATAGAACAGCCTTTAAAAGCATGGTTTGATGATGCTTCCCGTGCAAATTGGCAAAGTCCATCAGATATTAAAGAGTTTATGCTAATGCTAGTATTATTGCCAATAATCGAGTAGTTTTTAATATTAAAGGTAATAATTATCGGTTAATTATCCATATTCGTTATGAAATTGGCATTATTTTTATTCGCTTTATTGGTACTCATCAAGAATATGACAAAATAGATGCTACTAAGCTGTTACGCAGCTAAATTTGATAACCATAATTTACTTGAACTTTGTAGTGCGGGCATCTTGCCCGCTAGAATTATACAAACTAAATGCACAACAGCTTATTGTTTAAGGAGGTTTGATATTATGAACTTAAAACCCATTAGAACAGAATCAGATTATCAACAAGCATTAAAAGAAATCGAACAAATTTTTGATGCTGAACCTAATACACCAGAATATGAAAAATTAGATATTTTAACGACTTTAGTAGAAGTCTATGAACAACAAAATTATCCTATTGATCCTCCATCTCCTATCGCAGCTATATTATATTATTTAGAAAGTCGTAATCAAGGAGTTTCTACTTTTATTGAAAATTTAAAACATCATGGAGTTAGTGAAGAAATAATTAATATAGCTTTAAATGAAATGACTCACTGATTATTGATTATCATGTCATCAAATAATTGTAGTCAGAGGTAAATTAAATTTATGACCATAACTTATCAAATAGACTTCAATATCTGGCTTGAAGAAACAGCCAAATTATTACTAGAAAATTGCTGGACAGAAATAGATAAAGAAGATTATCAAATCTTCCCAATATTTGGACATCGTTAAACCTGCATTTAGATCCCCGACTTCTTTGATAAATTATTATTATTTACAAAAGATTAAATTAAGAAGTCGGGGATCTTTGGACTGAATTAAATCAACCTAGAGAATTTGGGATAAAAATTTCCTAGTTCTTTCTTCTTTGGGATTAGTAAAAAAGGTGTCGGGGGTAGAAGATTCAACTAACAAACCGCTATCCATTAAGACAACTCTATCAGCAACTTCTCGCGCAAATCCGACTTCATGGGTAACAACTACCATTGTCATTCCGTCATTAGCAAGATTTCGCATTACGTCTAAAACTTCTCTCACCATTTCTGGATCTAAAGCTGATGTTGGTTCATCAAATAACATAATTTTCGGTTGCATTGCTAATGCACGCGCTATGGCTACTCGTTGTTGTTGTCCACCAGATAATTGTCCAGGATATTTTTGTGCTTGTGCTAAAATTCCCACTCTTTCTAATAATTGCATTGCTAATGCTTCCGCTTTAACTTTGGATATTTTGCGGACATATATTGGTGCTAAGGTGATATTTTCTAAAACTGTTAAATGGGGAAATAAATTAAATTGCTGAAATACCATTCCCACTTCTCGACGAATTGTTTCAATATTTCTTAAATCATGACTGAGGATAATTCCGTCAATGCTAATAATTCCTCGTTGATATTCTTCTAAGGCGTTAAATGTTCTAATAAAGGTTGATTTTCCTGAACCGGATGGTCCCATTAAAACAACAACTTCTCCCCGTTCTACGGTTAAACTGACACCTTGGAGGGCATGAAATTTACCATACCATTTGTGAACATCTTCAGCAATAATTATGGGGTTTGATTCTGTCATATATTCCCTTTGTGTAGTTTAAGATTTAAATAGATATTTAGGAATGTTGGGTTTCCTTGCGTCAACCCAACCTACGATGTTAATTGTTTCTCTAGGTTTTTAGCAGCTAAGGACATTGAATAACAAAATACCCAATAAATCAAACCAATAAATAAATATACTTCTGCATATCTTCCTAAAAATTGTGGTTGTGCTAAGATAGAACGTGCCATTCCTGTTAATTCTACTAATCCTACTAATGATAAAAGGGAAGTATCTTTAAATAAACCAATAAATTGACCAACAATTGCGGGAATAACTGCGCGTAATGCTTGGGGTAATATGATTAATATGAGTAATAAAGGTGTGTTTAATCCTAGTGCTTTTCCGGCTTCTATTTGTCCTCTGGGAATTGCTTGTAATCCCCCGCGCACGTTTTCAGCCATGTATGCTGCACTAAATAATATTAGTCCCACAATACCTCTGAGTAATCTATCTAAACGTAAATCTGCTGGTAAAAATAAGGGTAACATGACTTGGGCTAAAAATAGAATCCCAATTAAGGGTAATCCTCTGACGATTTCAATATAAAGAATAGAAAACCACCGGACTACGGGTAAATTACTGGTTCTTCCTAATGCGAGTAAAACTCCTATGGGGAAGGAAAGAACAACACTAATTATTGCCATTAATAGGGTAAGTAATAAACCATTCCATAGGTTTGTAGATACAGGTTGTAATCCTAAACCACCACCAATTAACCAGATAATTAGGGGACAAGATAATAACCAAGTTAGCGAAAGCCAAGGTGTGATAATTTTAGTAAATTTTTGACCAATTATCAAACCTGCAACTATTAAACCTGTAATTAATAATAACCATAAACGGCTTATTAATGGTATGGGTAAAATTAATAATAAAATCCCAATAGTAGCAGCAGCAATCAACGAATTGCGTTTTGTGAATATTACTTTCTTGGTAAATGCACCCCCAGTAATTGCGGTTAAAGTTGTAGATATTCCCAAAACAACCCAAATTCGCCAATATAAACTTTGGGGAAATCTTCCTACTAAAAATAAATGTAAATTAACTTGGATTACTTGCCATTGTGCTTTAGTAGTTAACCAAATTGCAAATCCTTGAACCAACCAAAATAGAAATATAAAACAAACAACAGTGAGTAAACTATTGTACCAATTATTAAAGAGATTTTTTCTTAACCAAGTCAGGGAATAATTATTCATGAGTTCTTGTTTGATGTCTTGCTTGAATTCTGTCAGCGATCGCTTTTTTACGTACATCTCTATCTGACAAATCTCCTGATCCTTCTAGTAAAAATTTGGGATAACCACCCATTCGTTCTAAAACTGTTTTAGCTGAAGTTGGATTATTGTTAACAGGTGTTTCCAATGATGAGATAAATTGTAAGACGAGTGGGATTTGTTGATCACTAAGATTAGCGATCGCTTGTAAGAGTTCTTGGTGTGGGTTGGTGGAGTACATGGTCATTGATTTGTGTTGTGATGATTACAATTTTAGCAAATAGGACTCATAATTTAACGATTTATCTTTCCTTAATTTGCACAGAACGATTAAATAAATTCATAGTCAAAGAAATTATCAAACTCAAAGTTAGATAGGTGATCATAATTAACAGCATCACTTCTACAGCTTTCCCCGTTTGGTTAAAAGTGGTAGAAGCTACGAAATAAATATCAGGATAACCGATAGCGATCGCTAAACTGGAATTTTTGGTTAAATTGAGATATTGACTGGTTAATGGGGGAATAATCACCCGCAAAGCTTGGGGAAAAATCACCAATCGCATTGCTAAACCTGGGTTTAACCCCAGAGATTTGGCTGCTTCTAGTTGTCCTGTCGGGACTGATTGAATCCCCCCCCGCACAATTTCCGCAATAAACGCACCTGTGTAAAAAGTTAACCCCAATAATAAACTAGAAAATTCTGGAGACAAGGTAAACCAGGGAAATTGAATTCCATTTTGGCTAAAATTAGCAAACCCCAAAAAGGAAAGTTTATTTTCGGCTTTGGGAAAACTCAAGAAAACTGCAAAATACCAAAATAGCAATTGCAATAATAATGGAGTATTCCGAAAAACCTCTACATAAACCAGACTAATTTTCCTCACTAGCCAATTATCTGATAATCGCGCAATTCCCGCAGTAATTCCCACAATTGTGGTGAGGAAAATTCCCATTACTGCTATTCTTAAGGAATTAACTAATCCTACCAATAAAGCATAATTATAAGCATCCGTTGGTTTGTAGTTAATGAGAGTTTCCCCAATATCAAAAGATGCTTGTTGCTTGAGAAAATTAAATCCAAATTGAATGCCTAATTGCTGTAAATTTCGGCTGACATTCCCCCAGAAGATAACAAATACAAATACTGCTAAAAATACAAAAATTAGCTGGATAGCATTTTGCCAAAAGCGATAATCACGCCACAAAGGAGGTTTGGAATTGGTCATTAGTTAGTTGTCAGTTGTTAATAGTAATAACTTTCTTATGCTTCCTTAGCGGAAAGGTGGAGAATAGAGTAATCCTCCTTTTGAGGAAATTTGATTTTGTCCCCGGGGGAGATTTAGTTTTGTTTTTGCTCCCAAATTGCGATCATAAATTTCGCCATAGTTACCAACGTGCTTAATTATTTTGGCAGCAAAATCTTTTGTTAAACCAATTCCTTCACCCAAGTTTCCTTCTGTTCCTAAAAAACGTTTAATATCGGGATCTTTACTATTAGCAAACCCTGCTAAATTTTGAGAATTAATTCCTAATTCTTCTGCTTTCACTAAAGCATAAACAGTCCATTTGACTATATCACTCCACTGAGTGTCACCCTTAGCAACTGCTGGCGCTAGAGGTTCAGAGGAAAGAACATCATCTAAAATGATATTATCGTCTGGTTTAGGTAGGGTTGTGCGTCGAGAAACCAGTGCAGAACGGTCTGTGGTTACAGCATCACAACGTCCTTCTGCATAGGTAGCAAAGGTGATATTCACATCTTCAAAAACAACGGATTTATAAGTAATTCCCCGTTTCCGCATTTGGTCTGCTAAATTTTGTTCGGTGGTAGTTCCAGTTTGCACACAAATAGCTTTGTCTTTCAGGTCTTTGATAGATTTAATATTGCTATTTTTACGCACCATGACAGCTTGACCATCGTAAAATACCACAGGGGCAAAATCTAAACCCTGGGAAGTTGCACGGCTAAAAGTCCAGCTAGTATTGCGACTGAGAATATCTACCTCTCCAGTTTGCAAAGCTGTAAATCGCTCCTTGGTGTTGAGATTGCGATATTCTACCGCATCTGGATTATCAAATACTGCTGCTGCAACCGCCCGACAAATATCAACGTCAATGCCGCTATATTTGCCGTCAGTGCCGACAAAACTAAATCCTGGTAGTTCCCCGCTAACGCCACAAACAAGCTGTCCACGGCTTTTAATGCGATTCCAGATCACGCGAGTAACTTGTCCTGGGGGGGTGCTGTCGGGATTTTGTGTATTGGGATTATTTTGTGGTTGATCATTACAGGCGCTCAGAATTAAGATTAAAGGAGCGATCGCTAAAGGCATCCCTATTCCCTGTAAAATCACAGATAATTTACTAAATTTCATCATTGTTTTTTTCCAAGAATCTTCTTTGGATGTTTCCATACAATTGAAACATTTATTGATACTCGTGGCAAATATATCTTCTTAGGAGTACCACTAACGGCGCTCCAGCTATTAAACTGGATTTGTGTAGATGAGATTTAATAACAAAAAACCTCTTAATTAAGAATATGCTAAATTTTCTCAACTCTCTCCTCGGTCGCCACCCAGAGCGAATCAAAGCAAATGTTGAAATTTATACTTGGCAAACTTGCCCCTACTGCATTCGTGCTAAAATGCTACTATCATGGAAAGGTGTTAATTTCACCGAATACAAAATTGACGGTGACGAAACAGCTAGAGCAAGTATGGCAGAACGCGCCGACGGTCGCCGTAGCGTCCCCCAAATTTTTATTAATAATCAACATATTGGTGGTTGTGATGACCTGTATCAATTAGATGCAAAAGCTCAACTTGACCCTCTGTTATTTCAGGTTGCGGGTAATGGGTAATTGGGAATTGGGAATTGGGAATTGGTAATGGGTAATGGGTAATTGGTAATTGGTAATTTCCTCATTTCTTCCTTCTCCTGAACTCCTTTCTTTCTTCTCCTGAACTCCTGAACTCCTGACTCCTGACTCCTCTAATGCTTGAACACCCAGAATATTTACAATATCGAAAATGGATGAATCACGCTCTAGAATTGGCACGGGTGGCGGGTGATGCTGGTGAAGTTCCTGTGGGGGCTGTAATTGTTGACATAGATAATCAATTGGTTGCTGTGGGTGAAAATCGCAAAGAGCGAGATCAAGATCCGACTGCACACGCAGAAATTATGGCGATTCGGGCTGCTAGTCAAGTTTTACAAAGTTGGCGCTTGCATCAATGTACTTTATATGTCACTCTGGAACCCTGTCCGATGTGTGCCGGTGCGATAGTTCATGCGCGATTAGGAAAATTGGTCTATGGTGTGGACGATACCAAAACTGGTGCTATTCGTACTGTTATTAACATCCCTGATCACCCAGCCTCTAATCACCGAGTGAAAGTGGTGGGGGGTATTCTAGAATCAGACTGTCGAGAACAATTACAAAATTGGTTTGCTACCCAACGTCAAAGAAAATAACAGACACAGATAAAACTGTCCAAATGGGAAAACACAAGTTACCCAAGAAAATATACGGTGGACATAATCAAGTTTGTGTCATCTTTTATTCGCCAAAAAATCAGCCACCGTCATGATCAAATCATACTTTGCTTCTACTAACCGCCATTCTCAAACTAGAAATACGCCTGTAAATCCTCACCTCGACTCCCCTCGGCGACCTTCGGTGCTTCAGAATACCTCGCGGGTTTCGCCTTGGTTAATCCGTGTTGCTTATCTTCTGGGACACTACATGGTTTTGCCATCTTTCTTTGGGCGTATTCAGGTGACGGGAAGAGAAAATGTTCCTAAAAGTGGACCGGTGATTCTTGCACCTACCCATCGTTCCCGTTGGGATTCCCTGGTTTTGCCCTACGCTACTGGTCGTTGTGTGACGGGTAGAGATATGCGATTTATGGTAACGAGTAATGAATGTCAAGGGTTGCAAGGTTGGTTTGTGCTGCGAATGGGTGGTTTTCCTGTGAATATTGAACGTCCGGCGATCGCAACTCTCCGGCATACGGTAGAGTTAATGCAGCAGGGGGAAATGTTAGTTATTTATCCCGAAGGTGGCATTCATCGTGATGGTCAACTTCATCCCCTCAAGCCGGGAATCGCTCGTTTAGCTGTGAATGCTGAATCTACCTATCCAGGATTAGATATTAAGGTTATCCCTGTCGGTATCCACTACAGTGAACCCTATCCTAATTGGGGTGCTGATGTGAATGTTCATATTGGTGAACCTATCAAAGCCGCAGATTATATGAATGGAAATTTAAAACTAGAAGCCAAAAGGCTGACAGCAGATTTAACCCATAAATTAAAACAATTAAGTCATCAAGAAGTAGAAATTAGCGATCGCATTTTTGCAAAAATTCATAATTAAAATCAGGTAGGGGCGCAGGGCTTGCGCCCATTCATAAGTTACAATCAGGAAAATTCCTCCCCTAGTTCCCATTACTTACAGGTATTTAACAAATATAATCCGATTTCAGGAATTTTTTTCAGTTAATATGTAAAAGCTAAAACCTGTAGCCAAAATATTTGGTAGCCATATTACATAACTGTAGATATTTCCTGAAATAATTAAAGCATTAATAACCGCCTCAAATATTTTCATTAACCCCAGAATTACTAAAGTAACTGTAAAACTATTATATTTAATCCTTGGTTGCAAATTAATTCCTATAGCTGTACCCAAGAAAGCCAATACAGCGCAGGAAATAGGTAGGGTAAATCTTTTTTGAAGATTAACTTGTAATTTGATTAGATTCGGGATATCTCCTGCTTTTTTTGCAACTAACAATCGTTGATAAATTTGAAATATATTCATTTCTCTATGATCTAATTTTTCCCTATCTAGTTGAAATTGCCGAGATATACTAGAAAGATTAAGGCGAATTTCATCAAACTTAATTCCCTGACCATAAGAACCATCTGGATTAATTATACTCTTGACACCATTATAAAAAAACCAATATTTGTTTCCTTCATTCCATTCAGCAAATTTAGATTTTATAATTACCTTCAAACCCCGATTATCTCTAATTAATAAGGTAACTTCTTGCATTTTTCCATCACTAAATCTCTCTGAGTAAAAGAAGTATTTAAGATAATTATCTTTATCAGATATTTGTTCATAATTTCTGTTGGCTAATTCTTTATAAACAATGTGATGACTTTTAAGATCCCATCTATTTATATTCATCACTTCCTCTAAGGTAATAGCAGCTTTATAGTTAGAGATAGGGACAATACTCTCATTAACAATAAATAGGATTAATGAAAGAATAAGAGGATGTTTGAAAAGTTTTGAGGAGTCAAAATTTATGCCAATCGCCTGATCATGATACGGATCATAGCTAGATAGATAAAAGTCTCAGAGGTTTCAGGTAGTAACTCGTAGTCTCTGACTAAT
>NZ_JADEVZ010000038.1 GCF_015207875.1 Dolichospermum sp. LEGE 00240
GTCGGGGAAGTCGGGGGGGGGAGAAAGAATTTTCCCAATGACAACTGACAACTGACAACTGACCAATGACCAATGACTAAGAACCTGTGAGCATCATATAAGCGCCCCAAACTTGGGCAACGACGGCGATGACAGTAGACCAAATAGGATGAGGGCTATGAATTTTTTGGCCGCTTTGGGTTTCTAGGGTTTGGAGATCAATCCAGGGAGTTGCCCCACGTCGTAACCAACCTGTGACAGTGATTTGTCTGCCAATCAAGTCTTGAGGATTGAATGACCTTCCTAACCAGGGAATATGATGTAATTTCATTAAACCTTGGCTAGTTTGTAGAATTAGGTCTTGTGCTAAACAATTACCAATTCCAGGACGACCTAACAGTTTACCAGTAAACCGGATTTTAGCACTATCAATTGGTAAAATTGCCGGATCTGCTAATAGGCTGGTGAAGTTTTCGTCTTTTTGAGCATTTGCAGGTGTAATGTCGGGAAATAAGGCATTGATGCGGATGACTATGCCAATGCTAAAACCAATTAACATACAACCTGTTACAAAAGACCAATCGTCATAAATCCATTTTAAGTTTAATAAATGTAGGGTGTATGCTGTTTGCCAAACTAACCAAATCAGACCAGCGAAGACAATACTAAGGGGGATGCCCAACCAAGGGGCTATTTGTAAACAGAAGGTTTGGGGTTTGATGAGGATGGGTTGTGATGGGGTTGTTTGATACAGTTCAGTGTCTAAATGCCAATGGCGGGCTATGTCACAAAGACGTTCGAGGCGATCGCCTATGGCTGGATGACAACTGTTGATTGTTAACCATTGACGGTAGGGATGAAAATTTTCCCATTTTAAGAATGATTCAAAAGGTAGATGACCAGCGGTGCTACCCAAAACCATGCTGTGCTGGTATGCGACGGGCGAAAGCAGATTTAGACTTTCTAACTGCCAGCAGGTCTGTTCTTTTAGTCCAATATCATGGGCTACACCAATGGATATTTTTAGCAAGGCGCGAATTAGTCCATTGGGATTACCAGTAATTTCTGCAGATAGGCGATCGCTATGGTAAAGTCGTAAGCGAGAATTAAGTAAGGCTGTGCCTGTGAACAGACACCAAATTCCGTAGTTAATGGCGGCTAAAACTGTACCTGGCCAACGCCAAATTTTACTCTGATGTTGATTTCCCCAAACTGACACTTGCTGATATATGCCATAAAATGGCATGGTTACAAGTAGCACTAGAGACATCACTGCAAAGTCCCAACGCCCAATTTGCCCCAAGGATAAAGCATAAATGGCGGCTATTTCATCATCTGCCAATTGTTCTAATAAGCCTTGACTAACAGTTATTCTGGCTGTGCGGGGCAGGTTGCCATAACTGATAATCATGGGGGCAGCAATTGGTAAAATTCTCAGTTGGGGGATAGTCCAGCGTCTCTGTTGACAAGCCCTTTGTAATACTCTGAGTGTTTCCCGACTGTAGGAGTTTAATTTCTCTTTGGGTAACTCTTCTTGACCGGAAAATCTCGTTAGCGCCCAGTCGAGTAACCAAGGGGACGATACCATTAAGATTATAAATAACCCTAGAATCAAGTTACTAGAATCATGATATAAAATCTGAATGGGTTCTAAGTATGGCAGTTGATATAGAATTTGATTAATTGAATCCAGGACGAATTTCAGCACTTCTCGGCACGTCCAAAATAGTGCCATGAATGTGAAGAGGGCAAGCAGTCGGGAGGGGATAATATTAGGCTTGCGTAGAGGTTGCCAAACTTTAGCGCGTCTAGCATTTCGCCAATAAATACTAACGGGTTGAATATTATTATTACCATCAGCCCCAACATAGGCGGTTTGTGGCTGTTGTGAGGAATTGGTTAAACCGGAGATAAGTCCAGTCTTAGGTTTGCGGGGTTTTTTCTGCTGGTTTTTGCGTTTGTGCAGGTGTTCAAGAGCAAGTTTTGACCACTCTTGAACTTGAGGATTACTATTGGCAATCAAATTGTGGCACAGGGCGATCGCTTTGGAGACTTCGCCAGTGCGAGCATAGGACATAACTAACCCCACTCGTGCCTGTAAACAAATCTTTTCTTCGCTTTGATTTTTGGCTAGTGGTTCAAGGTTAGCGATCGCTGTATAGTAATTCCCCTGCTTGAGGGCAGCTAAACCAGCCTCTAAACATGATTCAGCATAGGAAGGCATACAAACTTTGATAATTTGTCAGTTGTTGGTTGTTAGTTGTCAGTTGTTAGTTGTCAGTTGTCAGTTGTCAGTTGTCAGTGGGAAGAAATATTCCCCCTGCCTGTTGCCTATTGCCTGTTGCCTATTGCCTCTTGCCTCTTGCCTCTAACTCTCTACTGATGGTTGATGGGAAAAGACGGGGGCGATCGCACTTAATTTCAACTCTGGATGATCACCTTCTAATTGTTGGCAATTCCATTCATTGCGGAATAACAACACAGGTCGTCCCATGCTATCTTTAACAGTGGTGGTATTAAATAAACGTCCCACCTGTTTTAAAGCTTCCCAACCACCAGAAACCCAACGGGCGACACTGTAGGGTAATAAATCAAGAATGGTTTCCACACCATACTCATTTTGTAAACGGAACTGGACCACCTCAAATTGCAACTGACCAACCGCTGCTAAAATTGGCTCACGCTTGGCTTCATCAGTTGAATACATAATTTGTACAGCCCCTTCCTCTCGTAATTCGGAAACACCTTTTTGGAACTGCTTAAATTTCGATGGGTTAGGGTTTCTTAAAGTAGCAAAAAGTTCCGGTGAGAAATAAGGAATTCCCTCATATTCTAGTTTCTGCCCTGTATAAATAGTATCGCCAATTGCGAAAACACCCGGATTATTTAAACCAATCACGTCCCCTGGATAAGCGACATCAATAGATTCTCTTTCTTGGGCAAATAGTTTTTGCGGACGAGAGAGACGAACAACTTTACCAGTTCGAGCATGATTTACTGTCATATCTTTTTCAAACTTACCTGTGCAAACCCGGACGAAAGCCACTCTATCCCGATGTTTGGGATCCATGTTGGCTTGGAGTTTGAAAATAAATCCGGTAAACTCTGGATAGGTAGGGGGAATATCGCCGACGCTGCTGCTATGTGTACCTGGTTTGAGGGCAAAGTCGAGGAAGTTTTTCAGGAATAATTCCACCCCAAAGTTGGTCATGGCGCTACCAAAAAACACTGGGGTCATTTTGCCGGCGTGTACCAGGTCTAAATCCAGTTCTGGACAAACTCCTTCTAAGAGTTCTAATTCGTCTTGTAGTTGGTGGTAAAGTTCTTTTTCTAGTAAGGTTTCCAGTTGGCGATCGCCTATATCGAGGATAGTATTTCGCGCTTCTTTGCTACCATGAGAACTGCGTTCAAATAAATGAACTTGCTGTTGTTGGCGGTCAAAAACTCCTTTAAAGCGATCGCCCATACCAATAGGCCAATTCACTGCATAAGTCTGTAATCCCAGTTCTTTCTCAATTTCATCCAACAAATCTATGGGTTCTCTACCTGGACGGTCAAGTTTATTCACAAAGGTGAAAATGGGAATCCCCCGCATTTTACAAACTTCAAACAATTTCCGGGTTTGCGGTTCTAAACCTTTAGCCGCATCAATCAGCATAACTGCATTATCTGCTGCTGCTAAAGTCCTATAGGTGTCTTCACTAAAATCTTGGTGTCCAGGAGTGTCGAGTAAATTAATTTGACAGTTACGATAGGCAAATTGTAACACGGTTGAAGTGACGGAAATTCCCCGTTGTTGTTCCATTGCCATCCAGTCAGAGGTTACTTTTCGCTGGTCTCTACGGGCTTTGACTGCTCCAGCTTCGTGGATAGCACCCCCGTATAATAGTAGTTTTTCGGTTAAGGTAGTTTTACCAGCATCAGGATGAGAAATAATCGCAAAGTTGCGACGCTGTTCCACTGCTTGACCTAGTTCTGTTTGCAGTTCAATGGACATATTTGTTATTTGTTTTTAACTTCATTCAATGTAATCTTTTTCAGGAGCAGGGAATAGGGAATAGGGAACAGGGAATAGGGAATAGGGAATAGGGAATAGGGAACAGGGAATAGGGAACAGGGAATAGGGAATAGGGAACAGGGAACAGGGAACAGGGAATAGGGAACAGGGAACAGGGAACAGGGAATAGGGAATAGGGAACAGGGAACAGGGAACAGGGAACAGGGAATAGGGAATAGGTAATTGGTGAAAACAATTCTTCTTTCTTCTTTCTTCTTTCTTCTTCCTCCTGAACTCCTGACTCGGTGACTCCTAAATTAATTAAAGTTTTCCCAATAGTTTGTAAGTTCTCAGTAACTTGGCATTTTCATCTGTTAGTAATTCCTGTAAGCTACTTATCTCATTTAATATCTCAATTTCTCGTTTACATTCTTCCTGTAATATCAATAAATATTTTTCTCTATCTTTTTCGTTATCAACCTGTTTGAGCATACAAATTGCCATGTTGATATTAGAAAGTGGATTGCGTAAGTCTTGAGAGACTTTATCGAGGAGACTCCCTCGCATTTGCGCTAGTTGCTGACAGTCTTGCAGTTCAGACCGATTTTTTTTGATTTCCTGTTCGAGTATTTCTAATTTTTGGGACTCTTGTAAATATGCTTGATTGGAAATTGAATGTCGTTTTAAACGAGAGTTAACTGCTTCTAATATCTCATGAGGCTGAAAAGGTTTGGTAATATAATCATCCGCACCTAATCCCATGCTTTGACGGAAATCATAGCGTTCTGCTTTAGCGGTGAGAAAAATGAAGGGGATATCAGCTAAGTTAGGATCACCTCTTAAATAGGGTGTGGTGAAAAATCAGGAGTCAGGAGAAATAAGAAAGAATAAGAAGGAGTAAAAAGGAGAATCATCAGACCTTGCGGTAAGTGGGAAACTCAGTTTACTTAATGCAAATGTAGTAAATTACACTTTTCATTAAAATAATTGTAGTATATCAAATTTAGTGTATACTGAGTAAAGTAAATGAACAAAAAAATTAACTACGGGGACATAGTGGCTCTAGAAGTATCTCTAGGGGAAGTATTACAGGCTTAATTGTTTATTAACCGCGATCGCTATGATTTTGCTCTCTCAGTATATACTGATTTTATCAAAAAATCATAAGTTAATATCCGACAGAATTTAACTGGATTGAGTTAGGGGATAAGGAAAAAATTTTGGAAAAATTGCCTAAGTGTACCACAATTTTAGTAATTGATGATGATCCGACCAATTTAGAAATTCTGGATTATACCCTGAGCGCGGCAGGTTACAATGTGCATACTGCAACCAACGGAGCAAATATAGTCCAGCAAATTCATTTCAGTATTCCTGATTTAATACTGTTGGATATTTTGTTGCCTGATATCAATGGATTTAAGCTGTGCCAGGGACTTAAATCCGACCCTGTAACTGAGTCAATTCCGATAATTTTCATGACAGCCTTAGCTGATACTGTAGATAAGGTTAAGGGGTTACATCTAGGCGCAGTAGATTATATTACTAAGCCATTTCAGAAAAAAGAATTGCTGGCTCGTGTACAAACCCATTTGCATTTACGGGAATTAAGTAAAACTTTAGAAATCAAGAATCAACAACTCACAGAACTGATAGAGGATTTAGAGCATAGAGTTATAGAACGAACAATAGAATTAAAACAAGCACTAGAAAAAGAAAAGGAATTAAACCAATTAAAATCCCGGTTTATTACAATGGCATCCCATCAGTTTCGCACACCTTTAGCTATTATTTCTTCATCTTCAGGGATTTTACAAGAATTTAGCGATCGCCTCAATGAAGAAAGAAAACAAGAACATCTACAAACAATCCAACACACCATTAAGCATATTACCCAAATCCTTGATGACGTTTTAATGATCAACCGTGCTGAAGCTGATAAAATAGAATTACATTTAGAAGCAGCAGATATTGTTGATTTTTGCCATCATCTCCAATCAGCAATAGCAGAGAGTAACAACCAACATACTATTAATTTTTCTGTAGATTTAGGCCAAGAAACAATTACCAATTCTCTAATTATCCAGTTTGATAAAAAACTCTTACAGCAAATTATTACTAATCTGCTAAATAACGCGATTAAATATTCGCCCAATCACAACTTAATTAAGTTTAGTTTAACTAAAGCAGATGATAAAATTATATTTAAAATTAGTGATCATGGCATCGGTATTCCAGAAGCCGATCAAGATAACTTATTTGCATCTTTTCACCGCGGCTCTAATGTCGGTAATATTGCTGGAACTGGCTTAGGACTTTCCATCGTGAAAAAATGTGTAGATTTGCACCAAGGGGAAATTAATATAGATAGTCAAATAGGTAAAGGAACAATAGTTACAATTACCATTCCTTATTTAATTGCCTAGAAATCTGTAATTTATTTTAAGTAGGTGAACACAATAAAACCAATCTGTGTAAAGAAAAGTAAAATCGCCCAAACCCTGTTCACTCTTGCCTCTTGCCTTTTGCCTTGCCATAACAACGATTTTCAATGCTAACCTACTTAGATGAAACTTATTAATCACAAGGAAGAAAATTTGAATACTTTACCTAATGGTGCCACAATTTTAGTAGTTGATGATAATCCAGTGAATTTAAAACTTTTGAACCATACCTTAAGCAGTGCTGGTTACAAGGTCAAAATAGAGGTAAATGGGCTAAATGTTATCCCACAAGTGAAGACTAGTATTCCTGATTTAATCGTACTAGATATTATGTTACCTGACCTTAGCGGATTTGAAATTTGCAAGCAACTTCAAGCTGATCCTCTGACTCGGAGTATTCCGATAATTTTTATAACAGCTTTAGCTGATACTGTGGATAAAGTCAAAGGTTTAAGTTTAGGTGCTGTAGATTATATTACCAAACCTTTTCAAAAAGAGGAATTACTGGCGCGTGTGCGAACTCATTTACATTTAAAGAGGTTAATTAAATCTTTAGAAATCCAGAACCAGGAACTTAGACAACTCACACAACAGAATGAGGATTTAGAACATAGAGTAGCAGAACGAACAGCAGAACTAAAGCAAGCACTAGAAAAAGAGAAGGAATTAAACCAATTAAAATCCCGGTTTATTACAATAGCATCTCACGAGTTTCGCACACCTTTAGCCATTATTGCTTCATCTTCGGGCATTTTACAAAAATTTAGCGATCGCCTCAATGAAGAAAGAAAACAAGAACATCTACAAACAATCCAACACACCATTAAGCATATTACCCAAATCCTTGATGACGTTTTAATGATCAACCGTGCTGAAGCTGATAAAATAGAATTACATTTAGAAGCAGCAGATATTGTTGATTTTTGCCATCATCTCCAATCAGCAATAGCAGAGAGCAACAACCAACATACTATTAATTTTTCTGTAGATTTAGGACAAGAAACAATTACCAATTCTCTAATTATCCAGTTTGATAAAAAACTCTTACAGCAAATTATTACTAATCTGCTAAATAACGCGATTAAATATTCGCCTAATCACAACTTAGTTAATTTTAGTTTAACTAAAGCAGATGATAAAATTATATTTAAAATTAGTGATCATGGCATCGGTATTCCAGAAGCCGATCAAGATAACTTATTTGCATCTTTTCACCGCGGCTCTAATGTCGGTAATATTGCTGGAACTGGCTTAGGACTTTCCATCGTGAAAAAATGTGTAGATTTGCACCAAGGGGAAATTAATATAGATAGTCAAATAGGCAAAGGAACAACAGTTACAATTACCATTCCTTATTTACAGCCAATTGCAGATCAATGAGGTACAGGATATAACTGCAAAGCCAGATACCAGGCCAGTTTTACTCTTGACTCGGTGACTTAGTTAAATAATTATCAGCACCAAGTTCCATCCTTCGACGTAAATCAGACTAATCTAGCAGTTAAGAAAATTATTAGCTAGTAAAAAAAATTTCAACTCTTCTATTGGTAAAGGATGACTGAAAAAATATCCTTGAATAACTTCACAATTATTTTGTTTCAACCAATTTACCTCTTCATTTGTTTCTACTCCTTCAGCAATAATATCAACCTTCAAAGTATTTGCTAACTGAATAATACTTTTTAGAATAGACTGTTTATTTTCAACCTTATCAACATTGATAATAAAATACCGATCTATTTTTAAATGACTAAAGGAAAATTCGTGCAAATATTTAAACGATGAATACCCTGTACCAAAGTCATCAATTGATACTTGAACTCCATAATTCTTTAAGGCATTTATTTTGTCTTTCACAAGTTCAATATCTTGAATAAACACCGTTTCTGTGAGTTCTAACTCTAATAGTTCTGGGTTAAAATTTTCCTCGCTAAGGATATCATTAATTTTTTGAACGAAATTTTCTTGTCTAAACTGAAAAGGGGATATATTTATGGCCAATTTAAAATTAGCTAATCCTTCTGCTTGTAAATTTTTTAATTGCTGACAAGCTCTTCTTAAAATCCATTTCCCCAGAGGAATAATGAAACCTGATTGTTCAGCAATAGGAATAAATTCTGCTGGATAAATCATACCATATTCTGGATGTTGCCAACGGATCAATGCTTCAATACCAACCACTTTTTTAGTTGTAACATTGATTTGTGGCTGATAATAAAGTTGAAATTCTTTGTTCTCGATTGCCTGCAAAAAATCAGATTCTAAAATAAGTCTTCTAAAAACAATATCCAGAATTTCTTGATTATAAAAACGACAGAAATTACCATTTTCTAATTTACAATGCTCCAAGGTGACTTCTGCATAAGTTAGCAATTCTCCTAATTGCAGCGCATCATTTGGATAACAAGCAATTCCAATTTTAGCTTGCACAGATATTTCCTGCTCATTAACAATTAAAGGTTGTGACAACCTATCTAAAATTTGTTGAGAAATATCACCAGCAATACTCCCATCTTCTACTGGCTTTAACAACAATGCTAATTGGTCATTTTCTAAATAAGCCATGAAACCAATAATCTGATTGGAAGAGTTTAGCTTATGTAATTGTGCAGCTACATCCTTCATTAACAAGTGTTTAAAACTTGAGTTGAATAATAATTTACTATGATAAACCAAGTTTATATCAATTAGTAACAACGGCAAAAATTGATTTTGATTGTCAGCTTGAAGACGGTTCTGATTAAAATACTCTTCTAAAAAAATTTGATTGGGTAAACCAGTTGAATTATCATGACGCATTAGATTATATATCTCAGTTTCCATTTGCTGAATCTGAGTTTTATAACGTTGGGTTAATAGTTGACGTTTTTCTAATCGTGTAGAAATAGCCTCAAGTAGTTCATTAACCTCAAAAGGCTTAGTTAAATAGTCATCTGCACCCAGTAGCATACCTTGACGCCGATCACGGTGTTCTGCTTTAGCAGTCAGAAAAATAAAAGGAATTTCTGCTGTCAGCGGCTTTCGACGTAGTGCTTCAATAAATCCATATCCATCTAATTTAGGCATCATCACATCGCAAAGAATTATGTCTGGGTGATGTTTATCTACCATGCGTAGTCCTTCTAATCCATCTGCTGCGGTGACGGTAATAAACCCATTTAGCTCAAGAATCTCCTGAATATTTTCTCTGATTTGACGCTCATCTTCAATAATCAAAATCATACTCATATAAGTAAATGGACATTAAAAATTATTGTTATGAGAAGGGAATAGAAAGGAACAGGGAACAGAGAAGAGGTTTTGGGTAACTTTACTTTTCGTTATCTGTCGGGATAGCTAAAACCCGATTTTAACATTTGCCAGTAATTTTTGCATCCTTACAAGTCAGAAATTATTCTATTTATGTAGCTTAGTTAATACTACTATTGCATAGCTCAGAAATTATATTTAATCTATGTATTTTCCAAAAATTAACCGTATAAAATATATAGTATGGGGATTCCTATATAGAGCTTGCTGATAGCGTAGCGTGGCGTTAGTCATATAAAGCCAAAACCGCTTATTAATAAAGGTTTTACAGATTTTTATCTCCAAAAAGTGCCAGGTTTTGGCCGATGGTGTCTCAAAATAGGTGCATTTTTCCTTGTCGGATTTAGAAAATTGAGGATATCCAGATAGTTGAAACTGTCACCTGTCCCTGTGGCGTAGCACCTGTCACCTCCCCTCACAGACAACTTATTCAGCAAACCCTATGTAAGAGCCAAAATTCTGAAAGACAACCATTCTCTGCAACCGTGATCTAAAATAGAGTCTTGTACACAATATTTTTAAAGTTGTCAAAAGTCTGCAACTACAAATACTGTGTGAACAAAAAATAAGTTTATTCTACACATTTCAATTCTATGAAAGCAGAAGTAATTGAATTAATAACAACGGTTTTCCATGTTTTAAAAGTTAATCTGCGCTGGATGACTTGGAATTTATTTTTGGCTTTTATCCCTTTGGCTTTAAGTGTTTGGCTATTTCGCAAAAACCGCGGAGGTTCATGGATTTGGTGGCTAGGATTTTTGAGTTTCTATGCTTTTCTACCAAACGCACCTTATTTATTAACTGATGTTATTCATTTAATAGATGATATTCGGCGAGTTCAGTCAGTATGGATGATTACATTAGTGTTAATACCTGTGTATTTTGTCGTCATTTTTGGCGGATTTGAAGCCTATGTTATATCTTTGATAAATTTAGGTTACTATTTACACCGAACGGGTAAAAGCAAATGGATTTTTTCTGTGGAATTGATGACTCATGCTCTTTCTGCTGTTGGTATTTATTGGGGAAGATTTTTACGGTTCAACAGTTGGGACTTTATTACTCAACCAGATGCGATAATCACCAAAGGTATAGAGGAAATACTTGGTAAACAGCCGTTGGTCATTATTATGATTACTTTTGTAATTCTTTGGGGTCTGTATTGGTTTATGAAACGAATTACTTTGGGTTTTGTTAACAATGGTGCTAACTCACAACTAAATGATCATCATATTCACAATACTAACTAATGACATACAGCAGAATTCAGGAGTCAGGAGTGAAATTGGTTTGCTGTTCCAATACTTGTCAGTTAAGCTCAGAAAATAGAATTACCTAGGTTGGGTTGTGGAACGTAAACGTTTGCGGAGCAATCGGAACGTTCACGAAGTGTGGCGATAGCTTGCGTGGCGATGTAGGAGCCATAGCCATAACCCAACATTTACCAGTATTTGTTGGGTTGCTGTCCGACTTTGAATTTAGATTCTGTAACTTATTAATCTACTGTAAATTGAATATCCCTGATTTCTTAAAGAAGTTGGGGATATCAACAAAAAATTCCTATTTAGATTTAAAATAGAAAAGCAAATATAAAAAACTATAAAAAGTGAAATTGGTGAAACAGCGATTAGATACATTATTAGTAGATTTGGGATTATGTGCTTCCCGTCAACAAGCACAGCGGCTAATTCAAGCTGGAGAAGTAACTGTCAATCAACATAAAATTGATAAAGTCGGGACAGAAGTGGATATTACCGCCCAAATTCAAGTTAAAGAACGTCCTCCTTTTGTGTCTCGTGGTGGGGAAAAACTGGTCAAAGCTTTAGAATGTTTTGGAATTTCTGTAACTGACAGAATTTGTTTAGACGGGGGAATTTCTACAGGTGGATTTACAGATTGTTTATTACAAGCCGGCGCAAAACAAGTTTATGGTGTAGATGTTGGTTATGGACAAGTTGACTGGAAAATCAGAAACAATGAACGAGTAATTTTAAAAGAACGGACGAATTTACGCCAACTACAACCAGCAGAATTATATGCTGAAAATGCCATATTTCCTGATTTGATAGTTGTGGATGTTTCCTTTATTTCTTTAACCAAAATTTTGCCGGCGGTATGGCAATTAACACAAGCTCCCAGAGAGGCTGTATTGCTGGTAAAACCACAATTTGAAGTTGGCAAGTCTCGGATAGGTAAAAAAGGCGTTGTCCGCGATTCTGATGACCAAGGAGATGCAATTTTTAATGTGATGAAAGGGGCGTTAGAATTAGGATGGAAATATCAGGGTTTAACTTATTCACCAATAACAGGCCCTGCGGGAAATATTGAATATCTTTTATGGTTGGGAATGGAAAGCGAAATTATCCCTCCAACTTTAGCAGCAATTCAAGAAATTACTAAACAAGTCATGCAGGAGTTTGGGAAAAAATGATGAATAATCAAGGTTTTAGTTGGTGTTTTGGGTTGGCACTTACTTCGCCTCTAATCTTGTCATCATCGTCACCTCCTAAGTAAAGTTCTAGAGCTAACAAGGTCTTGTATGAGTTGACATAGACCTAATGGCTATTTATCTGTTTTTTATCTGGCTATTAATGTCAGTTGCTAGTTAGGCGACGGGTGAAATCGCTACCATTACACAGAGTAAATGCGTAGTTGTAGCTCTTGGGGGATGGTATCGTTAGGCTCGTTAAAAGAATTGCTCAGTATCAGTACAGGCAAAAAAAGTTGTGAAAATTGACAAATTAAAGCTATGATTTATTACATCAACGTAATATAATAGAAAGTGAGTTGGGAAATAGAATATACGAATGAGTTTGATATTTGGTGGCAAACTCTTAGAGAAGAGCAACAAGATGATATTGTCAGCGTTGTTCAACTACTTGAAGAAAAGGGAACACAATTACCCTTTCCTTATTCATCCGATGTCAAAGGTGCAAAAAACTCTCACCTGAGAGAGTTACGTATTCAAAGTCGCGGTAAACCAATCAGAGTATTTTATGCTTTTGATCCGCGACGAGTGGCAATTTTACTTATTGGTGGAGATAAAACAGGAGATAAGCGATTTTATGAAAAATATGTTCCCATAGCAGATCGTCTTTATGAAGAATATCTGCAAGAAATTAGTCAGGAGGGTTTAATATGACAGGACATAAAAAGTTTAGTAATCTTACTAAAGATTTATCGGCAGAAAGAAAAGCCAAAATTGCTACTCAAACAGCTAAATTAAAAGAGGAAATGGCATTAGCTGAATTACGCCAAGCTTTAAAAATATCTCAAGCTCAATTAGCTGAAAAGTTGCAAATTAAACAACCTGCTATTTCTAGATTAGAGAATCGTACTGATATGTATGTTAGTCATCTCCGACAAGTTATTGAAGCTATGGGAGGAGAGTTGAAAATAACGGCAATATTCCCTGATGTTGAAGTAACAATTACTAATTTTGAAAATTTGGCAATGGATATTGATGAGTAGGAGTTGAAGATAGAGAAAAAATTGAGATTTTTTAATTTTTAGAGTTTTGCTAAAATGTAAATGGCTATAAACCAAGGAAATATTCAGCTATGACACTTGCTAATTTATCAATTCCTCAACAATATACACTTGATATTGAACCAGAAGGACGTTTAACTTTACCTAAAGAAATCCAAACCATGCTGAATTTAGAATCAGGAGATAGATTAATTTTAACTCTGGAAGATAATGGAAGACTCCAATTAGTCAGCCTCAAACAACAAGTTAAAAAATTAAGAGGTTTATTAAAAGATAAATCACCTGATAGAAACTTAGTAGATGAACTTATCCAGGAACGGAGACAGGAGTATTTAAGTGAATAAATCTGTGTTAGATGCTTCTGCCTTTTTAGCTTATCTTAGAGATGAACCAGGAGCGGAAATTGTAGAAAATGCGTTGATTGATGGGTGCTATATCAGTATTATTAATTGGGTAGAGGTATTGTCAAAAGTTGTTGATTTAGGAGAATCACAGCAAAATTAAACTTGTATTGCTTTGAGATAAAGGGCAATAGGGCGATCGCTGACTTGTTAATTCATTTTTTGATTTGTGATAACGGAGTGCGCCACTTTCAATTATTTTAGCCCTACTATACTAAAATTCTCTCAACCAAAATCTGATTCATAATTTGCTGCTTCAAGGAAGCCGCCGCAACTGAAGCAATATTTTCCCAATCGTTTTCTGTCAACATTACCCCAAGCAATTCGCGCAATACCTGATGATTAGAAATAAATTCCTCACCAAAAAGTTCATCACTCTGCAACACAGCTTGAATATGTTCTTTAACAGTAGATGTAGGTAGCCTGAATCTTTCCAGTAACTTCTCTCTGGCGGTAGCAGATACTATAGAAGTGGCAGTTCCTAAATTCCAATCTTTAAGCAACAAACGCACTTCTCGATTCAAAGAAATCCGCAAAGTTTTTAAACGATAAAACAATTCGGGATTAAGCAACAGTTGACTAAAACCAGAACCCCAATCTAAACCAGCACCAATATTACCCCCTACTTCTTCCTCAGCTTGGATACTTTTTCTCAACCATTCTTCATTAAGTAATAAATCCATCGGGGTTGCTAATTCTTGGTTAGAGGTGAAAGGAATATAATTAGATTCTTGCTGACTCATTACTTACCCTCACTGCTTTTGTTATAAGAACGCCATACACCGTACTCAAAATAAACCGTGATTTTTTAGCAGCTTGACAGATAAATGTGTTTGATGGTATAAACAGTAAAGATTCGTTATACCAGATTTTGTTTATGCTTGATAAGGTTGTTGACGCATTAATTGGGGAAACAGTACATAAAGTCTTAGATAAATTAAAGTATAGCGAAATACGATTACGATTGTTAAATAAATTTGGTTTAAAATCAGATACACCACCAAATGATTTTGATGGTGTTTATGTTTATACTTTAATTGAGTATGGTGTAGGTAAACAAAAAGTTATTTTACAGTTAATTTTACAGTTATTTAAAGAAAAAGAAATTAAAGAAGAGTTTCAGCAAGCATTTAGTCAAAATAGAAGTTTTAATATTCAAACATTAGATAATTTTATTCAAAGTTCTGATATTGGCAATAAAATCAAACATCAAAATATTGATTATCGCCGAGAATTGACTGAATTTGCCCGGTTATTTGTAGAAATTGCCAAACGAGCCAGAACAGCAACGGAAATTTTACAAGACCATAAATTAGATAGTTTACAAAATAGTTTAAATCAAATTCGGGAACAAATTAACCAACTTAGTTTACCAGAACTTCAAAAACAAATTGCTCAATTAGTCCAAAGTCAACAGCAATTATTACCACCTGGGGAAATTGTCAGAGAAACAGAATTAGCTAAACAATTAAAAAAATGGTTTAAAGCACTGGGTTATTATTTTGAACCTCACGAAGTCTTAGAAAAAGATTATTTTGAATGGATTATTAATATTCCCAACAACTGGGGAGGATATGACCGGATTTTGATTCACGGAGTCGAAGCAGAAGCGGGAATTAATGATATTAATGCAGTAAAACAAGCTGTAGAAACTCAAAAAGTTGATGGAGGTTGGATTGTCGCACCCCGTCGAGTTAGTAAAGCAGCTATAGACAAACTTGAAAAAGATGAAAATAAACATATTCTTTGTAAGACCTTTGATGAATTAATTGAAGATAAGGCTAATTTTAGTGGTTATTTTGATTGGTTAGAAACAGAAGTCAAAAGCAGAGGAATTGATCAATATTATGTCCCTTTAGCTTGTACCAAAGAAGAAATTAATCCCCAAACTAAGCAGCGAATAGGAATTAGTCATTATGGTAAAGAAGACGATTGGATTGAGGGTTATATTAATCAATGGTTAGATGACCCAGTTAAAGAACATTTATCGGTTTTAGGGGAATTTGGTACAGGTAAAACTTGGTTTGCTTTCCATTATGCTTGGTTGGCTTTGAAAAAATATTTAGAAGCAAAAAAGAAAGGTACTCAAAGACCGCGTATTCCTTTAGTGATTCCTTTAAGAGATTATGCTAAGGCGGTGAGTATTGAATCTCTATTTTCTGAGTTCTTTTTTCGTAAACATAACATTGGTTTATCGGGATATTCTGCCTTTGAACAACTTAACCGCATGGGGAAATTATTATTAATTTTTGATGGCTTTGACGAAATGGCCGCATGGGTAGACCGTCAAGCAATGATTAATAATTTCTGGGAATTAGCAAAAGTTGTGGGAACAGCAGGAACAAAGGCAATTTTAACTTGTCAGACTGAACATTTTCCAGAAGCATTGGAAGGACGCAGCCTGTTAAATGCAGAATTACAAGCATCTACTTCTAATCTAACGGGAGAACCACCCCAATTTGAAGTTTTAGAATTAGAAAAAAAACCTGTGGATATTTCCCGTGTTTATCTCTATGCAGTACGGCACAAAATGGAACGAGATATTAAAGCTGACCGGACTTTTACCTCAATGGCAGATAAATTATATTTCCTGTGTGAATTATCCTGGGAAATGCTGTCAACTGATAAAATGACTCTGAATTATAAAGAATTTCCTGATTTAATTCGTAGTTATTTTGGTGAAACGGTACAGGAACAAAAAGATTTAGATCATTGGCATCATGACATGATGGGACAAACCATGTTAATTACAAATGCTGATGGTGATTATTATCCTGCCCATCGTTCATTATTAGAATTTTTTGTATCCTATAAATTGGGACGAGAATTAGGGATTTTAGCAGCAGATTTTCAGGAAGTTGCGGAGGATCTTCCCTACGACAAAGGAACAACAGATTTAAGTCAAACTTTTGGGAAAACTCTATTAGCCAAAGCCGTCTTAGATTTAATGTTTTCCATGTTGTCAACAACAGCAAATCAACGTTTATTAGAAGTAGTCAAAGCCACTAAAGGTAAAACCGAAACAATCGCAGGTTACTGTGGTAGTAATGCGGTGCAGTTGCTACTCAAAGGTAGTCGGTTTGCTTTAGAAAGACAAGATTTGAGTCAAACGGTAATTAAAAATGTAGATTTCAGCCAGGCTAGTTTATACAATGTAAATTTAACTAATGCCAATTTAAAAGAATCAGTCTTTGCGACAGAATTAACTTCAGTTTTTGCTGTGGCCTTTAGTCCTGATGGTAAAGTGCTGGCTACAGGAGAAAAAGATGGTAAAGTTAGACTGTGGAATGTCATTACTGGCAGGGAGTTTTTAGCCCTAACAGGTCATAGTGATTCCGTTAACTCAGTAGCCTGGAGTAGAGATGGTCTAACATTGGCTACTGGTAGTTGTGATAATACGGTGAAACTGTGGAATGTGCAGACTGGGGACTGTGTGCGGACGCTAGAGGGTCATATTAATTCAGTTTTATCAGTAGCCTGGAGTGGAGATAGTCAGACCTTGGCTAGTGGTAGTGACGATAGAAGCGTGAAACTGTGGAATGTGCAGACAGGAGACTGTGTGCGGACGCTAAAAGGTCATAGGAATCAGGTCAAATCAGTAGCTTGGAGTGGAGATGGTCTGACCTTGGCTAGTGGTGGTGATAATACGGTGAAACTGTGGGATGTGCAGACTGGGAAACGTGTGCAGACGCTAAAGGGTCATACCCGTTCGGTTTACTCAGTAGCCTGGAGTCCAGATGGTCAAACCTTGGCTAGTGGTAGTTTGGATAAACGGGTGAAACTGTGGGATGTACAGACTGGGGAATGTGTGCGGACGCTAAAGGGTCATACTCATTGGGTTTGGACAGTAGCCTGGAGTCCAGATGGTCAGACCTTGGCTAGTGGTGGTGATAATACGGTGAAACTGTGGGATGTGCAGACAGGAGACTGTGTGCGGACTTTACATTGTCATCGCCGTTGGGTTAGGTCAGTAGCCTGGACTGGAGATGGTCTGACCTTGGCTAGTGGTAGTGGTGAAACAGTGAAACTGTGGGATGTGCAGACAGGAGACTGTGTGCGGACGCTAGAGGGTCATAGTATTTCGGTTTACTCAGTAGCCTGGAGTCCAGATGGTCAGACCTTGGCTAGTAGTAGTGATAATGCGGTGAAACTGTGGAATGTGCAGACTGGGGACTGTGTGCGATCTTTAGAGGGTCATAGTATTTGGGTTAGGTCAGTAGCCTGGAGTCCAGATGGTCAGACCTTGGCTAGTAGTAGTGATGAAACCGTGAAACTGTGGAATGTGCAGACTGGGGACTGTGTGGGGACGCTAGAGGTTCATAGTATTTGGGATAACTCAGTAGCCTGGAGTCCAGATAGTCAGACCTTGGCTAGTGTTAGTTTGTATAAAAGGGTGAAACTGTGGGATGTACAGACTGGGGACTGTGTGCGGACGCTAAAGGGTCATAGCGATTGGGTTAACTCAGTAGCCTGGAGTGGAGATGGTCTGACCTTGGCTAGTGGTAGTCGTGATAATACGGTGAAACTGTGGGATGTGCAGACTGGGAAATGTGTGCGGACTTTACAGGGTCATAGCGATACGGTTAACTCAGTCGCCTGGAGTGGAGATAGTTTGACCTTGGCTAGTGGTAGTGGTGATAATGCGGTGAAACTCTGGAATGTGCAGACTGGGAAATGTGTGCGGACTTTACAGGGTCATCGCAGTTCGGTTACGTCAGTAGCCTGGAGTGGAGATAGTTTGACCTTGGCTAGTGGTAGTTATGATGAAACGGTGAAACTGTGGGATGTGCAGACTGGGGACTGTGTGGGAACCCTAGAGGGTCATCGCAGTTCGGTTTTGTCAGTAGCCTGGAGTGGAGATGGTCTGACCTTGGCTAGTGGTAGTGATGATAATACGGTGAAACTGTGGGATGTGCAGACTGGGGACTGTTTCGCTACCTTTGACCATAGGTTATATGCAGGGTTGAAGATTCAGGGGGTGAAGGGGTTAAGCCGTGCGGAAATCTTAACTTTGAAGGCGTTGGGGGCTGTAGAATAGGGGGTTTTATATATGTACTTGAATCTCTTACTTTTACTCTTGACTAAATATCTGGTGAAAATTAAATATGTGTGATCTCAAACCAATGTAGAGACGTTCCATGGGTAGGGATTCTCGTCTCTACATTCTTCTTGATCTCAATCTAAATCAAAGATCGTAAATCAAACACTCCAAAGCATCTGGATACATTTCGCAGTAGTCTTCTAGGGCTGTTTTGCGGTGTTTTGCTTGTTTTTGATGGGCTTTTTCTGCTTGTAATTCTTCGACAATATCCCAAGCTACTGCACAATTAGCGGAATTATTACCATTTTCTGTACAGGTTGTCCGCGCTTCTGTAATGGCTTCAAGAATTGCTGCTTCAATGGGTTTTTTACCATTGATAACTTCGTTTAGGGATACCATGATCATGTTACCTTTGTTGACGAAAATAAAGGTTAATTAGGAATTTTAAGGATTGCTAATGAAGAGAATTACTCATAATTGGTAAACTCTTTTTCAGAGTAACAATTCCAATAATTATTTTTAGTTAATTTATATACTTTTTGATTCTATGATGATATAATCATGGCTTAATTATTCACTAATGAAGTTTTAGCAATGCTAAATTATTAAATAATCCAAATATTTTAGTTATAATTTAAACAGAGTATCTGTAACTTATAATTATGCGTGAATTAGCACTTCAATCTCAATCTTTACGTGAAGCCTGGGAACAAGGGTTACAAGAAGGTTTAACTCAAGTTGCACTCAATATGCTACAAGAAGGTATTGATTTATCTCTAGTAGCTAAACTAACTAATCTACCACTTGAAAAGATTCAAAATTTGCAAGTTAGTAATGTAGATGATTTGGAAATTTTAGTAAAAGATTTTCTTGAGTTAAGTGAATCATCACTCAATAAAGTTTGGCTTGAACCAGAAGAAGACGAAGCTTGGAAGGATTTATAGAATTTATGCTTATGGAAAAATTTGCTAAAGGTGACGTTATCTCTGTACCTTTTCCATTTTCTGACGCATCTGCTACTAAAAGAAGACCTGCCTTGATTATAGCAGAATCAGATAGTAATAATATTATTTTCTGTCCTATTACCAGTAAACCAGGTAGAGAATATGAAATTAAGTTAGAAGACCAGGATTTTATGTTTGGTAAACTTAATTTAAGTCCCTGTTATATTCGTCCTAACATCATTGCAACAGTTGACAAAAGTAATGTTATTAGGAATATCGGAAAATTAAGGGATGAAAAAATAAATCAAGTTATTGCTACCATTATTGAAATTTTACAAAAGCCTTGTGAACCTACACTTCCAGCATCAAAAGCATGGAAAAGAGGTAAAAATCCCAAATCATAAAGTTTGTGATGGTTACTTAGAGGTTGTTTGAAAAGTATCAGATGAAACCCATAATCTCCAAAAACCTAACCCCCCTGCCCCCCTTCCCTACCAGGGAATGGGGTTTTCAAAGCCTCTCCCCGCGTCGGGGAGAGGTTTGGAGAGGGGTCAATTTATACATTCAAAACTTTTCAAACACCCTCTTAGATTCAATCTCTCAAAACTCACCAAAAGTACCGCCTAATTCTTGCTGTAAACGATACAAAATAGTATTTTTATCAACTTGCGACAAAATTTCCTGAATGACGGTGTTAGCGCCCAATTGTCCCCAGGTACAGCCTTTTTCTAGATATAACTGGGCGGCTTTACCGACTGTATAAGCACCATAACCGGCAATTCCACCTTGGGCTATCGCACTCCCGAAAAAAGTAGTAATATTAAAGGGATTATCACCACTGGCGATCGCTGCGGCACTTTTACCTAAGCCTAATATAAAACTACTGCCAATTTCACTTAATAATAAACCACCAGAACTAAATAAAATTGTTTTTAATAATTCACTGGCTTCATAGCCAGTCATGGGTAAACCATACAATTTAGCTAATGCCCGAATTAAGGCTAAATCGGTAATTAAACCACCTATTATATCTAAGAAAGCAATAGGATTTAAGCCAATGGCTAGGGCTTTATATTGGCTAAACTTCCAAATTATATCTTCTGCTTCTTTTTCGCGGATATGAACGGTTTTTTGGGCGATATTTTCTTCGGACTCTCTAGCTTGAATGAGTGCATTTAAAGCTAAAAGAGATCGTCCTTCTCGATTTAATATATTTAAGATTGTTTGCTTTAATTCATCTACTTGCGGTGGCGGTGTTTCCCATTCAGAAGTAACGCTTCCATCTGCATATTCTACTCTCACTTCCATTGGTGCAGGTTCAGCCGATATCATGACAATTTCATCGGGTAACAATGGCTGATTTTGGGTATTTCCTGCCCCTAATTGTTGAAGATTTTTATAAATTGCATTTTTATCTGTATCGGGATATAAATCAATTTTATTAAATACCAAAATTAAAGGTTTTTGGGCTTGACGTAATTCTAATAATCCCTGATATTCAGTTCTCGTAATATCCCCAGAAACCACAAACAAGATTAAATCAGCTTGACGCGCTACGTCTCGTGCCATTTGCGCCCGTGAATCTCCGGCAATTTCATCTAAACCGGGAGTATCAATTAATTCAACTAATACCTTATCTCCGGGTTTCCAAGGTACAGAACGTGGTGATTGAGTGACACCATTTAGGGGTCCGGTTTGCAGAATTTTTTCTCCCAATAAAGAATTTAATACTGCTGATTTTCCCCGACTGACTAAACCAAAAGCCGCAATTCTGATGACATTGGCATCTAATTTATTGAGTGTGGCATTTAAAGTTTCTATTTCTGGTTTTAGCAACCTTGCTAACTCTGGATTTGCTGCCATTTGTCCCGATTTACGGAGATATCCATACCAAGATAATGCTTGTCTAAGACTAGCACGGGCGCGGTTTAAATGAGTTTCTTGTAGGTTACGATTCATAGGATTCTGGATTCTGTATTTTCAGATACCCGACTTCTTTAAGAAGTCGGGTATCTAATTAAGCTGCTGTTAATGACTTGCCGATAATTTGCGGTTCGGGTATTGGTTGTCCGTCTTCTAAATAAGATGAAATCAGCATTTCTAAAACTTCTTGGGCATTTTTTAAAGCCTCTTCATAAGTGTCTCCATGAGTACAAGGCTGCATGACATCTGTAAAATCTGGTAATGAAACTACATAACATTCATCTTCCTTAGACCATTGAATAATAATTGTATATTTCATTCCTCTGATTCCTCCTTTTCTTCTGTTTCTATTTTATTTAATTCGGCTATTGCTTCATTAACTTGCTTCTCTAAATATTGTTTAGCATCACTACCATCTTTACCAGCAATGATAATAGATTTAGATAATTTTGGATGTATCCATTTACTATGACTTCCCTTTGCCGGTTTATATGTAAAACCGGATTGCAGTAATAAATTTTTCAGTTCTCTAATTTTTTTGGGCATATCTAATATAACGTTATTGTCCCAAATATGCTTCTAAAACTTTGGTATTATTTTGAATGCTTGAAAATTATCAATTACACCTTGTCTCAGGACTTATAGCGGTATGCACTTGAGTGAGATAAGTAGGTTGGCGTTGAAAATTGTCGTTATGGCAAGGCAAAAGGCAATACTTCGACTTCGCTCAGTAACCAGAGGCAAGAGGCAAGAGTGAAGAGGGTTTGGGCGATTTTACGTTTCTTTACACAGTTTGGTTTTATTGTGTTCACCTACTTAGAGTCAGCCAATCGCAAAATCTGTAGGGGCGCAGGGTCTGCGCCCTCGATTATATTGCATCCTAGCGATAACCGCTATAGTCTGATTGCAAATTGTGAATAAGTTCACCATCAAAATTACTCTTGCCTAATTCTTACAATTAAGCTGCTGTTAATGACTTGCCGACAATTTGCGGTTCGGGTATTGGTTGTCCGTCTTCTAAATAAGATGAAATCAGCATTTCTAAAACTTCTTGGGCATTTTTTAAAGCCTCTTCATAAGTGTCTCCATGAGTATGACAAAATTCTCCCCATTCAGGAAGACTTACCACAAAGCATTTATCTTCTTCTGACCATTGAATAATGATTGTGTAATGATTATTCATTTTGTGCTTCCTCTTGAGCTTTTTTTATTTCTTCTATTCTTTTGATGGCGTTACTAACATCTTTCTCTTGGTATTCTTTTGCATCTTTTCCGTCTTTACCTGATATAGTAACTCGTCCAGATAATAAAGGATGATACCAGTTAGTATGACTACCTTTTCCAGTCCGACAAGTAAAACCTGATTGCAGTAATAAATTTTTCAGTTCTCTAATTTTTTTGGGCATATCTAATATAATATCATTGTCCTAAATATGCTTCTAAAACTTTGGTATTATTTTGGATTTCTGTGGGACTACCAACGGCTAGATTTTGTCCTTCAGCTAATACCCAAACTCGATCGCATAAGGACATAATTACGTCCATGTTATGTTCAATAATCAAAAATGTCATGCCGTCGTGACGATTCCAGGCTAGAATGCGATCGCATATCTCATCAATTAATCTGGGATTTACGCCAGCAGCAGGTTCATCTAGCAATATTAACTTAGGATTAGTCATCAATGCCCGACCGATTTCTAAAAGTTTCCGCTGTCCCCCAGATAAACCACCGGCATAATCAGCGGCTTTTTTTTCTAAGCCTACAGATTCTAACAAAAACATTGCTCGTTCTTTTAGTTGCTTTTCTTCCTTGGCAACAATCTGGGGTTGAAATTGCACTTGCCAAAAGTTCTCACCGGTTTGTTTTTGCGCCCCCAAAAGCATATTCTCTAATACTGATAACTTCGATAAAACCCGGGCAACTTGAAAGGTTCTCACTAATCCCTGTTGGGCAATTTGGTATGGTTGTAATTGATGAATAGGTTCACCATCAAAAATCACTCTACCTTTATCGGGATGAATAAAATTAGAGAGTAAATTAAATAAAGTAGTTTTCCCAGCCCCATTGGGACCAATTAACCCAGTAATGCTACCCTTGATCACTTCAATATTAGCTTCTTGAACTGCTTTAATTCCGCCAAAATTTTTACAAAGTCCAGTTGCAGCTAAAAGAGGTAGTTGGGGTGATTCGATATTATTTACCATTATAATTTTCTTCTCAACTTCATTTTTAGTTTTTTGTTAACTTTTAATTATTACAATGAACTGATGCGGACAAGATACCTAATATTTTTTTGATATCTTTAATATAATATTCACTAAAGTCAATGTAAACTACTTGATCTTGCAGTTTCAAAAATTTCCACATATTCCCTGTTGTTACAATACCATAAATCAAATCCAGATAATGACCCTCCTTTTGATTAAATAGTTGTGCAGCGATCATTTCGGCGATACATTGACCTAATCCAACTTTAATATTTTCATTTTTTGCTTCAACGATAGTGATAATAGGAGAAGTAATAAATAGTTGTTCTGGTGATTTACTAATTATAAAGTCACAAACTCCATTTAAACCCTGTTCTGGATCAACATTAAAATCAACACCTGAGAACAAACTAATTTCTTCGGTAAAAATATTCTTGATTTCAATTAAAACTGGTGCAATAATCATTTCTGAGCGAGCTTTTTCAGTATTAATTGCTAAGGCTAAAGGAACATTGGTTTTGAGAACAGTATCTAAAATTGCACTGGCTTCTCTTTCTGGTGTGTCAGCAAATAAATCTACTTTTTCGTTAATAGTTAATCCAAATTTTCTCACTACTTCCTGTAGCTTAAAATCGCTATAAGCCATTTAATTTACCTCTTAAAAACTGCTGATATTTTTAATCACAAATGACCAATTATTTACCAAGAGTCAGTTCCTCCTTTTTCCCTAAAATACCTTGAGGTCGCCAAATCATCAATACCATTAACAGTAACCCAATAAACATGATCCGAAATGCACCAATCCGTTCTACATCTAGGGGAACAATTTTGGGTAAAAATTCTCTAGTGATGGCATCATAAGTAAAGAAAATAACTGCGCCTAAAATAGTTCCCAGATTGTTACCAGAACCACCTAAAATCACCATAATCCAGGCATCAAAGGTGAGTTGGGGTTGGAAGTTATCGGGGTAAATTGCGCCTAGTTGCCAAGCAAAAAATGCTCCAGCAATCCCCGCGATCGCCCCACCTAACATTAATGATTGGAGTTTATAGGAAAAAACGTTTTTTCCTAAGGCTTTGGGAATTTCTTCATCTTCACGAATAGATTTTAGCACTCTTCCCCAAGGCGATCGCACTAAAATTTCTAACCGCCAAAAGACAAAAGCTAAAATTAACAATATGAACAACATTAACCCGGCTTTGGGATTATAATTATAGAGTCCAATCACACCAGAAATATAAATTGCAACAGCTAATAACCCTAAAGCAATTCCGACTATTAACCGAGAGGTAAATTCTTGTTTAAGACTACTATTTCTGACTGGATTATTACTTGCAGAAATTTGAGCAGTCCGCAGCCAACGCCATAGAGAAAATAATGTGATTCCTGTTAATAAAGTTAATACCCCAATCATCACCCAGCGGAAAAACAAATTGGGAGTTGTTGATAATGGGATCACATAACTTTGCACACCGAAAGATCCCGATATCCACGTATTACCTACAGGCAAATCCTGATTATTGACTATTAATCGAATTAATTCACCTGTACCAATGGTGACAATTGAAAGATAATCTTCGCGTAACCGCAAAGTTGCAAAGCCAATTACTAAACCAAGCATGGCAGCAACAATAGACCCAATTCCCGCCGATGTCAGTAACGGTACGCCCTTGGAACTTAATAAAACCGTAGTATACGCACCCAAAGTCATGAAAGCAATATGACCAAAGTTAATTAAACCAGTAAAACCCCATTGGAGATTGAGTCCTAGTCCGAACAGGGCGAAGGTGGCGGTAGAAATGGCGAGAAAAATCAGGTATTCGATCATAATTTAGTTACTTGTCATTTGTCATGTTTGAGTTGTCAGTTATCAGCCGTTAATGTAACGCAATGTAAACTGAAACCCCCCTATATCCGTTATTCTATTAAAAACTGTATAAGACAAAGCAGGGATCGCCAAAAGCATACATTAAACTTGTGTTTGACCAACACTTTATTTGAGATTTCCCTATGGATTCTAGGGTACTTTGGCAACGATACCAGGACTGGTTGTATTTTCATCCAGGATTAGGACTATATCTAGATATTAGTCGAATGAGGTTTGATGATGGGTTTGTGGCATCGTTAAAACCTAAATTTGACAAAGCGTTTGCGGATATGGTGGAATTAGAAAAAGGGGCGATCGCCAATCCCGACGAAAACCGCATGGTAGGACATTACTGGTTGCGGAATCCAGACCTAGCCCCCACCCCCGAACTCACCCAAGAAATAGTTCAAACCTTAGAACAAATCGAAGCTTTTGCCGACCAGGTACACACCGGGGCAATTCATCCCCCCAAGGAATGTCGCTTCACAGATATCATTTCCATTGGTATTGGTGGTTCAGCCTTGGGTCCCCAATTTGTCGCCCAAGCCCTATCTCCCGACCTACCACCCCTACAAATTCACTTTATAGACAATTCCGACCCCACCGGAATTGATCGGGTGCTTGCCCAGCTTGGCGATAAACTAGCCACAACCTTGGTATTAGTCATTTCCAAATCTGGAGGCACACCCGAACCTCGCAACGGCATGATTGAGGTTAAACAAGCCTACACAGCCCAAAAATTAGACTTTGCTAAATATGCAGTTGCGATTACCGGACAAGATAGCAACCTGGATCAAGTCGCCAAAGCTGAAAATTGGTTAGCCCGGTTTTCCATGTACGATTGGGTTGGTGGACGTACCTCAGAAATGTCCGCTGTCGGGCTAGTACCTGCGGCATTACAGGGCATAGATATCCGTGCCATGCTGTCCGGGGCAAAAGAAATGGATGATGCCACCCGCGTCCCCAATCTCAAAAACAACCCAGCCGCTTTATTAGCCCTTGCTTGGTATTTCTCTGGAAATGGCAAAGGTGAAAAAGATATGGTGGTCCTCCCCTACAAAGACAGTCTGTTGCTATTTAGTCGCTATTTGCAACAACTCATCATGGAATCCTTGGGTAAAGAAAAAGATTTAGATGGGAAAACTGTATTTCAAGGGATTGCAGTTTATGGCAACAAAGGTTCAACTGATCAACACGCTTATGTGCAACAGTTGCGCGAAGGTGTCCCCAATTTCTTTGCCACCTTAATTGAAGTTTTAGAAGATCGTCAAGGAAAATCCGTAGAAGTTGATCCTGGAGTGACTTCTGGAGATTATCTCTGTGGTTTCTTGTTGGGAACTCGGCAAGCATTGTATGAGAATAACCGCGATTCGATTACAGTCAGCATTCCTCAAGTTAATGCTCGCATGGTTGGCGCATTAATTGCATTGTATGAACGGGCTGTGGGTTTATATGCCAGTTTAGTAAATGTCAATGCTTATCATCAACCAGGTGTGGAAGCTGGTAAAAAAGCTGCTGCTGTGATTCTAGATTTACAAAAACGAGTTTTAGAAGTGTTACAAACCCAGAAAAAAGCACTTTCTATTTCTGAACTGGCAGAGATGTCCGGTGCTGTTGAAGAAGTGGAAGCAATTTACAAAATTCTCCGTCATTTACATACCAATAATCGGGGTATAGTATTGACTGGTGATTTTGCTAAACCTGGAAGCTTAACTGTTTCTCTCGGTTAGAAATTTCAGATCTCCGACTTCAATTTAGATCCCCGACTTCTTAAAGAAATCGGGGATCTTGTTTTTTGGTTTTTATTTTCAAATTTTGTGGCTATAAATTATCAAAAATATTAAAACTACCATTAGATAGAGATAAGAAAATAACATATCAGGTAAATATGATAGATACGCCATAGCAGGAGTCAGGAGTCAGCACAAAATTATTAAATCCATTAATTTATCCATCTTTATCTGCGTTGATCTGCGGTTAATTATTCTTGAAATATTATTTTTTCAAAATAATTTTTAATAAAATTAGTAAATCAAGGAGATTAAATCATGTCTAATATTGTAAAAATATCCCCAGAAGATATTATTTATCATCTAAAAATATCCTGTCAAATCCCTAGTTTACTAGAAGCGATCGCCTCCAGAAGAATTATTACAGAAACTGCCCAAAAGGAAGGCATTACCATCGAAATAGCAGAATTACAACAAACCGCAGATAGTTTACGATTAGTTAACAACCTGATTAAAGCAGAAGACACCTGGGAATGGCTACAAAAACATTATCTTACCTTAGATAACTTTGAAGAAATCGCCAACATCAATCTCCTGTCAGCAAAACTAGCTCATCATTTATTTGCCGAGAAAGTTGAACCATTCTTTTATGCTCACCAACTTGATTATAGCGGAGCAGTTACCTATGAAGTAATATTAGATGATGAAGACCTAGCTTTAGAAGTATTTTATGCTCTCCAAGAAGGAGAAATTAGTTTTCAAGAAGTAGCTCGTCAATATATCGAAAATCCCGAAATTCGTCGCGCTGGAGGATATCAAGGTATCCGCAAACGTAGTGATTTTCGACCAGAAATTGCTGCCGCAGTTTTTGCAGCTAATCCCCCAGAAATTATTAAACCAGTGATTACACCCAAAGGAGTCCATATCATTATAGTTGAAGAAATTATTGCCCCCGAATTGAATGAAAAAATGCGCGTAGCTATTCTCGGAGATTTATTTACTAATTGGTTAAAAGAGCAAATTAATAAATTAGAAATTGTTGCCACATTAGGAGATGAAATAAATTCTCCTCCTTCTCCCATAGAAATGTTTAGTGAAGCTAGTTAAAATTGAAAAGAGTTAGATCCCCGACTTCTTTAAGAAGTCGGAGATCTGAGTGAGTATCATCCATCTAAAGTAGTATAAATATCTTTTGAATCGGGATTAAGATAAGGATATTGTAAATTAATTTTGTGCAATGCAAATTGTTCTAAAATAGCTGTTATTCGACTGTTAGGATGATTATTCCCAACTTGCCAAGCAGCAATTAAACCATTAGCAATTATTTGACAACGATTAGTCCCAAAACTTTCTTTATCTGCCAGTTTATTGGTTGGTTCTTCAGCACAACCTAACCCCGGTGCTAATTGCTTGGTAAATAACGGTACTTGTTGAGAAAAACTATCTTGATTTTCTAAATATATCTTTTGTAAAATCGGGTAAATAGTTTTATATTCATGTTTATTAAAATACAGCACTGCTGAATCATAACGTCTATATTGATCAGGATTATATAGAGCTTTAAAAGAGAAAGGAACTTGCATATTATTGAATTCCTTAGTCACATTCTCCATCACTGATACTGCTCCTTCTGGGGATACATTAAAGTAGATTCTGACAATATCTTGATTACCTTGAGTCCCTAGATTAGATACTGCCATATAAAACCCATTTTGGACTAGATTTTTAGGCATTTTAATCGCCACTGAATTACCAACATGAGCCGATTTATCTAGTTCTGATAAATATAAATCCCGCTCAATATGCAAAGTTAAACCATTTTTCTGTACTGCTAAACAATCATCTTCTTCTTCAACTACCAACCAATTATGACTCCAATAACCTCCACCTGTATTACTTGTATGTAGTCTTTCATAAAACGCCAAATCCATACCAAATAAGCTATTATTACTAAGATTATTTATTTGAGTATCAGCACTAGGGGAGTTATCCCAAGAACCATTGTAATAAGCACTATAAAGAAAATTACGCAATTGGATACTCAAATGTTTTGTTTGAATATCTAAGGATAAATTCTTAAACCGAGCGATTAATGATTCTGGCAATTCTAATAATTTGTAAGTTGGATGCTTAATAGCATAAAATGACTCAATTTCCAAATAATCAACAATATTCTTTAGCGCAGTTTGTAATTCTTTTGGAAGTTGAAAAAGTTGACTGTAAACAGAATCTAATACTTGCATATAATCTTTCCTTCTCTAAACAAGAGATAAATTTTTAGCAGTTATTGTTGACAATTCCATTCCCAAAATTGTCGGAATAGATGCTTGAGGACGACATAGTAAACTCTTAGCAACTTGGAGAATACAAATACCTGAATTATCAAAAGTTTTTTCATGTTGAAGTCTAGCTTGAATAGCTCTAATTAAAGCTAAACCGCTAAATTGCATGACTAATTGTAAGAAATCTGGACGCAGTTCTAAAATTTCTGGAAAAGTAGTTAAATAAGCTGTAACTAATGTAGATAAAGAAGGTTGAATCATTGATAAGGGAATAGCAGCTAAACGCAAACACTCCTCAATTGGTATAGTTTTACTAGAGACTATGCTATACAACCAAATTTGTAGATAACTAGCGATTATTGTCCCTAAATCATTAGCAGGATCTCCCCAATTACATCTTTCCCAATCAATTAGTCGAATGATATTTTTATTTTCAGGTAATTTATCTTCTATTTCTGTTTCCCAGTTCAAAGATACAAGAATATTATTGAGTTTTAGATCATTATGAGTTAGACAACAGGGAGTAAAAGCCTGATTTAATTGTGCAATTGCTTTTCCTAAATTATCATAACGTTGATAGAGAGCAAAAAACTTTAAACCATCAGCGGGAAGTTGTCCAAATATTTGTGGTGTAATTCTATCTAATCCTTTGGTAATATTTTGAAATTTTAGAGAATTTCCCAAGAAATTTTCATAGCTTTTATGGTTTATTGTAAAATGATGAATGGCTGCAATCGTCGTACCAACTGATTGAGCAATCTCAGGAGAAAAATCCTGATTTTTGGCGTAAAATTCCGCCAAATCTTGATAGTTATTGAGATAATTGAAAACGATAATAGAGTTTTCTAAGTCAAAATGAATTACTTCTGATAAAGATGCTCGTAAATGACTTGTTTCTGGAAATTTTTGGCAAAAATCATGAACTTTCCACTCATCTATAAATTCACCTAAAGTTTTGCCATTTCGATCATAACGCTCTTGTTTTACTAAGAGTTGATGACCATCTGATAAACTAATTAATAAATTAAAGTTTTTAGCAGATTTAAGTTCTATTTTACTTAATGACTGCTCTTCTGGCTGACAAATTTTGTTTTCAATCAGGTAGTTGAAAACATTACTAGAACTTATGAGAAATGGCATGATTTCAAATGATAATAATATGTGCAATAAATCCCTATTGTTTAGCGAATTTATAGATTTAGGTAAATGATTGACTTAATAAATGGGAAATTACTTATTTTTTAAATGTCCTTGTTAATAATGAGATAGTATCTATAGCATAGATAGCCAGGAAAAATTCCAACGCCTTCACACCATAATTAAGTATTTGGTGAACATCATTATATTCACCACCAAAGATAGATATAGAATCCATATCATCTAGATTAATAATGAACTTTTTTCCATGAGCATTATGTAGATCAGAAATTGTCACATTAGCCATTTCTTCCCTCTACAAAAGTTAAATTTTTATGTCTGCAATATTTATGTACCCCACCAGTTTGAATATCAGATCCAATTTTATTAACTATCCAGGATTATTAGTAACCAATCTGATGTCAATAACATAGATTTGTTGTTACTTTTTCACCCTGGACGGTTGTATATGGCTTTGTAGTCAACTAACTACAAAGCCAAGTAATTAGTAGCCGTAGCCACCAAAGTGGGAATCATTGCTGAAGGATTTAGCGATATACTTAATACTAGCGATCGCATATCCATCAACCAAGTATTCTAGATATTTAACACCAAAGTCACCATAAGCACTAAAACCGCTGAAATCACTACCACCACCGTTTATTGATACAGAAGCTGCATCATTCAAATCATTTAGATAGCTTTCAGAGTCTTGGAATAATTCAGAACCAGTTACATTTAATTGAGAAAGAGTAATACTTGCCATAATTTCCTCCAAGAAAACTTGTCTTTTGTAAATAGAATTCGTGCATCAGTTAAGTTTGTGTTTCCTTAACCGTTACAACTATTTTTATTCATGAAAAATAGAAAAATCAAGGCTTTGAACCCAGTAAAAAAGACACAAATATCTAAATTCGGTCTTTTATAAAGCTGACGAATTGACCAAGGTTTCTAAATATGAAATATAGATTTTATCTCCTGTAGGGTGCGTCAGACCCGATAATTTAATAAAAAACAGATTTCCTTTATCTGACGCACCTTACTCAATAAATTATTCCCACAGCCGAAAACGACTTAATTTAGTTTCATTAAAAGCTTCGTAAGGGTTTAGCAGTGTCAACTTAAGCCCTGGCGAATGGAATTCACGGCTACACAAACAAAGTCCGCCTGCGCGGACTAAGGAAAAATCAAGGATTGAAACCCACGCAGGTGGGTTTTGCCTGTGTAGACGCGGTTTCTAACCGCCCGTTTTACTACCAAATAAGAAATCGTGCATCTTCAGGTTACTAAATCTGAAAACACACGAAAATCAGTAACATATTGAATTTTCCCACAACAGATATTAAAAATCAAACTTGGTTCTCAAACTATCTGTTGTATCCTTGAGACTGGTTTTCCACTGTTCCATACTACTGTCTAGTTCCTTTAATAATGTTGCAAGATCAGTTGTATTAGTGGTTATTGGCGGATTTCTTCTGTCTTTTCTCATCGTGTAACCACCTTTAAGAGTCTTCATTTCCCAAGGTGTCAGTTCATCCAGAATCGGTTCTGAAATCCTCAGTTCTAATTCAGAAATTGTGATTTTCACTATTAATACACCTCCTTGAATACTCCATTTGCATGGAATCAGGCTAAAAATTTATCCTGCTCTTATATTTTGGAATAGTATCTGACAAAATAAATGATTTGAAACTAATTTATTAGACGGAAATAAGAGTATTTTGTCTATGAAAACAAAAAAGCAAAGGAAGTTTCCTAAAAGTAACTTCCCTTGCCTTAGATAAATTAAAAACTATTAACCTCTGTCAAAAGGTGGAAATTTCTTTCTAGCTTTAGTAATTAACCAACAAAAGCTAAACGGGGTGCGATCGCAGCAGGACGTTCTACACCTTTGAGGTAAGCAAGAACGGTATCAGCATCAGATACTTCAAAGGGGTCACTACCACAGTTATCTTCAAAACCAGGTTCAATGAACATTTTTTCAATTTCGCCGTTATTCACAACCATTGCATAACGCCAAGAACGCATACCAAAACCGATGTTAGATTTATCAACTAACATTCCCATTTTGCGGCTAAATTCTCCGCTACCATCTGGTAACAAGAAAACATTTTTAGCGCCTTGTTGTTTACCCCATTGGAACATTACAAATGCGTCATTAACTGACAAACAAATGATTTGATCAACACCTTGCGCTTTGAATTCCTCAAACAGTTCTTCATAGCGAGGCAAATGTGTAGAAGAACAGGTAGGAGTAAAAGCACCGGGGAGGGCGAATAATACTACTTTCTTACCGGCAAAAATTTCTTGTGTGGTTAGGTCTTTCCAAGTGTAAGGATTGGGTCCACCGATAGATTCATCCCGCACACGAGTCTTGAATACTACATTTGGAACGTGAGTAATAGCAGTCATAAATACCTCTTTTTTAGATGGAAGATTTTAACTCGTGTTGCTGCTTTTGCTTAGGGCATTAGTAGCTCATCTTGTAAATCAGAATAATTCTGATTTAGGAATTAGTCAATAGTCATAAATACTTATTTTATAATGTGTTTTGTAAAAAAGTTTAGTTCCTAAAAAGGAAAAGTTATAATAGGAGTTTATATCTTTATATAGCTAAGTAAATTCTATGCAGCAAAAAGCTAATGATATTATCAAAACCCTTAAAAATAGAGGGTTGCGAGTTACACCTCAGAGATTTGGCGTTTATGCCAACCTCTTAGCAAGAGAAGATCACCCGACAGTTGATCAAATTCTGAGAGATTTGAATCAAGAAGCACCCACTTCTTCTCAAGCCACCGTATATGCGGCACTCCAGGCGCTGCGTGAGGCGGGTTTGGTGCGAGAGGTGCTATTAGAACAAGGTGTCTCCCGTTATGATGCTAACATTGCCCCCCATCATCATTTTCGTTGTAACTGCTGTGGTGCTATTGAAGACATCAACTGGAATACTTTCCCGAATATTGATCTGAGTCAACTACGACAGGGGTTGAAAGTAGAACGGTATGAAGTGACAGTTGAGGGAGTATGCGATGCTTGCAGCGCTGATGTTTGATATAATAATTAACTAGAATTGCATAGGAGCAAACAATGTACGACAGCGATAAACGTAAATTATTATCAGCATTGTGTCATGGAGCAATTTTTTTTAGCACCACCATTGTCTCCATTGGTCTACCCATAGCCATACTATTTGTATCAGATGATCCTGTCGTCAAAGACAATGCCAAAGAATCTATCAATTTCCATTTTAACGTTTGGTTATATGGAACAATTCTAGGAACATTGTTTTTTCTGATTGGTTGGTTGATTATACCATTATTCATCCTCTTTCCACTCGCAGGTTTAGGTTATATCCTCCACTGGGGATTGACAATTTGGGCGCTAATTGGTGTTTTTAGTAATCCTGATCAACCTTGTCGTTATCCGTTTATTTTTCGCGTTCTTTAGATCAAATCTGGGAAAATATGGTAATTTAATTAATCATAGACTTTTGATTAAACAACTTACCAAAATTAATTGCATGATTTTTTAAGATTGTTTTTTGCAAATTTGTTATAAGCAAATGTCTATCAAGTTGTAAAATATAAAATTGCCCCACAGCTTCATCAACAGTAGGGCAAAAGACAGTTAAAGCACTGCTTGTAGTTTGTCTGAATAGAGCAAGCTAGAAACCTGCTTTTGTGACGCTTTATTCTGTGTCCATTGCATTCTTTTTTGTTACATTCAGTCAAAAAACAGTTGATCTACAGCACACTATTCGCATTTAAACAGGAATTTAACCTCCTTTATTTACGAATACTTGGAAAAGAATTCAACCTGCTTTACCTACAAAGACAACTCTTAATCCGTGAAATCCTTCAATCCGTCAAATCAGTGATCAAAAAGGAATTTAAACTCCTTTATTTACGAATACAATCCTTCATTCCGTGAAATCATTAAATCCGTCAAATTAGTGATCAAAATTTATGTTTCCTATACATCGCCCTCGTCGTCTGCGTAGCCATACCCAATTACGCCGTATGGTTCGTGAAACAGTTTTAACTACTAACGATTTGATTTATCCATTGTTTGCCGTGCCAGGAGAAGGTATTGCCAAGGAAGTTAAATCTATGCCCGGTGTTTATCAACTTTCAGTAGATAAGATTGTTGAAGAAGCTAAAGAGGTTTATGACTTAGGAATTCCGGCAATTATCTTATTTGGAATTCCGGCAGATAAAGATATAGATGCTACCGGAGCATGGCATGATTGTGGCATTGTTCAAAAAGCAGCAACCGCAGTTAAAAATGCCGTTCCTGATTTAATTGTCATGGCTGATACTTGTTTATGTGAATATACAAGTCATGGACATTGTGGTTATTTACAAGTTGGTGATTTAACTGGAAGGGTTTTAAATGACCCAACTTTAGAATTATTAAAGAAAACCGCAGTTTCCCAAGCTCAAGCCGGTGCAGATATTATCGCACCTTCGGGGATGATGGATGGTTTTGTGCAAGCAATTCGTGCCGGTTTGGATGAAGCGGGATTTGAAGATATCCCCATTATGTCCTATGCTGCTAAATATGCTTCGGCTTATTATGGGCCATTTAGAGATGCGGCGGACTCAACACCGCAATTTGGGGATAGACGCACTTACCAAATGGACCCCGGTAACGCCCGCGAAGCCCTGAAAGAAATTGAGTTGGATATTGCTGAAGGCGCTGATATGCTGATGGTTAAACCAGCTTTGGCATATATGGATATTATCTGGCGCGTTAAGGAAGCTAGTAATTTACCTGTGGCAGCTTACAATGTTTCCGGTGAATATGCAATGGTGAAGGCTGCGGCTTTAAATGGTTGGATTGATGAGCAGCGCGTTGTGATGGAAACTTTGACTGGCTTTAAACGGGCTGGTGCTGATTTGATTTTGACTTACCACGCCAAGGATGCGGCTCGGTGGTTATAGTCAGATAATCTCTCACGCAAAGGCGCAAAGACGCAAAGATGATTTTGAGTGGCTTTGTGTTTGGGCGTGAGATTTTTTGTTATTTTGGATAAAGTACAGGATAATTTTTATGTCTTATGCAATATTCAATTGAACAAATTCCCGTCAACTTCAACAAAATGATTCAGGAAGTTGAACAAGGTGAACAAATCGAAATTACCCAAGCAGGTAAACAAATTGCGGTGATTATTCCTACCGCTGAATATGAAAAATTATTAAATAAAATACCAAGTTTTGGGGAATCTATAGAACGATTTCGTCAGGAATATAATGTAGAGTCAGCAGAAATTAACCCCGATGAAATTTTTGCAGGGGTGCGGGATAAATCACCTGGAAGAGAGGTAATATTTTAATACTATGCTCTTTCTTTTAGATACTAATATCCTCTCAGAACCGTTACGCTCCCGCCCCAATCCAGTTGTTATCAGGATGCTACAACAATATTCTAGTGATATTACTACGGCTACTGTTGTATTACACGAACTTTTATTTGGCTGTTATCGCTTACCAATTGAATCAAATAAACGCCAGATAATTGAGGTTTATTTACAGAGGGAAATCAAACAAAAAATTCCCATTCTTCCCTATGATATCGCCGCTGCTGAGTGGTTTGCGAAAGAGCGAGCAAGACTAACAGCACTCGGTAAAACTCCAGCTTATGCAGATGGACAAATTGCGGCAATTGCTCAGGTAAATGATTTGACTTTGGTAACAAATAATGTTGCAGATTACTCCAATTTTCAAAACTTAAAAATTGAGAACTGGTTAGACCTTTAGCCTCTAATTCAATGTTAACACATCTACTGATTTGATTTTGACTCACCACGCCAAAGATGCGGCTCGGTGGTTGTAAGTTAGGATATTATCTCACGCAGAGGCGCAGAGAGGGTTTTTGTGTTTGGGCGTGAGATTTTTGGCTTTTGGTTGCAAGATGGGAAAAATATTAAGAAAATATAAAATTTATTTTTAGTGATTTTATTATTTTTGATATTTGTGGTACAGACTATCGCCTAATTACTTATATTGATTTCATTGGCAAGAAAGTATACTTAAAATATTTCCTGACTCACGCGGACTATAGTAAAGATGATTAAGAGTTCAGCTAAGGCTCAGAGCTATTAATAAAAGCGTCACCGGCTGTAACGGGTGTTAAGGTAAAAATTATGATTAAGACCTCAGATAAAGCGCCAAGCTACATTAAATTATTACAAACTTTCCCTCCTAGACCTATCAAATCTGATGAGGAACTGCTTGCTACTCAAAATGTAATTGATTCTCTGTTAGACAATACTCCATTAACACCAGATGAGCAAGACTATCTTGATTTACTCGGTACTTTAGTGTACGAATACGAGCAAACAAAAGAACCTGTTCCTGATATTTATGGAATAGAACTGCTCAAAGCTCTTATGGAAGAATATGGCTTTCATCAAAAAGATTTGATTCCTGTATTTAAGACAGAATCTATGGTGTCAGATGTCTTAACAGAAAAAAGCCAACTCACTGTAAGTCATATCCAAGATTCAGCAGAGTTTTTCCATCTTTCACCTGCTGTTTTTCTACCGCTACCTACGCAAAATTTATAAAATAATCTGTGTTAATAATTACATTTGTTTTGTAAATTCCGCCGTGTGTAACAGCTTATTCACATTGATATTGATAATGGGTAATTGTCTCTTTTTTGCTTCTTTGACAAAAGTAATATAAAATGCCCTGTGTTACCAGTACGGTTCACTAGCATCAGAAATTTTTGATCTAGAGAACATTAGTCCATTGGCCAGGTGCGAGATAAAATACTATGAATCCCATTAACTTAAGTTGGAGTAAGCTGGTTGTTGCAGCCGTTTCTGTTGTCGCATTATCGCCAATATTTTCTGCATTAGCAGTATCAAGACTTTCTTCCCCTGTTGCATCAAAATTAGGTAATTCTCCACAAACGCAACTTTTAGTGGGTCAATCTGACGGTGAAGCAATTAATATTCCCGTGAATACGAGTTTTTCACCAGAGAAGAAATCAGCTTTTACCCTTTATATATGGCAACCTGGGGGGACAATCAAAGAAGTAATTGCTCGGATTTCTATTAAGAGTAAATATGGGAATAAATATCGCCAAGAAAGGTTTTTAGGTGATTATAAATATAAGATTAAGCAAAAGGCTAAGTTTGTTAAAGGGTTTAAATTAGGCGATCGCATCGTTGTCCGCTTATACGATACTAATAATCGCTTCATTGGTTACAGTGAATTTGTCTGTTTGCCAGAAAATACGGCGGTTAACTTGATTTTATCGGCTAATCCCAAAGAAAACAAAGTAGTCCGCACCTTTTATGGTTTTGATGTCAATAATGATAGCATTGTTGATAATACCAATGCCTACGATTATTTCACGGAAGTTAATAACCAAAAAGTTACTTTTTTGAATAGTTCGGAAAAGATTAATATCGTCCAATATCAAGCCGCTGGATTTGCTAAAGTTGCCACCACTGGCGCTTATCCTACTTCCTTTAGTGAAGGTGATTTTGCTGTAGCGGGTAAATCTATCAATGCCTTTGATTCTACCTTAGCAAAAGCCTTAACTGCTAATCCTGGTAGTTTGGTCAAGTTGACTCCAATTAGTGCTAACTCCACTTTTGAACTTGGCAAATTATTAAGTGAATATCGCCAAATAGGTGTAGCCAAAGGTATTCAAGTCTCATTTTCTGATATTTCCAAAAACTATTGGGCGAGGGAATATATTTCTGAATTAGCAGCAATGGAAATAATTGGTGGATTTCCAGATGGTACTTTCCGTCCCAATGCACCAGTAACTCGTGCTGAATTAGCAGCATTATTACAAAAAGTTTTTATTAAAACTAAAGTTCGAGAAGCAATTAATTTTAAAGATGTTCCTAAGCAATATTGGGCTTATGATGCCATTCGAGAAACTTACGAAATGGGCTTTTTTACTATTCTCAACAGCAAAAACTTTAACCCCACACAAAAGCTGAATCGTCTAGATATTTTAATAACTTTAGCCAAAGGATTGAATTATAAATTTACAGGTTCAACAGCAAATATCCTTTCAGTTTATAGTGATGCTTCTAGTATTAGAACCGAACATCGGAATTTTATTGCTGCTTTAACAGAAAATAATGTAATTACTAATTATCCCAATAAAAAATTACTAAATCCTAAAAAAGTTGCCACCAGAGCAGATGTTTGTGCTTTATTGTATCGGGCAATGGTGAGCGCTGGAGAAGTGGCAGATTTACCTGAAAAATGAAAATTAAGCACCCGCCAGCCAGGGAATAAATTCCCTGTCTCATAGCTAAATTCCGTTAAAACGGACTAGTACCGCAAGGCGGAAGTCAAAACTAATACTGAGCAAGCTTTTTGGCGATTGATAATGGTTGATTTATTTACGCCGTGTTGTACTAGTAAATTCTCTTAGTGTTTAGTCATCAAAAGACAACTTTCGCTATTAGCAAGGAACTTAAGTTCCTTACACATCTTTACCATTACTGCTGATAGCTGAATGCTGGCATCAAATATTAAATCAAGGTGATAACCGCTCGATTTTCCAGCCGCCATCATCTACACGAGTATATAACAGGCGGTCATGCAAACGACTCGATCTTCCTTGCCAGAACTCAATTTTTTGGGGAATCACGCGAAAACCACCCCAATGGGGAGGACGAGGAACTTCCTGATTTTCATATTTGCGCTTAAATTCTTGTAACTGTAACTCTAAGATTTCTCTGTTCGCAATTATTTCGCTTTGATTAGAAGCCCAAGCACCCAACCGACTATATGCAGGACGGATTTCAAAATAGCTATCAGATTCTGCGGCGGAAATTTTTTCCACAGTTCCCACAATTCTGACTTGGCGTTCTAACTCCGCCCACCAAAAAACCAAAGCAGCATGGGGGTTTACTGTCAATTCTTGTCCTTTTTGGCTATTGTAATTAGTAAATAAGACAAACCCCCGTTCATCAAAATCTTTGAGTAGTACCATTCTCGCTGAAGGCTGACCATCGGATGTACAGGTGGCCAAAGTCATAGCATTAGGTTCAGGTAACTGGGCTGCTAGGGACTGACTGAACCAAATTTTAAACTGTACAAATGGATTTGGATCAATTTCCTTCTCATTCAAATCTTGTAATGTGTAGTCCTTGCGAAGATCAGCTATGCTAGTATCCATGTTTGTTATTTCCTCAAACTTTATCTAAGAGGTTGTTTGAAAACTTTTTCGTGTGGGATCTGACACCAGCAGATCCCCCTAAATCCCCTTGAAAAGGGGGACTTTGAGGAATTTAGCCCCCCTTTGTAAGGGGGGTTGGGGGGATCTAGATTAATCATGATACTTTTCAAACATCCTCTAATGGCTTGCATTTTATTTCATTCTTTGTTTATGATTATGTATATTATACTTAATTAAGTAAGTAAGTCGGCACGATAAAAACGATATATGTTGAGTTTTGTAAACTCCGTAAAATAATCTATTGATAAGGCATTGATTGAATTTACATTTTGTTACATGGTTATAAATTTTCCGACCGACTTACTTATTTGAGTTCATAATGCGATACATTTGGTAGGTTTCGTTAACCCGTTCATTCCACCGTTAACCAACAAAGAGCGATCGTTTATCGCTCGTGCATTTTTGTTATTTTTTAGTCATCTTCTTCATCTATTTCTTCCAAATTTAAAAGTGGTAACTCACTCTGAACTTCTAAAGAATTAGATTTTTCTAACTCTGTTGGTTGTGGAAATTCCGTAGCTGCAAATAATTCACTGTTAATCACTTCCTCAAATAAAGAAGATAACTCAGGATATAAATCTACAGTAGCATCTAAAACCCACAGTAAATCAAGTAATTCATGATCAAATTGCCAAGTTTGAGGACGAATATCATCTAAAGGTGAAGACTTTTTACCAGCACTGTCTCTCATTCTATAAGCTAACCAAGATTTGACAACTTCTAAACCGGAAACACTAAAATTATAAACTTCAGGACGGACATTTTCAAATACACCTAGACCAACTTTTAATTCTTGTGTAACGACATTATAAGAAAATTCTGTAGGATAATCGTTTACTGTATTGGGTATTCCTATTTGACAACGAACTCTACCAATAGGAATTTTACCACTGGGAACAAACCTTTCACAATAGGTATGTAACCAAGCTAAAGTGCGTCCTATTTCTACTACTTTAATAAATAAATCCCTATCTTTTGTAATGGGAATCCTTGGACCAGGTGTTTCTAGTTCATGCCAAAATTCTTTCACATATTTGGGAGTTGCAAGTATTCCATAACAGTAAGCAAATAAGTCCTCTGGGGAAATATTATAATTGAGAGTATTACTAAGAATTTCCAAGAATCCAGTAGTAATATTAGGTTCAGTAGCTTCATAATTTCTCCAAAGGGGAATAATATGTTTAGCACCAAAAGAACCACGAAAATGATCTAAATCAGGAATTAATGAAGTAGCAACTGCTGATTGACCATTACCTAAAACATTAGTTAATAAACTTGTCATATAAACCTGTTTATTACTATGAGAACGTCGTAAATTTGGTCTGGGGCGATCGCACAATCTATTATCTAATAAAGCCCATTGACGATCAAAACTTCGATAAGCATAACGAATTGGTTCTACAGGTAAATCTTTTGATAGTAAATTAGCAATGGGAGCTAATAAATTTGCTCTATCTTCTAATGAAGGATACTGTTTACTAATTTTTCTAGCATCTGTTTCTTTAAACAGCTTTTTCTGTGTTCCTGGGGATTTACTAGCATTAATCAAAGTTTGCCAACGTTCCTGTAAAACTTCCTTATTTTCACCGATAGTCCATTTTCGCTTAAATTGAATCCCGTTTTCTTGCCAAGGAAATAAATCAGTTAACTTTGCCCATCGCCAATAATTGCTATAACTTACAGGTAAAAATAAATCAGTCCAATTTGTAGAACATTCTCGCCATTTTAAATCTTGAAAAGAATGGATATTTTCTAAAGTTGCTAGTTTTTCTTCAGTTGTACCATCAATTCTGGTAAAATGAACCTTAGCAGGAATTTCAGGTTGAGGCTGATTGTAACAAACACCAATAGCAATAGCCACAGGAGTTTGAATTGCAAATACATTTTCGGTTTTTCTTGCCCCTAAATTATCACCTTCCAAATCAATAATCCAAAGTTCATCAAATGTTTGACGCATCACTTTTCGCATTCCCGCAAATCCGGGTCCACGCAAATAGGAAGAAGCAGTAATAAAACTGATAATTCCGGCTTTATTTTCTTCATTAGCTTCAAATACTTTCCATAACGCCCAACGCCAAAAATAAACATAGTCATTATATAAATTTTTAGCATGAACACCATAACCTATTGCTGTTAATGGTTCAAGAAAATCCTCTAAAATAGGACGTTTTCTGATCAATTGCTCATTTTCATCAATTTTTTGTTCATCATCTCCAAATCTTACCCATCCACCTTTTCTTTTCTCATTCATTAAATCATCTTCATCAATTGTTTGACGGTTATAAGGTGGATTTCCTATACAAACCATCACTGGTGTATTTTGTTTAATCTTCTGAGCGCGTTTATATTCTTCACCTAAAGATTTATAAATTAAAGGTAAATTACCACTTAATTTAGCATAGGGAGATTCTAAAGTATCACTTAAATATACATGAACTCCATTTTCTGGTAAAGTCCCCCCTTCACTTAAAATTTGTTGAGTCAAACGTAAATGGGCAACAGCATAAGGACCTACTAAAATTTCAAAAGCGTGAATATTTGCTGCCGCATTTGTAGCAGCAGAAACTTTCATTCCTTTTCCTCGTAAATTACTAATTTGATCCAGTCCATGTTTAATAGCTGTTAAAATATAAGTTCCTGTACCACAAGCAGGATCTAAAGTAATAACCTTATCATCTACAAAAGAAAATTCAGCATCAAAATGTTCTGCTAATAATTTAGCTATTAATCTTACTTGTGTTTTAATCACAGGAATGGGAGTATAATAAACACCTCTTTCTTTTCGCATTTTCGGATCATATTTAGCCAGAAAATCCTCATAAAAATATAACCAAGGATCTTGAGAACCATCTTTATTTAGTGCTGTAATATCAATAGCTGCAATTATTCTTTCTAATAAATTTACAGAAACTTCTATTTGTTCCCGTGCTGCTTCATCACCTAATATTTTTAAAGCATCAGCTAGTAAATTATGACCTGTTCTAATAGTTTTAACAGCTTGTGGTAAAGATAAATCATCTGCACCGGAAAATCTGGCTAATAAAAGTGCATAGGTTAAGGTTTGAGCATAAGCATCTGCAAATTGTTGATTATCTGCATCAGAAAATAAATAATGTCGCCAATCTTTAGCAACTTGACTTAAATTAGATTCAGGATCTTCAAGAGCAGTTAAAACATCTTTTCTTAATAAGCGACAAATAGGAGCAAGCATTTCTGCTAAAGCTTTAGGTGTAGAAGGAACAATAGGTTGCCAATTAAAGAAATCACGTAATAATATTAGTAAATCATTAGCATTTTGAGCAGTGATAGCTGATGCACCCTTAGCAGTAATATCTCCTGAAAATTTAATGATCTTTCCTACTTTTTCACCTGTGCGATAAATTCCCCAACTATTACCATCTGTATAAATCAAATTTGGGAGACTTTTGAACTTTTCCCATTGTTGTTTATCATCCCCTTTCAACTTATTGGGATCTGCGCCTTTTCCTGGTGCTTTTAGTTCAATATGTCCCATTAAAAGACCATTAATTGTTATTCCCATATCTGGCCTTCCTGAAAGTACCTTTTCTCGGACTTCAGTAACTACTACAATAGATAAATTTAAAATATTTGCTGCTGATTTTAACAAATTTTCAATTGGTAATCTTAATTGATCTTCTGCACCAAAGGAGACAGAAGAAAGTGAAAATTTAGTAGTTAAATCTTTTGCATAGTCTTGAAGATGAGATAAAAATTGAATTTCAGGATTACTAGACATATTACAAAAACCCTAATAATGATTGACGCAGGAATACATGTGTCTAATTATCTTAGTGTATATTTTTTAGGTTAATTTTATTGATACAGAGAACTATATTAAACTTAACAATTATATGTATTATAGATAATTAGGTTAATAAAATAAAACCAAACTGTGTAAATAAAGGTAAAATTCCTGGAAACTTCTTCATTCTTGCACTGCTGTACCACAATTTTCAACCCCAACCTTATATCTTAGAAGTGGGCTTTCCCTCCTACATCCTGCTATATGATCAAAATCAGGAATTATTTACACAATAGATAAAGGAAGTGACAAAAGTATGGCAACACCATCCTCAATCATTCCTCTCTTACCCCTGAAGTCCTTACTTATACATTAAATCAGATGCGCCGTTTTGCTTCTTTGCAAACTCTGTTAATTTATGGACTCAGTGGACCAATTATCGCCCTCAATATCTGGCTACTGTCTGTATTATTCCATTTTTTCCAAAATCCAATTACTATTCTTAGCATTGCGGCAATTCTGGCTTTTCTATTGAATTACCCGGTGAAGTTACTTGAGAAAGTGCGAATTACCCGCACTCAAGCAGTAATTATTGTTTTACTGCTGACCTTAACTTTGTTTATTGTTTTGGGTGTTACCCTCGTACCAATGGTCATTGACCAAACCATTCAATTGTTAAATAAGATTCCTGATTGGTTAGCGACTAGTCAAGCTAATTTGGATCACTTAGAAAGTTTAGCAAAGCAGCGACGATTATCTATAGATTTAAAGCTGGTAACAAACCAAATAAATGCTAATATTCAGAATTTAGTACAGCAAATAGCTTCAGGGGCGGTAGGATTTGCCGGCACACTGTTATCAGGAATACTGAACGTAGTATTGGTCATTGTTCTCGCTTTTTATATGCTCATATATGGCGATCGGGTTTGGTTTGGTTTAGTTAACATCCTCCCGTCTAATACTAGTATTCCTTTTAGCCGCTCATTACAGTTAAACTTCCAAAACTTTTTTTTGAGCCAATTATTGCTAGGACTATTTATGATCGTAGCCCTGACACCGATTTTCTTATTTCTGAAAGTTCCATTTGCCCTGTTGTTTGCTATTATTATCGGTATTTCTGGGCTTATTCCCGTTGTTGGTGCAACTTTAGGCATTGGTTTAGTCACATTGTTGGTATTAATCCAAAATTGGTGGTTAGCCTTTCCAGTCGCTACAATGGCAATTATCATGCAACAAATTAAAGACAATTTGTTAGCACCAAAATTGATGGGCAATTTTATTGGACTTAACCCTTTATGGATTTTTATCGCTATTTTAATGGGATTTGAAATTGCTGGATTATTAGGAACACTTGTTGCTGTACCAATTGCCGGAACTATCAAAGGCACTTTCGATGCCATTAAAGGCAGTGATCACAGTGATTTTGTCTCTAGTTTTCGGGCTAATTACGGCTCAGAATTTGAAGAAGATAAATAAATTGGTCAGTGGTCAGTTATCAGTTGTCAGTGGTTAGTTGTCATTGAGAAAATTCTTTTTTCTTCTTTCTTCTGAACTACTGAACTCCTGAACTACTGATAGCGCAGCGTGGCGTTAGCCATACTTCTGACTTCTGACTTCTGACTTCTGATTCCTGACTCCTGACTCCTCATATACTAAATTTTGAACTAAATGGATGCAGTCGAACTATTAGAAACAATTACACACCTCATTGAGCAAGCTGAAAAAGGGGAAATTGACCCTTGGGACGTGCGAGTTATTGAGGTGATTGACCATTACTTAGAATTGATGGCTCCAGAAGCAAGAACTATCAGAGGCTATGAAAGTGACTTGTCTCAATCTGGACAGGCTTTTTTATCAGCATCAATGCTTGTATTATTTAAAGCTAATACATTAATGCAGTTGTCTACAGTATATAATAACTCAGAAGAAGTTGTAGATGATACACTATTAGAAATTGAGGATAGATTGTTATATCCAGCCCATCGTTTGCAACTGGAGCAACACTTACGCCGTCGTCCGGCAGCTATGCCACCCCCAAAACGGCGGGTAACTTTACAAGAGTTAATAGACCAGTTACAAATTATGGCCAGCCAACTAAAGCTGGTAGAAACAGTAGATAAACCTAAGCGACTGAAACGTCAACCTAGTGTGCAAACTATGAGGGAAGCCCTAGAGTTAGCACACCAGGAAAATCTAACGGAAGTCGCGCTAGAACTAGAGCAAGTATTAAATTATGCTGCTAAAGGGCAAAATTTAGAGGAACAATGCTGGAATTTAGAACAACTGATAGATTTGTGGATAAAGACAAAACAACTAGAGAAAAAAGCTTCTCATCATGAATCAGAACACGGTGACATAGTTAGCGTTTTTTGGGCGTTATTACTGCTATCGGCTCAATCTAAGGTAGAACTATTTCAACAAGAATTTTACCAAGAAATTCAAATCCGCCTACTTACTTAAAGGCAGGGAGCAGGGGGCAGGGGGCAGGGG
>NZ_JADEVZ010000151.1 GCF_015207875.1 Dolichospermum sp. LEGE 00240
ATTAATAATAAACTCAAATTAATCAAAAGACTTGGATATGGATTTCGCAACTTTAGTAATTTTAGATTACGTAGTTTATTAAACTGGCACTTTAGTATTAATTCTCCATAAAAGGGACGCAAGAGCCCTAATAACCCAATCGCTAGTTTATGTGTTTCTGGGGGAAAATCGGCTGAGATTAAAGAATATTTCCAGTAATGAGGGGCGGTAATGTTCCCTGAGTATGAAAGAAAACATGGAATTTGTCAGAATCAGGATTTATAGGATTAAAGGATGTACAGGATTATTTATTGATAATTTATTTTGTCTGATAGTGTAGCCATATCAGACATATATTTCTAAATCTGCTTGTGTTACAATTTACTCATCGCAGTAGAATTTATGAGTAAGATAAAAAAGTGTATAATGATTTAAGTTACCCTGCAAATTTATACATTCTTGGAAAGAGAAGGAAAGAAATTAAATGACAGCAGTAATTACTAATCATATTGAAATTACACCAGGGATATGCGGTGGTAAACCTCGCATTGCTGGACATCGAATTAAAGTGCAAAATATCGTTATTTGGTATGAACGCATGGGAATGTCACCAGATGAAATGGTCTATCATTATCCCAGTATTACTTTAGCGGAGGTTCATGCAGCATTGGCTTATTATTATGATCATCTAGAAGAAATTAGAAAAGATATAGAAGAAGATGAAATATTTGCTAAAGAGATGAAATCTCAAACGCCTTCTTTAGTACAGCAAAAACTTCAAAAAGGTCATGGTTAGAGAAATTAAATTTCATTTAGATGAAAATGTCAGTAATGCGATCGCTGGTGGACTTCGTAAAAGAGGAATTGATGTAACGACAACTCCAAAACAAGGACTTATTGCGGTATCTGATGAGTTGCAATTAGAATTTTCGGTATCTCAAGGAAGAGTTATATTTACTCAGGATACGGATTTTTTGAGATTACATCAAGTCAATACAAATCACTTGGGAATTGTTTATTGTCCTCAGCAAATAAAATCTATTGGACAGATTATTCAGGGTTTAGTATTAATTTGGGAGTTGCTATCACCTGAAGAGATGTTTGGGAGAATTGAATATTTATGAATGAAGAAAGCGATCGCACTTATGAAGTCAATGTGGCTAGAGGCTAGAGGGCGATCGCTATATGGCAATATTCAATATTGAGCTAACCGTTACTGAAGAGAATCTTAATCTTTTAGCCCTTTTGATTTAGAGTGGTGACTATTTCATACCCAATTTGGGTTTTTTGTTTTTTACTCTTAATATTTCGGATTTTAATGGAACTAATTTGATTAGCATTAGTCAAATGTGTTCCTCCACAAGCTTCTTTTGCTAAACCACCAACATCCAATTTACGGACTCCTGCTTCATGAACTATTTTCAGTGGCATACTATTTCTAATTACTTCATCAAGTTTTTCCTCTAGCATTAGCTTTAACTTATTTTCATCAATTGGACTACCTATAAATGTGACTTTAGCTTCTCCAGGAAAGTGATGTCCTTGGACTGCTTTTAGGTTGGGTTCAATTTTTTCCACTAAAGCAGCTAATATATGACCTGCGGAATGTAAAGACATTTGTTGAAAACGCCATTCTTCATCAACACGCAGCATAACCATACTTCCAATTTCAAAATCAGGTTTATCCTTTACAATGTGGTTAATTTGAATGAGAATATCAAAAAATGGGTGAAACCGAAAACAGCAACACCAACTTTAATGAAGCTATCCGACTATTCAACGAAATGGAAGCACCCAAGCAAGTTGAGAAAGTAGAAAAAGCGAAAATCCAAAATTAAGCCAAAGAAAAATCTGTAAACTGCCGATATTCAGGACGAATAAACCCTAAAATAATATCATCCTTTCCTACTCCTAATTCCAATAATTCCCCAGTTATACCCCTTTCCGTACCATCCCATTCAATGCAGATTTTCCCATCAATAATTCGCAAATGAAACACCACTGCATGAACTCTACCTGTTCTATCCCAACCGGTATCCATTAACAAATAATTATCAGATTCTTGATCACAAATACATAAAGCCTCAATTTTTCCATGACTAGGTTTATACTTAGCGTGATTTCCAACAATACTAATTATAATTCTTCTGTATTTTTCTAACTTATCCATTGTACAATTACCTCCTGAATTGGATCGAAAATAATGTAATTAATCTGCTGTTGATCACTTAAAATATCTTGAATAGCTGGTTTAAGAAAAAAGTCTTGATAAGCAGCTTCAGGAATCGCTAAATATAATTTACGTTCTGGATTGATTCTTTTAATTAAACTAACATAAATATTATATTGTCCTAATGTTTTTTCTAATTCTGTAATTAAAGAAGGGCTATTAAAAACTTTTATTTCAATTACAATCTTTTGCTGCATCTTCTGGGCAGCAAATAATTTTTCTGCTCCTAAATCAGCATATAAACGCAAGCCTTTGTATTCTAGTATAAAGGGGTCATCGGTAATTACCCATCCATCTTTGGTTAGAGCATTTTTAACTTGATTGTGATATAAATCGTACTGTGGCATTACTAAATCAAGAATATTAACTTTAGCTTAACAAAAACCACTTTCATCACCCACACCTGTCAGCAAACCTTTATCATCTAACACTTTGCTGAGAGTCGCAAATACTTCCGCACCCCAACGCAAAGCTTCTTTGAAAGAAGGCGCACCGATAGGGACAATCATAAACTCTTGAAAATCAACGTTATTGGATGCGTGCGCCCCACCGTTGATCACAAGTTTATGTGTTTCTGGGGGGAAATCGGCTGACATTAAAGAAGATTTCCGAGTTTGGTTTCTGAGAGGATGTTTGAAAAGTTTTGAGGAGTCAAAATTTATGCCAATCGCCTGATCATGATACGGATCATAGCTAGATAGATAAAAGTCTCTGATGTTTCAGGTAGTAACTCGTAGTCTCTGACTAATCG
>NZ_JADEVZ010000039.1 GCF_015207875.1 Dolichospermum sp. LEGE 00240
GGGGTTGGGGGTGGGGTTCTTGTATTTCACTCAACCAATAACCGCTATATTACCATTAATTATTATTTGATTGTAAACAATTTTAGGCATGGCGATCGCTCCCCCTCACCAACACTATAATTGATCAAGCAGATTGTTTATTAACACTACTTTCAATATGACGGCGTAAAATCTCATTAATAGCTGTTTGATAGTCTTTGTTTTCAGCTTTAAACCAAGCTATTACATCAGGTTCTAGTTGAATAACATTCTTTACTTGTGCTGCGGGAATTCGCAGAGTTGCTTTTTCAAAAAACTCATCAGTCAATGGAGGAATATCAGAATAGTCAATATCCTCATCTGACATTGAATCTAAAGCTTGCCAATTAGTCCGTGAGATATTGTTCAAATCTTTTGCATTCATAACGATTTGCCTTTCGTTATCACATATTTTACAGTATTTTTCATCCTGTAAATCCTTTAATCCTGGAAATCCTGATATGGCTTGCGCCACGCTTCGCTATCAGACAAAAAAATCAAAAAGTCCCTATCAACTAGAACCCGTGTATGTAATCATTGTGGGTTCAAGATAGAGACTTAAAAATGAGATTGTCAAAGACTACTCAAAAACCTAACCTAACAACTCAATGTTAGAAAAGATGAAATCTTGAATGGAAATACGTTCTGCGATTTCCGTGCGAATTTCCCGACGGTTGAGAATGTAGTAATTTCCTACCTTTTCATATTCATCAGTAAAATCGCTTTTACCGCCCTTTTGAGCGCCGGTTTCCGGGTCATGATAAACAGAATTGTATGTGTGAGAAAGATATCCTTCTCCAGTGTCGTGACTGCTGAAAGTGTCAATAGTCACAAAAGTACCGTGAATTAAACGGTGAACGTGGCAAACTTCATTGTTACGCACTTTGTACTTATCTCCTTCCGACTTTCCACCAACGAAAATTTCTACTGCGCCGTTTGCTTCCGTGCTACCATATCTAAAAGTATTTGCGCCGTGAGTTTGTTCAAAAGCGCGACGGACACGGTGAACGGCGATTTCCCAAGCTTGTCCATGAATAGCTTTTTTCGCGGCTTCGTCTTCCACATTCAGAACTTCTGCCTTCATATTGGCATCAATCCGCACTTGACCTGTGATCACTTGGCCATCATACTTATAAGTAATATCTGCGGTATAGCCAGGGAAATTTTCATCCCAAGTATAACGGTTTTGATAGGCAGCCTGAAAAAGTTCTTGGGCTGAGATTTGAGTAACTGTCATCGTGCTTTTCCTCTGATTACAAGTTAAAATAGCTTTTTATCGTTGCTGGTATTAGCATAGAGGTAATTATCGAGGTTCGCATAGACCCCAAATGGGTACACTTATGGCTAAAACTCTCCACGCCATTTTCCAAGCGATCGCCAATGTCCAAAATGAGCAAGAATTAAAACTAGCTCTCATGGATACCATTGGCGACCATTTTGTAGATGCACATTGGGGTATTGATCTCCTAGATGACCAATTAGATACTCAAATTGAAGTTCCTGAAATTCCCGCTGTCTGCTTAGAAGCTAACCCCATTGGGCGTTATGTTGTCGAACGTCACGCCCCCACCCATGAGCAATTAATTTTATCCCCAGAAGACTGGAAAAACTATTGCACTCGTCACGAACACGTAATGACTGGTCCCATAGTTTGTAATGGTCAATTAGTGGGGACTTTAAATTTTGCTCGTGACCCCGGAAGTCAGCCCTTTGATAGTAATGATTTAGCTGATTTAAGTGCAGTTTGTTTACATTTATCAGCGAAAATGGCGACACTCCAAGCAAAACCAAAAACCTTCGCATCTGCTGGTAATTGTCCCCTGACAGCGCGGGAATTAGAAATTGCCAGATTAGTAGCTCAAGGTTTAACTAATGGAGAAATTGCCGTTAAATTATGGATTACTCAAAATTCTGTCAAGCAAGCTTTGAAAAGGATGTTCCGTAAATTAGACGTTTCTACTCGTGCAGAAATGGTATCCAAACTACAAGAGCGATTAGTTTCCTAATAGCTATAAAAGAATGATAGAGCATAGATCCCCGACTTCTTGAAGAAGTCGGGGATCTGAGTGAGTATTCAAATATATTACTCTTTGGATACAGTTAATATCAAAATCTTTTGTTAACGTATAAACAAATACGATTATATTCTGATAATTGTCGGTTGGTTTCAGCGACAGCAACCCAACCAAGGTTTAAAATGTTGGGTTTCCCGGCATTAACCCAAACTACGGAATTATTATGCACAAATTATTAACTGGAGCTTTGAGTACAGAAAAATTGACAGTGAAAATCCCCAACTTACCTCTATCATTAGCAGGATTAAAGCTGGTACAAATGTCAGATTTTCACTATGATAATGGTCTATTATCAACAAAAATGTTAACAGAAGCAATTGCCGTTAGTAATACCGCAAAACCAGATTTAGTTATTTTAACTGGCGACTACGTTAACACAATCGCTAAACCAATTCACCAACTAGCACCACGACTAAAAAATCTAGAAAGTCGCTATGGTGTCTATGCTATCCTGGGTAATCATGATATTTATTATCCCAATTCAAAATTAGAAATTACAAATGCTTTAACCAATGTGGGGATTAATGTACTTTGGAATCAAATTGCTTATCCAGTGGGAGAAAAATTACCTTTAGTGGGATTAGCGGATTTTTATTCACGAGAATTTAATCCAGAAGCAATTATGAATCAACTCGATTCGACTATACCTCGGATTGTCTTATCTCATCACCCAGATACAGCCGAAATCCTGAAAAAATGGCGAGTAGATTTACAATTATCTGGTCATAGTCATGGAGGACAAATTGTAATTCCTAGAATGGGACCCGCCATGATTTACTATGCAAAAATAGTCAAAAAAATCCCCAAAAAACTTCTCCGTAAATTACCATTTTTACGGAAAACCCATTCTATATTACGCCACTGGCAATGGTCACAGGGTTTACATATAGTGGGAAATAATCAATTGTATGTCAATCGAGGCTTAGGAACTTATTTCCCCGGACGGTTATTTTGTCCACCAGAAGTTACTATTATTACCTTGGAAGTTTCTTCATAAATATTTATAGAATAATAGACCGCAGATAAACGCAGATGAAGATGGATAAATAATTTCTTCCTTTGCGCGAAACAAAAACAATATAGTAGAATAGAAAATTAGCATCAACTTGTAATTTCTTATGTCTGCTACGCCGTTTGTATCTCAGCTAGATTCTCCTAACTCCAGTAAATCTGAACTTCTCCCTCCCCTTCTAGGTGCTTCCGTGACGGAGTTAACTGCTTGGGTACAGCAGCAGGGACAACCTGGTTATCGGGGTAAGCAATTGCATGATTGGATCTATAATAAGGGTGTGCGATCGCTCGCTGATATTTCTGTATTTCCGAAAAATTGGCGTTTGCAACTGGCAGATATTCCCATAGGTCGTTCTTCTCTACATTACCGCTCTGTTGCCCCCGATGATACCGTCAAATATCTCCTCAAATTGGCTGACGGGGAAATTGTGGAAACAGTGGGTATTCCCAGCGATAAACGCTTAACAGTCTGCGTTTCTACTCAAGTCGGCTGTCCAATGGCTTGTGATTTCTGTGGGACTGGGAAAGGTGGCTATAAGCGTAATCTTACCCGTGCAGAAATTGTTGATCAGGTCCTGACTGTGCAAGGAGATTTTCAAGAACGGGTGAGTAACGTCGTATTCATGGGTATGGGTGAACCATTGTTGAATACGGAAAATGTGATTTTAGCAATTAAATCCATTAATCAAGATATGGGAATTGGGGCGCGATCGCTTACACTATCTACTGTAGGCATCCGCGATCGCATTTTGCAAGTTGCCGCACACCAACTGCAAATTACCCTCGCTGTCAGCCTCCACGCACCCAACCAAGCATTACGAGAACAACTCATTCCCAGTGCTAAACCCTACCCCATAGAAGACTTACTCGCAGAATGTCGAGAATACGTAGAAATAACTGGACGCAGAGTTACCTTTGAATACATACTTCTCGCTGGAGTCAACGACCTACCCGAACACGCCTTAGAACTATCAAAACGTCTGCGAGGATTTCAAAGTCACGTTAACTTAATCCCCTACAATCCCATAGAAGAAGTAGATTATAAAAGACCAACCCGCGACCGAATCGAGGCCTTTGTCAACGTTCTTCAACAACAAAATACCGCCGTCAGTGTCCGTTATTCTCGCGGTTTAGAAGCCGACGCTGCTTGTGGACAATTAAGAACCACAAAAAGGTAATTTGTCATGAAAATCGTCAACTATTTTCTAGCATAAATTCCTGGTGCATAAGCCTCAATCACCTTACCCGTGCGAGTGCAAGTGATCATCAAATAATCGCAACTAGGACATTGTGTTCGGGTAACTTGACTATCAGCAATATAGTGACGTTCAGCCGCACTACCGCAATTTGGGCAATGAATCTTTTGTGATGCTTGCATTTTAAAACCCCTGAACTTAATAACTTTTAAGAAAAAGTGCAAAAAACTGTTTAATTATTGTGAATGGAAAAAAGTTGATATCTTTGGTGATTATCTTAGACTTGATAATTTTTTTTATCATCATGCCTCAGATATATAAATTTACTTTAGATGTAACTTTTCCTGGATTAGCGGTGATCCCTATAGTGTAATCCTTGAGATAGTCTTGTTTATTTTTTGGGAAAAAATAAGTTATTTTCCCATTCAAGCGTTACCAGACAGGAAAAACTGTAATCAAAGTCACAAAATCAATAGTTTTATATTTAATTAATATTTTGGACAGGCAACACACCCCTACTCCTCTTTTCGTTACAAAAAGGAGGAGTTAAGAGGCAGGGGGCAGAAGGTTATCAGTATCAACCCACATTCCGCAGATGTGACTTAGATTATTAGACATCTCCAGAAATTAGGTTTTCGTCTAGACAGGTTAAGGGTTTTAGATTCTTTTTTGGAGATGTCTATTGGATTTTCTGGACGCAGAGACATTAAGTTTTGCAGATTTGTGAATTATTTGTTCATTAAACTTCAAACTTGTTTACAAAATCGTCTGAAACCGCTTTAATAACTCTATTTTTTTGTTTGTAACAGTTAATTGATATTTGTTGTCAAAATCATTGTTTTAGTTAGACTCTAAGAATACAACAAAGCAATTATTCTTATGAACGCTATTTCTAACCTCAATTTGAAAAGGTCAACTTGGCAAATAGCCATGCTATTGACTTTGGGCTTTTGGCTTAGTGCTAGTCTGGTTTTGGATTGGGTAATTATGCCTAGTCTTGCCGTTGCTGGGATGATGAATGAAGCAAATTTTTCTACGGCCGGTTATGTGGTTTTTTGGAATTTCAATCGCCTAGAATTATTGTCTGCTGCTGTGGTTTTAACTGCTGTGTTAGCTATTAGCAAAACTAAATCTAATTGGCCTTTGGGTAGCATTGCTTTATCTGGACTTCTGATAATAATCGTATTCCTAGACACTTATTTCTTAACTCCCCAAATGTGCGCTCTGGGGGCTAATTTTAGCTTACTCGCTCGTGATGCAATGCCACCAGCAATGAATTTATTGCACAGCGGTTATTTTCTGTTGGAAGCCTTGAAGGTGGTCGGAGGAGGTGTGCTTTTAAATTGGTGTTGGCGGGAAGCTTAAAGTTCAGAGTTTTTGGCTTTTCGAATTATTCCTCGTCACTTTTGGGTAATAATAACCGGATGGCGAGGATGGCAAAACCGACGGCAGCGATCGCTTTTAAAATGCGTGTAGGTAAAAATTGGGACACTGCACCACCAGCCAATGCGCCCAGGAGACTTGTTAATACTAAAGCGCCCGCTGTACCAAAAAATATCGCTTTTCGAGATTGTCCCTGTCCAGAAATTGCGATCGCTGCTAACTGACTTTTATCACCCAATTCTGATAAAAACACTGTTACAAAGCTTAGTCCTAAAAGATGCCAGTTCATAATTCCCTAATTCACAATATTTACAAGTATTAACCCTGGATCACATCCCATACCAGCATCAGGGAAATTAACAGCAACATCACCCCGGCTGATTTCTCGACGGTTTTCGGGCTGAGTTTTGTGGATATCCAACCACCTAATAATACTCCCAGTAAGCTAGTAGTAATTAATGCTACTGCTGAACCCAAGAAAACTACCCAGGGGGCATGAGATTCTGCACTCATTAATAAAGTGGAAAGTTGGGTTTTATCACCAATTTCCGCGAGAAAAATAGTAATGAAGGTCGTCCCAAAGACCATAAATACAGATTCTTTCGGTTGGGGATGATCCTTAACTATAGTCTGATGTAACTGGCTTTCAGTTGCCGATAAGTGGGAAATGCTGACAGGTGGAGTATCAAGTTTCACAGGCGCTAATATTGTCTCTAGGTTGTTTTCATATTCTTTTCATTTTCTCATATTGTTGTCATCAATTGCAACCGGATTTGTTAGAATATTTAGATGTAAACACTTCCAGCGCGATAGCCTTCGGGAAGCGTCCCGGAAGAAACTAGCACTGCTGCAAACAAATCGCTACAGACTTAAGATAGAGAACAAATATTAAGTTGTGCCATGACTAAACTTGGTAGTGTCAGTGTCCAAAATTAGAATAAGTATGAACACATTACCTATTAATCTTGACGATTTAATCCACGCTCGCTCGGTTGAGTCTGTAAAGATAGAATTTAAGAAAACTTGGTCACAGCCGATAGCAGAAAGTGTATTACATAGTATTTGTGCTTTTGCAAATGATTTTTTTAACTTAAATGGTGGATATATAATTATTGGCATCGAAGATAAAAACGGTCAGCCTATTCTTCCCCCTCATGGACTAGAAGGACAAAATTTAGACGAAATTCAGAAATGGATTCGCGGTAATTGCAAGCGAATTGATCCAGAATATCAGCCAGTCATTTCTCCTGAAATATGTCAAGATCAGCAGATATTAGTAATTTGGGTATCTGGCGGGGATGTTCGTCCATATCAAGCGCCGAAAACCTTAAATAGTGGCGAGAGATCCTATTATGTCCGACAAGGAAGTGAAACTGTTGAAGCTAGAGGTGATATATTAACTCAATTAATGCAAATGGCGGCAAAAGTGCCATTTGATGATCGTCGTAATTCTGCTGTATCTATTGATGTCATTTCTCCCACCTTAGTCAGAAATTTTTTATCAGATATCAAGAGTGAGTTAGTTGCACCAGGTAATGTAATTCCCGAATTGGATTTATATAGAAATCTGCGAATTACTGCACCAATTAATAGTCATGAAGTACCAAGAAATGTTGCTTTGTTATTCTTTGTTGATAATCCAGAACAATATTTTCCTGGTGCAAGAATTGAAATTGTGCAATTTGGTGATGATGCCGGAGGAAATTTAATAGAAGAAAAAATATTTCGTGGACCATTACATCATCAGCTTCGTCAAGCCTTGGATTATTTGAATAACTTTAGTACAACGATGGTTCGTAAAGTTCCAAATCAGTCAACGGCTCATAGAACTGTTGCTTTTCCTTATGAAGCTATGGAAGAAGCTTTAGTGAATGCAGTTTACCATCGTAGTTATGAAGGGATTCAAGAACCAGTAAAAGTTTATCTTTATCCTGATCGTTTAGAGATTATTAGTTATCCTGGACCAGTACCAGGTATTGAAATGAGACATTTTCAACCAGGGGTAATGATTCCTCCTGTTCCTTATCGAAATCGGAGAATTGGAGAGTTTTTAAAGGATTTACATTTGGCAGAAGCTAGAGGCACGGGTATTCCTAAAATTCGCCGCAAGATGACAGAAAATGGTTCTCCAGATCCGAGTTTTGATTTTGATGAAACACGAACTTACTTCCGTGTAACATTACCAGCACATCCACAATATATAGTTATTCATGCCCTGAGAGAAAGTTCTCATTTATGGGCTGTAGGTGAACGACAAAGAGCTATATTAAATTTAGAATCATCCCTGAGTCAAGTTCCCAAATCAGGAGCATTAATCGCTCAAATTATTGAATATAAAACATCATCGGGAGATTTTATTGCCGCAGAGAAATTATTTAGGGATATTGAATCTGACTTGACTATTATGGATCGCCATTTGCCTTACACTGCTATAGCAAAAATTCTTTTAGATCAAAGAAAATTTAATGAAGCTTCAGTAATTTTAGAACAAGCTCCTTTACCCATACAAGTTAGTGATACAGTAGAGTTGGCAATTTTATATAAACGTGCCAAGCGTTTTCAGGAAGCTCACAGAATTTTTGCCGATAATTATGAATTTATCAAGGATGATCCTAAGTCTCTTCAGGAGTATGCCCAAACTAAAATTAATCTCTCGAAAATAAACAGAGATATGCACACAAAAAGACGATTAAATCGGGAAGCTATAGAATTACTTCGTCGTGCAATTCAATTATCTGATGATAAAGTCAGAAATGCTTGGTGTTGGTTTGATTTGGCTAGAACATTAAATTCACTACGGGCATCTGAAACTGAGATTCTTCAAGCTTATAGCAAAGCGATGGAACTATTGCCTGATGAACCTCGTTTTCGAGAATCCTATGAATCTCGCAGACGGAAAAAGGATGATGGCTGAAACCCACTGCTTAATCGCTCTGCTTATACTCGTCAAGAGGCAATGTCAAGCAAATAGCAATATTTATTTTTTACATAAAGATTGTTGATGAGAATACGCGCTTAATTAATGATATTAAAAAGTAATCTAAAACAAAATCTCTGATCATAACTTTGAGTGCTAAAATACCCGATATAGAGCGAATTGAAGATATTCATGTCAGAAGTTCTTTTAGATTCTCTATATAATTGCTTGTTAAGAAAAGTAAGAAGTATGAAAATACAGAGTTTTAAATTCAGTAACCATAAAGAAAATTGGCACATTGAGGAAGTTAAATTTGAGGATCTAAATTTACTTGTCGGTGGTTCTGGAGTTGGAAAGACAAGAATTTTAAAGGCACTTGAATTGATTTGTGATACTGCAAAAGGTGTAAATCACAATTTAGATGATTTGGAATGGAGTATCAATTTTTCTCATTTAGGACAAAATTATAGGTGGGAGTTAAAAAGTTCCTCAATCAAAAACAAAGAAATGTTTCGATATATAAGTCAGTTTGACAAGACTGAAATTGTTTATGAAAAATTAGTTCAATATAATGATGATTCAGAAACAGAAATATTTCTCCTCAGTCCTTCTAATTCAAAATTAAATAACAAAGATTTGCCTAAATTTAAAAGAACTGAAAGTGCTATTGCCATTCTTTTAGAGGAAAATTTGATTGTTCCAGTAGGTGAAGCATTTGAGCGATTAATATTTAACTTTGAAACTGCTCAGAATTATACATTTATGGTTGACGCTAATGATAGACCTCCTATGGTGTTACCTAAAGATTTTTCAAAGCGTTTCGATAAAACCCAATATTCTACTAGAAATCCACCAGTTCTAAAGGCTTTTTGTTTGCAGAAATTTTTCCCACATCTTTTTAATGAAATTAAAGAGTATTATATTAATATTTTTCCAGAAGTTAAAGATGTCAGAGTTGGTAGTAAGAGAAATTCAGATGGTGATGCTCGGCTATTCTTTGAAATTCAAGAGAACGGTGTAGAAGACTGGATTCCTCAAGAGCAAATTTCATCCGGTATGTTTCGTACGTTAATTTTTTTGGTTGAAGTAATTACTGCTCTTGAAGAATCCGTGATTTTAATTGATGAATTTGAAAATAGTTTAGGGATTAACTGTATGGCTGAACTAACAGATTTTATCCTTGATAAATCCTCAGATATACAGTTTATACTTACTAGCCATCATCCATATATTATCAATAATATTCCTTGGGATAATTGGCAAATAGTTAGTAAATCTGGAAATAAAGTCAGAGTTAGAAAATCTTTAAATATTCCAGAACTTAACACAGCTTCTAGTTTGGATAAGTTTACTCAATTAGTTAATTTACTTGATAGTGAGGAAGTTTCTGAGTGAATCTTTTATTTTTAGTAGAGGGGGGAAAGACAGAACCAAAAGTATATAAAGCATGGGTACAACATTTATTTCCTAGCTTAACTTTTGTTGTGAGACCTGAAGATATGACAATGAATACTTGTCGAATTATCGCAGGTGATGGTTATCCAAATATGGTGAGTAAGCCTAAGCAATATCCAGGAGTTTCTCGACTGGAAGCTTGTCTAATTGATATAGAAACATTCGGCAATATAAATCATTTTTTTATATGTATTGACTCAGAAGAAAATTCTTATATTGATCGTTTTCATGAAGTTAAATCTAAACTTGATGATCTAAAATCAGGGTACAATATAGATAGCTCAAAAACAGAAATTCATATAATAATTCAGCATTGCTGTATTGAAACATGGGCATTAGGTAATGCCCAAATTCCTAACGAATACAGTTCAATTGGAAGTTCTCCAGTTTTATCGGAGTTTCAGGCATATTACGATATTTTGGTAAATGATCCTGAAGAAATGTCCTCCTTTCCACCTGGATATATTTTTAGGACAAAAGCGAAATTTCATGAACGTTATCTCAAAGAATATCTCACAGAATTTGGTTTGTCCTACAGTAAAAAAGATCCAAAAGTTGTAGCGGATAAAAAGTATCTAGATGCGTTAAAAAAGCGATGTGAATCAATGAATCATTTATCTAGCTTGAAATTATTGTTAGATATATGGGATCGCATAGAAACTTTGTAAGCAGTAGCAAAACTTAGGTACATCAAGGTGAATCTCCCATTGATTACTGCGCTTAAAAATACAATGAGAGAATAATTATATGAATTAAATCAAAACCCGACGGCTTGATCAAAACGGATTTGTTCTAAACTGCGATCGCCATAAACCCCCTCAATTTGCTGACGACAGCAATCAATGGCAAAATCGTTGACATCTTCCGGTTCAATTCCATACATCTCTTCAAATGTCTCTGCTACCACACGACAAAACCGGGGACGGGTGGAGTAGATTTTACATTCCCGCGTACCATGATCATAATTTACGCACCATCCACCCTCGCCGACCATACTAAGATAAAGTTCTAAATCCGGTGGTGAAAGATACTCTTCTAAATCTGGACGATCTGCTGGTGTTAAGTTACAGCAAGCGCCACACTGAGATATACATTGCCAAGTAGCCATATTTTTAACCTTTTAATCTTCCTGTTATACTCATGTATAGGGTGATGAGGATATCAATCATAAAACCTGACTCCTGACTCCTGACTCCTGCTATATTCTACTTTTTTATGACTTTTTCTATAATTTTGTGAACTAAATTAAATTTTATATCCCCTAAACAGATATGATAAGTTGCGGGTTTTGCGATTGAATTATTAAATCTTTTTAAACCATTAAAATCATTGGGAGGAAAAATGGACATTTTAGCTAACATCAATTGGGAAGTCGTCTTGCAATTAACTTGCGTAGGACTAATCGTGGTTTCCGGGCCTATAGTAATCTTCCTTCTAGCATTTCGCAACGGCAACCTGTAAATTGGGTAATTGGTAATTGGTAATTGGTAATTGATAATGCTTTGTCTAATCACCAATTACCCGTTGAAGACAATAAAATCTTGAATAACCCGTTTAAGAGAGTTTATGATCTTCAATTTATCACAGATGTAGACAAAGCCTGAATTGCAGTTTGAATAATTCCTTCATAGACAGGTTGAGATAGATTTACCTGCTCTGCATTGTCGCGGTTGAAACCTAACAGACCAAATTTATCTTCTGGTCGCATGACTAAAACCTTACCTTCAGAATTTTTGACTCTTAATTCCCTACTCATCCCATTTTCATAGATTCCACAGGTATATTGACGCTGTTTATATTCAAAACTAGCGCGTGATGATTTTGATGAATTAGTGAAAAGTTCAAGAACGTGATTTGGGAGTTTTGCACCGATTAACTCCATTTCAATGGTAGTTTTACCATTAAAGTTATTTTCTCGTAGTTTGTAAGCAATATCCAATCTTGATGGTAAGGGAAAATAGTCACCCCAACGCCATGCTATACCTTTAAGTTCTTGACGCTGATTGTCTATTGTTTGGGATACAGTTAATTTAATGTGACCTTTACCAACTATTTTCTGTTCAATTATTTGAACATTAGGAGTCCAAAAAATTGGATCTGAGTTATCAATACCGCAAGGGTGGAGAATATTTAACTGTTGGAAAAGATCCTGATTAATTTCGTGAACATTAACTTGAGTATCTATTTTCAACAGCGGTTTTAGGTGTTGAGGTTCTAAACACTGATTTGCAAATGCAGATAACCGCAACCGAAATTCTGGTAAATTCTCTGCTGGTAAAGAAAATCCTCCCGCAGCTTTGTGTCCTCCAAATTTACCTAATAAATCTCGACAAGTATCTAAAGCTGCAAATACATGAAATTCAGGAATTCCCCGCGCTGAACCCCGAATGATGCTGTCATTTTCGTAAGTTCCAATAAAGACGGGAACACCATAACGTTCTAATAAACGGGAAGCCACAATCCCAATCACACCATGATGCCAATTATCTTTGATAACAACTAATACCCGGTCTTTTTGTAAAGAGTTTACATATAAATTTTCAACAATAGCAATGGCTTCTTGTTCAATTTCTTCGCACATTTGTTGACGTTGAGCATTAGTTTGTTCACACTGGATAGCTTTGGCTAGGGCAATACTAAAATCATCGGTTGTGAGTAAATCAATAACAATTTGGGGATCACCAATTCTGCCGATAGCATTAATTCTTGGTCCCAATCGAAAACCAATATCTTCCGGTTTTAAAGATTTAGAAGTTTGGTTTTTTTCTCCTTCGCTGGCTTGAACTCCGGCAATTTGAATTAATGCTTGTATCCCTGGTAAAGTAGATTTTGGTAATATATTTAAACCTCTTTTGACCCAGCGACGATTCACACCAGTTAAAGGGGCTAAATCGGCAATAGTTCCTAATGTAAATAGGGCTAAAAGGGGCTGCACTAAACCTTTCAACTCTCCTAATTGCTGTGCTAAACAAACGGCTAAAATATAAGCCACACCGACACCAGCTACACTTCGATAGGGAGAGGATTCAGCGATTAGTTTCGGGTTCAGAATTGCATTGGCTGGAGGTAATATTTGGGGAATATCATGATGATCTGTGATAATAACTTGTAAACCCAATTCTCTGGCTTTGGTAATTGGTTCAACGGCAGAAATTCCGTTATCTACAGTGAGAATTAGTTGGACACCTTCATCATGAAATTCTTGGACAATCCGGTTATTAATGCCATAACCATCGTGCATTCGACTGGGGATAGCATAATCAACATCAGCACCTAACGCGCGTAAACTGCGGAGTAGTAAGGCAGTGCTAGTCATACCATCTGCATCATAGTCGCCACAGATAGCTATTTTATCTTGATTGGCGATCGCCATTTCCAATAATTCCACACTTGCAGCTAAATCAGGAAATTCCTCCAAAGGAGAAGGTAAATTTAAAGATTCAGGATCTAAAAATATTTTTGCATCTTCTGGGTTTATCATCCCCCGATTAATTAACAATTGGCTAATAATGGGGGAAATATTCATTAAATTTGCTAATGTTAAACTGGCTTCGGGATTTGTTGCTGCAATTTGCCAACGTTGATTGGGTAAGCGTCTAATTGATTGGTTATTGTTCATTGCCAATTTCCGTCTTTTTCATTGATCATGGCGCGTTATACTGTCGCTAACACAACCTACGTATCTTTTTTAAAATCAAATATTAGTTCTATATTTATAATACGTAATTCAGTATTTTTAATTATTTATTAACAATTCTTACTACAAAACTGATAGTATCTTCATGTAGAATCTGTTTTGATACAAAACTCCAAGTACCAAGTGATTAATCATGAGAAATTGGCAGCAGAAATTATTTGTAGGCTTACTTTGTTGTGCCTTTTTAGTTTTCGGGTGGCAAAATAGAGTATTAGCAGCAGGAATTACTAACAACAATACTCCAATCCTCAAAGCAGAATTAGCCCAATTAGAAGTAACCCAAAATGTCTATGACTATCTATTGCAATATCAACCAGAAACTTATAATGTTCTCACCAAAACATTAGCAGATAGTATTGAAGATGCCAAACAACCATTAGCAGATGAAGTAGTTAATAATCTTTGGGCTTTATCTCCAAATAATCCCCAAGTAAAATCGAGATCAAATAATGGCAAAGTAGAATATTTGATGTCAACTTGGAAATACACAAGTAACCCAAATACAGATTGGCCAATAGGTGCAAAGAAATTACTACCTTATCAAACTTGGTTTACCGCAGTACCACAAGTAAAAGAATTTTGTCAAAAATATCAAGCAATTGATAGCAATATTCCTGATAATGTTGAACTCTCATTGCGGTTACAGCAGTATTTGGGATTAATCTTAAATAAATATTCCACCAAAACCCATTTTGTGGAAATGTGGGTAAAAGCAGAAGATTTGATGAGACCATGTATTGATGGAGAAATTGACGATTCTGCTTGTAATCTTTTACCTTTACCCGTTCCTGATAGTAGTCCTGTTGTTAAGGCAATATATACCAATTCCTATAGCAATGCTAAACAAGAATATTATCCTTGGACTGGTTTAGGTTACACCTACGATTGGGGAAATTCTCAAAAACCCCATCAAGGACCAAGTGAATTTATTATTAACCCCACTCCAGAAAAACCTGTAGAAGTGGAAGTTGTTTCTGTGACACCGACGCAAGAATATTGTCGGAATCAGATTGTACAATAAGGTTTTTGTTCAGTAGGTAAAGAAACGAAAATAAAATCTAATAAAATAGCTAGACTGAAGGGATGGTCAAAATATAGGAAAATTTTGGCTGATCCCTTATTTTTTTCATAACTTCTTTCATTATTTATACTACTAATCTTGATCACTACAACTATCATCTTTAATACTGAATAGCTTAGACTGATAACTTCCCTCTCCTGAAAACGCTACACGAATACAAAAGGTATCGCTTTTTTTGAGCAATTCCACTATAGTAGTGAAAGGTTGTTTTCCTTTGCAAACAAAGTAGCAACATAACAACCAGATAATTCTTTACTTAATCAACATAACTTTGAAATGGCTGTAGGCGGACTGGATAATGTAATTGAAATCGCTCATCGGGTGTGGGGCATAGAACCACACCGTCATGTGCGTATCCCGTCACCGAACAGCAATGAGCAACCCATACCTGTAGATGCTCTATGGACAGATTACGGTCTTCGTCCAAATTCTAATAACTTGTCCTTCATGGTTCAATCTGTTCATGAATCAGAAATAAACGCATGGAAACAGAGATTACGTTATTGGCCTGTTCGCGCAGGGTTGTTAGTCTCAGATGAAATTTATATACTTCAATATTACACTCCATCGGGCAAATTAGAAGAACGAATTGTAGATCGTGACTCTCTATATTTAGAACTAACTAGACCAGATAGCCACTTATTTAAACCAAAAGCACTGGCAGAATTTCGTACTGGTCAGCTAACATTAGCAGATATTGAAGAACCTGTTTCTGAACGGAGTTTTTCTTTTCTTCTGCGACAAAGAGCCGAATTAGATCAAGCATTTCAAACAGCAATTCAAGAGGTGCTTACAGAAATTGGTATTCCTAAAAGGAGAAATTCAAAAAGTAAAATATCTTCTCGTCACGAAATAGCAGGTCATGGAATTCGTGTAGCGATCGCATTTTTAGCAGCAAGAATTTTAGAAGACAAAGGCTTTTTTTGTTCTGAATCACGCATTCCTACTGATGATCCTCGTCTTTTACTGAATCTGACAGTACCTCGTGCTAATGGTTTTTTCAAAAAAGCCCTTGAGGAATCAATTCCTCATCTTAGCGACAGAATATTACAGCATTTAGGAGCTAACTTAGGTAATCGAGTTAGTTTTGCACTGGTAGATCATCGAGATGTGGGATTGCTGTATGAACGAGCTATTAAAGAATTACCTAGTGATATTGAAGGTGGACAATGGACTGATTTACAGCGACATTATACTCCAATAGCGATCGCTGAAAAAATGCTGGAATTATTACCTTTAGAAAGGTTACGTCCAGAAGAACGAATAATTTTTGATCCGGCTGCTGGTTCAGGTAGTTTGCTATTAGCTGCTACATCACGTCTAGCAGGAATGTTTGATATTCCTGAAAACTTAGAAGCTAGAAAATCTTATCTTGCGAATCATGTAGTTGGTAATGATTTAGATCAATATGCGGATTTAGTAACACAATTACGATATACCCTAGCAAAAGAATCACTAGGTCAAGATATTCCATTTCCTTTTCCTAATAACTTCACTCATCAAGATTATGAGTTATTAAATCAACAAAATATGGGTATTAAGCCACGAGTGATTGTTGCTAATCCTCCTTTTGCAGAAGATGGTAATACTCAACGGGCAGCAAGATTTATAGAAAAAGCATTAAGTTGGTTAGAACATGGTTCTCAATTTGCCTTTATTTTACCTCAATCTTTTTTAACTAATACAACTCATGGCATACCTAATGCACGTAGGTTATTAACTGATAATTGCCAAATTTTTGAAGTTTGGCAACTTCCAGCAGGGAATATTGGTATTCATGCTAAACAAGATGTATGTGTAATTTTAGGAAGTGTAGGTAAACCAAAAATAAAAATTCCTCTAGCTGGAAAAGCAATTTTTTCTCAAGTTAGTATTCCCGAATGTCGTGATGGTGGTTTCCTTGGTACAACATGGATATCGCAATTAAATTCTGATTCTGAAAATTGGGAATCACTGACAACCCCATCAATAGATATTAATGTTGCAACCATAGCATTAGGAAATCTGTTTTTTGTTTTTAATGGAGTAACTCCTAGTAAAAACTACAAACCAGTTAGTCAATGTCCACCAAATACTCAATGTAAGAGAAACTGGCGTATGAAGTGGCGGGATATAAATCGGCTTTGGTCAGATCCAAACAGAGTTAGCGAAGAAGAACGCTGGATTAGGTATGGAAAACAATATCTTTCAAGTGCCAGATTAAAATACGAACTACTTTTTGACTTACCAAAAGTTCTTGTAGGTCGTAAAGTAAATCGAGGTTCGTTATATCCTCTCGCTGCTCAATTAGATACTACAGGTCTTTGTCCTGACAATAATATATTTTGTGTTCTTCCTGCACAACAAGCTGGAAAATCCCCTCAACTACCTGATAATCAAAAATTTGTACAAGAATGGAATCAGCTAACTTATGAAGATCAAAGATTATGGCTGTTAGGCATTTTATCATCTCAAATCGCAAATTCACTATCTCTAATTGGTCGCAAAACACATGAAATAACAAGTGATGAGTTATGTAAACTTATCTTACCTCAGAAAATAGATCCGCGAATAATTAAAATTACCAGTCAAATTATTGAGAGAGATCAACAACGTCTGGAAATTCCTCACCCAGATAAATTACGGATTCAATTAAATAAAATTGTAGAAGAATCTTATGGTAATCCTCATTGGATAGAAATTAAACGGACTGGAGAACCACCGGAATTAGAATTATGGAAATCAGAACAAACAAAGCCTACATTTACAGTGCGTGGTCAAGTTTTAGAAGTTTCTCAAGATAATAGCCAAATTCGCTTATATTTGAGTGGTTTGTTAGATGATCACAGAGAAGACTGGCTACCGATTTTACCAGAAATACCTGGTTGGGCGCTGGATGGTACAGTTTTTAAAGCTGAACTAAGTCAGGATGTGGAAACATTTGAAGAACTTACCCAACGTCCTTGGGCTATCAGACAATTTCGCCATACTCCTCGTCCTTATCTAACTGACGATGAGCTAAGAAAAGAATTAGGGATAGAGGAGTAAAAGTAAATATGACCTGTGAATTTGTTTTTTTACCAGTTGGCAATGCTGATAGCATAATTATCTATCCTGATGGTGGTTCAGCCGTTGTAATTGACCTGCATAAAATACCTTTATTACTAAAGTGGTTTCAAAATAAGAGAGAAACTAATATCAGCAGAATATATATTACTCATGAACATCGTGATCATTTTCCATCACTTGAAGATTTAGTTACTTTTTTAGACAACTGGTTAAAAAGTGGAAAAGTAGGAAGTATTTGTCTACCTTATCAGGTATATCAACAAGCGAAGAAAAAAGTTGCTGACGGCAAAGGAAATGAATTACTTAAAGATGCTTTACTGCGTCTCAGATATTGGGAAAAAAATAATATTATCAATTTTATAGAAGTTACTCGCGGATCAAATCCATATTCTCAAGATTCTTTAGAAATTCATGCTTTACATCCAGGGCTTTTATATGCTCAGGATCACTTAGCTAACACTGGTGGTAAGGATAATGAAATATCGGTTGTCTTGCGTGTTAATTATGGTGATTTTACAGCATTATTTTTAGCAGATATTGAAGGTGCAGGTTTAAAAGAGTGTGCAGATTTATCAATTGCAAACCCAAATGAATTTATTGCTAATCTTGTTAAAATTCCTCATCATGGAGCATGGCCTAAAAATGGTGATGACCTTCAGAAATTGCTCGAAACAATTAATGCAGAAATAGCAGTTTTATCTGTAGGTAGCACGAATAGATATGGCCACGTTGTCCCAGAATTGTTTAATTTATTGATAAACCTACAAAATGATAATTCTAAACAGTTGAAACAATTTGTTTGTACAGAAGTTACTCGAACCTGTGTTCACTCAGCAAGCGATCTTTCAAATATGAGTAAATCAGGTTTAGCAAAACAGCAATTATGTGCAGGGGAAATTACCATGCTTGCAGAAACTTCTGGAAAATGGCAATTGAAAACCGAGACAGACCATGAAAATGTAATTTCTACATTAAAATACCCAGCGTGTAAAGGTCTTATTGATGTTGCTACATTATCTAAATAGTTATAAGAATTTTGAATAAAATTCTCACTTCCTTTCCTCCAATACCAAAGTAGAATCTGCACTCCTGCCAAACTCTTCTGGTGCATATTGAAGATGTGCTTCCGCACCAGGCCAAATGAATGTTCCTGGAGTCACGGAACGGACTAAATAATGTAAACTGTAAACTCCTGGTTCGAGATGATTTGCATAGGAAATTATCCGATCTTTATAGATAGTTTTATATCCTAATTGCCAATTATCGGCTTTTGCTTGTAATGCTGGTGTCGCTGTTTGAAAACTATCATCTACAGCTTCAAAACCTGCGGGTAATGGGTCTTTAATGACTACATGATCTACAGGATGATCTGTAATTATTTCTAAACCAATATCAAAGACTTGTCCAGGTTGTAAGGTTAAAGTTTTATCAAAAGCATACATTCCGGTTTTTTGGATAACTTTCTCTTCATTGACTTTGCTAATTTCTCGCGTTACTCGTAAACCGTTAAATCTTCCTGGTTGATTTCCTTGTAAACGATATTTGTAAGCCACTAAATAATGTAATTTACCTCTTCCAGATTTTTGTAACCATAAATCACGTTTACCTTGAGGTAATTGATTCATAGGAATATTTATTTGTAAGTTAGGATTTTGATAACCATTAAAACGGGTTTCTCCTAATTTCTGATTTCCTAATTTTACCGTAGTCATAAAATTAGGTGGTGTGGGTTGAAGTTGGCTATATGCAACTAAAGCTGACAGGGCTTGGGCGTTATTATAACTAGATTCCCATGTCCCTTCTCTGCGTAAATTTAGCAGACTTTGCAGTAATTTATCAATAATTTCTGGGTTGGTTTTTTGGTCAATAAATAACCGTAAAGCTTGGGCTTGGGTGACAGTGTTTGAACTCATCCAACTCCAAGTTTTGGGTAAATTCACAACTGCGGTACGTCCAGTTTCATAGATATTCTTTTGGAACTCCAACCGCATGATTTGGGCTTGATTTTGCCATTCAGGAAATTGATATAGATATCTGGCTAATTTGATTTGAGTAACTAGATCAAAATTATCACGTTGTTGATAAATATCTGATAAGAAACTATTGCGTTTATCTCCTAATTGTGCTAAGGCAATTAAGGAATTTAGTTGTAATTGAGATTTACAAAGTTTCTGTTTACAAAAGTCATATTGTCCAGGGTTAGCGAGAATATTTTGGAGATAGGTTTTCAGATTAGAGATGATTTTACTATCAACCAAACCAGGAAAACTTTGATTAGCTATAACTAAAGATTCTCCAGCATAAGCAGAAACCAGAGGATCGGATTTTTCTTGTCCTGGAAATGCTGCAAAACCACCATCTGCTATTTGCAGTTTTTGTAATTGTGCTATTGCTATTTTGGCTTGTTGTTGAGGATTAAATTCTGTAAATGTCTGATTATATTTTTGGGTGAGGGTTTGCAAATTTGCAGCAATTAATAATTGACTTGCGGCTGGTTCTGCAAATGGTAAATCATTATTTTCTAAAACTTGTTTTGCAGGTGCTTTAATTGCGGGAATTAAGGTACTAGCTAATTGAATATCTAAACCTCCAACTTCGCGGAAGGTATTTTTATCAATATTCAAGGGAATTTTTACCTGTCTTTCACTCACACCAGTTTCGACAACTTGTTCGGTAATTTCTAAAGGTTTAATTTCCAACGGGACAGTAAAAGCATCAGCGATATTATTTAGCTGTGTGGTAAATGTCATTTTCCCTTCTCCCACATTTCCCGCTATCATGGGGAAACGATAAGCCTGGGTTACTGATTCGGCTTTTGGTTGTAATGTGGTGGTTTTGGGGTTATTTTCCGCGAAGTTGAGAGAACCGCTAAGTTCACCGTTAATAGTCAAATTTCCAGTGTTTGTGGTGGTGTTGGTGACTGATAAACCTGCCAAAATGCGATCGCCTGTGCGGGCAAATTGTGGTAAAATCGCATTAGTTATGAGTGGCTTTGTGGTGATAAATGTTGCGTCACGATTCCCAAACCGCAAATTTCCATCTGTAGCTACTACCATTATCCGCCAAGTTGTTAGATTATCGGGTAATTTAAAGCTGATTTTTGCCTTACCATTTTCATCACTAATTACCGCACCATTGTAATAAGCTAAAGCTTGAAAATCTTCACGAATCCGAGTATTTGCTAAACCATTAGATAAACCACCACCATAACCCCAACCTTTCGGTAAAATTTGCGGTAATGGTGCTAATTTAACATCACGACGATTATCACTAAATCGGGTAGAAATTGGTTGTTCTGCATAAACAGTATCTACCAAATTTGGCGGACGATAACCAGTTAATTGTAACACCGCTTCATTCACAACCATGACAGTAAATTGTCCTTTGGTGGGAGTTCCTTGACTATCTTTTAATTCCAGTTCTAAGGTTGCTTCTTTTCCAGGTTCTAAAGATTTTTCAACTGGGTTAACTTGTACCTTTAAATATTTATCTTCTAGGTTAACTTTAAAAGCTGCAAACCCAATTTTGGCTAAATTCTCTAAACTTCCTGGTTCTATTTGATTGAGTGGTTTACCTTGTCTGACTAATACCGCTTCTACTGCTGCATTAGGTAACATTTCTGGGGTAATTGTAAACTGAATTTGGGGCGCACCTCCTTTAATTTTAACTACTTGTTGATAGAGAGGTTTATCTTTAATCACCGCAAAATATAATTCTCCTTCTGGGTAGGGAGATTGAATTAAAGCTGTCGCTGTATCTCCAGGTTTAAACTCTTTTTTATTTAATTTTACTGATAATCTATCTTTTTCTTCTTCACCCCAAAATACTTGATTTTTTCCTGTCACCCAAATTTGTAAGTCTGTGGCTGTAATCTCGTCTTTACTATCACTAAAATTAGCGCGAATGCGATACGAACCTGATACATTAGGTTTGAAATTGACTGTTTGGGGAGTATTCCTAGATGTAATATCTGTTTTCCCAACAGTTTGATATTCAACTTGATTTTGTGGAGTTTTACTACCTTCAACAATTTTGGTAACGCTGCTATATTTCATCTGTTGTAATTCCAGATGTATTCTTTGATTTTCTAGAGGTTTTCCCGTTGCGTCCGTAACAATAAACTCTACAGGAAAATCCTTACCAGCGTCAGCGACAAAATTACTTTTTAAACCAATCAGTCTATTATTAGGTAAAGCGGTAAAAGTTTGGGAATTAGCAACTGATAAATTAGAAACATCACTAATTTGCACATCTACCCGATAAGTCATGGGGTAGGGTAAATCTTTAGCTACAGTTACAGTTTGATTACTTTTCCCATTAGGATCTAATTTAGTGTTAGTTTGTAAGACATCATTAGGAACATTCGGACTTTCTTCTGGCCAAAACCATTGTCTCCCAAAACTAAATTCTTCCCAACCTTTAGGGATAAAATTAGTCTGTTGACGAGTAACAAAATATTTAGCTTCTCCTCCTTCCACTGGGGAACCAAATAAATAATTACTTCCTACTTGCACATCAATTTTGTCATCAATTACTGCAAATTCTTTATTTAGCTGTAAATCAACTTTAAAATTGGGAGGTTTAAATTCCGCTACCCGAAACTCTCCAGAAATTTCTTGTCCCTTGTTACCTTTAGCTTTGATAGTATAAAATCCTAAAGGCTGATTTTTAGGAATTGGTAACTCTAAAGAAAATGTACTAAATTCATTAGTGGTTTTTGTGCCTAAATCTGTATTCTTGCCATTAGTATTGACTAAAGTTACTTGATAAACGGAATTTTTATCTTCCTGGATTTTCCCATTTTCTAAATAATCTGCAAAAGCAGTAAAGACAGCTTTTTCTCCAGGTTGATATAACTGTCTATCAGAAAAGATAACCCCTCTTGATTCTGGCTTCTCAGCTTCCCAACCAGCATCAATTCCATAACCATAAGCACCAGTATATTCTTCCGTTCTGGCAAATGCCCAGTCTTGATTTTCACTAGCAACTACTAATAATTGTGGTAAACTAGATGGCAATTTGGGATAACATTGTGTTAATTGATTATTCTCAATAATTAAAATTCCCTTATCATCAGTTTTTCCAGTTGCACAGGGTACAGGTTGAGGACGAGATTTATCCGCTAATTTTGATTGATAAATTTGAATATTTGCTGCTTTAACTGGTGAACCATCACTCAGATGATGAACCCGAATTAAACCCGATTCTGGAAACCATTGAGAAAATAGTCCTAAATTGGTTAATTGTACCATGCCATAAGTTGTTGGTTCTTTCCACAATTGTTTACCATCTTCTTGATATTGATGAGTTCTTGCTTGCACTCCATAAGCTAACATTCCCTGACGATTACCTAATTTTTCCTTCAGAGGAACATTGATAGTTAGGGATTGATTTTTCTTGCTGCTAATTTTAAAATCTTGCCATTTAGCAGGTTCGGGTAATAAATCATTAGCACTATTTGTATAAACCAAATCTGTAGGTTTAACAATGCGATAAGCAGCTTGATATTTGGATTCTGGTAAATTAATAGTATCAATATTAATTTGTAAATCCTTATCTGTCGGGAAAATATTCAAATCTGAAGGGGCGGAAATATTTCCAGCCACATCACCAGTATCATATTTAATAGTTACTGATTTACCTAAAGTTTGTCCAAATTTATCTTTAAGATTTCTGTCAATATTAATTGTATAAGTAGTAGCTGGTTCTAAAGCATAGGGATTAATGCTGACAATTCTATCTGCTTCGGAAATTTGCAATAGACTATCAATATTTTTCGGTGCTGGCTTAATTTTAATATTGTTCTTAACGGAATCTGCTAATAAAATGTTATTAAATTCTAACTGAGGACTACCTTTAATAAATCTCCCATAAGTTCCACTTGCATCTGGTTCTCCATAGGGTTTAATTCCCATAAATCCTAAAGGTGAATACGTCGCTAATTTACTAACAAATTCTTTCTGACTAGGTAAATTACCATTAGCAGGAAGAATACCCGAAGAAAATTTTAAGCGGTAAGCTGTGGCTTTTTCTAGGTTTTGGACAGGAGTAAGATCATAAACCCAATTCTTAGCTGAAGGATCAAATTTTTCTAAAGGATCTAAATTTTCTGGTGTTTCATTTTTAGCTAATTCCACCTTAAAACCCACACCTTGGGTTTTACCTTCAGGAATTAACTGTAAATGCTTTTGCACAGAATCCAAATCTAATTCTAAATTAGAGGTAAATTGCAACTTTGGTTGTAAATCAACTGGTTCAATTGGGGCTTTTTCAATGGGGTTAACTCCTGGTAAATTAGTAACTTGCAACGGTTCAGTATTAAAAGTCCAAGCCAAATCTTGACTTAAACGATGATTTTTTAAATCTGCTAAACCCGCTTTAAGAGTAACCTTAACTCGCGTCGCTTTCGGTATAGCTTTATCAGCTTGAAAACCCACCATACGCGGAGTTAAAAAGCGAAATTGTCCCGGTAAAGGAGGCCAAATTGCAAATTTAGTTAATAAACTTTGCTGTTGGGGACTATCAAGACTTTCAACAGGAATTAAAGCTTCCTGAAAGCGAATCCGAATTTGACTGGTAGATTTTGCATCTCCTAAAGGACTAATTTGTTCTATCCAATCTGGTAACTTTGGTGTGATTAATGACTCAACAGGTGGTAACTTTTCCTTACCTGGTTGAATAGTCATAAAATTACAACCAGTCATTCCGAATGCGAGAGTGAAAATAACCAGGAACTTAAAGATTTTTCTAATCATCATATTAAATAAATGCAAAAAATATCAACAGCAACTAGCTACAGTGAATAAACCAATCCTAAATAAAATGTAAACAACTCTCTTCCTCTGTGTTCTCTGTGCCTCTGTGGTTCGATTAAAAAACAGGAATGATATATAGATAACTAATGTAACGTAACTATTTCCCAAAAAGCATACAATTCTTAACATTATTATGAATTCACTAACTCATTTCCTCAAAACTCTTACTCTCCGCATCTTAGCGTGTCTGCGTGAGATAAAACCATATAAATTGCAGATAAAGCGAAACTACAAACTGAATAAAATTATTGCCTCTTGCATTTTAATCTGTTTATTAATCCGATTATGTCCTTATTTTGCCCCTATTCATAGTATAGATATTGCCCAGCATCAATTAGCAATAGAGTTTACAGATCGTAACAATTTACCATTAGGAACTGTATTAACTACGGATCAAGAAAATACATCAGTTGTCAAATTAAATCAAGTTTCACCCCAATTCATCAAAGCAATATTAGCCGCCGAAGATGGTAGTTTTTATCAACATGGGGCCTTAGATTTAAAAGCGATTTTTCGAGCGATAAAAGTAGCAATTGAGAATAGGAAAATTGTTTCCGGTGCTTCCACAATTACCATGCAATTGGCGAGAATGTTGGATAATTCACCCCGAACATTTACCGCAAAATTAAAAGAGGTTTGGTTATCTTGGCGATTAGCTGCGGGAATGAGTAAAGATGAAATTTTAGCTGCTTATATTAATCGTCTCCCAATGGGGGGAAATATTTACGGTGTGGAAGCCGCCGCGAGAATTTACTTTTCTATTCCTGCAAGTGATTTAAACTTAGCCCAAGCTGCTATATTAGCAGCAATTCCTAATAATCCCACTTATTTTCATCCTTATCAATATCGAGAAAGATTACAGCAACGACAGAAATATGTTTTAAACAGAATGGTTCAGGAAAAATATATTTCTGATGCAGACGCGCAACAAATATCTCAAGAAGAAGTTATATTTAAACCCCGTCAACAGGGAATTATTGCTGCACCACATTTTTTGTTTTGGTTAGCAAAAACAAATAATACACCTAATTCAGAATCATCACCTATCCGCACGACAATAAATCGCCCTTTACAGCAATTTGTGGAAGCACAAGTACAACAAGTGATTTCCTCTTTAAAGGCTAATAATGTCCATGATGCAGCAGCGGTGATAATTGACAACTCCTCTGGGGAGGTTTTAAGTTATGTTGGTTCGCCTGATTATTTTAATGATGCGAAATTAGGACGAAATGATGGAGTTCAAGCTTTGCGTCAGCCCGGTTCTACTTTAAAGCCATTTGTGTATGAATTAGCCTTAGAAAAGGGAGTAATTAGTCCTCATACGATTTTGCCAGATGTTGCTACCCATTATGCAATTCCGGGAGCAAAATTATATAGTCCTACAGATTATACTAATAGCTTTCTTGGTCCAGTGAGAGTCAGAGTTGCTTTGGCAAATTCTTTAAATGTACCTGCGGTAAAGGTATTAGAAAAAGTGGGTGTAGCAACTTTTTTAAATCGGTTGCATGAGTTAGGTTTTTCCCATCTAAATCAAGGTGCAGAATATTACGGTTTAGGCTTGACTTTGGGTAGTGGTGAAGTGAATTTATGGGAACTAGCTAAGGCTTATTTAACTATGGCTAATATGGGGAAAAATATCCCATTAGTTACGACATTAAACAGTTCCCCAATTACCAATTTTCAATCGTTAGTTTCCAATAATTGGCAATTAATTATTGATATGTTAAGCGATCGCTATGCCAGATCCACAGCTTTTGGTGTAGACTCAGTGTTAAATTTGCCCTTTGCCGTCGCTGTCAAAACTGGCACATCTTCAAATTATCGTGATACTTGGACAGTTGGCTTTAGCCGTGATTATACTGTAGCTACTTGGGTGGGTAATTTCAACGGTGAACCCATGCGTCAGGTTTCCGGTGTTACCGGGGCTGCACCTTTGTGGAACAGAATCATGTTACATCTCCATGAACACCAAACACCGGCTGATTTCCCATCTCCAGAGGGCATGGTAAAATTACCAATCTGTGCTACCACAGGGTTAAAACCTACACCTAGCTGTACTTCAGTAGTTCAGGAGTATTTCTCTGTAAAAGATAAAATTGCTTATGAAAAATCTACGGATTTCCATTTATCACCTGTGTATGATCAATGGTTAGCAAAACAGCCACAATTGCATTCTAATCCTGATAATTTCCGAATTATCTCTCCTCAAAATGGGGATTTATTTCTGCTGCATCCATCTGAAGAAGGACAGCAAAAACTAGAATTTAAAGCTAGTGCAACATTAAATCAGTCTATAGATTGGTGGCTAAATGATCAACATTTATCTACACAATCAACCAATGGGATATTTTGGCATTTACGCCCTGGTAATTGGAAGCTAGAAGCCAGGACTGGTAAGATGCACGACCAAATAAACTTTCAAGTGGAGGTGGGAAATATCCAACGGAGAAAACAAGGTTTTTCTGTAGCAGATCCTACTAAATTATAGGATGTTATGGATTGATGAATTTTACATAATTACCTCAATCTTTTATCCGGGATTTGATCAATCAAATTCGATAATGTAAATATAGTTGAAACTTTTAAGCAAGTGAAAATAGCCATGAAGAATACACAAGAAACCAAGTCTGCGAAAAAGAAACAGTCGTTTCTTCCTGTTGATATTGGGACTCCTAAAGTACCAGTCCGCAAAACTAAAGCGAAAAATCAACAGTCTGAATCACTCAGCGACTGGGAACACGCGAGTTAATTTATGAACTGCTTTTTTTTCCCTGCATCTGTCTAAACTATGATTTGTAGTGATTTTGGTGATAATGATGATTTAATATGGTAATCATTGAATCAAAGTAATCAAAATAATTATAGTTTAGACAATCATCAAGTAAGGTAGGGTAAGTTAGGGTCAAGAAAAGATGATCAATGAAAAGTATAAATACTCGGAACTGACATCGAAAATCATTGGATGTTCTATGACTGTGCATAAAACATTGGGTAGTGGTTTTCAAGAAGTAATTTATCAAAGAGTATTGGTAATTGAAATGCAATTGGCGGGTATTTCTTTTGCAAGAGAATTTGAAATATGATTTTTATGATTGATAGGATGAAGATGATTTACTCTTATGATTGAGAGTCACACCTGTGAAAATCTTCATCACATTAATCAAAAAAATCGGACGAATCATAGTTAAGACTATGCTACCATCTACCAATGGGTAGAAAATCAGGGTTATAAAAATGCAAAGTGGTGACCAAAATCTGATTATTTTGATGATTTACATACTAACCGTCTATTGGACATTTAATCGCATGATTCAATCTATAGACGATATAGTAAAACTAGATTTCCCAAAAGATGCTGTTGATAATCAATTAAAAGAACAAAATCTCCAAGACACTGTGGGTATTTCCTTTAAAACAGGTACTTATGGTTTGGATAAAGTAGAAACTGATCTCAAAGAGTTATCAATGAGTATTGAAAATAAATCAGATAGTATTGCCATATATGTTGACTGGGATAATAGTTCTTTCGTCGTTGAACATACCAAGCAATCTCGGCGCGTGATTCGCAAATCTCCAGATGTAACCCGCGATTTAGCCATACCTCAAGTACCGACAATCATTGCTCCTAAAAAGACAATTTCTGAAAATGTCACCGCAGAAGATGTATTTCAAAGAGACAAAGAATCAGGAACATATAAACCAGCTTCTCCCTTAATTAATGTTGCTGCTATCAAGAAAAATGATAAACAAAAGAAGTTATACAAAGACTTCATAGATGGCAAAAAAGATTTAGAATTTTCATTACAAATTGTGCTGCGAATTTCGGAAATGAGAGTCGGTATTGCGCCAGGAATGAATGTTCCTCCAGTGTCAATTATTAATTGTCCTTTCACTATTAAAAAGCTTCCTTGGACCTATGCCTTACCTTGGAATAAAAAGTGATCTATGAATATCCTCAACTTCTGGAAAAAGTCGGGGATCTGAATCTGGTGATTTTCAGGCAATCAAATGTAAAATAAAGAAGAGAGTAGGCGTAGGCAGTTGCAGATTAGTCATGAAGACTGGTTTGAGGAAAGTCCGGGCTTCCGAAAGACCAAACTTGCTGGATAACGCCCAGTGCGAGTGATCGTGAGGATAGTGCCACAGAAAGATACCGCCAGTCAATTTATTGATTGGTAAGGGTGCAAAGGTGCGGTAAGAGCGCACCAGCAGCGTCGAGAGGCGTTGGCTCGGTAAACCCCGGTTGGAAGCAAGGCCACAAGGAACTATGGTTGGTCTTTTACCAGTTCCGCTTCAAAAGAGCCGCTAGAGGTGTTTGGTAACAAGCATCCCAGATAGATAACTGCCCTCGCAAGAGAACAGAACCCGGCTTACTACCGACTCTCTTTGAAAACGGACTTTGGATTTTATTTTCCATAGTTCGTTTTTTCAATTACTACAAAAAATGGTAAAACTCAGGTATTAAATCTTTTTGATTATACTTTGACAAAAAATTTTTTAGATTTGGTGAATTTAGCTTTGATAAATTGAGTGTATTGATGATCAATTTTAGCATCTTTAACGTTCACAAGAAACTAAAAAGAGTAATTCCAGAAAAACTAGAATTACCCTTTTTAAAGGTTTAGGAAAAATTACGCAAAGGCAGCCATTTTCACATCGTTATTACCAAGAATTTCTTGTAATTCCTCAGCGTCTACGGTTTCTTTTTCAATCAGCATTTGAGCAATTTCATCTAATACCTTGCGGTTATCAACTAAAACTTCTTTAGCTCGACTGTAAGCAGTATCTACCAACTTCCGAACTTCTTCGTCAATAGCAGCAGCGGTTTCTTCTGAGAAGTCACGTTCTGACATAATATCTCGACCCAGGAACATATTTCCTTGTTGACGACCCAGGGCTACTGGACCCAAGCGATCGCTCATGCCAAACCGAGTTATCATTTGTTTAGCTACTCTAGCCACTTGCTGTAAATCATTAGAAGCACCAGTGGTAACTTCCTCTTCACCAAAAATGATTTCCTCAGCCAGACGACCACCTAAAGCCACAGCCATTTGATTTTCCAAATAAGCACGGCTATATAAACCAGTGTCCATGCGGTCTTCACTGGGAGTAAACCAAGTTAAACCACCGGCTTGACCACGAGGAATAATGCTAATCTTTTGCACAGGGTCATAGTCAGGCATTAAAGCCCCAACTAAAGCGTGACCTGCTTCATGGTATGCAACCAAAGTTTTGCGCTTTTCGCTCATTACCCGGTCTTTCTTTTCGGGACCGGCTAATACACGGTCAATTGCATCATTAATTTCATCCATCGAAATTTCGGTTAAATTGCGACGGGCGGCTAAAATTGCGGCTTCATTCAACAGGTTAGATAAATCTGCACCGGTAAAACCAGGAGTCCGACGGGCAATTTTATCCAAGTCTACATCTTTAGATAAAGTTTTACCACGAGCGTGAACTCTCAAGATTTCGCTTCTACCAGCGTAGTCGGGACGGTCTACCACAACTTGACGGTCAAAACGACCTGGACGTAATAAAGCAGCATCTAATACATCAGGACGGTTGGTAGCAGCAATAATAATAATACCAGTGTTACCTTCAAAACCATCCATTTCCGTTAGTAACTGGTTGAGGGTTTGTTCCCGTTCGTCGTTACCACCACCTAAACCAGCACCCCGTTGACGACCTACTGCGTCAATTTCATCAATAAAGACGATACAAGGAGCATTAGTTTTCGCTTGTTCAAATAAATCGCGGACGCGGGAAGCGCCCACACCAACGAACATTTCTACAAATTCAGAACCAGAAATTGAGAAGAAAGGAACACCTGCTTCTCCAGCAACAGCCCGCGCGAGGAGGGTTTTACCAGTACCAGGAGGTCCAACTAAAAGTACACCTTTAGGAATTTTTGCACCAATGGCGGTAAAGCGATCGGCATTCTTTAAAAAGTCTACAACTTCATTTAGTTCTAATTTGGCTTGGTCAATACCCGCAACGTCACCAAAGGTAACTTGAGTTTGGGGTTCCATTTGCACTCTGGCTTTAGATTTACCAAAGTTCATAGCTTGGTTACCTGGTCCACCTTGAGCGCGACGGAGAAGGAAAAATAAACCAACTAACAGCAATACAGGGAAGAATAAGCTGCTAAGAGCCTTAAACCAGAATCCTTCGTCTGCTTGAGGTAATACGGCAATATCAACACCTTTATTTGTCAGAGTGTTGATTAAAGCTGGGTCATTAACTAAGGTAACAATCTTTTTGTTAGGGTCATATTTAGGTGTCACCAAAGCTGTAGACCGGTCAGAACTCAAACTGACTCTCTCAACTCTGCCTTTTTCAACTTCTTGGAGAAATTGGCTGTAGCGCCATGTTTCTCGGCTTTGAGGTTGTTTGTCAAACAATGCCGTTCCTAGCGCAATAACAACTATAAAAAGGAGCGCGTACAGCCCCGTATTTCGCCATCTTTTATTATTCACCGATGTTGATTCTCCTGTACTTGTTTGCTGCTTATACCTAGCTTCTCTAAGGAAGAGGACATTATGATAATTATGTTAACTTATCTTAATATATCTTAAAACAATCCTCCTGTCACAATAAAAATAATCTGTTCTACCCTACAGGCCTGAAAGACGAGGACAGTAGGAATTCTATTGTAGCGATTCTTCGCAGGAGTCAGGAGTCAGGAGTCAAGAGGAAGAATAAAATTACCCAATGACCAATGACCAATCAATCTTTTTCTGGTGGTCTAATACTAACTGTGCCGTCGGCATTTTTAACGACCCTTCCTCCCAAGCCTTCAATTTCCTGAATTGCTCGGCTGCGAGTTTTTTCATCCACATTATTGTTTAAAACCATTGCCCATGTAGCTACTCGTGCTGCTTTACTGTCAGGATTTTTACTCAAGAATTTGGCAGTTTTCTGAGAAATATATGCTACTTGCTTGCCTTCTTCATCAGTATAAGCGCTCGCCCACTCTGCGGCTTTGAGGAAAGATTTTTTTGATGATTGAGCATTACCTAAAAATAATAACTCATCTGTGCCTTTATAACGCCAAATATAGTATGATCTGGGGGGAATTTGTGGTGATAAGGATTTTAATCCTTTTTCCATCAGAGCTATAGTCCTATCTGGCATACCACCATATAAAGAACTACTTATAGAAAGCCCTAAATAGGCTTCTAAAAAACGTGGATCACGGTCTAAAATAACTTCAAAATACTCCGGGCTGATACTGTATCCGGTTTTGTCTCTGGCTTCATTATCACCGAAGAATTGCAAAAAGTCAATATATACCCAATCGGCAATGAGATTTTTATAACTAAAACTGGGGATAGCCTGAAGTAAGTTTAAGCGGAAAATTTCTTTTTTGAGGTCTTTTTGCAGAATTTCTACGGAAATAGATTGTTTATTAATTAATAGTTTTTGCAGTTTTGGTATTTGCATTAAGCTAATACTGACAATACAAAAGCCAGCAACTAAGGGCGTGGTAATAGCTTCACGAGATAAAAACATAGTAGGGAATAGGGAATAGGGAATGGGTAGTGGGTAATGGGTAATAGGGAGGGATTTTCTTCTTTCTTCTTTCTTCTTTTTTCTCCTGACTCCTCTATTATTTTTGCAGTAATTTCCAACATTGTTGAGCTATCGCCCAATCTTCTTGAGTTTCTATAACTAAGACTCGCACTGTGGAATCAGGTGTGGCAATATCAACATCAATAGGTTGCTGGTGATTTTTCGCTGAGTCAATTTTCAGTCCTAAAAATCCCCAGGCTTCGCAAGCAGCTTGACGAATTGCTGGGGAGTTTTCGCCGACTCCAGCGGTAAAAACTAAAACATCTAAACCTTGTAAACTAGCCAACATTGCCCCGATCCCAGACCGGAGGCGATGTACGTATATATCCCAGGCTAGTTGGGCGCGTTGATTACCTTGGTCTTTTGCGGCTATCACTTCCCTTAAATCACTAGATACTCCAGAAATACCTTTTAATCCTGAAGCTTTATTTAATACATTATCTAATTCTTGACTAGAGTAATTATACTGTTGCAATAAATAAATTAAAATCCCTGGATCAATTGAACCACTGCGGCTACCCATCATTAAACCATCTAGGGGAGTAAATCCCATTGTTGTGTCAATACTGCAACCATTTTTGATGGCGGCTAAAGAACAACCATTACCTAAATGACAGGTAATTATTCGCAGAGATTGTAAATCTTGACCAAGAATTTCCGCCGCTCGATTGGCACAATACTGGTGACTGATGCCATGAAAGCCGTAACGGCGAATATCTTGTTGAACTAAATGATAGGGGATGGGATAGGTAGCTGCGGCTTCGGGTAAAGTTTGGTGAAATCCGGTATCGAAAACTGCGATTTGGGGGATATTCCCTAGACTATTTTCAATGGCTTCAATGCCGGATAAAGCGGCTGGATTATGGGCTGGGGCTAGATTGCATAGGTGAGCGATCGCCTGTTTGACTTCTTCCGTAATTATTACAGCCTCTTGGTAATTTTGTCCGCCATGTACTACTCGATGTCCTACCACATCTATGGCTGCTAAATCATCAATTACCTTGGTTGTGCTATTTGTAAGGGTAGATAGCAAATGAGTAAACTGCACCTGTCGGGAATCATCAGTCAGGGTTTCTTGTAGTTTTGCACCTGTAGCGGTTTTAACTGTAATTTCTGCCTGATGGTCTTCAGTCCAATTGATTTTTCCTACCCACAGAGGTTGGGGGGCTAAATTAGGAATCGTGGATGTCATGTCATACAGACAACTCTTTTGGCTGCTAGAACCGGCATTGAGGATGAGTATTTTCATAAATTCAAATTCCCTGTTTCCTACATTTAGCTTTTTATCTACTATGAATTAACCGCAGATTTACCCATGTCTTGCACCCAGAGGCGCAGAGAGTTAATTGTCTTTTATTCTATTTGCAAAACCAAGGTTTCTTCGCCTGGTGAAATTAGGGTTTTTCCGACTGGTAAAATGGCTAAAGCATTAGTTTGAGCTAAATTAATTAAGTTCCCTGAATTTAAGTTACTACTTGTTTGCTCAAATTCATAAATACCATTATTTAATTTTAAATTACCCCAAATATAAGTTTCCATTTCTCCGTTAGATTTTAATTCGCAATGGGATTTTACTTTGATAAATTTACTTTCCCAACCTCGATTGATTCCTGAAAGTTTTTTAATGGTCGGTTGCACAAATCGCCAAAATGTCACTAAAGCCGAAACGGGATTTCCTGGTAAACCAAAATAAAGAGAATTAGTAAATGTAGCAAATGTTAGAGGTTTTCCTGGACGCATTTGCACAGCGCGAAAATGGATTTCTGCCCCTAGAGATGCTAAAATTTTATCAATATAATCATAATCACCGACGGAAACTCCACCAGAAGAAAGAACTATATCGGCATGATTAATCGCATAATTTATAGTCTCTATTAATGCGGTAGGATTATCTTTAACAATTCCTAACATTAACACTTCTGCATTCAACTCTCGTACCAAAGCTGCTAAGGCATATTGGTTAGAATCCACTATTTGTCCAGGTTTTAGGGTTTGTTCTGGTGTTACCAACTCATCACCACTGGAAAAAATTGCCACTCGTGGACGACGTAAAACACTGATTTTAGGCAACTGTGCTGCGGCTAAAATGGCAATTTCCGCTGCTTTGAGGGTAATTCCCCCGGGTAAAAGTTCTGTTCCTGCTTGGTAAAAGTCTCCTTGTTTTCTGATAAATTCTTGGGGTTGAGGTGCAGAAAAAATAGAAACGCGATTTTCCTGCAATTTAGTTTTTTCCTGCATAACTACAGTATCCGCACCTTTTGGTATGATTACCCCAGTGAAAATTCTGGCTGCTTGTCCTTGTTTAATAGTATTTTTGGGTTGATATCCTGCAGGGATCTCTTGGACAACTTCTAAAATTGTCGGATTTTCAGGAGTGGAACTTTGCACATCTTCATAACGCACTGCAAAACCATCCATTGCGGAATTATCCCAATGGGGAAAATCCAAAGCACTAATGACAGGAGTTGCTAAAATCCGATGAAATCCTGTTAATAAGTCCACAATTTCAAGATCATGTTCTTGATTTAAAGGTTGAACATGATTGAAAATAATCGTTTCTGCATCTTTGACGGATAACATAGTGAATAATTTAGTTACTGTTAGAAATTAAATTTCTTCTAGCATACCTCTAAGATACAAGGTTGGGTTGTGGAACGTAAACGTTCGCGGAGCAATAGCATGAAACCCAACAAATGCGCTGGGTTGCGCTGTCGCTTAACCCAACAAAGCAGGAAATGGACAAGGTATTGATAAATTTGATCAGTTTATTGCCCATTATAAGAAAAAAGACAGGCGAAAAGCCTGTCAAATAACCGATAATCTAGCCAAGAATTTGTAATCATTCTGAACAGTGATTTTTCTGATTCATGAATTATCTAAATCAAATAAATCACACCGATCATAGTTATGATTTAGAAATTCATTTCCGCAGCTTGGACTTTTTCTACTTGTTTCTTCTTGAGAACTAGCATTACTTGTGCCATCATCACTAAACAGATAAAAGCAACTAACCATGCAACTCTAGAAGAGTCTTGCAAAACAATTTCTGCATCTCTTTGACCAAAACCACCAACATTGGGGTTGTTGGTTAAAGCATCACCAATGGCAACGGCTTGTCCTTCAGTCACAATTAATTCTGGTCCAACGGGAACTGTATCGGTAACAACATCACCAGTTGCGGTTGTGATGCTGATTAGATTCTTAACGTTGCCGTCTTCATCTTCTGTTTGAGCAATTTTGCTAATTGTACCGGCAGCGGAAGCGTTGAATAGGTTATTATTGCTCTTCTCACCTGTGGGGTAAACTTGTCCACGTCCGCGATTACCGCCTACATGAACAGAGTATTTGCCAAAGTGGATATTTTTGTCTGTAGCGGGGTTAGGAGAAAGAATGGGGAAGACGATTTCTTGATAGTCTTCACCGGGTAATGGACCAACGATGACGACATTATCTGTGCTGTCGTTGTAGGGGGTGAATGTCATGTCACCCACTTCTTCTTTCATTTCTTCAGGAATGCGATCTTCTGGGGCAATCTTGAAGCCTTCGGGCAACATTAATACAGCGCCGACATTTAAACCAACCTTAGAACCATCAGCACCAACTTGTTGCACGGTGGCATCGTAAGGGATTTTGACAACGGCTTTAAATACGGTGTCAGGAAGTACAGATTGGGGAATTTCTATTTCTGTGGGTTTAGCAGCTAGGTGACAGTTAGCGCAAACAATTCGCCCTGTGGCTTCACGGGGGGTTGCGGGAGCGGTTTCTTGCGCCCAAAAGGGATAGGCAGCGGCAGTTTGTGGAACGGCTATATCGCTAGTGAAGAAAAAGGTAACAGTAGCGATCGCTATTAGCAATGTCTTAACCATTGCTTTAGCAGTGCGAGTTAACCTCGCAGGTGTAAGGGCATTTCTCATCTCTATAAAGTCATTTGTCAGTTGTCAGTTGTCAGTTGTCAGTTGTCAAGAGTGAATCTGAGAGTTACTCCAAACGACTAAGCACTTGTGTAACTTGGAAATTAAGCCCACCAAGCGGCATCCCCGGTGCGGAAATCGGTTTCTGTCCAAGGTGTGAGTAGAATTTTGTCGTCTTCTACCTTGGCATGGGCTAAAGCTAAGGATTTTGGTGCAGGACCACGAATTACTTTACCAGTAGCGTCATATTGTGAACCATGACAAGGGCATTTAAACTTATTCTCTGCCACGTTCCAGGGTACAACACAACCTAAGTGGGTACAAATAGCATTAATCCCGTAGTCAGCGATCGCTTCTTTACTTTCTACTACAATATAGGTAGGATCTCCCTTGAGTCCTTGCACCAAAGTGCGATCGCCTACATTATGGCTATCCAGAAACTTACTAACACTAACATCATTACCTAGTTCATTCTTGGCTACAGTACCGCCACCAGCACCACCACTAGCAGGAGGGATGAAGTAGTTAACAACAGGGTACAATGCACCTAACGCCACTCCGGTAACAGTCCCAAAAGTGAGCAGGTTCATAAACTGACGACGACCCATATCGGGAACGTCTGTGATTTCTGAAAATTGAGCCATAATCTCCGCGCTGTTTGTGTAATTTATTAATCATTTTGACAAGAGTACCAGCACAAGAGCCACTCTCATCTGAACTGAAATCATAACGCTCACAACGATGCCATAATTCTTAGTTGCAAGACATAGTGAACATCTTTTCCGTTAGCATTACATTTCTTTATATCCCTATCATACTGGAGTCACGGAACTTAATATCATAACTAAATGTAAAATCTAGATAAGCTAAGGGAACAGGGAATAGGGAATAGGGAATAGGGCAGGGGGCAGGGGGCAGTAATTGTCTAATTACCAAAATCCAAAATCCAAAATCCAAAATCTAAAATCTAAAATTACTATGACTGGAAAGGAATTACGCCAACTGTTGATTGATAAATGGGGACAACCTTATGATGTCCAGTTTCGCCGCACACAAGGTAAAATATTTCTGCAAATCATGTGGAAATACTTTGGACAAGTTTCTTTTCCCATGAGCGAAACAGATTATCAAGATCATCTGGACAGCATTGCCAATTATCTTAATGCTTTAGGCGGAATACAACAAGTACAAACTTTTATTCTACAAACTAAAGAGCGTCCTCGTCTTGGCAAAGCAGTTAGCATACCTCTTGATTTGGGTGAACGGGCTTCGGAATGGATTGTTTAAAGATCAGGTAATGGGTAATATATTCCTGACTCCGAACTCCGGATAGCGCAGCGTGGCGTTAGCCATACTCCTAACTCCGAACTCCTAACTCCTGATGCAGTTACCTCCAAAACTGAAGATATAAAAAAATTAACGGCAAAACATCAGATATCTGTTACCATCTACACTTATTGTACTAGGTCAACACGGTATTAATCAGGCTATGATTATGGGACGGTTTTAGAAGCCTGGAACGCTCCAGGTAAATTATGTTAATTTTTACAAGAAGCTACGAGAACACAGTGCAGGGGACGTAAGCTGTGCGAATTCCGCTTGATTATTACCGAATTCTAGGATTACCGTTGGCGGCAAATGAGGAACAATTGCGACAGGCATATAGCGATCGCATTGTCCAATTACCCCGACGGGAATACTCGACTACCTCTATATCTTCTCGCAAGAAGCTGATTGAAGAAGCTTATATGGTTTTATTAAATACCGACGAGCGCAAAGCCTACGATCAGCTTTATCTAGCTCACGTTTATACTCCTAACAAAAATGCTGACACAGTTTCACAAGAAAACCTAGTAGATCCCAACCCCAAAGACCAAGAGGGTCAAAGTCTCAGCATCGAAATCACCCCAGAGCGATTTGTTGGTTCTTTGCTAATACTCCAAGAACTAGGAGAATATGAATTAGTATTAAAACTCGGTCGCCCGTACCTAGTTAATAAGCCTAGTCCAATTAGTCTCAAAACAGGTCATCGTACCACCCAAACAGAAACTCCTGAAAATCCAGACCTACCAGACATTATCCTCACCGTCTCCCTAGCTTGCTTAGAACTAGGACGGGAAGAATGGCAGCAAGGTCACTATGAAAATGCCGCCGTATCCCTAGAAACTGGTGAGGAATTATTAGCACGGGAAGGTTTATTTCCCAGCGTCCGCGCCGAAATGACCGCTGATCTTTACAAACTGCGTCCCTACCGCATCTTGGAACTATTAGCACTACCACAAACACAGATCCCCAAACGTCGGCAAGGATTAGAACTATTACAAAGTATCTTAGAAGATCGGGGTGGTATTGATGGCACGGGCAACGATCAATCAGGACTCAACATAGATGACTTTTTACGATTTATCCAACAAATTCGCCATTATTTAACAGTCTCAGAACAGCACAAACTCTTTGAATTAGAAAGTAAACGCCCCTCAGCCGTGGCCACATATTTAGCAGTATACTCCTTAATCGCTAGAGGTTTTGCCCAACGCCAACCAGCATTAATTCGTCAAGCCAAGCAACTATTAATGCAATTAGGCAAACGCCAAGATGTGCATTTGGAACAATCCCTTTGTGCTTTACTCATGGGACAAACGGAAGAAGCCACCCGGGTTTTAGAACTAAGTCAAGAATATGAAGCCTTAGCTTTTATTCGGGAAAAATCCCAAGACTCACCAGACCTATTACCCGGACTATGCTTATACAGTGAACAATGGTTGCAGCAAGAAGTATTTCCCCATTTTCGAGATTTGGCAAAACAGCAAGCCTCGTTAAAAGAATACTTTGCTGATAGACAAGTACAAGCTTATCTAGAATCTTTACCCAACGATGCCCAAGTCACGAATGAATGGGCAGTAATTAACCATCAATCTTTTCCCCAGCCAGATATTCATCATTCCAATCACCATCATAATCACACCACACAAACACCACAACATCACCAACCACTCAATCCTGAATTACCACAAACCCATCCTCGACCTCAACCTGAATCTTCCCAGGGTTCTATACCGAGATGGAATCATCCATCAACGGATAGAAATGGGGGAAATCAAATATCACAAATACCCTTAACAGCAGCCAACCCAAACAGAAGAACACATCCAGTTAATGATCATCCGACCGCAGCGACAAACCACCAACCACCCAAACGCAGGAGACGTAAACCCACTGCTAATACCCTTCCCCAGCGATTTATCCAGTCTCAAACTAATTTTCTCAATGGTCTAGATCCAAAAACGCGCTTAGTTTGGCTAGTTTTCTTCTCATTGGGAGGAGTATTAATTTTTTCGTTATTAGTATCAACAACTTTTGGCTTGGTCAAAAATATTTTCTTTCCCAGTCCATCATTAAAGGGAGAACAGTTAGCAATACAACTAAATCAACCACCCACCGACATTCCTGACCCGAATAGCGAACCTGAACTCACCAATAACGAAGAACTGACCAAGGAGACAGCAAAGAAAGTAATTGAAACTTGGTTATCTGTCAAAGCCTCAGCTTTGGGGCAAAGTCATGACATTGATGGTTTAAAGGAAATTTTAACAGGTGCAGTTTTATCCCAATGGCAGTCAGTAGCCCAGCAAGAACAGGAAGATCAACGCCATCGTCAATATAAGCATAATGTAGAAATAGTCGCTGTCTCTAAAAAAGGTACAGATAAAAATTATGTATCTGTAGACGCTAAGGTACAAGAGGTTACTAAGTTTTATCAAAATAGTCAGCAGCAAAAGTCTTCTAATGAAAACTTGCGGGTTCGTTATGATTTGGTTCGCAAAGAAGGCAAATGGCTGATTCAGAAAATGTCGGTGATGCAGAATTTTTTGTAAGGTAGAGGTAATAGGCAACAGGCAATAGGCAATAGGCAATAGGCAACAGGCAAGAGGGGAAAAAAATTTCTTTCTTCATCCTGACTCGGTGACTCCTGACTCGGTGACTCCTCCCTCAATGTCATCAAACTTTAACGCTAATGCCCTGACTGAGATCGCTATGTTAAGATTTCATGACATATTGATCCCCGCAGAGCTGATAAATACGTGAAATATAGTAAAACCTATCTTTAGACCCCTTGATCCCTAGATAGTTTTACTGGTTAATATTTACTTAACAACTCTTTGCAATCCTCAATAAATGCAAAACAACGGCATAACCAGGAATTTCCATGAGTTGGTATCTTAAATAAAAAACAAACAGTAAACAAATTTAAAACTGGGGCAAAACCAGGAGTCAGGAATAAAAAAATCTGGGTAGATGATATTTCATCAAACTTTTTTAACCCGGAAACAATAATTTACCTTTCAAACTACTGGAGTCCAAATCAATGGCAAAAGAACGCCCACCGCTAGAAGAGATGACCCTACGGCAATTACGCAAAGTTGCCAGTGAATACTGTATATCTCGCTATAGCAGAATGCGGAAATCGCAGTTATTAGCATCAATTGAAGACGTTCAAAATAGTAAATTCTCGCTCAGTTCATCCCCTAATCTGGAGGCACAAGAAACCGTGGAAGCAGCAAAATTTGAGTTAGGTCAAGAAGATCGGACTGGTGGTTCTCTCGCTGATGTTGATGAAGCACTAGCAGATTTACCTGCTGGTTATGGTGACAGTCGGATTGTGCTGTTACCTCGTGATCCTCAATGGGCTTACACTTACTGGGATATTCCTAACGACCATAAAGAAGCCCTGCGTCGTCAAGGTGGACAAACCCTAGCTTTGCGGATTTATGATGTCACTGATGTTGATTTAGATTATCAAAGTCCCCACAGTATTCAAGAATACCCTGCTGATGAACTAGCGAGAGAATGGTATTTGCCAATTCCCGTGAGCGATCGCGATTATGTGATAGATGTTGGTTATCGCACCGCTGATGGTGGTTGGTTAGTATTAGCGCGTTCTGCGAGAGTGCATATTCCCCCCGTCTACCCTTCCGATTGGATTGAAGATGTCTTCATCAGCGTAGACTTTGAAGAAGACCTCCGTGGTAAGACCTTCTACGAATTAGTTCCCCCATCCAAGAAATTACCAACTGCTACTGCGTCCGCGAGTGGTGGAAATCCCATCTACGAACAAATCTTTGATCTAGCAGAGTCCGCTGAAGCTCAACGGGTTGCAGGTTCTATATTCGGTTCTATGCAGCACGTCCCCGGTTCTGCCGCTCCCGAACAAGCTCTCAGTTCCTACGTTTTCCCATCTGGTGTAGGTATGTGGGCTATTCCTACCGTATCTGGTTTAACTATGTCCGGTGTGGGAATGTCCGGTTTCTCCGCTTCTGCTGTTCCTGCCCGTCCTCGCAAATTCTGGTTGGTTGCTGATGCTGAATTGATTGTTTACGGTGCAACCGAACCTGATGCAACTGTAACCATTGGTGGTCGTCCCATTAAACTTAATTCGGATGGTACATTCCGCTTCCAAATGTCTTTCCAAGATGGTTTAATTGACTACCCAATTTTAGCTGTTGCTGCTGATGGTGAACAAACCCGTTCTATTCACATGAAGTTTGAGCGCGAAACACCTTCTCGTCATACTAATACTAAAGATGAAGCTGTTTTGGAATGGATGGTATAAGTTCTGTATCTGAAGATTAACCATAACTGCAATTAATAACTTTACCCGTTATAGGACTCCTGTAGCGGGTTTTTTATTGTTTGAATCAGGATTAAAAGCCATTGGTGACAAGTTAAGGCTGTAAGTCTTTTGTCAACTGGAGTTTAGACTAAAGCATGAAAAAATGACCCAGAAGGACTATTCAACTTAAATTTTGCACCATGAGAACGGCGACGACCTTTGCCACTATAAGGTGGTGGTGCATCATATATGACTCGATTAGGACGTAACCGCATTAATTTATCTGCGGGGATATCACTCGTTTGATTGATAAAACTAGCACAGCCATATTCACAAATCCCATAAGCTAATCGGACGTGTAGGTAGATTTTCGCACACCAGCTTTAGCTGTGCAGCGGCTTTTTGAATTGGGTTCTCAAAACTAGTATTTTCAACCCCTCAAAACTTCAAAAGCGATCGCCATTGCTGCCAGTTTTCTCGTATCAATACCACGAACATTATCTGGGAGTTCGGTTGTTGCCCTGTCAGCACCGTTACGAGTACCTGCATCTAGATCATTGAGCAAATTATCTGTCACTTCTAACAAATCATCATTAACATTCATCGGACCTTTATTCAGACCGCTGCTTTTGGCAATTGTTTGTAATACTTTTAGGGAAGTTTGCAAAGGTGTAGTACTAGCAATAACAAGTGCTTCGGCAACGCCCAAGGGTTCACCAATGGTAAGTTTAAAGCCATCAAGACCAGCTTGAGGAATTACTAATTTTTGTTTTGGCTTGATCAATGCTGCTGTTTCTGAAGCTGACCAATCATTAGGATAAATAATCGTCATTGTTCCTTCAGCATCAATCACTAAAATACTCACGTAGAGATGACTAGATTCCTTATTTTCTATTTGGAAAGCAATTTGTGTTCCTACGGTTAATTGAGGTATCCCTAACTCAGAAAACCTGACAGGTGATACTGGTACGGTTGGGTTTGAATCTACGGAAACTTTCTTAACACCACGAATAGCGAAAGTTTCAGCAATGATTTTTTGGCTATTAGCAATATTCATGGAAACAGTCACATTTAGCCGTGATGAATTGGTATTACCTAATACCTGCTTAATAATTCGTGCTGCCAGCAGGGATTTAAATTTCGGTTTTAATCTGGTTATTGCTTCTTGGATAGTTTCTGTAGTTTCACCAAAAGAAGCAGGGAGAATCGCATCTTGGCTGGGTAAAAATAAGCCTAAACTACCTACTTGGGGAAGATTTTTGATTCTATTTTTTTGTAATTCTTGTAATTCTTCATACTTGGCTTGAGTCATGCGTCCAAAAATGTACTGTACTTCTGAAGTACCTAATTGTTTGGGTTCAATACGCACAAGTGCTTGCAGAGATTTTATTGCTTGCTGGGCATTGTTATTATCAAAAGATTGATCAATACCAATTTTTAAAGTTAGGTTGTTGGGAATGCTACGGATGCGTTCTTGTAATAATGTTCCAGGTTGTATCTGTAAATTCTGCTTTGTGGAAAGTAGTTTCCCTTGGCCGATTAATCCTTGTCGTGACTCTAGTTTCACTAATCCTCGTTGACTACCTTGACTATCTAAAGCCGTAAAAATAGCGCCTTTTTTAAATGCTTCTAGAGTTTGTGAATCTAGTCCACCTAACCATAATTGTACTTGGTTGTTTTCGACCTTAGTGATTACAGCTTCGGCTGAGATTGCTTGTTGGGGTGTAAAATAAATGGGTGTGTTGGTGTTTTCTTGGGTCAGATTCGATTCTACTTGTGGATTTTGATAGTTTCCTTGCTGATAAGCCAAAGCTGCTGTACTTCGACCGACATTGACGATCGCATTATTGATAGATTGATTATTGGTTTGTTGCCATAAATACTGGGTTAAAGCATAAGTAAAAGCACCTGCATGGAAGTCACTAAAATTCATATCAGCAGCCCATTGATCCCGTTTGGCACTAGCAATAACAACTCCCTTAGCTACTGATTTTTTGCTAAGTTCAATAAACTTTTCTGGTGATAGATTCAAACGTCCTAACCATTGTTTCTGATAATTAAGTTCTACTGAACTAGGTTTAAGCCCTTCACCACCAGAACGCGATCGCACCCGCAAATTTCCCCTTGTTCCACCACCAGAATGACAAGAATCTAATACTACAGTCACATTTTCTGTTTTCAAGGCAGACATAAGTAAAAATAAAGTGCGTCCCATAATATCTGATACCACACCACCAGTAATTCGATATCCTGCTGGTAGTTTGCTATCTATAGGAACTAAAGTGCTATTGAGTCCATCTGGTTGATCTCGATCTGGATCTATGACTCTTGAACCATGTCCAGAAAAGTGAAATACTACTACATCTCCTGGTTTTGCTTGGTTAATCAAATGTTCTTCAAAAGCTGTGAGGATACCTTTACGAGTAGCTTGTTGATCTGTCAATGTGAGGATATCTTGAGGGTTAAAACCAAAGCGGTGAATTAATAACTCTTGTTGTAATTGGACATCAGTTACACAACCTTTTAAAGCTCCAATTGTTCCAGAATATTGATTAATTCCCACCAGTAAAGCTAGTTTACGAGATGTATTTTGAGCCAGAACTTGACCATATCGGTCTCCCTGGTGCATTATATCTAATTGGCTGATACCGACTGTTGCTAAGGTAGAACCAGCTAATTGCAGAAAATGACGGCGTTTGATATTTGACATGATGTTTTTCTCGTTATTGTGATTGGTAATCGGTAATTGGTAATTGGTGATTGGTAATTGGTAATTGGTAATTGGTGATAGGATGTTTTAAAAGTTTTTAATGTATAAATAAACCCCTCTCCAAACCTCTCCAGTATTAAATGTTATTCCTTTTCCCTCTCCTTTTAGGAGAGGGTTAGGGAGAGGTGCGGGGAGAGGCTTTGAAACCCCCATTCC
>NZ_JADEVZ010000040.1 GCF_015207875.1 Dolichospermum sp. LEGE 00240
TATAAGAGACGGGAAGTAGGGGGAGTAGGGGGAGTTGGGAAGAAAGAATTTTCCCAATGACAACGGACAACGGACAACGGACAACGGACAACGGACAACTGACAACGGACAACTGACCAACCTTACAAAAATATTTTTAAAGAATTTGCAAAATTGGCGCGTGAGTTTGCTATTTCTTAAAAAGTCACTAAATTAGGAGAACCGCTTATGACTGCTAAAGGCAAACCCGCTGCTAAACCTTCCTATGCTTTCCGGACTGGTTGGGCGTTGTTACTTTTGGCTATTAACTTTTTGGTAGCAGCTTACTACTTCCACATCATTGAATAGTTAGAAGTAGACTGGTGCTGTTTAAATCGTGCCTTTGAATAAACCTTTGGGGCGAATTAGCAGCACCAAAATCATGATTAAAAGGGCTACACCTTGCTTGTACTGTGAACCTAGCCAGGGGGTGCTAACTTCTTGGGCAATACCAATGATAAAGGCTGCGGCGATCGCTCCGTAAGGATTGCCAATTCCCCCCAAAATCACTGAGGCAAACAAAGGTAAAATCAAAAACCAACCCATATTTGGACGCACTGCTGTAATTAGCCCATACATACTCCCACCTAAAGAAGTGAATGTCCCAGCAATTACCCAAGTCCACAAGATTACTCTATCAACATTAATACCAGAGACCCTAGCTAAATCTAAATCATCAGCTACGGCCCGCATTGCCTTACCAATTTTCGTATTTTGCAGCAAGTAGTGTAGGGATAAAATCGCCAGAATCGCTAACCCCAATACCAATAATTGATTTTGCGGTATTTTTAAAGTCCCCAATTCTAAGGCTGGAATCACGGGTAAATTATAATTTTGGTTTTTACCCCCCCAGAGAAAAATAATTCCATTGCGGAGAAATAAAGCTAGACCGATAGAGATAATAATCAGTGTTGTCGAACTAGCACGGATAGACCGCATTTTTGACCAGAGCAATTTTTCTGCTAGTAACATTCCTCCCACAGTTCCCACAGTAGCCACAATCATGGATAACCAAATATTGAGACCCATAGCATTGACCATAAGAGTCAAATAAGCGCCTAATGTGAGAAAATCACCGTGAGCAAAATTAGACAACCGCAAAATCCCATAGGTTAAGGTTAGTCCTACTGCTGCTAAGGCGATAATGCTACCGACAGCAATACCATTGATAATTAATTGAGAAAATTGTGTAATGTCCATAAATATGCAGTTGCGATGAAATTATTGTGAATTTTTGCAGTTGTTAAATAGATTGGCGTTGAAAATTGTCGCCATAGCAAGGCAAGAGGCAATCATATAATAGGCAAGAGTAAAGAAGTTTGCCGCGATTTTAGAACAAAATATTGATTTTATGTTATTATAAAAAAGTAGGTGTAGTCCAATTAAATGCAGAAATGCAGCCTACAAAACAAAAAACAAATCTCAAAACCAAAGAACCGTGGGGCGCACGGTCTTAAAGCTCAGTTAATGTCCTCATAGAGGAGTCACTGAGAAGCCCACACTCACCTGAAAGGGAGTGTGTGGAGTACGTCACGATCTCCCTGAGGAACGCAAATTTAATAACCTGCAATTCTGATTTAATGTGGAATGGTGCGTTACGCTGTCGCTAACACACCCTACTTTTTTAATTTTGCACTTTATTTAATTCACATTCCTTTTTAATAACCTGCAATTCTGATTTAATGTGGAATGGTGCGTTACGCTGTCGCTAACACACCCTACTTTTTTAATTTTGCACTTTATTTAATTCACATTCCTTACATTCAGGCCAGTTATCCAACAGAATCTTTCTTCCTTCTTCCTTCTTCTTTCTTCCTCCTGGGAATTACGAGAAACCCCAAAATATCGGCATATACCGATTATTGCTCAAACGGCTATGGCAATGAAGGGCGATCGCGAAAGTTGTTTTGCGGCTGGTGTTAACGAGTATATTTCTAAGCCAATAGATTTAAAGCTTTTAGCCAGTCTGGTGGCTAAATATAGCAATTCTCAATGAGTTATGAACAACAAGATCCCCGACTTCTTAAAGAAGTCGGGGATCTGACTTGAATGAGCGATCGCTTTCTCAACAACCATGAATCTTATATATATACCCCTATCATAATTCAAGATATAATTTTCTTCCCATAATATAGGGTAGGCAATTTTGCCCACCCCAGATTACTTTGCGCCTTTGCGCCTTTGCGTGAGACTATTTCAAACTATGCACCTTCCCGTAACTTATCCAACACACTGCGATCTTCCAAAGTCGAAGTATCCCCCGCTATTTCCTGACCTGATGCCAAATTCCGCAACAAACGGCGCATAATCTTGCCAGAACGGGTTTTTGGCAAAGCATCAGTAAACCTGATTTCACCAGGACGAGCGATCGCCCCAATCTCATTGGCAACGTGCTTCTTCAGTTCCTTACTCAACTCCTCACTGGCTTGATAAGTTCCCTCCAAAGTTACAAAAGCCACAACTTCCTCACCTTTCAAATCATCCGGTTTACCCACAACAGCCGCCTCAGCTACCGCCGGATGAGACACCAGAGCCGATTCCACTTCCATCGTCCCTAAGCGGTGTCCAGACACATTCAGGACATCATCCACGCGCCCCATCACCCAGAAATAGCCGTCCTCATCTTTTCTCGCCCCATCGCCGGCAAAATACGTATAATTACCATCTTGGGGGGGAATATGTTCCCAATAGGTACGACGGAAACGATCAGGATCACCGTACACAGTCCGCATCATTCCCGGCCAAGGATGACGAATGGCTAAATAACCACCTTCGTTATCAGGGACAGAATTTCCATCTAAATCTACCACATCCGCAATAATACCAGGGAAGGGGAGAGTAGCTGAACCGGGCTTAGTGGCAATTGCCCCAGGTAGAGGTGTAATCATAATCCCACCAGTTTCCGTTTGCCACCAAGTATCCACAATGGGACAGCGTTCACCACCGATGATTTTGTGATACCACATCCAAGCTTCGGGGTTAATGGGTTCACCCACACTTCCCAGTAATCGCAGAGAAGAAAGATTACGTTTGTTAGGATGGTGTTCACCCATTTTGATAAAGGCGCGAATTGCTGTTGGTGCGGTATAAAAAATATTAACGCCGTATTTCTCAATCACATCCCAAAAACATCCAGGATTAGAAGCACGGGGCGCACCTTCGTACATCAGAGTCGTTGCCCCGTTGGAAAGTGGTCCATAAACAATGTAGCTGTGTCCCGTAATCCAACCGACATCGGCAGTACACCAATATACATCTGTATCTTGGAGATCAAAAATCCATTTGGTGGTGATATGGCTGTATAAGTTATAACCGCCTGTGGTATGGACTACCCCCTTCGGTTTGCCCGTACTACCGGAAGTGTAGAGAACAAACAGCATATCTTCACTGTCCATCGGTTCAGCGGGACAATCAGCGGACACACCTTTTTGTAAATCGTGCCACCAATGATCACGCCCTGCCGCCATCTGTGTTGTTTGATTTGTGCGTTTGACAACTAACACATCTGTAATACTAGGAACGGCATTATTTTCTAAAGCTTTGTCTACCTGTTCTTTCAGGGGGACAATGGCATCCTTGCGCCAACCACCATCGGCTGTGATTACTAACTTGGCTTCGGCATCATTCAAGCGATCGCGCAAAGCTTCAGCACTAAAACCACCGAAAACAACACTGTGAGGTGCGCCAATTCTCGCACAGGCTAACATAGCAATGGCAGCTTCGGGAATCATCGGCATATAAATACCAATGCGATCGCCTTTTTTTGCCCCCAACTGCTTTAATACATTCGCAAACTGGCAGACTTCCCGATGCAATTGAGCATAAGTCAGCGTCCGTGAATCTCCCGGTTCACCTTCCCAAATCAACGCCGCCTTATTTTTCCGCCAAGTAGTGAGATGTCTGTCAAGACAGTTGTAAGAAATATTTATCTTCCCATTCACAAACCACTTGGCAAACGGCGGCTGCCAATCTAGCACCGTATCCCATTTTTGAAACCAATGCAACTCAGTTTCTGCCAAATCTGCCCAAAATTGCTGAGGATCGGCTTTGGCTTGATCATAAAGACGCTGATAATCTGCTAAACTTTTGATCTGGGCATTTTCTGAAAAATCACTGGTAGGCGGAAATAGCCGCTTTTCCTGTAAAATAGACTCTATAGTTGGTTGAGACATAATGATGGATGCAAACAATATTGTGACTGAAAACTATTTTTAACGAAGTTGTACCCAAAAACTTGAGATCTTCATCAGGTTGCGTTAAGTGTAAAGATTATTTACTGAGATGGTAATCCAGTCCTCCTCCAATACGACAATTAATTAACGCTGAATTAGTTCAGTCCGCCGTAACATAAAATAATGATAATGTTTTTAACAACCTTATTTACCGATTTAGTAGGATATAAATTCTCAGATGTCATGTTAGTATTTTACAATAGGGTATAGTTTGGAAGCCAAGGAAATTAAAGACAAACTCAACTTATTAATCGAGCAAGCCGCTGAAATAGATCCAAATCTCACCACAAAATTAAGAGATATCAACCGTTGGATTAAACACATCAAGCTTGGTTCACTGATATCCAAACCTATCGTCGTTGCCTTTTTATTAGAAGTAATTACGGATTCTAAGGTTTGGTTAGCAATTAAGTCTTTACCTTCAGAAGAAGATAAAAGATTACAGTTTGAACAAATGACCGCCAATGAAAGGTATTGGTACGGTTATCTGTTCCCTAAATGGATTAATGCCACAGACACCAAATTTTATATTTGGAAGAAAAAAATGATGGCGGGGGAGTTTAATCAAGCTGATAGTGATATCATTAAATATATAGCTCAGGATGTTGTTCATCGGGAAGGTAGTTTTTGGCGGCGTTATATAGCTGACCTTTCTATGGCGACAGACCTGATTGTTAGCAATCATCAAAATAAACCACTCTGTATTCAAGTTACCAGTGTCAGTGAAGAATTTCATAACACCAAGTATCAAAAGTGGCAAAATTCACTGCAATTGTGGGAAATAGAAAGAGGCTTATTCTTAAGTTACAACCCCCAAGACAATGATTTTATCCATCAGTTAGTCAATGTTGCCCTGTATAACAGTGATCATCTTGCGGAGGGAAAGTATATGAATTTTTCCTGATTCCCGAATGTTGAAATCGAAATCTGTGTCCTAGCTAACATCATTAATCCGCTGAAAACACCATTTATGGTTAACCAACAACAGACTAATAATAGCGCTCAACTCGAAAACCTGACAGAAGCGTTAGCAGCAGCCCGGAATATGCAGCAAGATTGGTTAAATTATGGACTAAATTTTGTTCATATTTATGTAGAAGATGTGGAAGGTGATTGGCTAGAAACTTGGGGTGATGATGAAATATCCAATCCTTTATTTGATGCAATTAAAGACTTTTTAGTTAGCGATGATGATGTCGCCATCAAAATTAGAAAATATGTGGGAGACACATCCTTGTTCGATTTAGCCGTAGATTTAGAAGAATGTTTAAGAATTTCTAGGGAAAATGAGAAAATATCGGCTGTAAAAGATATATTAGCAAGTGATATTGATATTGATGATCTAGAATTATTGGATTTAGCTAATAATTTTGTAGATAAGTGTTGTCAAAAGAATTTAGAAACGAGAATTGTGGAAGTATAGTTTTGGAGAGTTTCATATCCCCGACTTCTTTAAGAAGTCGGGGATCTTGTTTTTTACCATTCATTTAATGCTGGTAAACTATTAACTATTCTCATAGTTTCTAAACTGACTCTCACTATCCTTTTGAGTGACGTACTCCACACACTCCCTTTCAGGTGAGTGTGGGCTTCTCAGTGACTCCTCTATGAGAACATTAACTGAGCTTTAAGACCGTGCGCCCCACGGTTCTTTGGTTTTGAGATTTGTTTTTTGTTTTGTAGGCTGCATTTCTGCATTTAATTGGACTACACCTACTTTTTTATAATAACATAAAATCAATATTTTGTTCGTTTCGTCGCTGTAGCCTTCTTTGTTTTCGCTACGCTCAAATACAATTTGGGCTACGCAACTCAACTCACGCGCCATTCATCCCACGCTCCTAAGAGTGAGACGTGGGGCTTCTGTCGGTTAAGCTAAATCCACTATATAACGGGGATTTTCTGACCAATTATCCTGATTCAGACAAAAAATTGCATCCTGTAAATCCTATAATCCTGGTTATCCTGATTTAGACAATATCATAACTACACTTACCTATAGTTGTAAAGTCTCGACTAGGTTATGTTATATTAAGTTTTTTTATTATCTTAATAAAAATAATTTCATTTAAGTTAATATTCGTTGATGAACTTGTCAGAATCAGGATATCTCAGGATTTAAGGATTAACAGGATGTTATTGATCAATTTTCTGTTGATATCAAAGTTGAAAGAGATTAAATCGGCGTTGCTGAAACCAAGTATGAATTTAGATGTAGAGACGTTACATGGAACGTCTCTACAAGGGTTTGGAGATCATCAAAAATAATTTTCATACCTCAAATCAGCAACGCCATTAAATCATTATTTAATCTATGTTTATAGCGGTATGCAGTTGAATGAGATACAAACTGAAACTTAAAAATCATACAGGATAAGACTTTCCCTCCTGCCTTCTGCCCTCTGCCTCCTGCCTCCTGCTATATCATCTTTTCCTCAACAAAATAAATCATCCTGTAAATCCTGTAATCCTGGTTATCCTGATTCAGACAATTATTAATTATTTCGCCTATTTCCTTCTTTCCTGTAACTTGCGATAAACTGCCTTTAAATCAACCTGATGATGTGCTAAAGCTACAAGAGTATGATAAAATAAGTCTGCCACTTCACCAGCGATCGCATCGGCATCATCATCTTTACAGGCCATGACTACCTCGGCGCTTTCCTCACCAATCTTTTTCAATATCTTATTATCACCACCAGCCAATAATTTACAGGTATAGGAATCTTCATTAGGATGATCACGGCGATCGCAGATGACCGCAAACAACTGTGATAAACTATCCCCAGGTGGTGCTGTCACCGTGCCATCAACTTGATGAAAACAACTGCGTTCCCCCGTATGACAAGCAATATCACCCAATTGCTCCACCCCTATCAAAAGAGCATCACTATCACAGTCATAACGAATAGTTTGTACCTTCTGAATATGCCCAGAAGTAGCGCCCTTATGCCAAAATTCCTGCCGAGAACGACTCCAAAACCAAGTTTCCCCGGTATCCAAAGTCTTTTGTAACGATTCCTGATTCATCCAAGCCATCATCAGCACCGTACCATCTAAATAATCTTGGACAATTGCCGGCACTAAACCCAAGTCATCGTAGCGAATGTTTTCCACAGGGACAGCAGATTGGAAAGATAGCAGTTGGGAAGAAGACATACCAGTTAATTTACAATAATTATTTGACTCAAGATACCATTTTCAGCTAATCCTATACCAGAGAAATTCACAAGTAACTTTTCACCCTATTCTAAGATAGAAGCTCAATTTTAATCACCACTTAATAGGAGATACCCTTGGTCAATACCTCAATTAAAACCACCAAATCACAAGAAATCTTTGCTGCTGCTCAAAACCTCATGCCCGGAGGAGTCAGTTCTCCCGTTCGCGCTTTTAAATCCGTCGGGGGACAACCCATCGTATTTGATCATGTCAATGGCGCTTATATTTGGGACGTAGACGGCAACAAATACATTGACTATGTTGGTACTTGGGGCCCAGCTATTTGTGGTCATGCTCATCCAGAAGTAATATCTGCACTACACACAGCCCTAGATAAAGGCACAAGTTTTGGCGCTCCCTGCACCCTCGAAAACGTTTTAGCCGAAATGGTCATTGATGCTGTTCCTAGCGTCGAAATGGTCAGATTCGTCAACTCTGGAACAGAAGCTTGTATGGCGGTATTACGCCTGATGCGAGCCTTTACAAATCGAGAAAAAGTCATCAAATTTGAAGGCTGCTATCACGGACACGCTGATATGTTCTTGGTCAAAGCTGGTTCTGGTGTTGCTACCTTGGGCTTACCCGACTCCCCAGGAGTCCCCAAATCCGTCACCGCCAATACCTTAACTGCGCCTTTCAATGATTTGGAAGCCGTAAAAGCCCTATTTGAACAAAACCCCCAGGAAATCGCCGGTGTGATTCTTGAACCGGTAGTTGGTAACGCTGGCTTTATTACCCCTGATGCTGGTTTCCTAGAAGGACTACGGGAACTTACCCAAGAACACGGCGCATTATTAGTATTTGATGAAGTGATGACGGGCTTCCGTATTGCCTACGGTGGCGCACAAGCCAAATTTGGTGTTACCCCCGACTTAACTACAATGGGTAAAGTCATTGGTGGTGGTTTACCAGTCGGTGCTTATGGTGGTCGTCGTGAGATTATGTCAATGGTTGCCCCCGCAGGTCCTGTTTATCAAGCTGGAACACTTTCTGGTAATCCTTTAGCCATGACAGCGGGAATTAAAACCCTGGAACTCCTCAGCAAACCCGGTACTTATGAGTATTTAGAAAAAATTACTAAACAGTTAACTGATGGATTGCTAAAAATCTGCTCAGATACAGGTCATGCTGCCTGTGGTGGTCATATTAGTGCCATGTTTGGGCTATTTTTCACCTCAGGGCCTGTGCATAACTATGAAGATGCCAAAAAGGCGGATACAGGCAAATTTGGTCGTTTCCATCGCGGAATGTTAGAACATGGTATTTACCTAGCCCCATCTCAATTTGAAGCTGGTTTTACTTCTTTAGCACATACTTCCGAAGATATTGAACAGACATTAGCTGCTGCTAAAGAGGTGCTGTCTAGTCTGTAAATAGGTAATGGGTAATGGGTAATGGGTAATAAATTCCTTGTTTCCTGTTGTCTATTACCCTCCATAATGTAATAAGAGCATCATTCATTATTCCCCTGAAGCTGTTACGCAGCGAGTTTACATTGCATGAGCTATTGCGTAAATCCCACTTGTTCCCATCCTATAAATTCAGCCCCCAGTCTAATATGTCAGGCTTGTGGCTCGAAATTGCTGTTGCGCGATCGCTTTTGCGCAGTTAAACCCATCGGTCAAGGTGGTTTTGGGGCAACATTTTTAGCAGTAGATCAAAGTCTACCGGGTAACCCGCCTTGTGTGATTAAGCAATTACGTCCAGCAAGTACAACTCCGTACATATTAAAAATGGCACGGGAGTTATTCTCCAGAGAAGCAGAAACTCTCGGTAAAATCGGTAATCATCCCCAAATACCCAGACTACTAGATTATTTTGAAGACAACAATCAATTTTACCTAGTGCAAGAATATGTCAGCGGTTTTACTCTCCAACAAGAAGTGAAAAAAAATGGAGTTTATAGTGAAACCGCAGTCAGGCAATTTTTAAGTGAAATCATGCCCTTGCTGCAATATATCCACGAGCAACAGGTAATTCACCGTGATATTAAGCCAGCTAACTTAATTCGTCGTTCTCAAGATGCCAGATTGGTACTAATTGATTTTGGCGCTGTCAAAAATAAAGTCAGTCAAGTCACAACCAATCAATCCGAACAATCAGCCTTAACAGCCTATGCAATTGGTACTCCTGGTTTTGCACCTCCCGAACAAATGGCGATGCGTCCAGTTTACGCCAGTGATATCTATGCAGTGGGAGTAACTTGTGTTTATTTGCTGACTGGGAAAGTTCCTAAAAACTTAGAATACAATCCCACCACAGGGGAAATGATGTGGGAGCATCTGGTACAAGCCAGTGATCATTTCATTAAGGTATTGAGAAAAATGTTGGACGTATCTGTGCGCAATCGCTATCAAGCCGCACAGGACGTACTTACAGCTTTAGATATGGAGCCATATTTAGATAGTTTAAACCAAAGCTTACTCTCTAAACCCTCTGTACCTACTCAGAATTATTCTTCAAATTCTGGGATTGATTCTATTGGTTATACTCGTGGTAATAATGATGGTGTTGCGAAACTAGCGGCATCTATTCGAGCCAGAAAAGGCAAGACACCAACACCAGCAGACACAGAATGGAAACATGGACACAATCAGGGACGCATTCAGGATAGAGAATTAGCATCTAAACCAGCAGCTAGAGATATAAATAACGCTGATGATCCAGTCTATGCACGAAAATTAGATTCCCAAAGTCTACTGGCAGCCTATGAAAAGGGAAGACGGGATTTTACAGGCTACAATTTTATCCGGTTGAGTGTGCCTAGTGCTAACTTATCAGACAGTAATTTCCATGCTGCTCAATTTCAGAAACCTAATTTTCAAGCGGCTAATCTTCACAATACTGACTTTGGTAGGGCAAGTTTACAACAAGCAAATTTCAAAGATGCGGATTTAAGCAAGGCTTATTTTAGTAATGCTGATTTGGAAGGTGCAGACCTGAGAGGTGCAAACCTCAGTCAAGCTTATCTAAGTCAAGCTAATCTGCGGGGAGCTAATTTGTCTGGCGCTAATCTCACTGGCGCTAAGGTGACTAATGAACAATTGGCTGTAGCTAAAATTAATTGGTTAACGGTGCGTCCGAACGGTAAGCGCGGTTTATTTTAATTCAAGAAATTTATAAAATTATAGCAAATTGCCGATTAATGAGGTACATATACTAATTTTACGAAAACTGTCATCTGTTAACTATCTGACTTTCTATTCTGGCATATTATCTCTAAATGTTCGTTTCTGTCAAAAATTTAGAATTGATTTGTCATTTGTAATGCAATAACTTGACTAAATTACAAAAAAAGGGAACAGGGAACAGGGAAGATAAAAGAAAAATGTTCTTTATCCTTTATTCTGATAGCGCAGCGTGGCGTTAGCCATACTCCTGACTCCTGAATTCTTACGAGTGTAGAAACTACATTTTGAAATTTTCCAGGATTTCGTTTTCTACCTGATATTTTTTATTAACTAATTTTGAAACAGCACTGAAAGGTATGCAGTTGTGCAAAACCACAAGCTACAAGATTCATTATCTTCTCAGTTTATTCTCCGATTAGTGATAGGGAAGCGCTCCGCAGGAATCGCTATTGCCATGCTGGCATCTTTATCTGTGGCTAGTATTAGTGTTTTTATTGTCCTCAAATTTCGGGATGTAGATAATCAAAAACCAGCCAATCCTGTGGTAGCCATACCAGAGATAAAAACCGTCACAGCACTAGGGAGAATTGAACCAGAAGGGGAAGTGATTAAATTATCAGCAGCGATATCTGGAGAAGGAAGTCGAGTTGAGAAGATATTAGTCAAAGAGGGGGATATGGTCAAAACAGGACAGGTAATTGCTATTTTAGATAATAGCGATCGCTTACAGGCAGAATTAACTGAAGCCAAGGCAGAAGTAAACATAATTAAAGCTAAAATTGCCCAAATTCAAGCAGGTGCTAAACCTGGAGAAATTACCGCCCAAAAAGCCATCATTGACAGATTAGCCGCCGAAAGTCAAGGTGATATTAATACTCAAAAAGCAACTTTAGAAAAATTGCAATCTGAATTACTCAATGCTGAAACTGAAAATAAACGTTATCAGGAATTATATACAGCAGGGGCAATTTCCGCATCTCAAAGAGATATTAAAAACCTGAATGTACAAACTGCTAAAAACAATCTTCAAGCAGCACAGTCACAGTTAAAAAAGCTGGAATTTAGTGGTCAACAAAAAATCAAAGAAGCTGCCGCAACCCTAAATCAAATTTCTGAAGTTAGGAAAGTAGATATACAAGCAGCAATAGCCGAACTAAATCGAGCAGATGCAGTAGTGAAAAAAGCCACTATCAATCTTCAAAAAGCCTATGTCAAATCTCCTCAAAATGGACAAGTATTTGAAATCTACACTCACCCAGGAGAATTAATTTCTAATAATGGCATTGCTGACATTGGTAAAACCAGTCAGATGTATGTAGTTGCTGAAGTTTACGAAAGTGATATTACAAAAATTATTCAAGGAAAACAGGTGCGGATAGTTAGCGATACTTTTTCTCAAGAATTACAAGGAAAAGTAGAACGAATCGGTTTACAAGTAAGAAAACAAAACCTCACCAATACAGATCCTTCCAGCAATATTGATAACAGAATCATAAAAGTCCACATCCGACTAAATCAAGCCTCTAGTCAGCAAGCAGCCAAATTTACCAATATGCAAGTTAAGGCAATTATTAGTCTTTAGAGGGTGTTTGAAAAGTATTAGATGAACCCGATAATCTCTAGAAACCTAACCCCCCTCCCCTACAAGGGGAGGGAAGCGGAAAAACTTTTGTTAGTTGGAATGGGGGTTTCAAAGCCTCTCCCCGCACCTCTCCCTAACCCTCTCCTAAAAGGAGAGGGAAAAGGAATAACATTTAATACTGGAGAGGTTTGGAGAGGGGTTTATTTATACATTAAAAACTTTTCAAACATCCTCTTAGTCATTAGTAATTACTCAACACGATTCTTTCTTCTTTCTTTATTCTGACTCCTGACTCCTCGTTCCTATGATTAGTATTTTTCAAAAATTGTGCCGACGAACTCCTTTAGGTTGGTTACAACTTACCCATGAAAAAAGCCGTTTATTGGTAGCAGTATCCGGTATTGCTTTCGCCGATGTTCTTATGTTTATGCAGTCAGGTTTTCAAACTGCTTTATATGATAGTAATACTAGATTGCATCGGAGTTTACAAGCTGATATTATTCTCATTAGTCCCCAAGCTCGTAGTTTACAAAGTATGTCTATTTTTTCTCGTAGACGACTTTATCAAGCAATGGATGTACCAGGGGTAAAATCGGCAGAAGCTATGTATTGTAACCATATTATTTGGAAGAATCCCCAAACACGATTAGAAACAGGAGTGTTAATTATTGGCATCAATCCAGATCAACCAGCTTTTGATTTACCGGAAATTAATCAACAATTACAAAAAATTAAATTACCAAATACAGTCTTATTTGATCGAGCAGCCAGAGGAGAATATCAACAAGCAATTCAGCAAATTCAACAAGGTAAAACTGTCACAACTGAAATTAATGGTAATACAATTACTATTGGTGGCTTATTTAAACTTGGTGCTTCCTTTGCGGCAGATGGGAGCTTAATTACCAGTGCCAATAACTTTTCTCAAATCTTTGCCAGACAGCCTACAAGTAGCGTGAGTATCGGTTTAGTTAAAATCAAACCTGGTTATCAAACCGATCAAGTTGTTGCCCAATTAAAGGCTTATTTAAAAGATGATGTCAAGGTTCTTACTCATCAGGAATTTATTGAATTTGAAAATAATTTTTGGAGTAGTAATTCCCCCATTGGGTTTATTTTCAACCTTGGTGTATCAATGGGATTTGTCGTAGGAATAATTATTGTTTACCAAGTTCTTTCCACCGATGTTAATGCCCATTTGCGAGAATATGCAACTTTCAAAGCCATCGGATATGGTCATGATTATTTACTAACTATAGTGTTTGAAGAAGCTTTAATTTTAGCGGCTTTGGGATTTTTTCCAGGGGTAGCCGTATCTTTAGGACTTTACCAACTAACCCGAACAGCAACAAATTTACCCATGTATATGACGATAATTCGTGGTGTACAAGTCCTACTTTTAACTATAATTATGTGTGCTATTTCTGGGGCGATCGCTACTAGCAAACTCCAATCTGCCGATCCTGCGGATATGTTTTAAGAAGTATATAAGTAGGTGAACAAAATAAAAACCAGGGGTATTACGTTTTGTAAAATGGCGGAAACTCAATCAAAATATCGCATCGAAACAACTTTACATACCGTTACTACCTTTAAATTGTTCTGTTCACCTACTTATAGCCCTTTCTACTATTATGAAATAACGTTTTTACCACCAAGGCGGGGTTTCCCCGCCCTCTGTAAAGAAAGCGGTATAAACACAAGTTATTACCTTCTCAAGTATAGAATGATGGGGCTGGTGACAGTTTGGGCTTGGTTAAAGGATTTTTGGAGGTCGGTGATGATGTCATCCATTGACATATCAGAAGCATCCCGTAAGATTCTGGCATCAATCAATCCCAAGGCAATTGCTAGTTGAGGATCAACACCAAAACGGGTATTAACTATATTCTTCACATCGTCAATGTTTCTGGTTGGCCAAATATGCCCTTGAAATCCAGAGGTATTCAGTCCGGCCTTTTCCAGAGCTTTCCAAGTAAAGTCAATGCAACTGTTGTTAAGTACGCTGTAAGATGTGCTGAAACCGAAATCCTGTGGTCTATCGCCGAAATTTCTCATCACCTCATATTGCGCTTGCGTGATCTCTATAGTTTTAGAGTATTCGCGGCTCTGGTAGTTGGTGTTATCGCTGGTATAAACCTTGCCTGGAGCAAAAGGCGAACCGTGGTGTTGTTCGTCTGGCGCAAATCCATAGCTTTTAGCACTGCCACTGATATCTGTTAACGAATACCACATATGACCTCGAGACGATGTTGTTCCATCTGCAAGAGGAGTTCCACGTCCTGCAATGTTGATAGTTACGGTTTGCATATTTGACCTCTCATTTATCTAAATAGGTAATAGGACTTCTAGAATGTTTGGCATTGGTGAATTGGGGTATAAAAGTCGAAAATTCCATCTCTCACACTTTTACTCTCTGCGCCTCTGCGTGAAATAAAATCATACTTTTACTCAGCAACACCGATTATTGGTACAAAATCAGTAATTCTAATAACTAACAATCCGAGTCGGATAAACTCTAAAAGAATCGAAAAAATTAGCCACTTCTGTAGTTAATTCATTAGAAGTTACAGCTCCCAATATATAAAATCGTCGTCGCACTAAATATCCTTGATATTGTCCTTGAGTACCATCGGCATATTGCACTAGTAATTCAACGCCTGGATATCCTTTCAATACCATATTTGTGCTTTTTACAACTTTATCATTGCGAGAAATGGTTGCTCTTAAAGCAACTTGCAAAACTTCTCGAATCTCCTTTGAACCTAAATACGACATTTCTGGAGGCATATCTCTATGGGATATTAAATACACTGTTTGTGTCGCTGCATTCATTGATCTTAGAGTTTCATCTGTGTTCTACACAGACAAAACCCACCTTCGTGGGTTCAGAACCCTTAATTTTTTATTAGTCCACGTTCGCGTAGCGTGGCGTTAGCCATAAACTTTTAAAACATCCTCTAATATTCTTTGGCTGGTACTCTAAAAGCGGCATATTTCCATTCACCACTTTCTAAATATTCGATGTTAAATACTCCTTGAGTTAATAAAGCAATATCCTTGAGTTGGATAATTCCATCTTCTTTAACTACAACACAATCTGAATTAGTCACAGTAGTTTGATTTTGATTTGCATCTATTTGACTAAGAATTTTATTGCGCCGATCTTGATACTCTTGTTCTGTTATTAGTTTAGACTCGTACAATTTTTTTGATTCTCTCAGTTGGCTTTCTATATTAGATTCACCTGTTTTTTGGACATTATCTACCGTGCAAGAATCAGGTTTAAAAGCAATTTTTCTCACCGGATGATCCCACCATTTAGGAAACTGAGTGAATGCATTAGTTGTTCTGGTTGTATGTACTACTCTGACTTGATTTCCATTGATTTCTAACCGCACCCAATCAGTTGATTTTTTTTGGATTAATCCAGCAACTCCATGAAATAAAATGCTACCAACTGATACGCCAGAATCCGCTAGACGCAGCTTAATAACTCTAGATCCTATGCCTTGTGCTACTTTCATTTCAGGCTGAAATATAATTCTAGTTTTCTGAGGAAGAAAAACAGGATTTTTTTCTATAGCAACTGCTGGATTAACTGCTACAAAATTGACAAAAAATATGACCAATAAAACTCTAAATTTATTCTTCATGATTTCCTTAGATGTGGTATTATTTTCCTTGAATTTCATTTCAAAAATTCCATATCAACAGACGAACACCGCTTTTCATCATCACAAGTAGCAGCCACTAATGAACCATCAGGCTGAACTGCAAATACAAAGTTATCAGCAGCATAAGTAGGATGTGAAATAGACGTTCCAGCATAAACAGGGTTATATCCTAATAAAACCAATCCCTGTGATGAAGACATCAGTTTCATTCTTTGATCTATAGTCGCTTTCTTTCTTATCTCAGGATCAAAGTAACTAACTCTTAAATCTCCGTAATACCCTCTCATAATTAGATAACCTTTATAAACAGTTCCATTGACACTATATGTTAATGTCCATGAGCCATAAAGAGGGTAACTAGCTTCTGTTATTTGGGCAATTTTGAATGATAAAGATTGAGTATTTTGTGTAGAATCTGTAGTAAAAGATGCTTTTGTGAAAGCGGTTTTAGCCTCTACAGATTTCATCCCAAATAAACCCATTCCTACAACTGAAACTAAGACAGAAATAGTCTGCTTAAAATTCATATCTTTGATACCTCATTTTTTTAGGAGACCTATATTTAACCTGTATTTACCTGCGGTTTATTATTCAATTTGTTTGTGTGCAAAATAAAAAATACCTATGCAAAGATTTTGATGAATAGAATAAAATTTGTAGGGTGAATCTGAATCCACCCCACAATATGCAATTAACGATTAAAAACCTTGCCGATATCCGACACTCACACCAAAAGAACCGGGAGGCTCTATATGCAATTAACGATTAAAAACCTCGCCGATATCCGACAATCACACCAAAAGAACCGGGAAGTTCTTTTTCCAAACCCTCAATATTAGGATTTTTGTAATTGCTTATACCAACGTATTTGATTTCAGCGAAGGCATTACCTTTCTTTGCAATTTCATAGGAAACACCTACCTTTGCTTGATATGCAAGGGAGGTTTCAATTTCACTATTAAGGTCATTGCTAATAGAACCAACACCTATACCAGCACCAAGGTAGGGACGGAATTTAGAGCGAGTTCTAATATCGTAGTAGCCATTTACCATAACAGTCGTTGCGGTGACATTACCATCAACTGAGACAGGAGTGCCTAAAAAATCAAACTTATTTATACCAAAAGAACTACTAGCAATTTCTAGTTCTGCACGAGCTTGTGGCCATTGATAACCCCCGGCTATGCTCCATTGCAAAGCAGAATCCAATCCTACTGTCCCAATAGTCTCTGAGTCAATTTTACTTTTATAATCGCTTGGTGAAGCAATACCAACACTTCCACTAATATAAAAGTAGTTACTTTCAGGCAATTTAGAATCAGTCAAATTCATAAGAGGATCATTATTCTGAGCTACTAAATTAGATGATTTGGACTCCTTGCTAGTAGGTAACAAAGAACTATTTGGCATTAAATCGGCAGCTTTCATAGAAACTTCCTCAGCTTGAGCAGAGGTAGTGGAGAAAGTAGCCAATAGAGCCACTACAGAAAGGCACAAATTTTTATTCATGATGTAGGTAAACCTTGATTTTCAACCTGAAAAACTAAATTATTCTGAGTTAGAGACTGTGTAAAATTGACCTTAGCTGGGATACCAGCAAGGCCTTTCCTGAATCTGACGAGCCTTCGTTATCAAAGCATTTCTTCCCCCCAACTATGTCACAGAATTTTATTTTTGTGACATAATCTTTGACTATAATGTGACATATTTGCTTACAGATGTCAACCTCATGAGAGAGATGGGGATTTTCATATCACTTACGTAAATTTCATACCTGCCAAAGTCGTAATAGTGACAGAGAATACTTGATATTTGATTGTAAATTACTGTAAAATAGTCACAATAGTGAATATATAACTGATGCAACTTAAACCGAAAATGAATCAACAAGAGTTTAATCGCATATTTGATAACCTCACAGAAAACCGCAAAAATGTATTGCAGAAAATACTTGCAGGCCACACAGATCCGGCTATAGCTGAAGCCATGAACATTTCAGAAGTATCTGTCAGAAAATATGTTGAAAGAATATGTGATGAATTTAAACCGAAGAATGAATCGGCTGATCATCGTCGTTACAAACGCTCAGACTTAGTTGTATTGTTTGCTAAATACAAACCAGAGTTATTAACTGATAGTTCATCTAAATTAACAAAAGAACTAGAAAAAGCAGTAGATAAAGATAGTGAAGATATTACTAAATCTATCTTGTATCTACTATCAATTAATAAACCTGTTCCAGAGGAATTTAAAAAAGTGCTAAGACGTATTGATTTCAGTGAAAAAGAAAAAAAAGAAATTGCTAGATCTCTAAATAAGTTAGGACATGAAAGCTATCTAAACAATGATTTTGCAATTGCTGCATCTTATCTAGAATTAGCAGTTGAATTAAACCAAAACTATGGTTCTGCTCACTATAATCTGGGAGCAAGTTATGAAAAGTTAGATAATTTAGATGGGGCTTGTCATCACTATCAAATTGCCACTAGATATCAAAATCGTGCTGCTGATGCTGCTATTAATAACTTGGCTCGGTTGCAAATTACCCAAGGAAATAGTGCAGATGCGGTGGAAATGATTGAACCCATTTTATCAAATGTAAAAGATAATACAGTGAAATTAGCATTACACAAAAATCTTGCTTGGGCATATTTTCAGCAAAATTCCTATGAACAAGCACACCAGCATTTACTTATCTGTCTGGAGTTAGACAGCAATTATACTCCAGCTTATTGCTTATTAGCACAAGTCCAAGCAGCACAAGGAAATCAGCAAGCTGCTAGAGAATCATGGCGAAGTTTCCTAGAATTTTATTCCCATGATCAAGAACTTAAAAAAGCCCATTGTAAATTACCAGAATTAGAAAGTTGCAAGTTAGAAGCGATGAGAATTATTAATTCTCTAGACAAATAATATCCGCTCAATTAATTAGGAGGAACTATAGGATCATCATTCTCATCTCCTTGATGATCCTGCATAAACCAAATATTTCCTTTTTTCAGTAATTGTACTGAGAATGACTGCAAAATATGCTCTTGTCCATTGATGTTCGCAAGCTCTGACAGTGAAATTAGTGAATTATCAATACTATTCATATCACCCTCTTTTTTGTCCTTACACAACCAAGTATCTCGAAGGTCAGTGTGATTGTAAATACTAATTGTTAACCAGTGTTTTAGTTAATAAAACTAATAAAACTAATAAAACTAATAAAGTTATGGCAAATTAAGATACAATCCACAACAGGATATCAGGGGAAAACTAGACTATGGATGCGAAACAGATAATTAGAGGACTGAAGGATTGGGTAAAGCGTGAGAAAGCAATAGATTTGAACTTGAGTGATTGTCAAGAGGCGATTTTAGAATATTCTTTGCAAAATATCGCCTATGCCAATATGGAGAATCTCGGTTATGCTGTTGACACCATCAAAAATAATACCGGTCCTGAGTTATTCCAATACCTCAGTCAGGTTACGGGTAGGACAGTTAGCAAAAAGAATTGCTTGTTAACTCTTTCACGACTTTTAGAGCATCCAGGTGGTGAAAAAGATCCAGAAAACAATTCATTACGGTTAGATCTAGAAGAAGCACCAAATCTTCAAGATGTCTATGGACGTGAGCAGGAATTATCTAAATTAGAAACATGGATAGTTACAGAACACTGTGCCTTGGTGGGTGTTTTGGGTATGGGTGGAATTGGGAAAACACTACTATTAAGAAAGTTTGTTGACAAAGTTAAAGATAAGTTTGATTATGTCATTTGGAAGAATTTTAAATATCCCGCTTTATTGGAAGACTTTTTAACTCATATAGAATCATATTTTTTCGTTAATAATTCAGAAACAACTGCAAATAAAAAAAATATATCCCAAAAAATTCTTAGCCTAATTTCTTTCTTGAAACAACATCGTTGCTTACTGATTTTTGATCATTGGGAACAACTAATGATAACTAATGAAATATCAGCAGATCAACGAGAAATCAACTATGATAACTATGGAAGATTTTTAAGGTCTGTTTCAGAATTAGAACATCAAAGCTGCGTAGTATTTATCGGTTTAGAAATACATCGGCAAATGGATATTGCCGACAAATTCAGAGTTAGAGAATTAACCTTAACTGGTTTAAACAGTCGAGACACTCAATATTCTCAATATCTGTTGAGGAATTTTCAGTTGTCAGATCAGGGAATAGAAAAACTGATTGAAGAATATCAAGGATATCCATTAGCTTTAGAATTGGCTGCTCCATATATTCAAACATATCATAATGGTCAAATTTATGAATTCCTGAAAGGAACATTGTTCGTTCACGATGCCATAACTGACATATTTGATAAACATTTTTCTCGGTTATTAAATATAGAAATCAATATTATACGACAATTAGCTCATGAAACAGAACCAATATCACTCCCTGAACTTTATCAATTGTTCCCTTCTATTTCCCAAGCAAAAATTAGTCAATCTATGGATAAATTATGTAGAACTGGGTTAGTCGAAAAGAATGATAGCCAAAAGTTACCAACTTTTGGCGTTGTTCATCGTTTACTTACCAAGTACATTAAAAACCGTTATCGAGAAATTTAATCACTTAAAAGGATACTGACATGATAAATTTTCCTAGAAGAATCCTCAGATACCCTATATTAGCTAAACGTTTATTGTCAATAATCTTGATACTTAGTATTGTTTTATGGGTATATTTGATTTTTAATCCGCAGTTCTTCAGAGATATTTTTTCTGACCTTTCTGAAAATTGGTGTGAAAACTTTGCTTTAAAGGATAATTTGTCTTGTGGTGAGGAAAGTCTTTTTCCAGAGTATAAATCTCTATCTAGTGACTTTAAAAGTGCTGTTTATTCTTTTCAAAAAGGTAACTTTAAAGATGCTATCAATTTTTTCGAGAAGGCGAGAAAAAAGGATCAAAATAACCCCGAAACTCTAATCTATCTCAATAACGCCAAATTAATGCAAGAAAAAGGTAGAAAAAGTTACACTATTGCTGTTGTTGTTCCTATTAATCAGGATTCTAGAGGTACAGGCATAGCAGAAGCTTTGTTAAGAGGCGCGGCTCAGGTTCAAGAAGATTTTAACAAGGAAATAAAACATCCTGGTCTGAAAATTATTATTGCTAATGATGCAAATGACCCTCAAAAGGTTAATAATTTAGCAAAATATCTGCTCTCGAAAGAGGACATAGTTGCAGTTATCGGACATTATGCATCTGAAGTCGCTAAAGAAGCTTTACCTGTTTATCAACAGGAACAAGTAATTATTATGTCTTCTGCTACGGCTGCCAGAGAACATATTTTATCTGGTAGGAAATTCTCACCAAATTTTTTATTTCGGACTGCCCCTAGTGTTAAGTTTCAGGTTCCTATATTAATTAATAAGTTGAAATTATTCCAATTGGCTAATGCAGAAAAAGTAGCTATTTTTTACACACCAAGCAGCACTTTTAGTAAATCTGCTTTTGAAGAGTTCCGCAACCAATTAGGTATAAATAAGATAATTGAAAAAGATGTATCTATCTCTGGTTTTATTCCTGATAGTACCTTAAATGAAGTTAAACAGCAAGGAGCTAAAGCACTGATTCTTATTCCCGATGGTCGAGTTAGTCCCAAAAGTTTCACAAATACTTTAAGCCTGATTGATGTCAATGCAGATCAACTACCAATGGCAGGACAATTGGTTCTGTATGATGAACAAATACTCAACAAAAAAAATATTGTTAAAAACCTTTCAATAGTCATTCCTTGGCATCCTTTAAACAGTCCCAATCAAGAGGTTGTTTCCACAGCTAAACGAATCTGGGGAACCAGTAATATAAATGCTCAAAGCGGGATATTTTATGATGCTACTTTAGTTTTGGCAAAGGCTCTAGAAAAAGTGTCTATAAATGATTCTTTGAAAAAACAAAGATTGGATATACGGCAGCAATTAACTAACTTGCAGGTGCTGGAAGGAGCATCAGGACAGATTTCTTTTGATCAGGATGGAGATAGGAAAGAAAACACTTCACAACTAGTCCGTGTTGTCCCTAATAAATGTTCGACATATGGAGCTATGTTTGTGCCAATTGACTATGATACAAGTAAGTTAAATTGTCCATAAAATAATAAACTATTGAAGTAAATTAGCACTTTATTAACACAACAGAGAGAGAACTATGATTGAGCCTGGAGATATTATTAATAATCGTTATCATATCCTTAAAGAATTAGGAGATGGTGGTTTTGGTAAGACTTTTGAAGTAAAAGATAGTTTTACAAATGATCATAAAGTCATGAAAATTCTAACTCAATATCGGCCAAAACTATTTGAACTTTTTGCACAAGAATGTGATGTATTAAGAAAATTAAATCATCCAGGAATTCCTCATGTTCAAGTGGATGGTTATACTATATTTGGCTGTCCTCACACCCAAGAAATTTTGCATGGTTTAGTGATGGAAAAAATTGCCGGACAGGATTTGGGTAAATGGCTGGAACAAAATAACAAAATTGCTAATACAAAACAAGCCCTTGAATGGTTAGAACAATTGATTCATATTTTGTCTCATGTTCATGCTCAAAACTATTTACACCGAGATATTAAGCCAGGTAACATAATGCTAAAACCTGATAGTCAATTAGTATTAATTGATTTTGGGATTGTTAAGGAATTTATCCAAAAAACTCAAAAGCAAACTATTCCTGCGACAATAGTAGGAACACCAGGCTATAATTCACCAGAACAAGAAGCTGGAAACCAAGTGGACTATACGTCTGATTTTTTCTCATTAGGGCGTACATTTCTTCACTTACTCACAGGTATTTATCCTGGATACGACAACTTTCTAAAAGATGCACGGGGAAGGTTATTATGGCAAGATAAAGCACCAGAAATTTCTGAAGAATTTAAAAACTTAATTGATTATTTAATGGATAATAACCGAAAAAGTAGACCACAAAATACACAAGAGATTTTGCAAATCATTCAAAGAATTAAAGATGGTGAGAAAAAAGTTATATTCCCTATGCCAATCATTTTCTTCAGCCTTGCTCTTAATTTCCTTTTCCTGACTTTACTAGCTATGGGAGTTACATTAGATATAGGCTTAAAAGTTCTCTTCGTCGTTGTTTTATGTGTGATTAGTAGTTTTCTTGTTTTCCCTTGGATTAAATATCTATCATGACATGGACACCCCTCCACGCCCAAATACATCGTACTATCCACGCCCGTCATCTATTCCCACCCAAACAACGTCTATTAGTTGCAGTATCCGGTGGACAAGATTCCCTCTGTTTAATTAAATTACTATTAGACTTACAACCCAAATGGGAATGGAACATAGCCATAGCCCATTGTGATCATTGTTGGCGCGAAGACTCCCAAGCTAATGCTCACCACGTCGCCAATTTAGCAAAAACTTGGCACAAACCCTTTTATTTAGAAACAGCCAATCAACCCGTCAAAAGTGAAGCCACAGCCAGAAATTGGCGATATCAAGCCTTAGCAAAAATCGCCCAGTCTTATAACTATCAATATATTATTACCGGACATACCGCCAGCGATCGCGCCGAAACCTTACTATACAATTTAATTCGTGGTACTGGCACAGATGGTTTGCAAGCCCTAACTTGGCAACGTCCACTCACCGAAAATATTACCCTAATCCGTCCACTCCTTGAAATCACCCGTTCCCAAACAGAACAGTTCTGCCAAAAATTTAACTTACCAATATGGGAAGACTCCACCAATCAAAACCTCAAACATCCCCGCAACCGCATTCGCAAACAACTAATTCCATATCTCAAAGAAAATTTCAACCCCCAAGTAGAAGGAAACCTAGCCCAAACAGCAGAACTCCTGCAAGCAGAGGTAGAATTTCTTGAAGAAACAGCCCTTCATTGGCGGCTAGAAGCCTCAGCAAAGGGTGATAAAGATAATTTACAAATTAATAGGCGCGTATTACAAAAAGCACCCCTAGCAGTGCAACGTCGAGTCATGCGTCAGATCCTCCAAGAAATACTTCCCCATGCACCCAACTTTGAACATATTGAAAAACTCACAGCCCTAATTACAGCCCCCAATCGTTCCCAAACAGATCCTTTCCCCGGTGGTTTGACAGCCATAGTCCAAGGTGACTGGATTAACCTGAGTTCGGTGTTAGGAGTTTCTCCTTCGGAGACGCTACGCGAACGGAGTTTCTCCTTCGGAGACGCTACGGGAACGGAGTTATGATTTTTTCAACGAGATCATCAGGGCTTGAGACTCATATTTGGGGCAGTTTTCCAAAAATTATCGTTATGTCGAACTCAGGTCAGGTTCAATTAATTATTTTCGGCGATTACATTATTCCCTCTTTCCTCTTGCCTCTTGCCTCTTGCCTGTCCCCTTTTTTTTGTAATAAATTAGACTTTTCAAACACCCCCTAAGAAACCAATACCTCCGGTAGATTGACAAAACTCTCAATCACCTGACGCAGATCAAAAACAACCTGAATCTGAGAATCCCCAAATGCTTGTACTTGAGTCAAAGATTCACCCATCTTTGTTAACTGCTCCCGTAACCTATCAAGCTCATCCTGAATAGGTTGCAGAGCTTCCTGATAAAGATTCACTCTTCCCCAACACTCACCAGTAGCCGTTCGTAAATTCAGCAATTGCTCCTCAAGAGCATCAACTTCCCGACGCTTTATTTCTACCTCCTGAGTTTGATGATCAATAGCTACTTGATCCGCTGCAATAGTAATCAGCATCAAAGCTATGTCACTTTCCAACTTTTCAATTTCCGCAGATTTTCGCTGTTTCTCGGCTGCCAATTGGGAAACCAATAATTCTAAATCACTAGATTCCCCCTTAATCTCCACCGAAATCCCTTGTCTTTGCCACAATACCACTTGATTCTGCTGGAGAGTCTTTTGCTGTCCAATCAAATTGCGTCTTTGTCCTACCAAACTTTCGTTCAGCATCTGATAAAGATCCTGTTCATCCGCTAATTCTAAATCTAAATTTACCAGTTCTTCCCCAGTGGCATAAACAATTTTTTGTTGAAGTTCTTCTATAAGTTCTTGCTTGTATTTAAGCTCCTGCTCCTGTTCCTGGACAAAATTAGAATCCCTGTCTAACTTCTCCTGCCAATCTTGCACCATTTTCTCCAATTCTTTCAGCGGCATTTGTTGCAAAGCAGTCACATCAACTGCCGGTTTAGCCACCTCAGCGCTAGTCTTAGTCGCCAAAAGATGCAGCTTGTGGTAAAATTCCTCCTCAGTTTCTAAATGCTGTTTGAGTATGGCAGTTAATTCCTGTTTACTATTAACTATTGTTATTTGTGATTGTAACTGGGTAATTTTTTGTGCTAGAGAATCCTGTGCCTGTTGCAATTCATTTTGGCGATCGCCTAAACTTTGCACCAGTTCCTCTCCCTCCCTTTGCTGCTGATTAGCCCCATGACGTTGGATGTCCAACTTTTGCCAATGTAGATTCAAAGCATCCTGCTGTTTATTTGCAAACTCAAAAGCGTAACCTAGACTTTCCTTAACTATATTAATAGGAGCAGATGTACTTGATAAACGATTAAGCAAATCACTTAATTTTTGACCGCGCTCATTATCCACGAATTGAGACTGTTGAACATTTAATCTAATCTCCTCTAAACAGCGCTGCTCAACGCGCAGATGTTCCCACGCACCTTCTAAATCCCGGCGATTACGTTCAACTTCTGCCCGTAACCGCTCAACTTCCGTGCGAGACGTATTAATCAAGTGTTGTTGTGTATCTATCCGTTTAGAGTCATTCTCCAGTTTTTGTACCTCGTCCCACCGGGATTCCATTTCCATTTCCCGACGATTCAGTTCCTGAATTTGGAGATTCAGCGACTGTTTCCACTGGTCAATTTCCTCCTCCTTAAGTTTAAATTTTTCCACCTGTCGGGAAAAATTTTGCAAAATATTCACCAATGGACGACCAGCATCTTGAACCCGCTGTACTTGACGATTTGGACTCAAATCCACCAGTACCAATGCACCATCATTGAATTTACTTGCTTCATCAGCAACAATCATTTCGTCCGGGATTGGACTCCAATTTTGGTCAGTACGTTGACAAGCGATCAATTTTAGTTCGCTTTTGCCACCGCCACTAAGTAAGCCACCTTTCTGTTTTTGTACTTCTGCTAAATACAGCACACCGTCAATCCTTTTGATGTACTTTGTGTCCGTGTTCTAGGATATACCGTAAATAATTCTGTCAACTTGGTTTTCTTCAACATTAGTCTAGCAGCAGAACGAAGATAAAATTATTTTCTTAGATATCGCATATATTAATACTTGCTCACACTTAATCAAAATCATAAGAATACCCGGTAAGAGGGAAACGGCACGAGCCGTTCTAACCACCTTGAATATTTTTTCATCCTTGCAAGCCCAGTCCCTTTAGGGCTGGGTTACTGACTTAGGCAGTTAGGTTTTTATACAGGTTGATTACCTTTCCTGTTAACAATACTGTGGGCAAAAATCTGAAACCCTATTGATATCGTCACGACTTTATCGGGTTTCAGCCCTATGTTTAGAAAATTGGCAAAGGTATTGTGTTAATTGAGATTATAACATCAAATATAATCAACTTATCACTGGGGGATAAGTCCCCCAGATGGCTTTCATCCCTGGCTCAAAAGACATTAATACTTAAAAATCCCCAAAATTTTTAGGTATCAATTCCGGGGTTTTTAGCCTATCTGCTGATAAGGTAGGGGGAAAGAGGTTGAGTTTTCTTGACTTTTATTCACATACCTTGAATTTTTTCTGTTAACCTACTTAGTCACGAAGAGGAAAAGGGGCAGGGGGCAGGGTGCAAGGGGGAAGACCGGGACGGAGCTTGTACTCATCCTCCGCTCCGCTTGCGCGTTAGGGGAAAGGGCTTCCCCCGCTAGAAAGCTCCCTTCCCCTGCCTATTCCGGTCAAAATACCTCAAGTAGTAAAACTAAAACATCAAGGAGTGCTTTGTAGCTAAATGCAGGGAAACTTAAATGAGATTGATATTTGCAGTATTCTCCAACTAATTGAGTTAGGACAACGGACTGGACAATTATGGGTAGAAGCCCGCACATCATATCCAAGTCACCAACTCAGTGGAGAAGAAACCTTCAAAAATCGGCAAGGAGGAGAAAATACAGCACAGTCATGGTTTGTATTTTTTCTCAACGGTCGAATCGTCTATTGCCAAGCAGATGACAGTAGCTTATCGCGGCTTGACGATTACCTACGTTATTATCGAGTCGAACAGCGACTTGAATCTAAACAACTAGCATCTCTAGCAGTCACTAATTCTCCAGAATATGCTTATATTTGGGCGCTTTTGGAGCAAAATATTATTACTCCGAAAATTGCTCGGACAATCATTTATGGCTTGGTACAAGAAACTTTATTTGATCTCTTGAGCTTGCACCAAGGCAGTTTCATCTTTGAATTAGGGACGGCAATAGTCCCACAATTAACCACCTTGGAAATTGCTCCGCTAGTTGCTAAAATCACCAAACAAGTGCAAGAATGGAAGCAATTATACCCACATATTCAATCTACAGAACAATTACCCGTTCTAGCCGATATAGCTAAATTAAGTGCCTCGTTACCAGAAGATACAGTTAAAAAATTACATAAATGGGCTGATGGAAAAACTTCTCTACGCCAACTAGCTCGCTATCTTAACCGTGATATTTTAACTTTAGCAAAAGCTATATATCCTTATGTGCAAGAAGGTTGGCTACAATTAGCATATTCAGACACATATAAACTTGGCAAAGAAAAACAAAACTTAGAAGCAAAAAAACATAAAGGGCGGATAGTATGTATTGAAGATACACTAGTGATTTGCGAGACGATAGAATCTATCCTAAAATTGCAAGGTTATGAAGCGATTTCCATCACTCGTCCCTTACAAGCCTTGAGTCTCGTCTTTCAACTCCAGCCAGATCTAATTCTCTGCGACATTGCCATGCCAGTATTAGACGGTTACGAGATTTGTGCCATGTTACGGCACTCCACAGTATTTCGGTCTGTGCCAATTATTATGCTAACTGGCAAAGACGGGTTTATTGATCGTGTTCGTGCCAGGATGGTCGGGGCAACTGATTATCTGACTAAGCCCTTTACAGATCAAGAACTGCTCATGCTAGTAGAACAATATCTCAATTTAGATTATTGTACAAGTGTACAAACAGGAGATAAGACTTGTTGATTGAGTACAGAATAGGGTAAAAGATGTGATCACAGGAATAAAATTTAGTTGTTTAACTCCGTCCGTATACGGTAAACTAGTGAAACAATAGACTTAATTTATACAGTTAATCTTTGCCATCACAGCAAATTATTTTCCTCAACGGAAAATCTAAATCAGGAGGCTAAATAGACATTTATGAGCACAATTCTCATTGTTGAAGACAGTATTGCCCAGCGGGAGATGATTACAGACCTACTGAAAGCTAGTGGCTTAAAAGTTACTCATGCCAGCGATGGTGCAGAAGCTTTAGAAGCAATTCAAACCACACCTCCCGATTTAGTGGTTTTGGATATTGTCATGCCCCGCATGAACGGCTATGAACTCTGCCGACGATTAAAATCTGATCCTAAAACCCAAAATGTTCCTGTTGTCATGTGTTCTTCTAAAGGTGAAGAATTTGATCGCTATTGGGGCATGAAACAAGGGGCAGATGCTTATATAGCTAAACCTTTTCAACCAACTGAATTGGTAGGAACGGTCAAACAACTCCTGCGAGGACAAGGATGAAAATAACATGGTTAGTAAACCAGATTTTTTAAGTGGTACAGGGCAAGATCAATTTCGTCCCGAATTACAACTAGAAAGTCCTGAAGGTGAGTTGCATTTGCGGTTTTATCTGCCCTCACGTCAGGAGTTTGCATTACAAGCCAAGGGAATTCGGGAAGTAATTGAACTTAGTCCTGATCGGATTACACCAATTCCTAACACATCGCCCTTACTTTTAGGTACGCTAAATTTACGGGGGCGCTTGATTTGGGTGGCTGATTTGGGTCAATTCCTGGGAGGAACAACGCCATTAAATACTGGTTGCTCAGAAATTCCAGTCATTGCCATTGAAGATCAGGATACGATAGTAGGTCTAGGGGTAGAAGAAATTTGTGGGATGGACTGGCTTGACGTACAGTATCTAATGCCACAAAATAACGTACCAGATGCGATGGCTCCGTTTTTGCGTGGAGAATGGTTATTTGATACAGAAAAAGAAAGAAAATATTTGCGACTACTGGATCAAATAGCAATTTTGCGAAGTGCGCGGTGGGCAGGGTGAAATTAGTCGGAATGTAATTGGGAGGGAGGAAATGGAAACACGTATAAATGCTCAAGAAATAACTTATGATAGAGCTAGAGTGGCCTATGAGCAGCAAGATTACGAATTAGCTGCGATGGTGATTAATCAGTTGATGCAAAATTCACCAGATGACCCTGATTCACATTTGCTAAAGGGACACATCCACTATATGTTGCAACAATATGATGTAGCCAGGGATGAGTATCAAATAGTATTGCAGCTAACAGATGATCAGGAAATTGTCAGCCTTGCTAATAATAGTCTGGCAACTATAGATCAGTATACACAGCCCTTTGGTGATGATGAATCTCCATCTCAGGGGACAGCTGAAATATCTTTAGATTCAGGGGTTATGGGGAATTGGCATGGTAGCAGCTTGGAAATGAATTCCTTGGCAGAATCCGAACCACCCCTAGATATTCAAGAATATAATCCGTTTACTGATCCAGACGGTCTGGAATTTGATAGCGATTCATTGGATACTGCCATGACTAATGATCCCTTTGGCTTATCTACCGAATATCTCCAGGATAATCCAATATCAGATCAATTAGAATTACCACCTTTTTGGCAAGAAGGAATTTCTTCCGGTCATAGTCATGGGGATATTAATAACAATCTGGCTAATGGCAATTCAGTCGTGAGTGATGGTGAAAAGAGCTATTCACCTTTTGCAGAAACTAGATTATCGGTTGATGATGATGCTGAAAATCGGACTGAGCTATTTATGGGGGAAGATATAGATAAATTAATGGATGATAATTTTGCGGACTTAACCACTAGTCTAAAAGATACATATTTGGAGACTAATGAACAGGCTATCAACAACGATAATAATATAGGAAGTAATTGGCAAAATAGCCAAGAAGAGGAATTTTCTCTCGGTAGCCAAGATAGTTTGCTGGATAATATATCCGCGAAAACCGCATCTGGATCACAAACCCAACTTAATCAAGAACCAGTATCATTTACTAACAATTCTATACCACCACAACAGCAGCAGTTTAATTTCAACTCTTCATTAGGAAAAAATAATTTTGATGATGATAACTTTGATTTAGATGCGTTTGAATCGGCTTTTGGGTCAGAGGATGAAGTAGATTCGGGGAGTGAAACCTTTGTTTCCACTCAATATATCAGTAATATCTCTAGCGGAAATATTGGTAAGAGCAATATAGAGTTTCTCAACGACTTTGATGCATTTGATGATCTCGGTGATATTCCAGGCTTTGAACTCACTGACGATGATAGTTTGGATGATGGGGAAATGCTGTCAGAATTTCTGGATAGTCGGGGAAATTCCAGAGCTGAATATGTTAATAACTCATTCCCTCATCAAAGAGGAGATGACTATCAGGATCTGGGTCATGGTGATGAAGAACTATTCACAATTACAGGCGCTCAAGAGGCAGTTCCTGTGTTTACCCAATCAGAGGTTGCAAGAACAGAACCAATTGTAGCCTCAGAACAAGGGCTATTTGGGCCTTTTGAAAATGCCTCTTTAGAGCATAAACAATGGTGGATAGCTGGCAGCGTTGGTTTGGTATCAATGTTAGGTGTCGCTCTGGTTAGTGCTTTGGCAATTTCCATTTCACCGGCTCAACAACGGGAATCTGTGAGAAGTACAGGGTTGTTAATGGCTTTGGCCGCGGGAGCTACGGGTGCTGCTAGTGCCGGGTTTATGGGGAATCTCACCCTTAAACAAATTCGCCGGACTACGAAGAACTTACAAGCTCAGTTTGATTCTGTGCGTCAAGGTAATTTGAATGTGGAAGCTACTGTTTATTCACAAGATGAATTAGGCTACTTGGCTACTGGCTTTAATGACATGGCTAGGGTAATTTTCACAACTACCAATGAAGCCCAACGTAAAGCTATTGAGATGGAAGAAGCCAAGGAAAACCTCCAACGTCAGGTAATTCGCCTTCTGGATGACGTAGAAGGAGCAGCTAGGGGAGATTTGACGGTGCAAGCTGAAGTTACAGCCGACGTACTGGGAGCGGTAGCTGATGCCTTTAATCTGACAATTCAAAACCTGCGGGATATTGTCCAACAGGTGAAAGTGGCGGCACGGGATGTCACCAAAGGTTCAACTAATTCCGAAACCTTTGCGAGAGCTTTGTCTGGGGATGCTTTGCGACAAGCAGAAGAGTTAGCTGTGACGTTAAATTCTGTGCAGGTAATGACAGATTCCATTCAACGGGTAGCAGAGGCAGCTAGGGAGGCGGAAACCGTAGCCCGTGATGCTAGTAAAATTGCTCAGAAAGGGGGAGAAGCGGTAGAAAATACGGTGGCAGGGATTTTGGAAATTCGAGAAACTGTGGCAGAAACTACCCGCAAGGTGAAACGTTTGGCGGAATCTTCCCAGGAAATTAACTCTATTGTGGCCATAGTTTCACAAATTGCTTCTCGCACTAATTTATTGGCTCTGAATGCCAGTATTGAGGCGGCAAGAGCGGGAGAGGCGGGTCGAGGGTTCGCTATTGTGGCTGATGAAGTGCGACAGTTGGCAGATCGATCTGCGAAGTCTTTAAAAGAAATTGAGCAAATCGTGATGCAAATTCAAAGCGAAACTAGCTCAGTGATGACAGCTATGGAGGAAGGGACCCAACAGGTAATCCATCAAACTAAATTAGCAGAAGAAGCCAAGCGATCGCTCGATAATATCATCCAGGTAGCCGAGCATATTGATATTTTAGTACGATCAATTACCAGTGATACCGTAGAACAAACGGAAACCTCTCGTGCCGTCGCCCAAGTTATGCAATCTGTGGAATTAACGGCCCAAGAAACCTCTCAAGAAGCACAGCGGGTTTCTGGCGCTTTGCAACATTTAGTGGGAGTATCCCGGGATTTAATTGCCTCCGTGGAACGCTTCCGAGTGGAAACTATCGAATCAAGGTAAGAGGTAAAAGGAACAATTAATGCCTACCTCTATGCCTAGTTTGTTACCTTTTTTGTTTGCTACCCGCCTTTTCTTGCACCTTTTACCTGTAGTAAGCCGATTTAATTAACTATGCAGCCGGAACAACAACAACGGATTTTAGGTTACTTTCTCGAAGAAGCCAGAGAACACCTAAACACTATTGAACAAGGATTACTGAATCTGCAACGGACCCTGGAAGATTCAGAAATGATTAATGAAGTCTTCCGTGCAGCCCACTCTATCAAAGGTGGTGCAGCTATGTTAGGTCTAAATAGTATTCAGCGCACATCTCACCGTCTTGAGGATTGCTTCAAAACTCTTAAAGAACATCCTATTCAAGTAGACCAAAGATTAGAATCTTTGCTACTGGATATCTGTGATACATTAAAAGCCCTGATAGAAAATCTTGGCAATCCCTTTGGATTGTCACAGGAAAAAGCTCAAGCTTTGATGTCAAAAACTGAACCAGTCATGCAATGGCTGAATGAGCATATAGAACTACTGGTAAAACAGGGTAATAATGGAGCATTGAACCATCACAACGCCTCCGTTACCAGTTTACCAATAGAGTCACCTGTTTCCCCGCAGATCCAAAATTCACCTGTACCAAGCAAACCAAATCAGGATTGGACAGAGTTTCAAGCACAGGTGTTACAAATTCTGCGGGAAATGTTGCAACAGTTTAAAAAAACTAACCTAGAGACTTCCCGCAACAATTTACAAGAATGCTGTCATCAATTAGTAGAAATTGGTAGAAAATTAAATTTATCAAATTGGTGCAATCTGTGTGAATCAGCAGTCCTGGCTATATCCAATCCTGATAATAGTTATTTAACCTTAGCCAAAATCATTATTACTGAAATTAAGCAAGCGCAAGAATTAGTTCTCCAACATAGAGATGGGGAAATTACTATTAGTCAACAATTAGAAAATTTGTTCCCCCTTGCACCACTGGAGTTATTAGAAGTTAAAGAAACGGAACCTGGGGAAATTTTATTTCCAGATCCAACAGAACTCAATTTAGAATCCAATACAAATGGATTTACTGATCCGCCTTTGTTTGATCATCAATCAACTGTGATTGAGAATTCTCCAGAAATAGGAATCTCTGAGTTAAACACTCTGGCTGATTTGTTTGAAGGCGATACTCCCGATTTAGAAAATCATTGGCAACAAGAAGAAATATTAGAAAATATAACTAGCTATCAGTTAACAAGTACCAACAGTGAGTCGGAAAATAATAATCACAGTTTAGCTGATTTCCTCTTCTTTAAAGATGACAATACAGACAAAATAACCGCAAATAATCATGAAGATCTAAGTCTCTTATTTGATGATAGTCTATTAGAATTTGAGAATATAGCGGAAACAGTTAGTTCTCAACCAATGGAAACTAGTAATCTGTTGGCAAATCATACAGATTTACCATTTCCATCAGATGATGTATTACTAGAATTAATCTCGATTTCCAGAGAATCTCGTCGGACTAATTCAGAAAATGAGACAAATAGCAGTAATAATTTAGAAGAATTATTGACATTCACAGCCGATGATAAATTAGTATTTACGGAGGAAACAACTGAATCAGAAAATACTAGAATTTCAGAAATAGCTGGGGAATCTCCAACCAGGTTTGACAATTCCTGTTTATCGGCAAATACAGATGCCAGTTTTCCATTATTAGAAGTTATTTCTCCAACTGTAAAAATATCAAAAATAAAACCATCGGCACCAGAAAGTTTATCATTAGATGATTTATTTACAGAAGCAGGAAAAAGCCAAGCACCGCTGGTACATGAAATTGATGATTTATTTAGGACAACAGAAATAACATCTCCTCTTGCTAATTCAGGAGATGATCTAGATAACTTTTGGGATGATCTAGGCATAAGTGACTCACAAAGCACTTCTGTAATTAATCAAGATATAGCGAAAGAACTAGAGGAAAGTCTATTTAGTGCATCTGTTGAAACTGGTACAAAAAATCAGCAAGGGACAACAAGCAATAGTGGAAATAAAAAAGAGTTTGATCTGATTTTCCAAGCACAAGAACAATCTTTTGATTTATTCTTTACATCAGATAGTGATAGTGGGGCGCAAGTTATAGATAATTTATTTGGTGATATTGACAATATTTCCGAATCTAGAGAATTATTTCTACCAGAAATTCATAATTTTTCCCAATCTCCAGAACAGCTTAATTCAATACCAGAGTTTGCCTCAATTTCGCCAACAGCAATAACGACAGCTAGTTCTGTAGTGGATGAAACTCTCTCAGAATTAGAGTTAGACAGTCCACTACAATCATCTTCAATAGATGATTTCGCGGCAATAGAAGCACTGTTGGATGACCCCGGACAAGAAGATATAGTAGAAGCATCTTCAATAGATGATTTCGCGGCAATAGAAGCACTGTTGGATGACCCCGGACAAGAAGATATAGTAGAAGCATCTTCAATAGATGATTTCGCGGCAATAGAAGCACTTTTATCCACAGCATCAGGAGAAATTACTGATCAGGAATCAGAATTTATCCCAGGGGACGATTTGTCCGCATTAGAAGCATTGTTGGATGAGGTTGAAAACAAAGAAGCACAGATAATTTCCCCTGTACCAATAATTGTTCAACCTGTGGTAGCAAAGTCTCAAAATACTTTTTCTTCCTTGGGATTAGAAGATGAATTTAGTGAATTAGAGGATTTGTTAGAACAGGCTGATAAAACAATATCTGGTTCGTCAGCAGTACCAGGAAAAACTTCTACTAGCAACATCCCCCGTCCGACAACTCGACGAACGATCAAAGAAGAAAGTATGAAAATTCCAGTGAAACAACTGGATGATATGAGTAACTTAGTCGGGGAGTTGGTGGTAAATCGTAACACATTAGAGCAGGATCATGAACGTCTGCGACAGTCTCTAGATAGCCTGTTAGTGCAGGTACAGCATCTATCAGATGTGGGAGTGAGAATGCAGGAATACTACGAGCGATCGCTCTTAGAAGCCTCTCTCCTATCCAATCGCCGTTCTCGAGAACAGGATGGATCCCCATCAGGCAATACCCATAATCGCGGCTTTAGCGAAATTGAAATGGATCGGTTTACGCCCTTCCATATCCTGGCGCAAGAAATGATCGAGTTTATCGTGCGAGTTCGGGAGTCAGCCAGTGATATTGACTTTGTTACCGAAGAAACAGAACAGGTAGCCAGACAATTACGCCAAGCAACTAGTCAACTACAAGAAGGATTAACAAAAGCCCGAATGGTGCCATTTAGCCAAGCTGTTGATCGGTTGCGGCGAGGGGTACGGGATAATGCCATTAGATATGGCAAACAAGTAGAATTGGTAACAGAAGGAGTTGATACCTTAATTGACAAGATGATTTTGGATCATCTCACAGATCCATTGACTCACATGGTCAATAATGCGATCTCCCACGGTATTGAAACCCCAGGAGTTAGACAAGCCGCAGGTAAATCACCCGTAGGTACCATTAATATTCGCGCCTTACAACAAGGAAACCAAACCATCATTGCTGTCAGTGACGACGGCGCAGGTATTGATCATCAAAAAGTTAAAAACAAAGCCGTGAAAAAAGGTATCCTCACCCCCGAACAGGCACAAACCATGTCTCGGATTGATACCTACGAACTGTTATTCCTCCCCAGCTTTAGCACCGCCGACGAAGTAGACGACATCAAAGGTAGGGGTGTGGGCATGAACGTCGTCCACAATGATATCAGCGAAATTCGCGGTACTGTTAGCACCGACTCCACACTAGGTCAAGGAACTATCTTTACCATTCGGTTACCACTCACCCTCAGTATTTGTAAAGCCCTATTCTGCATCTGCGATCGCACCAGAATCGCTTTTCCAATGGATGGTGTGGAAGATACCCTAAATATTCCCAGCAAAAATATTCAGCAAGGTGCTAACGGAGAATCATTTATCGTCTGGAGAGAGATTATTCTGCCCTTCAAACCTTTAAAAGATATCTTAGTCTTTAATCGTCAGCTTAGTCGTGGCAACATCTATGGTACAAAGAAAGATGATGACATAATTTCCCTCGTCATTGTCCGCTCAGGTAATACTATGATTGCTTTACAAGTTGATCAAGTCCTCAGTGAACAAGAAATTGTAATTAAGCAATTTGAAGGACCCGCACCTAAACCCAGTGGCGTAGCCGGTGCTACAGTCCTTGGTGACGGGATGATTATGCCCATTGCTGACGTACTAGAAATCATTGACATCTTCCAAGGCAAGATGTCTAAGCATATCGGTGGCAACTGGCAGCAAACAAGTTCACCATCAGTAAACACCATTACCGCTGATAAAGTAGAAAAAACAGTATTAATCGTTGATGACTCCATCACAGTTCGAGAACTTCTATCTCTTACCTTTAGCAAAGCTGGTTATCGCGTAGAACAAGCCCGTGACGGACAAGAGGCATGGGATAAACTTCGTTCCGGTTTACCCTGCGATATCGTCTTCTGTGACATTGAAATGCCTCGTTGTGATGGATTAGAATTACTATCTCGAATGCAGAAAGATGGTTCTTTTGGCAACTTACCTATTGCCATGCTGACCTCTCGTGGCGCTGACAAACACAGACAAATGGCATTACAACTCGGTGCTAGTGGCTACTTTACCAAACCCTATTTAGAAGAAGCACTTTTAGAAGCAGCTTCGCGGATGCTAAAAGGAGAAAACCTCGTAGTTACCGTTTAACCCAAATAACCCAAAATCCTAGGGGCAATCCCCCCGTAATTGCTCCTTCTTGTGACTCCTGAATCCTGCTAAAACAACCTTATGATTGGGGAATCAAACTAGTGGTTTTATTCACACCATCCCAAACTATCCAATTAATATCATTAGCTAAATTATCAGTTTGATTGGTAACTTTAAAATAGAATTTGTCACCATTTTTAAACTGCACTGCAAAATCAGCATTTTGGGCAAAAACAACAATAAAACCTCTATCCCGTAAACAATACATCGCCCAATTTTTTAAAGATTGTTTATGGGGTTCATGAGGAATTGGAGGATTAGTAATTACATCTGCAATCACTTTTAAAACTTTTTCCATGTTCGGATTGAATCAGAATCACAACCAATTCCCATCATAAACCCATCTGGGTCATAAAAGTATAGCGGTTTCCGCTCTTACAGCACTTTCTAATATTATGAAGTACAGTTTTTTATCGCCAAACCCGCAGGGCCTGCGCCCTCCATTGTGTTTCATAAGAACGAGAATTGCTGTATGAGGTTTCCGCTCTTACAGCACTTTCTAATTGTCGTGAAGTACAGTTTTTTATCGCCAAACCCGCAGGGACTGCGCCCTCCATTGTGTTTCATGAGAACGAGAATTGCTGTATGAGGTACATCTTAGCCCCCTATCGAAGAGCGGAGAGGGAGTTGGGGTTCATTAAGGTTTTCAAACCCACGCAGGTGGGTTTCGCCTGTGTAGACGCGGTTTCTAACCGCCCAGATATGTATGAATTGAGGCTGAGAGAGCTTTTTTACCCACTCACTGACTTTTCAAATAACCCTAATGAACAAATAATTTGCGCTTCCTGTTGTCTATCATCAGGATGAATTACACACAGGGAATTATTATCACGTAAAGAAATAATCATTGTCGCTAATTGTTCATCACTAATCCCACTTTTCAACTGCCGATTAAGTTTAACAATCGTCGTTTCTTTTAATGGATAAAGATAGATTTCTTCAACCGCCTTTTTCAAAGTTTGCCAATCTTCACCTAATGAAAATAATGGGGTTTCTGTCTTCTTAATATAAGCATCTAATCTATAATATGTTCGATATCTTGCGCCTTTAGAGCTTCCTAATTGTCCTCCAGTCGTTTTATGCTGTTCCAATACCAAATCAGCGCCTTGCGAGACAATTTCATGATGTTTGGGATGCTTTTCTAAAGGGGGTGTATTCCGGTTACATCTCGCCATTCTCAAAATTCGCATTTGTGATTGAGTTACACTTTCTCCTTCCCTATTTATCCAAGCTAAAGCATCTGTACCATCAGCAGTGCGAAGATACATTAATACACCTTCAGGATCTAAATTTGTTCCTTGATATTCGCGGGTAGAATAGATAACATTAGGCAGATTTTTAATAATCTTCTCTAAATCAGGATCAGCATCTATCGCATTTTTCCAAATTTGAAAAGCTTCCGATGTTAAATCAACCTCTCCATCTTCTGCTTCATCTAAAATACCAGACTTTTCATGATAAAGATCAAGAATTTCTTGGTAGGAAAGAGTATCTTCAAAAAATGCCTCATCTGTTCCCACCACATTAGCATTTTCTTGCAACCTTTCACCTAATCTTCCGCGTAGATTAATTAATTCCTCCACTCCCTCCGCAGGTAAAAAGGAATAACAGAAAATTTCTGCGGCTTTCTGGCCAATTCTGTCCACCCTTCCCGCTCTTTGAATTAAACGAATAATTGCCCAAGGTAAGTCATAATTAATAATAATCCGACAATCTTGTAAATTTTGACCCTCACTTAAAACATCAGTAGCAATTAAAATTCTCACTTGTTGTTCTTGGGCAATATTTTGTTTATTACTTTCTGGACTAAACCGATATGCTATTGATGTCGGATCATTTATTTTTCCTGTGACCAAAGCAACTTGTGGAATATCCTCTTTTTCTAAAGATGCTTGTAAATAACGCGCTGTATCTGCAAATTGAGTAAAAATCAATATTTTCTCATTTGGATGAGTTTGTGTGACTAATTTTTGCAAAGTTTGAAATTTTTGATCTTGTTGATAATTCCATTCTCCACAGTTATTTAATAATTTCAATAATGATAAAGCATCTTCTCGTAAATGTTTTTTTAATTCAGATTTGAACAATCGCGGATCTAACCATTTAAAGCGTTTTTGATATTTGGTTTGATAAAGTTCATAAATAGCTGTTGCTTGACGTTTATATTCTGTATCTTTACCGGTTAAACTTGCCAAACTAATTTCATCACCTGCATCATTGTCATCATCAGCTATTTCAAAATCTAAAGTTGTAGAATTAATATTATCAGCATCTTCATCATTATTGGTAGTATCTAAAAACTCGGCATCCTGTGTACCAATCGGAATATCTAACTTATTTTCTAACGCATAAAGATAAACATAATTTCGCAAAATATGCCGTTCTAAAGACTCTAAAAAAGCAATTCCACTACTTTCCAATCTTTTAAATAAATTCGTGCGACAAAAACCCATTAACCGTCTGCCACCACGGGATAAACTATTTAAAATCTGTTGTTCTGTTGCTGTGGGAGGTTGTTTATATTTATCTAAAGTGTAATTTCCCAAACCGTAACGGGGTAAAGATAGAGAATTGATAATTTCGACAACTTCACTAGAGTATAACTTTCCATAATGATCATTTTCGACATTACTAATAGTAAATTTAGCAGTTTTCGGAATCCGCACCGGAAAATAAGAACGAGTACCATCAGTAAATTGTAAATATTTGCGTCCATTTAGAGGATCTGTTTCTGCATAATTATTTTTAATAAAACTGCGAGTTCTCCTAATCATATACCGATTCATCAATTGTTGCCAATCTTCAAAATACTCGCTTTTTTCAAATGCTGCTAAAGTTTTTACATCAGTTTGTGGATATTTACGTTTAAATTCATGTTCACCACCTAATTTTGTAATTAAATTGTCTGGTTTAATCCCTAAATATTTTGATTCAGGAACGAATAACCGTAACTGTGCAGATAAGTCAAAATAGCTTTTATTATAAGGAGTTGCGGTAAGTAAAATACACCTACTTCCGCTTTGTTCTATATATTCTTTAATAGCTGCATAACGTTGTCCTTCTCGATTTCTTAAATTATGACTTTCATCTATTAAAACTAACCGAAACCCTGCGGAAATTGTGGATAATATTTTCGTGACTTTACTAATAGAAATTACCTTAGCTGCTAACCTATATTCATCCTTATATTTTTCCCACATAGAAACAAGATTTTTAGGACAAATAATCAAGGTACTAATCCCCAGTTCCTCTTCAATAATTTTCGCTATAGCTGTCCCAACTAAAGTCTTTCCTAATCCTACCACATCCCCAACCATCACACCACCACGACGGTTAACATAGTGGGCGGCTATTTTTACCGCTGCTGCTTGAAAAGGAAATAATTGAAAGTCTGAAGGTATTTGATATTGACTTAAACCATCTCGCGCTTCTTGGGAGAGATGATAAGCCATTTTTAGATAAACATAATAAGGATCAATTAACTTATCTGTCGCCCAACTTTCATCTATAATTTCTGCTAATTGTTCAGAAATATCTAAACAAAAATTATCTTGCCAACGTTCATTAAACCAAGTTTGTAATTTATTGGTAGCATCATGATCTAAAATATCAACATTCAATTCTCCCTGTGCTGATAAACCAGAAAAGGTTAAATTACTACTTCCTAAAAAACCGATAGCGGGTAAATTGGCATGATTTTGAGGAACTAAATATAATTTCGCGTGGAGAGGATGACGTAAATAGAGTTTCACAACTACTTTTTTAGCTTTTAATTGTGATTTAAGTCTTTTTAAACCCAACTCATCAGCATTATTGGGTTTTCCAATCATTAACTGTTGGCGAAATTCCTGAACAATGCGTTTTTGCAGTTGCAAAGATTTACTTCTATCTATGGGTTTTTGGGATATTCCTAAACCTAACATCTCATGAAGTTCATCTTTGGGCAGTTTTTGCATTCCAATTAATAACCGACAACAATTATTTTCTCCGCCGGTAAATTGTTCAATTTCTTCTTGTATTAATTTCCATCCTCGCAAGTTAAAATAACCGACACAAAAATCAGCCCTATTTGCAGATTGGAGGCTTTTTTTGAGTATAGGTAATAGTTGATCATTAATATTATCAAAAATCCGGGGCATAGTTTTTTATTAATTACCAAATTCTTTTTGAAAAATGTCCTCAAAATACAATCTGAGACTACGAGACATAAATTACCTCTGTTTCCACCACATTTCTAATTTGAGGCTTTAACATCTTCTTGCTAACTACATCTACCGAACATCCTAAACTATCCTCCAGAAAAAATTTTAAATCCATATAGCAGTCAAATGTTACTTTTCCCTCAAACTCCACTAATAAATCAACATCACTTTTAGCCGTCGCTTCATCTCTTGCTACCGAACCAAATAAACCGAGAGATTTTACACCATAACCTCGAATCTCTACCGCATGATCTTTTAAAAAAGTGATCAGTTTTTCTCGTTTCATTTTTTAACTCCTTAAAGATTTTTTATTTCTTTCAACTTAGATAATATCCCTTTTTTCACTTTTATTTTTATCTATAAATTCTTTAATTAATTGATAAAACTGATCAAGTTTTTCTTCAGGTATATTGTCAATTTCTGCTTGAATCAATTGTTGAACAGTCATGATTTTACTCCTGTTGCTAATTTTGATATTATAGCATATTGTCAGATCCCCGACTTCTATTATCAATTTATCATTTATTGACAATATTAAAAAAGCAGTCGGGGATATCAAATCTTAATCTTCAACTTTTGCTAACCAAGCAAGTAAATCATCCACATTATTAAAATCTAATAATGCTTCACTCAACTCTTCTAAAATATGTAGGGATAAACCAGCAACAGAACCGCGTATTTTCGGCGATATTTTACCAAACCGCTTACTCAATTGTCGCATAACTAAATTAAAAGTTGCTTCTTCTAGTCCTTCTTCTCGTCCTTCTTTTCTTCCTTCTTCCCGTCCTTCTTCTTTAATTTCTTGATAAACTCGTGTTTGTTTGAGTGTGATTCCTAACATAGATTCTACCTCTTGACGGTTGAGATTTTCAAACTTGTACATCATGATAGTTGTGATCATTTCTATTATGACGCTATTTGATGATGATGGTATTTCTTCCTTAGTTTTTGTTAATAAATACCTGGCTGCTTCTGGTGCTTGACTTTCTTCTAAGGTAGTTAATATCATCACTCCTACCCATGTTGGTAATTGATGAATATCCCCCAATTCATCTAAGTATACTCTATGTACTTGATCACTTTTCAAAAATGCCCGCAATGGATAAGTATTACTTTGTTCAATGTTACGAGATGGATAAATTATAACCGCTTGCCAATCACTAAATCTAGTCCGGTTACGATAAAAATATAAGGAAGATTCAGCTACTATTCTTTCATACAATATTTCATCTTTTTGAAACTGCACTTCACAAAAATATACAACTCCTGGATTTTCATTTTCTGGTGGTAAAAATACGCCATCAATTTCAAATTTTGGTTCTTTAATTGCTACGGAATCAAATTTATAACTATCGGCATTTTCTGGAGGATTTTCCAACAGTTGAAATAATAAAGATGGATATTGTTGAAATAGTTTGTAAAAGATTGTGTCTCAACGCATAACATAAATATTTTCTAGGATGTAGTTACTATTTTATTCTAACAGGATTTATGCAATCTGATGCACCATACAATTTATGATTTATTGACACAATTAAAACAGAAGTCGGGGATCTTGATCAATGTTTACTATAATATAGTAAAATAGTTGTACTAATTACAGGTGAGTAAATATGATAGCGCAAGAAATAATGGCAAGGATTGATCAAAGTGGTAACATTTCCTTAGATACTCCTTTGATAGTTAATAAACCAAGTCGGGTTAAATTAATTGTTTTGTTTATTGAAGATGAATTAGATGAAGATGATGAATCAAAAGAAGCTGTTTTAGAAAGTTTGAAAACCTCATTACAAGAAGCTAAAGCAGGTAAAGTTCATCCAATTTCCGAACTTCATGATAATCTTTATCCTTTACGTGGTAAAGTGATCCATTATGATGATCCTACCGAACCTGTAGCTTTAGAAGATTGGGAATGTTTACAATGATCATACTTGATACACATATTTGGGTGTGGTGGGTTGATGGTAATAAAAGACTTACTCAAGAATATGAAACATGGATAGCAGAATATCAAGCAGAAGGTATAGGAATTAGTATTGTTTCCTGTTGGGAAGTAGCTAAATTGGTAGAAAAAAATAGACTAAATTTTTCCTGTTCGATTACTGAATGGTTAGAATTAGCGTTAGCTTATCCAGGAGTACAATTATTAAATTTAAACTTACCTATCATCATTGATTCAACTCAATTAAATGGTTTTCATAGTGATCCTTTTGATCAAATGATTGTCGCAACTGCTAGATATTATAATTCCTATTTATTAACTGCTGATAGCAAAATTATTAATTATTCCCAAGTTAAAACATTGTAATTGTAGGGGTAATTCATGAATTACCCCTACGTTGACGTTATTTAAGCATATCCCGATAAGCATTTAAAGCTGCATCTTTCACGGTTTCTGCAACAATGGGAAAGGTACTCAATATATGACTAAATTCCCCTTCTGTTAACCCATATAAATGGGCAATTATTCCATCTAATTCCGCGCGAATTTTCCCTCTTTCTCTCTCGTCTGTAATTCCGTTTTCATGACTTCCTAAACCTACTTCTTTGGCTAATTCATCATATTCTGCTGTGGTACAGATTAGTTTGGCTGCACGTTCTACTATTTCTTGAAAATATGGGTCTTTTTCTGTTAATCTGGGAACTGGTGTTTGATAAACAGGCTCTTTCGTCTCTTTTATGGTCACAACTAAAATTACCAAAATTTAATGCCGATAAATCTAAACCATAAAAGCCGAAAACTCTATCTCTGTAAAGGTTTGCAAACTTTTAAATACAAGAGAATCAG
>NZ_JADEVZ010000004.1 GCF_015207875.1 Dolichospermum sp. LEGE 00240
ATTAATAATAAACTCAAATTAATCAAAAGACTTGGATATGGATTTCGCAACTTTAGTAATTTTAGATTACGTAGTTTATTAAACTGGCACTTTAGTATTAATTCTCCATAAAAGGGACGCAAGAGCCAGAGATTTTAGTAAATGAACCGCGCCATTCACCTAAGTTTTTCAAAAAGTTTTCCCAGTTACTTGTCATAATTTAATTCTTAATTTAAATACCGTTCTTGATCTCTGACGTAAGTAGGTTGGCGTTAAAAATTGTCGTTGGGGCAAGGGAACTCTTAACTGGGAACAGGAAGAGAGTTTTGGGCGATTTTACTTTTCTTCACATACCTTTAAATTTTTCGGTTCACCTACTTAGTTGGTAAGCTTGCCGAACCACACCCCACCCATCTGTCAGTTACGTAAGTTCTGAACCAACGATAAATATCATACAGCCTATTAGCCAATCAGTTGCTATGCAACGATCAAGATGGTTAGGATATGAATTGTTCGTGTCAACGTACCGTAGGTATTCATGAAACTCCATCCACAACAGGTTTTTACTCCTGACTCCTGACTCGGTGACTCCAGCCATAGTTGTTTCTCAGCCGACATCTGTTAAGATTAATCAAGAATTAATAATTTTTAAAACCCATAGGTGGAGAGTCTAATGTTTATTACTGAATTGTCGCCCCTATTTCAAGAACTAGCCCAACATCCAGTTTCATTTTTGGGTGGATTTGTTTCCGGTATCCTTCGACTCAATCTGACTGAAGATCCTGTCAAAAGCTGGTTAAATAAAAAAGGTTGTAGCAATAGCTCCACCAACCTGAGTAAAGAAGTACAAAATGGCAAAACCAATGGACCACAACAAATTACAATTGACTAAATCACTCAAATTGTTAGTTATCTAAAATTCTGGCTGTAACTAGGTAATGGGTAATGGGTAATTACTACCTATTCCCTGTCACCTGTCACCTGTCACCTGTCACCTGTAACCTGTCACCTGTCACCTGTCACCTGTCACCTGTCACCTATTCCTTAGTATAAAATTAACTTGTTTTAAACTCTAAAATATATAAAAGTATCTAATCAAATATTGTAAAATACCGCACATCGAACAATGTCATAATCAGTTATGATATTAAGGATATGCGTATGCTCAGGCTAGTGGCATCTCCAATTGTAGATCAGTTATCCGTCAAGGTTTAAACTCTATAATTTTTGTTGTCTCTGAAATCACACTTGCCAAGTGTCTGTTTTATGCCTGAACTATTGCCCCTTGTTGAAAATTACGTGATACATAATGACTATTTACGTTGGAAATCTCTCCTACCGAGCTACTGAAGCAGACCTAAGAACCGTATTTGCTGATTATGGTGAAGTTAAGAGAGTTGTACTACCTACAGACCGTGAAACCGGAAGAGTGCGAGGCTTTGCCTTCGTTGACATGATAGAAGATAGTCAAGAAGACGCTGCTATTACAGAATTAGATGGTGCAGAATGGATGGGTCGTAAACTGAGAGTTAATAAAGCAAAGCCACGAGAGGATAACCGAAGAGACCAACGAGGTAGTTGGTCTAACAAACAAGATTTGGAAAATTGAGGACATCCAGATAGCTGAAACTGTCACCGTTCGGAGTTCGGAGTTCGGAGTTCGGAGTTCAGAGTTCGGAGTTCGGGAGAAAGAAGAAAGAAGAAAATTCCTTCCCTGTCACCTGTCACCTGTCACCTGTAACCTCTCACCTGTCACCCGTCACCTCCCCTTACAGACAACTGTTTCAGCAAGTCCTACATATCTCGATTTTGCCTGTTCACTTACTGAGATAAATCGCTAACCTCATAGTTAATAAAAAGTGCTGCTGATTTCACCTGAGTTCGACATAAGATAATTTTTGGAAAACTGCCCCAAATATGAGTCTCAAACCCTGATGATCTCGTTGAAAAAATCATAACTCTGTTCGCGTAGCGTCTCCGAAGGAGAAACTCCGTTCGCGTAGCGTCTCCGAAGGAGAAACTCCTAACACCGAACTCAGGTGATTTCGTGTTTTCACATTTACAAAATCAGCAACGCCTATTGTATTAGATAAACAGTATCAAATACCGACTACTTACACAGCTTCAGTATTCTTTTCTCCTGTTCTAATCCTCACAATTTGTTCAACAGGGGAGATAAAAATTTTACCATCACCAATTTCACCAGTGCGGGCGGCGGCGATAATTTTATCTACAACCATATCAACTTGGGCATCTTCAACCACAATTTCCACCTTCAGTTTTTGGAGAAACTCCACAGTATACTCCGAACCCCGATAGCGTTCAGTTTGACCCTTTTGCCGTCCGAAACCCCGAACTTCAGAAACTGTCATCCCGACGATGCCCGCATTAACTAAAGCGATTTTCACTTCATCCAATTTAAATGGACGAATAATGGCTTCTACTTTTTTCATTTTTTTGATTCCTGACTTCTAATAACGTCGTTTATATATCTCAGCAGATTCATTGTCTCACGCTGTGAATATAGCCATAGTGATTTAATTTCAGCCTGATGTATGGGATTTCACACTTTTTTTACATTTTCCATTATGGACTATTTTTTGGCAAAAGTGATCACTTCGCCTGTCCCAGACTCTGCCAATCAGCGATCGCCTGTTCCGTCCATAGCCAATTTTGTGATAACCTCTCAATAGTAAAGTTTGCTGGGGCATTTTGAATCACCATCTGCCGCAATTTAATCGCTTCCTGTAAATATTGCCGACGTTTCTCCGCAGGTTGATTCTTTGCCGATTTATATAAACCCAAAGCTAACCCAGCATAAGCCGTCAAAGCCTCCGGTTCTCCTGCTATTTGGGGATATTTGATTAGACCTGAACCTTGATTCTGTTGAGGTTTTAAAGCTAAACTCAGAGACTTAAACCAAGCATCATTAGCATAATTGAGATTATTCTCCGCATAATAGGCAAATCCCAAAGAATTATTATACAAAAGAGAATCTGGCTGATTTTGGACAGCCCTGGCCCAATAACGACGGGCATCATCAATACTATACTTATTATTTTTCGTTTGGACGAACTGCCAAGCCAAACGCCCCCGGAAAAAGTTCACAGATGGATTTTCAGCATCCTGAACAGGAATCAAATTTAAAGCCGTTTCCGCAGCCGTAAAAGCCCCACGATTCAGTAACTCATTCACAGCATCCAACCCAGACTTTAAATTACCTTGACTCAACTGTGCCGTAGCCATAGCCGTGACAATTCCCGTAGATGAATTAGCTAAATTAATGGGTGGATACTGATTACTTGTGAAATTTTCTCCAGGAATTGGTGGAACATCAGAAGACTTCTGTGCTTGTCGTTGATGCCACCACCAACCAATCCCCACAATTATAGTAATTACACCTGCTCCCACCAAACCATATAATGACAATGGTGATTTTATCCGGTGAAAGGGATGACCCTTGGGAGTGACAGGTGACGGTGATAACCGAGGATTTACCTCACGCCGCCCAAACTTCAAAGGAGTTGGCGTAATCTGAGTTGGCACATTTCCCCAATCTAAATTTTGTTTCGTGGGGGCAACCTGCATTTCCGACTGATAATGATGATTCTCCTCGATTAGTTCCGCCTTCATACTTGGTTCTTCTGCTTTAGTCACCGGATTGCCAAGCTGACGAAACAAATCAGAAACTATTGCCGAGTCCTCATTATAGCTAGAGTCATCATCCTCAATCTCATCCACAAGATCACCCCAAGTATCTTCCCCTAGCCAGTCTACCTCCGTCGTTTCTTCCCCAAAATTAGGATTAAGAATATCATCTATAGCCATCAGACTTTCTAGATTACTGGCTACAGCCGAATAATTATAACTATTGGTCGGCTGAGGCGGCTGATATCCCCTCAGCAACTCAGAATAGCCAGATAAATTAACTTGTGGTGTCAAACAACCATCAAATTCTCGCTGAAGATACAAAATCGGCAAGGCCCAGTACATCTGTTGAGAACCATAGGCAGAAATTAAACCTTGACGGACTCGACTTACACATAAATCTAAAGCATAGCCCTGGCCTAAATTGCGGTAAAACAACTGTGTCAGCGTTAACGCCACCTCATCAGGGATGCGTTCTGACATCGCCAAAATACTTCTAATTCCTCGTTTTACCAAACTTGCCGTCAAATTCCGTTCCCCTGAGTCTTCCGCCACCTCAGACCTCGCCCGATATGCCCCCAAACAAGAGTTAAACACTGCCATTTGAATATTATTATTCACCAGTAGCCCAGCTAAATCATCTCCATTGAGAGTTTCTGTTAAACCAGTTTTTTTACTCACTAAATAAATTTGTCCACCATTGCCACCCAAATTGCTATGACCGGAATAGTGGAGAATATGGTAATGTCCCTGTTCTAAAGCTTGGGTAAGTTCTTCCCGTCCCGGTTGATCCAGAACAGTCAACTCAATTTCTGGCAGATGGTGATTACCATCTGCCATTTTTAATGTTTGGCGGTGCAGTTCAGCCTTGAGATTAATAGCTTCTTGTTTGAGTAAATCCAGCCGGACTAAATCAGTAGGTGCGGAAATGACCATTAACACTCTGATACCCCGTGCTTCTGGGGACGGGGGGAGATTATGAGTTGGTAGCCGCGATGGTGGAGCAATCCCGCTTTGGTAACGGGCAAAGGTAATATAAGGCCCAGTAGCTAAAGGGCGATCGCCCGCGTGCATAATTTCCCACGGTAACCGCGCCAACCGCGTATCCTTCAGTCCCAATCTTAGCCGCAGTACCTGTTGGTGATTTTGGGCAATACCTTGGGCAGTAATCCAACTATCCCGCAGCGTTCCCTGAAACAACGCATTATACAAATCTTGTCCCAAGGCTACCAAGTTAACAGAGTTTCTGGCTACCATATTCCCCTGCAACACCGACTGCAAAGGATCATCCATTAAATCCCCTGCGGCAGTCAACCACTCAGCCACAGGCCAATGCACCAGTTCTTCTGCCACCGGCACCCCAGGCGCAACTTGTTCCGTCCTCACCAGATAGTCATTTTTCCCCACCGGCGTTGCGGAAAGGTGAAATTCCTGGGTCACAATTTCTGCTCCATAAAACTTAGACAATGCTGATAGGACAACGTGGCGCAAGCCATACATTGCTGTTTATTTCCCGCCTCCACCAAGGTAGAATACTACTTCTTGTCCACGGGCGTAACTTTCGGATCAGCCAACCGTACAAATTCCTTTCGTACATTTAGCAGGTTATAACTCACATTTAAATCTCTATCCATTGTAATTATATGCCCTAAACATTAACTGTTCTGGCATCGGTAAACATGATCCCGTTCACCCCAGAAAAAGGAATATAGAACAATTATCAGTATTGCCTTTGAGAATAATGTCATAAGTGACTAATCCTGCCAATACCTTAGATGTCTTTTGCCATTCTAATGTTTCAGATATGTTTAACAAAGGTTTTATACCTATTGGGCTGCCCTCAGTTTATCCGGATTGCTTGATCCCCGTAAAGAACTGTTTATTGGTAGATGCACCTTGATCTTCAATCCCCCTAGTTGACTAAAATTCACTAGGGGTTTTCTTTTTTCATTTTGGTAAATAAAAAACGTTCCTGGGTGACAAGAACGTTTCTAAGCATTTGTAGATAAACTATTAAGTAGATAAGATCCCAACAACCAACTCCCCTACCCAACCACCAGCCACAGGAATTTTTTCGGTATGTGACAAACAGCAATTTTTGGGTAATTTTTTCCGGAGCATAAGTTAAAAACAATGAACAGTTAACAAGTAGATGCACCCTGATAACTAACTTCCCCTAGCTGGCTAACACCTCTGGGGGTTTTTTCTTGTTTGTGATTAGCACCACACAATTATTGCCCTATACCCATTTTTTTCCGGAGCATCACATAGAACCCTAGAACAGTTAACAAGTAGATGCACCCTGATAACTAACTTCCCCTAGCTGGCTAACACCTCTGGGGGTTTTTTCTTTTCCTACCGTTGTCAAAAACCTCTGGTTAGTTGACCCCTGAACTCAAAACAAACTTGTTAAATCCGCCTTATGTGAGTTAAAAATGCCCCGGTTATTTTCAGGGTTTCAGACTTCACTTTACCAACAAGTCCTAGTCTTACCAACGAGATTGCCTTGTTCTAGCCTCCAACTCACATAGGGCGTAACTTATAAATTTATCCGGAAGATCGTTATGCACTTGAGAACATTTAGTTGGTAGATGCACCCTGATAACTAAACTCCCCTAGCTGGCTAACATCCACTGGGGGTTTTTTCTGAAAAACGGAAACTCAACCTACCCTATCATCAAAACAAGTCTCTGGCAATATCCCTGCTCAACAAGTTTTTGTTTAGGAGTCAGGAGGTCGAATACAGCAAGAATCCACCCTTCTAAGGGTTGAATGGGAGTAAGGACGCTCTTCACTCTTGCCTTTTGCTTTGCCACAACTACCATCTTCAATGCTAACCTACTTAGACTTTCGGATCAACTAATCTGACAACTTTTTCAGAATCACTTTCATTCCATTTTGATCCTTGGCTCTAACTTTAGAATGATCACTGCGATAGATAATAGGACTCTTAATTATTTCTTTATAAGAAGATAGGCTCAAAACCCCGGAATTGATACCTAAAAATCCCCTAAATTTTTATTTAGGTATCAATGTCTTTTTAGCTTTTTAGCCGGGGATGAAAGCCGTCAGAGGGAAGTAACCATATTATAGTAAGTCACCTGAGTTCGACATAAGATAATTTGTGGAAAACTGCCCCAAATATGAGTCTCAAACCCTGATGATCTCGTTGAAAAAATCATAACTCCGTTCGCGTAGCGTCTCCGAAGGAGAAACTCCTAACACCGAACTCAGGTTAAGTCGGCTTTGACTTCTTTTCGCTGCTATAGCAACTATGAGGCTAGAAACTGATGAAGAAGGTTAATATCTACCGCTTTTGTAATTACGCTTTAATATGCCTATTATCTTGCAATCTTGTGTTGAATCAGATTTCTCCAGCTTTAACTCAAACAGTTTCTTTAATTGACCCTAGGTCTGCACCTGCTACTAACTTAATTTGGCCTGCTCAGGGTGTGCTTTCTCAAGGTTTCCGTAAATATCAACATGAGGGAATTGATATTGCGGGTGCAAAAGGGACTCCGATTTTGGCTGCTGCTGCTGGTACAATTGTCAAAGCTGGTTGGGATAATTGGGGATTAGGCAATTTTATCGAAATTAAACATCTTCATGGCAATGTGACGGTTTATGGACATAATAGCCGTTTATTGGTCAGTAAAGGTCAACATGTCAAACAAGGTCAAATTATTGCCGAAATGGGTTCAACAGGCAATAGCAGCGCTCCTCATTTGCATTTTGAATTTTATGTAGATGGTTCTTTGGCTAGTAATCCTATCAGTTTATTGCCGTCTACTAATATTGCCAAAACACCAGTAAATAAACCAATGACCCCAACTCCACAACCGATTTTATCTGTAAGTGATCATACTGATTGTCGTGGGACTACAGTTATAAATGGGGAGACGGCAACAGTTAGTATAAAAGTTTGCGAAGAAAATGGTCAGTTATTTTATTTGGGGAAATTGAAGCAAGAACCCAGTCAACTTTTAAAAATCCGGGCTTGGAAGGTTGATAATAACAAATATCAGGCAGAAAATGGTAGTTTTTCCTACTTAATCAGCCCCGGAAAAATAGAAATTTGGCGCAATGGTAGTCCCATTCGTGCGGATAGTTTTCTCACTTCTCATGGTTTAGGGAAATAAAAATACTAACCTGTTTATGTAATTGATGATTTCATTACAAATACCTGATGTGACAGTTCAAATGGCGGAATATGGTAGCCAACATATTGTCGTGAATAAGTATAAAATCAATAGAGATTAAAACTAGACAAAACTATCGCAAAATTTCACATAAAGGAGCAGGTGATTATGGAATGTTTAGCTTATTCCTATATGTATATAGAAGATGAACAACCAAATGAAAATTTTGCATTAAATTTTTCCAAATCGTCATTTAATTGGCGGAAAATATTTAAATCTTCTGCATGGTTAACTTTGGCTGGTGTGACTATATTACTAGCTACTGTGACTCAAATGCAGTTTGCTTCCGCGGAATATGCCAGGACTAATGGAAGTTGTCTTTATATTCGTACCGGACCTAGCACTGCAAATTCATCTGTGGCCTGTGTCCGCAATGGTTCATACATTGGTGAAACAGGTAGTGTCAGAAATGGATTTGCGAGAATTTCTTCGGGACGTTACCGAGGATACTATGCGGCTGAAAGATGGATTGGTAATACTCCTGGCTATTCTCACCGCAGATATCGTTCTGGATACGGTGTTGGGGGTAGGGTAACGGTAGGATATGGCTCAAGAGGTGAACGAGTTAGAGAAATTCAAAGAGCTTTAGGGATTAGAGTTGATGGTGTTTATGGCTCACGAACTATTAACGCAATTCGTCACTTCCAAAGACGTAACGGACTGCGTGTAGATGGCGTTGTTGGTTATCAAACTCGGAGAGCTTTAGGTATTTAGGAACTGTCTAATCACTCTAATTGAAAGGTAAGAGGTAAGAAGCAATAGTTACCCATGTTTAAAAACATAACTAAAGTTGTTTTTCTGTTCCCTGTTGCAGGTAGTTTTTGATAATTTGCAGAATGCGTTCTGCTGCATGGCCATCGCCAAAGGGATTAATGGCGGTGGCCATTTTGGTATAAGCGTCGGGGTTGCTGAGTAGTTCACTAGCGGCTGTGACAATATTTGCGGTTTGTGTACCTACGAGTTTGGCTGTCCCGGCGGTGACGGCTTCTGGTCTTTCTGTGGTATCTCTGAGAACTAGGACTGGTTTACCCAGACTGGGGGCTTCTTCTTGTAATCCACCGGAATCGGTTAAGATTAAATGCGATCGCTCAATAGCTCCCACTAATTCAGCATAATCCAAGGGTTCTGTCAGGAAAATGCGGGGATGACTCCCTAATAACTGTTGCAATGGTTCTCTAACTGTGGGATTTTTATGTAATGGCAGTAATAAGGCTGTATCAGGAAATTGCTCTAAAATTTGTAAAAAACTTTCGGCGATATTTTGCAAGGGTGATCCCCAATTTTCTCGTCTATGAACTGTTGCTAAAATCGTTCTATATTTATGCCAATCTAACCCAGGTATATTGCAAACTGTTTTTTTGGCAGCCACATTTAACAAGGCATCAATTACAGTATTTCCTGTTAAGTGAATCTCTCCTAATACCCCAGAATTTTGTAAGTTTTCTACAGCTAAAGTAGTTGGCGCAAAATGTAATTGTGTCAGTTGGGAAATCAACCTTCGATTAGCTTCTTCGGGAAAAGGATTAAATAAATCATCAGTCCTTAAACCTGCTTCCACATGACCTAAAGGGATTTTTTGATAAAAAGCTGCTAAGGTGGCTGCAAAGGCTGTTGTTGTATCTCCTTGGACAATTACAAAATCTAATTCTTGGGTTTGAAATAATGCTTCTAAACCTTGTAAACTTCGACAAGTAATATCACTAAGAGATTGTTCTCGCTGCATAATCTCTAAATTCCAATCGGCTTTGAGTTTGAACAATTGCATTACTTGTTCAACCATTTCTCGATGTTGTCCTGTGAGAATTACCTGCAATTCAAAGTCTGGAGAATTTTGGAAAACTTGAATTACTGGTGCTAGTTTAATAGCTTCGGGACGAGTCCCTAAAATAATGCCAATACGGTGTTGATTAGTCATTAGTTAAATAATTATAGTATGATGCATAAATTCTTCAAATTCTAAATCATCCGCTTGTCTTGCCAAAAAATCAGTTAAAACCTGACGAATTAAATTTTCTTCGGAAATGCCAAGATTATCAGATATTTTTTGCAAATTTTGGTCTTCTGTTCCCGAAAGTGAAATTAGCTTTTCTAACATTCGTAAAATTCTTTCTTAAAATCAGATAACTTAAAGACATAATAACATTATGTCCCTACAATTGCACTACCAACCCCGACTAGCAGGTAATGAAACCCCACAAACCGAGTAAACTCGTAAAAAATCTTTTAACAAGAAATCTTTATAATCCTGTGAAGTGCTTACTTACTATAGTCTAGACGAGAGAAAAGAGATAAAGCGTGCTTCCAGAAAAAGAGTGATCCGAAAAATAATTATACCACTGATACAGCAATTCTCATTTTGAAACGAGTCTGCGCCATTTCAGCGAACTGCTTGCAGCAGCGCTTCGCTATCGCCGGATTTGTTAGAATTGTAAAACCCTATGAATGTAAGGGTTTAAATGTCATGAAACCTTAAAATGAGAATTGCGGACAGATGGCTTATTTGTTTGGCTTCCACACCCGCCAGGGAATAAATTCCCTGTCTCATAGCTTAAGTCCGTTAAAACGGACTAATAAATTTTCCTGATGTTTATTCATCTTTAGATGACTTTGTCTTCCTTAACATAATCTATAGGAATAATGGCGATTTTCATATTACACTGGGATAATTGGCGATCGCATTTTGATGAAATTTCAAAAAGCGATCGCATTAATAAGTTTGAGCCTGAAAATTATCGGGAATATCAAGTTCAAAAACTTGATCATGAATACGAGCCACATAAAGCCCTTCTTGCAGAATTTTTTCGCGTAATTCGTTAGACAAGTCAACAGAGGCTAATATGCCATAAAGTCGTTTGTCTTTGTGTTCGGGAAAAAACTTGCGAAACCGTTGCAAAATACTTTTTAATTGAATAATAGAATCTTCCCTGGCATGACTTTTAACCTCAACAATATAGGCAGTATTTAGCTCACCATTAGCATAGGCAAGAACATCAATTTCCATGTGTTGTCCTCCCTTACTAACTCGCACGCTGGGACTCATAACTTCCATCCCAAATTGTTGTCCCAAAATAGTTTCCATTGAAGGCAGGGCAAGACCTTCTGTAAAGCTGCCAAATTTTGCACCGAGTCCCCCAATTTGTTTACCTAATTCTTTGAGTTGGCGGTCAGTCGCCTTCTGTTGCTGACTAACTTCTTTAAAGAGTAGATCAGTCTCTTTCTGTTGCTGACTAACTTCTTTCAATAGTAGGTCAGTTTCTTTTTGAGCAGTAGCTAATTCTGCTAACAGTTGCCATACGTCTTCTGATGTGGTTGCCATAGATGATTTTCTCCGTAATAATATTTATATTATCCTGGATTAGCGATTGGCGATCGCATTAATAAGTTTGAGCCTGAAAATTATCGGGAATATCAAGTTCAAAAACTTGATCATGAATACGAGCCACATAAAGCCCTTCTTGCAGAATTTTTTCGCGTAATTCGTTAGACAAGTCAACAGAGGCTAATATGCCATAAAGTCGTTTGTCTTTGTGTTCGGGAAAAAACTTGCGAAACCGTTGCAAAATACTTTTTAATTGAATAATAGAATCTTCCCTGGCATGACTTTTAACCTCAACAATATAGGCAGTATTTAGCTCACCATTAGCATAGGCAAGAACATCAATTTCCATGTGTTGTCCTCCCTTACTAACTCGCACGCTGGGACTGATAACTTCCATGCCAAATTGTTGTCCCAAAATAGTTTCCATTGAAGGCAGGGCAAGACCTTCTGTAAAGCTGCCAAATTTTGCACCGAGTCCCCCAATTTGTTTACCTAATTCTTTGAGTTGGCGGTCAGTCGCCTTCTGTTGTTCGGCATTCTCTTTCTGTTGCTGAGTAATTTCTTTCAATAGTAGGTCAGTTTCTTTTTGAGCAGTAGCTAATTCTGCTAACAGTTGCCATAGACAATTTTTCTCCATAATAATGTTTATTATAATCTGCCAAACTTATAAAATTTGGTAAACCCTAAATGCTGGTAATTATACACAAAAACAACGTTTCAGTCCATTCCACCACTGCCCCATAAGTATCTCCCGTATGTCCACCCAACTGATAATTAAACCAAGCTGCGGTAACAACAGAAATCACAGTTCCAGCTACAACCATCCCCACAGCTAAAACTAATTTCTGGGGATAAATTAACCAAACAACAGCACTCAAACCTAGCAACAAAAAGAAGCTTGGTAACAAATCCAGATAAGAACGAATCGCTTGTTTATGAAACGCACCTTTACCAGTCGGTTTCAGATAAGGGTATTGACAAATAGCTATTTGTTGTCCCCAGCGTCCCCACCCACAAGCCGCCATTAATACAAAATAATGATTTTCAGTTATATCTGTTAAAGCTGTTATTTTCAAAATAATAATCACAATAGCGGACATTGCCCCAAACGCACCAGTAGCACTATCCATCATTACCTGCAATCTGCGTTGAGGATCACCCACCGCTAAACCATCGGCTGTATCCATTGCTCCATCTAAATGTAACCCTCCCGTAATTGCTATCCACGCACCCACTACCAAAGCATTACGAGTTAGCACGGGGACACCTAAATAATTCATCCCTGTATCTAAACCACCTAAAATTCCCCCAATCATCAACCCAATTACTGGCGCAAAACAAGCAACCTTTTGGAAGTCTAAGTTTTGTAAATAGGGTAAAGGAATAGCAGTATAGAAAATTACAGCCGCAACTAAATTTAAGAATTGCTGTTGCCACCAGCGTAAAACGTTAGCCATACTTGAGAAAGAGTTCAATTAGCCAAATGCTTCCGGTGTTCATGAATATAAATGTTCTGATCATAGATTACTCCCAGACTGGCAATTTACCGCCAATAATTAGCCGATCGCCTCCCACCTGATATTTTGGAACTATGGGAAATTAACAATCCATCTCTTCGATTGTCTGGCTGCGTTGTCACTCACCTTCCATAACCCGTTATTTCTCTATGAGTCATCATCTACCCCACACAAAAATACCAGCGCCGTGTATAGTCAACACAGGCATAGTTGTCAATAAACTCGATATCCGCAGATTACTGCATGATTTAGGTAGAGTCCACTACACCTACACCCAAGAAAATCAGCTATTGAGTGAGGGTGAAGGGGATGTAATGGAAGTGTTCGCTGATTCTCATCGCTCTACCTTAGTCACGAATAATGCACTATATGTGAATGTGGATAGTTTTGATTATCTAGAATTAAAACAATCTCCACAACAAGAAACCTACTTCGACTTAATCCAAGAGCAAATGTGTTTACGCTTGATTCCCCTGTCCACACCTTTGCAAACACGACGCGATCGCCAATTTAATGTCACTGCGATCGAGGCCATGATGGATCAAGTCCTAGCAGCTAGATGGGATGCAGAAATTGATGACGACTGTTGTGATTCTTTTTAAAGGAGTCAGGAGTCAGGAGTCAGGATGTAAAAATATAGGAATTGCAGATTGCCCTACGCTCTTAGCAAACCTTCACAAAACAATCATATCCTCTCTGGGGTGATAGTGGATTGCGGGGTGTCACCCTCACAAGACAAAAAAACCCATGAACTGTCCTAAGTAACACTAGAAATGTTAAGTTGATGGATAAATTTAGATAACTAGTATTTTTGCTTTGAGCGCCAACTTTTCCTTTGCAAGTCTCGCTACCTGTAGTCAGACTAAAGCTAGAGCCGGAATATTTTCTACTCCCCACGGAATCGTAGAAACACCCAGATTTATGCCTGTGGGAACATTAGCTAACGTCAAAACTATCACCCCTGCCCAACTGGGAGCAACAGGAGCGCAGATGGTTTTAGCTAATACCTATCATTTACATCTCCAACCGGGAGAAGCCATCGTTGCTGGTGGTGGTGGGTTACATAAATTCATGGGTTGGTCTGGACCAATGCTCACAGACTCCGGTGGATTTCAGGTTTTCAGTCTGAGCGAAATGCGGAAAATCACTGAAGAAGGTGTAACTTTCCGCTCACCTCATGATGGGCAAATCATTAAATTAACCCCAGAACGCTCCATTGAAATTCAGAATGTTTTAGGGGCGGATGTGATCATGGCTTTTGATGAATGTCCTCCCTATCCTGCCACCCGTCAGGAAGTAGAAGCTGCTACAGACCGGACATACCGCTGGTTAAAACGCTCTATATCCGCCCATCAACGCCAAGATCAGGCATTGTTTCCCATTGTTCAAGGGGGAGTATATTTAGATTTACGCGCCCGTGCTGCTCAAGAATTGGCGCAGTTGGATATGCCGGGATATGCCATTGGTGGGGTGAGTGTAGGTGAACCAACGGATTTAATGGCGCAAATCGTGCAAACGACAGCCCCGCTGTTACCGGTGAATAAACCCCGTTATTTGATGGGTGTGGGGACTTATCGAGAAATGGCCATAGCCATCGCTTCTGGTGTAGATTTATTTGATTGCGTTATTCCCACCCGCTGGGCTAGACATGGAACAGCTATTGTTGCCGGTGAACGCTGGAACATCAAAAATGCTAAGTTTCGTGAAGATTTTACCCCATTGGATACAACTTGCCCTTGTTACACCTGTAAAAACTTCAGTCGGGCTTATTTAGCTCATTTAGTGCGATCGCAGGAAATATTAGCTTATACTTTGTTGACTATTCATAACATCACCGAACTAATTCGCTTTACCCAAAAGATTCGCGCATCTATTTTGAGCGATCGTTTTGTCACCGATTTTGGTCATTGGTTAGAACCATCAGAAATTGAACTAGAAAAAACCGATAACTGAATCAACACAATCCCTATCAACCATAATCACAACAACATCATTAAACTTCTGGTTCAATACCAAGGGACTTTAATTGGGCAATTAGACGATCATTTTTCTGACGTTCTAATTCCGCCCTTTCCTCACCACTTAACAACAAATTACCCTGTAAATCCCAGAACCGTAACCAAGGTAATTCAAGATTTTGATATTTACCCTGCCAAATTCCTAACTCAATTCCCAAAGGTGCGATCGGAAAATGTCTACGTTCATTGGCTGCTAATAATTGATATTGTCCTTCAATGAAATGATAAACTTCTATGCTGGCTTTTTTTACTTCATAAATACAATAAAAAGCTGGATGAATTACCTGTTCATAAATCCAAAATTTACCTTTCCAGCAAGTGTTATCTCGTTCTTTATCACCATTTCCAGAAACAAATTCTAACACAATTAATGGAGCAATAAATTCCTGCCAAAGTACATAAGAATTTCGTACTTCACCATTGACAACAGGTGGCACATTCGGCACATAAAACCATTTTGGAAATTCTGCACCGCATTCTGGAGTGTAAGTCATTTTCCAATAGATACCTAAATCATGTCCAATACAATATTGACCATCTGGGTGATATTTTTGTAATATGGGTTTGATAGATTCTGTTAGTAAAATACTTTGAAAATGTTCTTGCCAATTTTGACCTACGGTACGCTTCGCTAACACAGGCGTAGTGTCAGACTCTGGTAGTTGAGTATGGTCTGGAAAACCATTTTTAGCCGTAGAGTCGCCGTTAACCATTGTATACTCTCACTTTTTGATTGAGTGCATAAACTATTATATACCAATCTTAAGTTATTACTTAAATTTCTGTTTCTAAGTTCACACTATAGAGTTTTTATCCTGCTAAATTGGCATATTATTAGATTATGATTGTGCGGTACGCCCTTTTGGCACACAAACCCTCAATCTAGCCAGATTACCAGCTTGGACAATTGACTCCTGATTCCTTTACTTCTAAGTAGGACTTGCTGATAGCGTAGCGTGGCCTTAGCCATATAAACCTAAAACCATTTATTAACAAAGGGTTTCGCGGATTTTTACCACAAGAAAGTGCCAGGTTTTGCCTAATGGTGTCTCAAAATAGGTGCATTTCTCTTTGTCGGATTGGGAAAATTGAGGATATCCAGATAGTTGAAACTGTCACCGTTCGGAGTTCAGGACAAAGAAAGAAGAAAGAAGAAAATTCCTTCCCTGTCACCTGTCCCCGTGGCGTAGCACCTGTCACCTCCCCTCACAGACAACTTTTTCAGCAAACCCTACTTACCTGGGTTTTCCTAATGTCGTAATATAGATTACTGCTTCATCTATAGGGATACCTAAGACATCATTTACTTGGTCATCAAAAAAGCCAGCGATACCACTGACACCTAAGTTAAGACGAATGGCTGCTAAATTAAGCCTTTGTCCTAAAATACCTGCATCTAAGTGTAAGTAACGATAAACACGATCCCCGTATTGAGCGATCGCATTTTTTAAATCAGCAGTATGAAATAATACTGCACCTGCATCTCTGCCTAATTCCTGTCCTAAACATAAGAAATGCAATTCTCGACGGAAATTTTTAAAGCGAATTTGCCGTAATTCTTGGGCTTTAGGTGCGTAATAATAACAACCCGGATCTAATCCTTGCACTCCAGAAACAGCTACAAATGTTTCTATTAAATTCAAGTCAAAATAATCAGGGTGAGGATCTAAATTTTGGTCAATATAATTTTGTGGTTGATAAGTAAAATCCAGTAAAGCTTTCAGTTCATCAAAACTTAAATCATCACCAGTATAAGCACGAGTTGAACGGCGTTTATAGATGGTATTTGATAAATCTGCTAAATCTTCTCCCCAATAAATTGGTGTTGTTCGGGTCGAAAATTTTTCACAAAAAGGTAAGTTATACTTATCTTCCCAGGACTTTTCTAATTCCACATTGGGTAAATTTAACTTACTATTATTATTCACCGGAATTTGCGTATTTAGATGAAAATATTTCAGCAATTCACCATCAGGAATAGGTGGATAATCAGTGGCAGTTGTCGAAGGTAAAGCAGTCCGTCCTAGTGGTAAATTCTGGCGGACATCTAACAAATCTGCCAAAGCTAAAACAGCAGTTGTTCCTTCTTGTTCATGATCAATATAAAGTAATTCATTAACAGCCTCATCGGCAAAACCGCCAATTAAATGAGACCGATAATCAGCAATATTACCAGCTAACTGAATATTACTTAAAAGATGCCCCGTATCCAGGAAAATCCGCCGATAAGCCCTGTCTTCATAACGCCAAACCGAACGATAAAAAACCGCAGTTGTAATCATAGCTAATTGGGTACTTTCTAGGGAAGGATGCCAAAAACAAGCAGATTGTAAACTTTGCCAAACATCACTTTCCCAAAAGTGCATTAAAGAATGAGTTCGACATTGATAGTTATACAGTCCCGGCGGTAATAATGGTGTCCCACGAGAAACTAAATATACTTCAGCCGGATACAATCCCCCCGCACTGGGGGCAGAACGTAAGTATACTGTATTACCCAAAGAAGGCATTTTTGCCGTGAGTCCATAACTGTGAAATAATAGTTGAGAAAGCCGCCACCACCATTTGGTATCTTGTTGATTGGCAACAGTTGCCGCTGTTTCTTGCAGATAAGGTTTGAGGTCAATATCAGAACCGATTTTGTACTCTTTGAACGGTACTGGCTGTTTATTCCAGTCTAAATTACGACTTTTAGAAGCCAGGGTTTCGGGATGGTATTTAGTCCGGTCGTGATAGTGTTGGGAAATGGATTGTTCTATTTCTGGCATAGTAATTTTAATATCCCATAGCAGGGAACAGGGAACAGGGAATAGGGAACAGAAAAGTTGAAAGTCTTTTGCTGTATGGCTTTGTAGGTAACTTTTGTATCTTATTCACGTGCATAGCACTGTAGTGTATTCCTATTCTTGATTTTGACATTTATTAGTTCCATTAATTCGTACTAATCAGTACAATTATCAAAATTAAAAATTAATCCCAAAAAAGTGATTTTTCTGGTAAAATTCCCTGTTACCCTGTCCTGGAAAAGATTGACAAAATCATGCCTGTACGTCAAACTCTATCAACATCTGATATTCAACTTTCTTATTTAGAATGGAGTCAAGGTCAAGAACCATTACTGTTATTACATGGTATGGCTGATCATGCCTTGGTTTGGTCTAGTTTGGGAGATTATTTAGCAGCAAATTACCATATAGTTGCGCCAGATATGCGTGGTCATGGTGAGAGTAGTAAGCCAGAACAAGATTATAGCTTTGGCAGTGCGATCGCTGATTTGGAAGCATTAATGGATAAACTAGGATGGTCTGCGGCTCATATCGTCAGCCACTCCTGGACAGGGAAATTAGCCGCTATTTGGGCTAGACAGAACCCAACCAGATTAAAAAGTATCACCTTAGTAGATCCCATTTTTATCTGGAAAATGCCCAGTTTCCTAAAAATCACATTTCCTCTCTTGTATCGCATCTTACCTTTCCTCAAAAGTATGGGACCCTTTACCAGTTACCAAGAAGCTGAACAAAAAATTAAACAACTCAGTCAATATCAAAATTGGAGTCCTTTGCAACAGCAAGTTTTTCAAGCCGCAATTGAACAAAAACCCAACGGGACTTGGGGTAGCAAATTTACCATAGCCGCCCGTGATGGCATTTTTGATGCGGTCATGGCAGTACCAGGTTTTATTCACCCAATTGACACACCTGCCCTCTTTATACAACCAGAAAAAGGTGTAAACCGCCAAAACTGGCAAATTCAACCCTACAGAACCAACCTCAAAAACTTAAGTCTGTGTCAAGTTCCCGGAAATCATTGGCCATTTTTAACCAACCCCACAGAATTTAATCAAACAGTCGCCACTTTTCTAGCATCACAAACATAAGATAATTTCAAATTGGTAATTGGTAATTGGTAGAAAGCAAAATTAAAGATACATATTTACCCTTATTTCCCTATTCCCTATTTTCTATTCCCTATTCCCTATTCCCTATTCCCTATTCCCTATTCCCTATTCCCTATTCCCTATTCCCTATTCCCTATTCCCTATTATGAGCCTTTGCATTAATCCAGTTTGTCCTCAACCTAACCATCCAGATAATGACAAAAACCGTTTTTGTCAAAGTTGTGGTTCTCAATTGGAATTGACAGGACGTTATCGAGTATTACGTTTATTGAGTGATAAAACTGGATTTGGCAAAGTTTACGAAGCCTACCAACAAGACACCCCAAAAATCCTCAAAGTCCTCAAAGAAGAATTAACAAATGATAGTAAAGCCTTAGCACTATTTCAACAAGAAGCCAACATTTTACAACAACTAAATCATCCAGGGATTCCGCAAACAGAAGGTTATTTTCCCTATCAAACCAGAAATAATCTCATCTTGCACTGTATGGTAATGGAAAAAATTGAAGGCCCAAATTTAGAACAATGGTTAAAACAACAACAAAACCGTCCCATTTCTGAAGCCCAAGCCATAGTCTGGTTAAAACAACTATTAGAAATATTAGATTTAGTTCATAACCAACAATATCTACATAGAGATATTAAACCATCAAATATCATGATTCGTCCAGATGGACAATTAGTATTAATTGACTTTGGTACAGCCAGAGAAATTACCAGAACCTATTTAGCCAATGGTGGGGGAATGACAGCAATTTCATCATCAGGTTATAGTCCCCCAGAACAAATGCGAGGACAAGCCATACCCCAATCAGATTTCTTTGCTTTAGGACGGACATTTGTATTTTTATTAACAGGATTTCCCCCCGAACAATTATATGATCCTCATTTAGATATTTTACAATGGCGACATCATGCCAATCATGTTTCTCCATTATTATTAGATTGCATTGATTGGTTAATGTCAACAGCAGTCAATCAACGTCCTAGCAATGCTGAAGAAATTTCCAGAAAATTAACAGAAATTGAAGATAACCTTCCGAGAAATACCTCCACAACCGTGAATATTGGCGGGTTAGGAAAAACAGAAATAATTAATAACCCAACTACCAATAATACCATTATTACCCCGCAAAAACAACCTAAAAAATTACCATTATTATCCTGGTTCACCGCTTTAATAGTTTCTTTATTACTACTTTGGTGGGTATCATTAGCATTTAGAAATACCAAATTTGCGGCTTTACCTCCTGACTATGGACAAGCACCAGTTAAACAAGGCAAAGTTGATTATTTTCCCTATGAAGAAGGAAAAGATAGTCAAGGGAGAATTGCCGAATTTAATATTGCGGTTTTATCAGTAGAATACAAATGGCAATTAGGCAGCACTTATCAAATTAAATATAATGATCAAATTATGACCCTTGATTCCTTACAATTTAATTTAGAACAAGAAGGAATCCAGAAAATTATGGAAAATCCCAGCGAAATTATTTCTGTAGGAACAGCTTCTTGTGAGGGTGATATTACCGCCGAACAAAGCCGCGCCTTAGAACGTTCTAAACAAATCCAATTATTAGCAAAAAAGATATTTAGTAACACACCCAGTGTTAAAGGTTATCGCTTATTAAATTTGGGACAATTTCAGAGAAAAGATTGTCAAGTAAGTCTTGATTCAACAGCTTATCAACGCAGTATTATTATCATTGGTGTCAAAAAACAAGCTGAAGGGGTAATATTGGATGAAGCCTTAAGAGATAGATTAGAGAAAAAGCCTTTTGCTGATTTTAAATTAGAGGATTATTCTCTAGGTTCAATAGATAAATTTAAAACAGTACCTAGTAATTTATAATCCACATTCCGCAGATGTGGTTTTAGAGATTTAACCAAACCAAATCAACCATACGGGTAGTGCGAAAAATAACCCGATAAAACTTAAAGCAATACTACTGGCTAACAAGTTGCGATCTAAGTCATAAACTTCCGCTAAAATCAGCACAGAAAGCCCTGTGGGTGTTCCTGACATTAGTACCAATATTAAACGCTGTTCGCCAATTATACCCAAGAAAGTCGCAGCTAATCCTACCAGTAAAGGGACAACCAAAACTTTAAGAATACTGGCAATTAAGGCAATATCCAAATTTTTATATTCTTTGATTGTTCCTAGTCGCAAACCAACCAGCAATAAAGCAAAGGCAATAACTACCCAAACAGCTTGTTCTAAACCTGACTCAATCATCGCAGGTAATTCTACAAATTGGGTATTTAAGCCCATAAAAAACGTCCACAAACTAGGAACAGTAGCTATATCTCGTAATTGTATCCACCAATGATTTTCGGTTTCTCTCTGTCCAAAATAGCTGGCAATTAAAACAGCAATTCCATAAGTACCGACAACGTTATTTGTGACGCTGAATAATACCGCCCAATCGTTATTTTCTGGGCTGGTTAGGACCTGTGTAAGTGTCAGTCCCACAAAACCTGTATTCCCTAAAATGGTTGCTAAAATAAAACTGCCCAAACTTGCCCGCTTTAGGGAGTCTGACACTTCTATCTTGTCCTGTGCTGGCTGGCTTTTACTACTTGTTAACGATTGCCAAAGCCACCAAATTAACAATGCTAGCACCAGACTCAGTAGCAAAACGCCTACTCCTATTCCTGGAATAAGTCCACCAATAGATGAGTTGGTATGACGCGCTAATACTAGCAATTGTAGTGGCACTCCCACCCAGTATAGTGACTGTCCTAGTAACTTGGCGAAATTATTGGGGGTAAAGCGAGATAATACTAGTCCTAACCCTATCCAAATAAATAGAGAAGTGTAGGCTTTAAATAGGGTTTCAATCATGGTGAAGTGGCTGGTAATTTTTCCATAAAAAAGGTGAGCTTGTTCAGCCCACCTCACAAAATTAGAAAATATGCCGTGAAGATTAACCTAACAATGCTTTGGCTTTAGCTAAAACATTATCAACAGTGAAGCCAAACTTCTCCAAACAAATACCACCAGGAGCAGAAGCACCAAAAGTATCAATACTTACGGTGTCGCCTTCGCTGCCAACATATTTGTGCCAACCGAAGCTACTAGCAGCTTCTACAGATAGACGCTTAGTAACATCTTTAGGAAGAATAGATTCTCTATAAGCTGCATCTTGTGTATCAAACAAGGTAGAAGAAGGCATAGAAACAACACGAACTTTCTTCCCGACCGCAGTTAATTTTTCTGCTGCACTTACACAGAGGCTGACTTCTGAACCAGTACCAATCAAGATGATATCGGGTGTACCTTGGCAATCAACAATTGTATATCCACCCTTAGCTACACCTGCAATGGATGTACCTGCCAAGTTAGGAACGTTTTGACGAGTGAACGCCAATAAGGTAGAAGCGTGTGCTTTGGACTTCTCAATTGCGACTTTATAAGCTCCAGAGCATTCGTTTCCGTCAGCGGGACGAATTACGGTTAAATCAGGAATAGCACGCAAAGAAGCAAGGGTTTCAATGGGTTGGTGAGTAGGACCATCTTCACCTTGACCAATGGAGTCGTGTGTCATGACCCAAATTGAACCGGCTTCAGAGAGAGCAGCCAAACGAATGGCAGCCCGCATATAATCTGTGAAGATGAGGAAGGTCGCACCGTAGGGAATTAAACCTGAGTTGTGCAACGCCATACCATTACAAATCGCACCCATAGCGTGTTCCCGCACCCCAAAGTGGATGTTGCGGTTGGCGAAATGTCCTTTTTGGAAGTCTCCAGCACCTTTGAGTTCGGTGAGGTTGGAGTGGGTTAAGTCAGCAGAACCACCAATTAATTCTGGTAAAACCGCTCCTAGTTTATTCAGGCAGGTTTCTGAGTGTTTACGGGTAGGTAATGCTTTGTCTTCAGTGGTGTAGGTAGGTAATACTTGATCCCAACCGTCTGGTAATTTGCCGCTAATGAAACGGTCAAATTCCGCCGCTTCTTGGGGGTATTTAGCTTTGTAGTCAGCATAAACCTTGTTCCATTCAGATTCGTAACTAGCACCGCGTTCAACAGCCTTACGGGTATGGTTAAGGGCATCTTCAGGAACTACAAAGGCATCATATTCCCAACCTAAGTTTTTGCGGGTGGCAATGGTTTCTTCTGGACCCAAAGCCGCACCGTGAATACCGGCAGTATCTTGTTTGTTAGGAGAACCATAACCAATGGTGGTTGTCACCTTAATCATGGTGGGTTTGTCAGTGACAGCTTTTGCGTCAGCGATCGCTTTGGCAATTCCGGCTAAGTCGGTGTTACCATCTTTAACATGGATAACGTGCCAACCGTAAGATTCAAACCGTTTGGAAACATCTTCGGTAAAAGCTACATCTGTAGAACCATCAATGGAGATGTGGTTGTCGTCATAAAGAGCAATCAGTTTACCCAATCCCCAATGTCCAGCAATGGAAGCCGCTTCACCAGAAATCCCTTCCATGTTGCAACCATCACCCAGAAGTACATAAGTATAATGATCAACTATCTTGGCATCTGGTTTGTTGAACTTAGCAGCTAGGTGTGCTTCTGCTACGGCTAAACCCACTGCATTGGCAATTCCTTGACCCAAAGGTCCTGTTGTCACTTCTACACCGGGTGTAACAAAGTTTTCGGGGTGGCCTGGGGTCTTAGCACCCCATTGACGAAATTGCTTGATGTCGTCTATGGTAACGCTATCGTAACCTGTCAGATACAGTAGAGCATACTGCAACATTGAACCATGACCGGCGGACAAAACAAAGCGATCGCGGTTGAACCACTGGGGATTTTTGGGGTTATAGCGCATGAAGCTATCCCAAAGCACAAAAGCCATTGGAGCCGCGCCCATCGGTAGTCCAGGGTGTCCCGATTTAGATTTTTCTATGGCATCTACAGCCAAAAAGCGGATCGAATTAATACAAAGTTCTTGGATGGATTGGGTTGCAACAGCCATAATCTCTTATTGTTAACGACGGGTTAGGACTCTTTTTAGCTTTTTCTTGCTGGGTTCATTATCAAGTGATCCCACTTTCCCCATCATCCCATTCTTAATTGTCAATGGACAAGAGGGATGTTCTGAGTTTTTGGTGATGAATACAGCCGATAATTTGGTCTTGCTGTTCCCAAAGTGTGGCATAAGCCATACTAACGGTTCAGCCAAGAATTATATCTATCATACTTGCCACAGGTTCACTTCTAAAAAGCCAACCAGTAACAAAATTACGGCAGGAGGTCATTGGTCATTGGTCATTGGTCATTGGTCATTGGTCATTGGTCATTGGATAATTTTCTCTTCTGCTCCTCTACTCCTCTGCTCCTCTGCTCCTCTGCCCCCTGCTCCCTTGCCAATCACTAGGGCGTAAACTTCTTGAATGCCAGGGTAACATTATGACCACCAAAGCCGAAAGAATTAGATAAAGCCACCTCGACTACCTGATCACGACTTTTATGAGGGACATAATCTAGGTCACATTCAGGATCAAGATTTTCGATATTGATGGTGGGGGGAATTTTGTTATGAGCGATCGCCAAAACCGTCGCTACAGCTTCAATCCCACCAGAACCACCTAACAGATGTCCCGTCATAGATTTAGTAGAACTAATAGCTATCTTATACGCATAATCCCCCAAAGCTTTCTTAATCGCAGCGGTTTCATTTTTATCATTAGCCTCTGTACTAGTTCCATGGGCATTGATATAACTAACCATTTCTGGTGTCAAATCCCCATCTTTTAAAGCTAAGGCGATCGCTCTAGCTGCACCTAAACCACCAGGAACAGGCGAAGTCATGTGATAAGCATCACAGGTCATCCCATAACCCACCATTTCCCCATAAATCTTAGCATCACGACTAATGGCGTGTTCTAATTCTTCAAGAATTAAAATTCCTGCCCCCTCACCCATCACAAAGCCATCCCGATCTCGATCAAAAGGACGACAAGCGTGGGCTGGATCATCATTGCGAGTTGATAAAGCGCGAGCAGCCGCAAACCCCGCCACTGACAAAGGTGTAACCGCCGCCTCACAACCTCCGCAAATCATCGCCTTGGCATATCCCCCTTGAATCTGACGAAAAGCATCGCCGATAGAATTAGAACCAGCAGCACAAGCCGTTACAGAACAAGAATTCGGACCCTTCGCACCCGTATGAATTGCTGTTAATCCTGCTGCCATATTGGCAATCATCATGGGAATCATGAACGGACTACAACGACTAGGACCCCGCTTAGGATCTAAGTAAATAGTTTGCTGGTCTTCTAAAACCTTAATCCCACCAATGCCCGAACCAATGATCACACCAACTTGTTCGGCATTGAGATCATTAATCACCAAACCTGCATCTGCAACCGCTTGAATAGCTGCCGATACACCCAATTGGGCAAACCGATCCATCCGCTTGGCTTCTTTGCGCTCTAAATAACTCTCTGGATCAAAATTCTTGACTTCACCGGCAATGCGGCAACTATGTTTAGACGCATCAAAAGCGGTAATATAGTCAATTCCATTGCGTCCGCTTAATAGTCCTTCCCAATATTCAGCAGATGTGTTACCAATAGGTGTAATCGCACCCACACCTGTTACAACAACGCGATTACGTTTATAGTCTGTCATGATTACATTAAATATGGCGAAAAAGCAGCAGGGGGAAACAATTAAGAGTGCTGAGTTCCGAGTTAAGTATCCTTAGTTAAGAGTATACTATTTGCTCAATATTATGACTTTTGGGGTTTTTCTCGCAGTCAAACTTACAGTTTAGACACTCAATACTCATGTACCGGCGGGTTTATCCAGTTAATCCGTATATCTTCAAAATTTCTCTTTAAACCCGCCATACCGATTCATAGCTTGTTTATGATGAAGCACCAACTTGCTTGTCTATGTAATCTACTGCGTCTTGAACAGATACAATCTTTTCAGCAGCTTCATCAGGAATTTCTATCTCAAATTCTTCTTCCAAAGCCATCACCAGTTCAACGGTATCCAAGGAATCAGCGCCTAGATCCTCCATGAAAATAGATTGGGGTGTAATCTTTTCAGCATCTACACTGAGTTGGTCGGCGACAATTTTTTTAACTTTTTCAAAAGTCTCTGTTTGGCTCATAAATAAAAGTCCTTAACAAGTTGCTATGATTTGCTCTAAATGCACAAAGTTTTTTTGGGCATATACATCTTATCGGAAAGAGTGAATCCGAGTATAGGTTCTATCATGAAAACTGAGGATTGAATATTGGAGAGATCCTGAAAATCAGAGATAGAGAGTTGAATAACCCAATTAACTGCCAATAAATACCCACTACATCTAAAACATTAAACCTAATAAATTCTATGCTATCTAAAACGCTAAAATACGCTTACTATCCAGGCTGTGTAGCTCAAGGAGCTTGTCGAGAACTGTATATATCCACCCAATCTCTCACTCAAGCCTTGGGAATTGAACTAGTTGAACTGAAAAAAGCCTCTTGCTGTGGTTCAGGGACATTTAAAGAAGATTCCCAACTCTTAGAAGATAGCGTTAACGCCAGAAATATCGCCCTAGCAGAATCATTAAATCTCCCCTTACTCACCCATTGCAGCACTTGTCAGGGTGTAATCGGTCATGTTGATGAACGGTTAAAAGAATGCCAGTCAACCAACCCCGACTATCTCCAGAAAGTGAATGGCTTATTACAAAAAGAAGGCTGTTTCCCTTACCAAGGGAGTACAGAAGTTAAACATCTTCTTTATGCTTTAGTCGCAGATTATGGTTTAGAAGAAATTACCCAGCGAGTCACCAAAAAATTAAGTGGATTAAAATGTGCAGCTTTCTATGGCTGTTATCTACTCCGCGCTCAAAAATCCATGCCCTATGATGATCCTTTTGCACCGGAAGCAATGGAAAATGTATTTCGGGCAGTAGGGGCGACACCTGTATATTATCGTGGCAGAACTCAATGCTGTGGTTGGCCTTTATCTAGCTACGCGACAACAGAATCTTTCCAAATGGCGGGAAATCATCTTCAAGAAGCTTTAGCTCATGGGGCTGATTGTATCGTTACACCATGTCCTTTGTGTCATTTAAATTTAGATTCTCGTCAACCAGAAGTAGAAAAGGTAATTGGTGAAAAGTTAGGTTTACCAATCTTACACCTACCCCAATTGATTGCTTTGGCTTTAGGTGTCAGTCCCAAAGAACTTGGTTTAGAACGACACATAGTATCCACAAAACCCATCTTAGAAAAATTAGGATTCTGACAGTAGGGGCGGGGTTTCCCCGCCCAAAATTCTTGTGTTTCCCCGCCCAAAATTCTTGTGTTTCCCCGCCCAAAATTCAGAACCCAAGAAGAAAAAAGAATAAAAAAATTACCCATTACCAATTACAGATTTCTGATATTCTTCCTCACTAATTAAATCATCTTTATTTTCTACCCGATCTAAAAATACTAACCCTTCGAGATGATCATATTCATGTTGAAAAATTCTGGCAATAAAATCAGTTAATTCTTGTTTTTGTAAATTGCCATTTCGGTCTGTATATTCAACTACAATTGTTTGATATCTAGGAACTAAACCTCTAATTCCCGGTACACTTAAACAACCTTCCCAATCTTTAACCATTTCTAAAGAATTGGCAACAATTCGGGGATTGATCATTGCTGTTGGTTGCATTTCTGGAGCATGGGGATATCTGGCATTAGGACGGGAAGCGACGATAAATAAACGGTAGGATGCTGCTATTTGTGGTGCAGCAATTCCCACCCCATTAGCTTGAGCAACTGAGGTAATTAATTCATCAATGAGGTTTTGAATTTTCTCATCTTGAACATCCTCAAGCGCAACAGCTTTTTGTCGTAATATCGGATTACCTAACTTAATAATTTGTGCTAATTCATTCATTTTTAAAAGAGGAACAGGGAAGTAGGGGAAGTAGGGGAAGTAGGGGAAGTAGGGGAAGTAGGGGAAGTAGGAGAAGTAGGGGGAGGAAGAATTTTCCCAATGACAACGGACAACGGACAACGGACAACTGACCAAATATCAATTTTCCTTGTTAACTGGTAAAGGTGCAGGTTTAACTAAGAATTGAGAAATTTTGCCATTACGCTCTACTTGCATTGGTAAAGGAATGCCAACCTTACTATTTTCTACTATTCTTTGCACCTCATCAACTTTCAAAACAGGTTGATTATTCATACTTTTGATCACATCTCCTGGACGTAATCCAGCGGTAGCTGCGGGTGAATTAGGAACAATCCTCACTAATAGAATTCCTTCATTTGCCGATAAATTTATTTTATCGCCAAATCTGGCAACTATTTTTTCTTTAACTTCAGGTGTTAATGTCACCATTTGTATTCCCAAATAGGGATGATCGACTCTACCTTTGGCAATTATTTCCTCGGCGATTTTTTGGGCAGTATTAATAGGAATGGCAAATCCTAAACCTTGAGCGCCTTGAATAATTGCTGTATTCATCCCAATCACTTCACCACGAGCATTTAGTAAGGGTCCACCGGAGTTACCAGGATTAATTGCTGCATCTGTTTGCAGATAATCAACACGCTTATCACTAGCGCCAATATCACTACTAGAACGATCTGTGGCACTGATAATTCCAGAGGTAACAGTATTATTTAAACCCAAGGGATTACCAATAGCAATCACGGCTTCTCCTGGTTGTAAAGTATCAGATTTACCTAAAGCTAGACTGGGTAAATTATTGGCCTCAATTTGAATTACTGCCACATCTGTCACCGCATCTTCACCTAATACTTTACCTTTAAAAGTTCGTCCATCTTTAAGAGTAACTGTTACCGAATCAGCACCGTCTACAACGTGGGAATTAGTTAAAATTTGCCCAGATGAATTAATGATAAATCCCGAACCACTACCTCTTTCTACTCGTTCTCTGGGTTGTGTGGGGATTCTATTCCCAAAAAATCCGCGAAAAAAGGGATCAGAAAATTCGTCTGGAACTTGAGTTGTGACGGTTCTCGTTGAATCAATGCGAACAACTGCACCTCCCACCTTTTGTACTACTTTAACAACAAAGTTAGGATCTCCAGAAGAGGAAAAAATCGCGGGAGGAGCAATTTCTGTGGTAGGTGCGGTGGTTTTTTGTGGTTGTGCATTGCTACTAGGTTCGATTTCTGTGGTGGTTTTTTTGAGATTCGTGCAACCTCCGAGCATAAAAAATGCTACACCACATACGACAATCCATTTTTTACTTTTATTTCCCAAGTTTTGCCCTAAAAATCTAGTATTAATATTTTGTGTTGCTAAGTTATGATTATTAATCTTTATCATGTGATTATTGCTCCGTATTCGTTAGTGGGTGCTAGAATATTAGCTACCAGGTTTTTATCAGAGTGATTATAGATGACACAGGGGTAATTACAAATTAGGAATGATGAATTACGGATAAAGGTGGTGTGAATGGAAATTCCCATAGATGATTTATGGAATCGTGTATTAGAGCGTTTACAGTTAGAGTTAGCCCCTCCTACCTTTGAAACTTGGATTAAAACAGCTTATGCACAACAGCTAGAAAATAACTGTTTGGTAATATATGCTCCTAATCCTTTTGCTCGCAATTGGCTTCAGAAGTATTACATTAATACTATTGCTAACGTAGTCCACGATATTGTGGGTTATCCCATAGAGATTTATATTACTGTAGTTGAGGATAAGGAAGTTGCTCATGTTGATCAACCGGAAGTGGAAGGGAAATTACCAGCAATAAATCATACTTTGGCAAATGCTCCCATAAGTTCGCAAAAGACTTCAGATTTAAATTCTAAATATGTTTTTTCCCGGTTTGTTGTCGGTGCTAATAATCGCATGGCTCATGCGGCTTCTCTAGCTGTGGCAGAATATCCAGGTAGGGAATTTAATCCGTTATTTTTATGTGGTGGTGTGGGTTTGGGGAAAACTCACTTAATGCAAGCTATTGGTAATTATCGCTGGGAAATCTGTCCCCATTCTAAGATATTTTATGTGTCTACGGAGCAGTTTACAAATGATTTGATTACTGCTATTCGTCAAGATAGTATGCAGAGTTTCCGCGAACATTATCGGGCTGCTGATATGCTGCTAGTTGATGATATTCAGTTTTTAGAGGGAAAGGAATATACTCAAGAGGAATTTTTTCATACTTTTAATACTTTACATGAGGCGGGTAAGCAAGTTGTAATTGCTTCAGACCGTCCTCCTAATCAAATTCCCAGTTTACAAGAAAGGTTGTGTTCACGGTTTTCTATGGGGCTAATTGCGGATGTGCAAATGCCTGATTTAGAGACGAGAATGGCAATTCTGCAAAAAAAAGCTGAGTATGAAAATATTCGTTTACCACGAGAGGTAGTTGAATATATTGCTTCTAATTGTACTTCTAATATCCGTGAGTTAGAGGGGGCGTTAATTCGAGCTTTGGCTTATATTTCTATTTGGGGTTTACCTATGACTGTGGAAAATCTGTCACCGATTTTAGGTACTCCTAGTCAGAAAATAGAAACTACTCCTGAGATAATTTTAAATATAGTTGCAGATGCTTTGAATGTTTCTATTGAGGATTTGAAGGGTAATTCCCGTCGTCGAGAAATAAGTTGGGCTAGGCAAATAGGAATGTATTTAATGCGACAACTTACGAATTTGAGTTTACCGAAGATAGGGGAGGAGTTTGGGGGGAAAGATCATACGACGGTGATGTATAGTTGTGAGAAAATTACTCAGTTGAAGGAGAGTGATCAGAGTTTAATGCAAACTTTACACCAATTGAGCGATCGCATCCAAATGGCTACTACCAAAAATAAAATGAATATTGTTGATGTTTTCCACAACCAAAAAAATTAACTCTTCCCATGAAAATCTGCACTATTAAGTCCGAATTTTAAGAAAAATATAATAAATGATTAATTTTTATTTAAAATTGCGGTCAAAATCCAATTTTTTGCAGCAAACCTGTGGAAAACTTTAATTTATTATTTATCGGTTTCATCAAGTATGATGATTTTGGGAAAATTTAGGATAGTTTTTCCACAGTTTTTCCACAGGCAACTATCCAGATCATTTGTTTTTTTATATCAGGAGTATTGACAAATGGATGAATTTATGAATGCTGCTATTTCCCAGGCTAGACAAGGTAGACAAGAAGGAGGAATTCCCATTGGCTCTGTTTTGGTTAAGGATGGTAAAATTGTCGGACAGGGACACAATAAGCGCGTCCAAGATGGTGATCCTGTAACTCATGCGGAGATTGATTGTCTCCGTAATGCGGGCAGAATTGGTAACTACAGAGGTACAATTCTCTACTCTACGTTAATGCCTTGTTATTTGTGTGCTGGTGCTGTGGTGCAATTTGGGATTAAAAAAGTTATTGCTGGAGAATCTAAAACTTTTCCTGGCGCTAGAGAGTTTATGGTATCTCACGGTGTGGAAGTCATAGATTTAAATTTAGATGAATGTGAACAAATGATGCGTGAATTTATTACAACTAACCCGGAACTTTGGCTGGAAGACATTGGAAGATAGGAGTCAGGAGTCAGAAGTCAGGAGTCAGAAGTCAGGAGTCAGGAGTCAGGAAGAAGAAAGAAGAAAGAAGAAATGAATGAAACGTAAAATTGTTCCATTACCCATTACCCATTCACATTACCTCCACAATTAAAATTGAGAAATTAGTGTCAATTTTCTCCAGTTGCGTTATGATGGCGATCGCAAGCCTAAAAACCTTGCCGGCTGGATATTGCCACGACTGTTCAGCATAAATAGCGTTTAGTAGTGGTAATTACCGTACAAAACCGAACTCCTAAGCAGCTTACTCTTGTTAGTTATGGTATAGTGGAAAAGTTAGAACTAGCTTTGCCAAACTATAATTGCTCTACGCGCAGGTAATAATTGCAAGCGGAAGGCTGTTTTGATCAAGAATTTACACACAAAAATCTGAAATACACCCAGTTTATGATTCAGCAAGTAATTCACCCAATGGTGAAATTGCAGCGCAACGTGCAATCACTCGTAGAATCCAATATTATCAAACCCAATGATAGGATTTGGAAAATTGCCTTACTCTATGGCGATGATTGGCAACATTGGAAACAAGAGTTGCTAGACTTTGGATTTAGCACTCAGGATCCAATTGGCGATTTATTAGCGGTAGAAAAGTGGGACGACGATTAAACATCTCAATTAGACTGGCTTTATCTAGGATAGATTTGACGTAGATACGCCTACCTTTAGCAATGATAGAGCTTTGTCCTTGCTTTTATGGTAGGTTAAGTTTCGCCACGCTTCTATTGTAGATTTAGAAAGTGATCTCGCATTCAGTATCCTAAAATAGGGCTTGCTGATAGCGTAACGTATGACTCCTACGTCGTCACGCAAGCTATGACCATGTAAACAGAAAACCTAGATATATTTAAGAGTTTCAGGTTAAAAAGTGAATCAGGTGCGAAGAATAAGCATTGAACCCATTAAAAACCTATCACTTTTTAAGATTCAAAACTATTCTTATCTCCTTCTAATTCTGACTCCTGACTCCTGACTCCTGACTCCTTCTAACATAGCATTTTTATCAAGGTAGGTAAATTATGGTTCAAACCTTACCTAAAACCCAGTTAGTAACCTTTGAAGAGTTTATTAAATGGAAACCAGAAGGCGGATTTTATGAACTGCATGATGGGGAAATTATTGAGATGAATCCACCATTAGGAAAACACGAAAGCAGAACTGGGATTTTATCCAGAAAATTGACAGTCGAGTTTGACAGACTTGATCTTCCCTATTTTATTCCCAAACAGGCATTAGTTAAACCACCAACAACGGAATCAGCCTATTATCCAGATGTTTTGTTGATAAATTCCACCAACTTAGTCAATGAACCGCTTTGGGAAAAAAAAGCAACAGTAACTCAAGGTGATTCTGTGCCATTAATCATCGAAGTAGTGAGTAGCAATTGGCGAGTTGATTACTATAGAAAATATAGTGATTATGAAGAAATGGGAATTAAAGAATATTGGATTGTTGATTATCAACCCTTTGGTGCTGGTAAATTTGTGGGTGAACCAAAACAACCTACCATATCAGTTTGTTCTCTAATTGGTGATGAGTATGAAATTAACCATTTTAGAGACAATGAGCCAATAATTTCCCGCACTTTTCCCGAATTGAACCTAACCGCTAACCGGATTTTGCTAACTGCTGATTGATATTAATGCCTGAGCTAACTCCTTGGCAGTATGATAGCGATCGCGTGGTAAAGGTTCTGTTACACAATCAATTACCTGTCTTAGTTTATCATTAATGGTTGGTATCCCCTTAACCTCAAAGCGAAAATTCCGCCCCCTTTGGCGATAAAATTTTAAAGGATTTTCCCCAGTTAATAAAAAAATTAACGTCGGACCAATAGCATACAAATCAGATTGGGTAAGCGGTTGTCCCCGTTCCTGTTCAGGAGCGCAAAAACCCTCAGCACCGATTCTTGTCCCTGGTTTTGTGCCAATTTCCTTAACAGCACCAAAATCCAACACCACAATACTATTATTACCACTTCGCACCATCAGATTAGCCGGCTTAATATCCCGGTGAATTAATGGTGTTTGTTGGTGATGAAGATAATCTAGAATATCACAAGTTTGGATCATCCAAGCGATCGCTTGCTTTGGAGTTACAGGTCCAGTTAAGCGAATCCGTTTGTCTAAATCTTGTCCATGAATTAACTCCATAGCCAAGTATTTTTTACCATCTTCCACAAAGAAATCATAATACTTGGGAACTCCCCCATGATTAAGATGCTTAAGAATACTAGCCTCTCGGATGAATAACTCTTGAGCTTTGGGAATTTTCACCATATCAGCATTCATCTGCTTAATTACCAGTAATTGTGGTACACCAGTAATTTCACCAACACCATCCCAAGCTAAATAGGTAGTACCCATACCACCCTTGCCCAAAGTGCGTAATACCTGGTAATGACGAATAGTCTTTTGCACCAAAATTGGTTGACCACAGTGAATACAAAACACATTTTGAGGATGATTCCCTTCGTGAGTACAACCAATGGTGGAATATTCTGGAGTGATATTAATCTTTTGATTAATTTCTCCATCTCCTGAACCTGAAACTGGGATAACTAGAGGAGATAATTTCTGGACTTGTACCTTGAGTACAGGCCCGCCGTGAGCTAATTGCAGCAAAGAATTATCAGCAACAATAGATTTAGTAACCAAAGAGCCATTCAGGAAAGTCCCATTAGTTCCATGACTAATTAACTCCCAATTATCTCCTCTGGCATTATTAACTAATTTCAGTTCTAAATGATACCGAGAAACTAAATTTTCGGACAAAACAACGTGATTATCTACCGCCCGGCCAATGCGAACAACGGTAGAACCCTCAAAGCACCACTGTTGCAGCGGTGTTTGTGTGCCTTTTGCTAATAGGGTCAAAGTAATCACAATACAACCTAAAATTTAAGATCAAAAAACTAATTTTAGAGGCAACTTTGCTGAGATATTCGGACGTTCACTCGTACCAGTATAGCTGTAATATTGTCATGACCATTATGTTCATTACCCAATTCAATTAAATTTTGAACCCCTGTGACTAAATTACTAGAAGAACTTAATAAGGGTTGGAGATGAGTTTGCCAATGAGTTTCTAAGCAGTCATTATCTGATAAACCATCTGAAACCAATACCAGAAGCATATCTTCATTGATATCAAATAACATCACATCAGGACGGATATAATCTTCGTGGCGTGGACCTAAAGCTTGGGTAAGTTGATAAGCATCCGCACGTCCATAGGCAATACTAGGTTCTATACCCCTAGCAATTTCTCGTTGACCAACTTCATGGTCTATAGTTATTTGTTCTAGTCCTTGCTTGCGAGTCAGCCAATAAAGACGACTATCTCCCACATGAGCAATTGCCGCTTGATTATCTTGAATTAGTAGCATGACCAAAGTAGTACCCATGCGACCAATACCAGAACGAGATTCTTTTTGATTAAGTTCATAAATAGCTTGATTAGCCAGATAAACTGCTTGACGAATAGACTCCTTGGCAGGCAATTCTGTATCTACCCAAATTTCTTGAAAGTATTGACGGATAGTATTTACCGCTAATTGACTAGCTATTTCACCTCCAGCATGACCACCCATACCATCACAAAGAATATATAAACCTTGTGCTGTAACTTGACTATTTCCTGGTAACTCTATCTTGTGAACTTGACTATCAACACCAAAATAGTCCTCATTATGATCACGTTGACGACCCACATCAGTAGCTGCTGCATATTCCACGCTACTTAGCTGCATGGATAGAACTAGAGTTGGGGCTTCATCACTTTTATTTTTTGTATCATTACATAGCGCCAAGACAGGTGATGAAGTTAGTTGTTCCTGATGACATTCTTCGGCTATTTCTTGTAAATGCGATAGCAATTGCGCCAGAGTTTGAATATTCCCAGATTCCACATCCTCTAACATCTGCACCACACAATCCAATGGAGTGTGTTGGCATTCTCTAAACAAAGTTTGCCACATCCGACCCAAACTTTTAAGAGTTAAGGCTTGTTGTCCATTCTCTGGTATTTCCGTCAAATCTAAAACTTCGGGTGGTTGTGGTATCAGTAACGGTGTCTCTATATATAGCCTTTGTAATACCAGGGTTTGTCCTTCATCTAAGCGCAAATTCGACAACTCTAACAAACTTTGGCGACAATTCACAGTTTCTAACAACTCCCAAAGTTGAGTCATTTGATAAAACCAATGTAAAATTTCCACCGGACTGATTGTATCTCGTCGCAAAACATCAAGCAACGTGGGGAAATTGGATCTATTTTCTAACAAGACTACTTGAACATGATCTTGCCGCCAAGCATCATGAATATTTGGTATTCCTGGGTGCTTATCTACCTGCAATTTTAGATAAGCTTGTGCTAGAGCCGGAATTGTCCTTGTATCCATCTTTGTCCCGTGCAAAAGCATCGCCCCAGTTAGTGATATTTCGTAAGGTTGACAATCTAGAACCTTGACTTCTATATAATCCGCAAATACTTGCGGAGATTCTAACAAACGATAACGTTGCCAAGGATCTAAATAAGCATCTAAAATAAATTTGGAGAACAGACCAGAATCTTCGCCATTATCCGCTATATTTTCTAAATTTTGGCTTAATTTCGCAGTTTCTGCTGTGGCAGAAACTACCTTATCTACTGCCTGAGTAATGATCGCATACCAAACTGTGCTAGATTCTGCACCACATTTATAACAATACTGTGCATCTAAAGTCATATCGGCACTGCACTCAGAGCAGATTTTATGAGCTAAGGATGTACCACAGTTTTGACAGAACTTATTACTATCAACATTTTCAAATTTACACTGGGGGCAAATCAGCATAGTCGGACTTCCTTGATTTTCCTACTAAGGTGCTTTCAGTCTCTCTAGTCACAAACATTCAAACTGTTCACAATTAAATAACTAAAATTAAAATTATGCTACCTAAGAACTAAGTGCTATTGTTGAGACTCTTTTGTATACTGGTATTACAGTACCTTAATCTATTTTTCCGGTGAATGATTTAATTTTGTGACTTCTAAGGGAGTGAGTTCTCGCCATTGTCCTGGTGCTAAATCATTTAATTGAATATTACCAATACTTATCCTAATTAACCGCAAAGTCGGAAAACCCACAGTAGCCGTCATGCGACGGACTTGGCGATTTTTACCTTCAGTTAAGGTCATTTCTAACCAAGCGGTGGGAATACTTTTCCGAAACCGAATGGGGGGAATACGTTGGACTACGGATGGTTCTTCTAACAATAACCTAACCTGAGCAGGACGAGTCCGGTAATCTTGAATTTCTACCCCATTTTGTAGCTGATGAATTGCATCAATATCAGGAATACGTTCTACCTGCGCCCAATAGGTACGTTGATGACCAAAACGCGGATGTGCTAGACGATGCTGTAACTGTCCATCATTTGTTAACAATAGCAACCCCTCGCTATCCCAATCCAAACGCCCTACAGCATAAACATCGGGAACATCTATATACTCTTTTAGCGTAATATGTTTGGGACTTTCTTGAGTAAATTGGCTTAAAACCCCATAGGGTTTGTGAAAAATAATATACCGATTATTCATAAAATATAGGAGTCAGGAGTTCAGGAGTTCAGGAGTTCAGGAGTCAGGAGTCAGGAGTCAGGAGTCAGGAGTTCAGGAGTTCAGGAGTTCAGGAGTTCAGGAGTCAGGAGTCAGGAGTTCAGAAGTTCAGGAGTTCAGAAGTTCAGGAGTTTAGGAGTTTAGGAGTTCAGAAGTTCAGGAGTTTAGGAGTTCAGAAGTTCAGGAGTCAGGAGGAAGAATAGTTTTCACCAATTACCAATTACCAATTACCAATTCCCTCTTTCAACAAATAAATTTAATTTTGTCAGACTACTTAATTATGACAATTAGCAAAATCAGCCGTAGATCCTTTTTATTTCTGGGTGGGGCAACCTTAGCACAAGGATTAACCTTAACATTACCTAGTTACGCTCAACCACTCCAGGTAAACAAAAGTCAAATTAATGGTATCCCTTTTTATCAAACCATAGTTGATCTCACAGATCCAAAAACCTTGATGACAATGGGTTTAGCCAAAAATGCCAGCTTTGCCAACACCATTCAAAAAACCAGTGGTGATGAAGAATTTAGTAAATTAGTGGCGCGTTATCAGGCTACTGTAGTTGCTAATGGTACATTCTTCGCCAAAAATCCGCAAAAAACAGTGATGGGTAACATGGTAGCTGGGGGGAAATTTGTCAAATACAGTCCCTGGGAAAATTTTGGGACTACCTTGGGATTAGGAGTCGGTAATAAACCAGAAATGGTAACAGCTAGAGTAGATGGTAAACCGCAATGGAATAAACATTGGTTTTCCCTAACTTGTGGACCGAGGTTATTGCGACAGGGGGAAATATGGATAAATCCCAGTATTGAAGGCTTTAAAGATCCTGCTGTTTTAGGCAATAGCGCCCGTACAGCCATTGGTTTTACTCAGGACGGCACAAAGCTGATTTTAGCCAATTTTGAAATTAACCTCACTTTACAGCAGGAAGCAGAAGCAATGAAGGCGATCGGTTGTTATGAAGCTATGAATTTAGATGGTGGAGCGTCCAGAGCCTTAGCCAACAAAACCAATATTATAGTTCCTGCGGGTAGACCTTTAACCAATGTCATCGTCATTTATGATGCCACAAATCCTGCTCCCACAGCTTTAGAACAGGCATGGCTGAAGTTTCAAAAAGGAGAACGTCCCCCCATACCTACTTTGTAAATAAGGCAGGGAGTAGGGGAGAAATTTTCTTTTTTCTTCTTTCTTCTTCTGAACTCCTGACTCGGTGACTCCTGACTCCTGACTTCTGGATTACGGAGTCAGGGGTATAATTTTTAATTTTTAATGGGGTTTGACGGCAAATACGACTATAAAGTTACGGTTCACCCCAATTCCTGAAAGTATTAATTCCCATACATTAGTCAATGTGAAAGCACATAAATCCATGAAACCACTAGACATAATTTATAAAATTCACCGTTCCCCTGACGGTTCGGTAAACCACCCTGCATGGAATGGCTACCACTGAGTTTATTTCTATTTCTTGCCCTGGGTAGCCTAGTTTGGGATTGTCTTCCCAGCAAAGCCATTCGTTTTTTTTGGGCAACTGATTGTGATTAGCAGTTAGTTAATGCAATTTTATATTCTCTCTGAGTTCATTTAGTAATTTTATACGGAGCAAACACCCAAAATGGCAAAAGTAGTTGGAATTGATTTAGGAACGACTAACTCCTGTGTGGCAGTAATGGAAGGCGGTAAACCCACCGTTATCGCAAATGCAGAAGGTTTTCGGACAACACCCTCGGTGGTTGCATTTGCCAAAAACGGCGACAATTTAGTTGGTCAAATCGCTAAACGCCAAGCGGTAATGAACCCCGAAAATACTTTCTATTCTGTGAAACGCTTTATTGGTCGTCGTTTCGACGAGATTACCAATGAGGCTACAGAAGTTTCTTATAAAGTTCTCAGCAGTGGCGGTAACGTTAAAGTAGATTCTCCTGGCGCTGGTAAACAATTTGCACCTGAAGAAATTTCTGCGAAAGTTCTCCGCAAATTGGTTGAAGATGCTAGTAAATACCTGGGTGAAACTGTTACCCAAGCTGTAATTACCGTTCCTGCTTACTTCAATGACTCTCAGCGTCAAGCTACTAAGGACGCGGGAAAAATCGCTGGTATTGACGTTCTCCGTATTATCAACGAACCTACCGCAGCTTCCCTAGCTTATGGCTTTGATAAAAAGAGCAACGAAACTATCCTGGTATTTGACTTGGGTGGTGGTACTTTTGACGTATCCGTTCTAGAAGTAGGCGACGGTGTATTTGAAGTATTATCAACGTCCGGTGATACTCACCTGGGTGGTGACGACTTTGATAAAAAAATCGTTGACTTCCTAGCTGAACAGTTCAAAAAAGACGAAGGTATTGACCTCCGTAAGGACAAACAAGCTTTACAACGTCTAACTGAAGCCGCAGAAAAAGCCAAAATTGAACTTTCTAGCGTTACTCAAGCGGAAATTAACCTACCATTTATCACTGCTACTCAGGACGGTCCAAAGCATTTGGATACAATTCTGACTCGCGCTAAGTTTGAAGAACTCTGCGCTGATTTAATTGACCGTTGCCGCATTCCTGTAGAAGATGCAATCAAAGGTGCGAAGTTAAATAAGACCAATATTGACGAAGTGGTTCTCGTTGGTGGTTCTACCCGGATTCCCGCAGTTCAAGATGTGGTCAAACGGGTGTTAGGTAAAGAGCCTAACCAAAGCGTTAACCCTGATGAAGTTGTAGCTGTTGGTGCTGCTATTCAAGCGGGTGTCTTGGCTGGTGATGTTACGGGTATCTTGTTGTTAGATGTAACACCATTATCTTTGGGTGTAGAAACCTTGGGTGGTGTGATGACTAAGATTATTCCTCGCAATACTACAATTCCTACCAAGAAATCAGAAGTGTTCTCTACTGCTGTAGACGGACAAACTAATGTGGAAATTCACGTTCTCCAAGGTGAGAGAGAATTCGCCAATGATAACAAGAGTCTAGGAACTTTCCGTTTGGATGGTATTCCTCCTGCTCCTCGTGGTGTTCCCCAAATTGAAGTTACTTTTGATATTGACGCTAACGGTATTCTCAATGTTGCGGCTAAGGATAAGGGAACTGGTAAGGAACAATCTATTAGTATCACGGGTGCTTCTACTCTGGATAAGAATGATGTAGAACGCATGGTGAGAGAAGCTGAACAAAATGCTTCTTCTGATAAGGAACGTCGTGAAAAAATTGAGCGCAAAAACCAAGCTGATTCTTTAGCTTATCAAGCTGAAAAGCAGTTGGAAGAGTTGGGTGATAAAGTCCCTGCTGCTGATAAGACTAAGGTTGAAGGTTTGGTTAAGGAAGTGCGGGAAGCTGTTGCTAAAGAAGATGATACTCAAATCCAGAAGTTGATGCCAGAATTGCAACAAGCTCTGTTTGCTATTGGTAGCAATATCTATCAACAAGCTGGTGATGCTGCCGGTGCTGCTGGTACTGAACCTCCAAGCGGTGGTTCTGCTCCTTCTGGTGATGATGTCATTGATGCTGATTTCACTGAAAGCAAGTAGTCATAACTTCTCATCAAGGGCGGGGAAACCCCGCCCCTACACGATTAATACCCATCCAGTTATTGCGCTGGATGGGTATTTTATTTTTTAACCCACATTCCGCAGGTATTTTTTGAATTTTCGGAATTATCTGTAACCCAATGATAATAACCCACATTCCGCACCCCCCAGTGTCACAATCGGTAATTATGGCTAACGCCACGCTCCGCTATCGGATTTTTGAATACCTTTGATGATAATTTTGATACAAAATCGTCGAAATCTTAGGTGGCGAACTGCTTGCAGCAGCGCTTCGCTATCGCCGATCTCAAATCCCCAAACGACCATTTTTCGTTGTGTGACAGTTTAGGGTGCGGAAGGTCGGTTATTAATAAACCCAGTTGCTTAAAAATTCTATTTGTCCCTGCATATCTTGCGTTGATTTAGTGTTAATCAGCCGCAAAACTCCGCGCATTAATTCGCCAATTCCGTATCTTTGTTGAGGTGCTAAAATTATTCCAGCGTGAGATAAACCTTCTTCCAGTAAAGTAGTATGGATCTGGTAAAAGTCCCTAGCATTAAAGCTAAATATAACTCAGTTATTTTCTCTAGCCCAAGTTAGCTGTTCTGGATCTGATTTATACAACATTCATTCCCACATCGGCAACTGTTAATACATCTACATTGCGGCAACGTAAGGCTTGAACAAAATCTTCATCCATTGAGTCTTCGTCAATATACAAACGGATTTTATTCATCTGCATTTTCATCTTTCTGACTATGTAGGGCTTCCTGAATAAGTCTTCTAGTGAAGGGAGGTGACAGGTGCTTTAGTCCCTGTAATCACGGGACGACCATTATTCACACCTGGAGAACAGCTTACTAGCGTACCAATGTTAGTAGCAGTTGCCATAGTTGACAGAATTACTTGCTTATTTTACTTCACCTTAGTCTATCATAAGCGTTTCAGCTAATAATGCAAATTGCTTCTTAATATCAAAAGCACAAAAAAAGAGGTCTTTTTAGACCCCTTGCAAAATCAGAATAAAATAATGTTTGATTTATAGAAATTAAGACAAACCAGCATTAGTACCTTGTTTACCGGTTGCTAATTCCACTTTAACAATCTTGCCACCCATTTTTTGAATCCGTTGTTGTTCACGGAACCAATTTTCATAAGGAACTAACTTAGTAAAGTAAGTATTTTGTAATTCGCGTTGAGTGCGAGTCCGAGATAGGCTAGGAACACAAGCAGTTACTTTAAATAAACGAGCCATTTTGTTTTAAATCTCCTGATGTTGTTTGGGAAACTTTTTTATCTCAAATGTCTTGAGTGAAAATCTTTAATTTATCTGTAAGGATTTAGCAATCAGTGGTCAGATTTTTTAAATTTTATGCCAAAAACGATATTTGATTACTTATCAATATATCAAATATTCTGACTTCTGACTCCTTACAATTATTTTTTCCAAGGCTGGAAATCAACCATCAGCACCAGACTGATAACACTTACAATCAATTAGCAAGAGAACCTTCTAGCAATCATGATTGATCTCCAGACCTTAATAATGCCGCACCTACATCACTAAGTGCAAAGCTAACTCCTAGCTCAAGCCAGAGGAGATATAGTCTAGGTAAACACCCATTTCTTTACCAGCATCAGGACCAACCAAGCTTGCGGTTACTTCCTTGATTGCGCCAATAGCGGAAATGGTAGCGCCTACGGGTACTCCCAAAGAGTTGTAGGTTTCTTTTAAACCATTCAATACACGCTCATCCAAGATGGAAGCGTCGCCAGCCAACATAGCGTAGGTAGCATAACGCAAGTAGTAATCCAAGTCACGGATACAAGCTGCGTAACGACGGGTAGTGTACATATTACCACCGGGACGGGTGATGTCAGAGTACAACAAGGATTTAGCTACAGCTTCTTTAACGATCGCAGCAGCATTAGCGCTGATGGTTGTAGCTGCACGAACGCGCAGTTCACCAGTAGCGAAGTAGCCTTTTAGCTTTTCGAGAGCAGCGGTATCAAGGTATTTACCTTGAACGTCTGAAGAATTGATAACGGAGGTAATTGCGTCTTGCATTGTTGTTTTTTCCTTATTTCCAACCTTATTGCTACAGTTTGAGTTTGAGCCGAGTTACAGCTAAAACTTACTGCATTGCACCAACAACGTAGTCGAAGTAAGAACCAGCTTCACCAGCGTCTTCAGAAGACAATAGGGTAGCAGCAACGTTCTTCATAGCGGCAACGCCACCAGCAACTGCATCAATGGGAGTACCCAAAGATTTGTACATTTCGCGTACACCAACGATACCGATTTCTTCGATGGCTGTAACATCACCAGAAACGATTCCGTAGGTAACGAGACGGAGGTAGTAGTCCAAGTCACGCAAGCAAGTAGCTGTCATTTCTTGACCGTAAGCGTTACCACCGGGGGAAACAACGTCAGGACGTTTTTGGAACAATTGGTCGCCAGCTTGCTTAACAATGCGCTCGCGGTTTTCGGTCAATACTTGAGCGATGCGGAGACGTTGTGCGCCACCAGCAACAAAACCTTTGATTCTATCTAATTCACCGGGGCTGAGGTAGCGAGCTTCCGCATCAGCATTCACGATGGCTTTCGTGACGATACTCATTAATGGATTCCTCCAAAACTAATGGAACCAGAATTTGATTAAACTGGTACGACTTTATGTGGTTGATAGTGACTTGACAACTTGGTCGACATTTTTAGCCAGATTGTCTGGATTTGGTGTAAACCAGGTGGAAAACTCAATTACCTCCCGCAAAATATTGTCCAGTATTATGTTGAGCATTTATTACTGCTCTTAATATTTTGTAACACTTATTTTCAGATTCGCTCATTCTCAGGGAACAGGGAACAGGGAACAGGGAACAGGAAAAAGAGGCTGGGGGCGGGGTGCAGGGTGCAGAGGAGACGAATTTTCCCCCTTGCTCCCTGCTCCATTTCTTCTTCTACTGTCACCTGTCACCTGTAACCTGTCACCTATCTATTAGGAAGACCACCTGTTAAAACAGAAGGAGATAAGCTAGACCAGGATTGCTTCACCAGGTCGGCTTCAGCTTGAACACTGCCTAAATAGTTACCTGCTGGTAAAGAGGGATAGCGTTTGTAGGGAACAACGTCTTCACCAAAGTAACGAGCATACTCAGGACTGTTAACAATTGTCTCTACTGCTGCCCGTAAACCGCTATCAGCCAATAGTTTGTTATATTGACGGATTTCGCCTTGGGTAGCGGGTGCGCGTCCCAAGAGGTGACGGAATAGGAATTCAATTACCTTGGTGTTGGGATAGGGGGTGTAGAACCGTTTGCGATAGATTTCGGAACTGGCTAGTTCGAGAACAAATTCCCGGACGGTAATTTCGCCGTTACGCAATTTGCTATCTAAGTCAGAACGGCGGAAATAAGCAGGTACTTGACCGCTAAATACGTCCATGACTTGGACATAGATAGCATTGATGACCTGATTGGTTTCTGGGGAATTTGTGCCAGTGGTAGCACGGTAAATCCGGGCTGGTTTGCGACGGCTTGTACCGACACCAACTTCTACAGATTGACCTCGACCATCGTTGAAAGAACGACCCAATTCAATAAACAAGGGTTTAGTCTTGTCCATTTTCTTGGCTTGGGCTGCTAAATCGGCGATCGCCTTCGCTAGAATTGGCGTATTCTCAGTTTTAATCCGTGGCTTCACAGTCTCAAAACTAGGAACAACCACATCATCATTTTGCTTGGTTAACTGGTTGTAAAGCTTCTCTGTATTGGGGAAATTAGCCGCAGGTAAAGTGGGGAAGCGACGGAAAGGAACGGTATCTTCACCAAACACCTGACCATATTCAGCACTTTCAACCATCGCGCTAATAAAGGCCCGAATCCCTTGAGTAGCGAGAATTTGGTTATATTTACGAATTTCCGCTTGGTCAACAGGAGCGCGACCCAAGAAATGCTTAGTACCCAACTCAATTACTTTTGTATTGGGATAAGGTGTGTAGAACTCCTTCAGGTACAAGTTAGAGTAACCCAAACCTTGAATAAATTCCTTAACACTGATTTCACCGTTTACCAACTTACTTTCTAGAACCGTGAACTCGTTTTTAGAGATGTAAGCAGCAATATCTCGCTCGAAAATCTGCCGATAAGCACCGCTAATCACAGTTTCTACCGCAACCTTGTCATTCTTAACTGCTGTCAGTTTGAAGACCTTGGTTTGCTCACGTTGCTTAGTAACACCTTGGTTAATGCGGAAATCAATATCTGGTTCAGTCCGCATTTCTGTGACTGCACCCAATTCCACAAAGCGAGGAGTTTCTTGTTTTTCAACATTCGCCACATCTTCGCGGATAGTTCCCACACGCAATTGACGTAAAGACACACCCGCAGGAGTTAGATAGCGCTCGTAAGGAACAGTATCTTCATTAAATGCTTGGCTGTATTCATCACTATCAATGATGGCATCAACTACCGCATAGAAGCCCTTCTTCGCCGCAATATCAAAATACTTGTTGTTCTCTTCCCGACCATAGGTAGGACGACCTAATAAGCGACGGTGAATATATTCAATCGCTTTACAAACATAGAGAGAAGTCCAGTACATCTTGCGGAATAAATCCGACTTCGCCAACATCCGCACAAACTCGCGGACAGTGATATCGCCGTTTTCCAGCTTAATTTCTGCAACCTTCAGACGTTGACCTTCGTAAACATCACGACCGAAAACTTGCAGGTAACAAGCCTTAATTACCGCTTGGGTAGAGCTTTCGGAGAACCGAACACTGACACCAGTAGCAGCTTTTCTGCCAATAGTTCCAGGTAACTGGTCTAACTTAAATACCTTAGCACCCAAAGTACCAGGAGCAACACCACGCGCACCAGGGTTGCTGAGTTGGTTATTGATACCGGGGCCTTGGTGAATCAAGATCCGACGGGTATCCTTACTAAATGGTGCAGGGCTGCTGCTAGGGTTGCGAGTTTCTTTCGGGAAAATCGCCCCAAATTGGATTTCCAAGGGGTCATTACCAGAACCGTAGGGATGTTGGTCAGGTAATGGGTGTTCGTAAGCAGCAAAAGTTGTAATAAACTGAGGAACTTTCCGAAAAGGCGCACTGTATTTAAACAGGTCTTGCTGTTGTCCCCAGTTACGACATTCTTGGGCTTCTTGACCCAGACCGCGAATGTAGGGAACTGTTTCTTCCCCAAAGTAATCGCTGTATTCGGTAGAATCTACCAAAGCATCAACTAAACCTGCCAAACCTTTGAGTGAGACAATGGCAAAGTATTTTTGCACTTCTTCGCGGCTACTTGGCCCCCGTCCTAAAATGTGACGGAAAGCCAATTCAATCACCCGGCTGTTAATAAAAGGCTGATAAAACTGTTTTTGGTAAAGGGGAGATTTAGCTAAACGGCGAATAAACTCCCGCATGGAGATCTCGCAATTTTTAACTTTAGATTCTAAGTCAGAAATAGACAAGCTATAAGCCCGGGTAATATCGCGCTCAAATACTTGACGATAAGCAGCTTTGATAATTTCAGTCTTTTCGGTAGAAGACAAACCGGGCTTCATGACGTACCTGGGACGACGTTCTGCGGCAACAGCGTAAATTTGTGGCAGTTGTAGCCCTTGTTGGTCGCCGGCAGGACGTTGACGAACTTTGGTTGAAGGTGTTGGTGCTTTAAATTCTGTCAGCAACACATCCATGTACTGAGTCACAATTTCTGTAGCTGCGGCATCTTTACGGAAAAAGGATAAAGAAGCTGCTTTGATTTCTTGTAAGGCAACGATGGTTGCTTCCCCAGAACAAGCATTTTCAATAATTTCCCGCAAACCTCTGGTATTAACAGAGATGATATTGGGGTCTCCAGCCACAATCGAGTATGTTGCATAGCGCAAGAACCAGGACAAGTCCCGTAAACTCTTGGCCATGTTGCTAGGACCATAACGAGCGACGTTAATGGGTCTAAAGCCTGGAGGTGTTGGTCCACCAGCAGAGGTATTGAAGATAGAACGGAGGTTTTCAAAGAAACCACCACTACTTTCAACGTAGGTGACTGTTCCTAGTTTCATGCCCTCTTGGAGATTAGCACCTGCGCCGACCATAGCCAATTCCCGTTCTTGGGGCTTTTCCAAAAAAGCCATTGGTGAACCACCAATGAAAATCCGGTTAGCCGCACGAGAAACGATAATCTCGGAATTGTCGGTCAAAATCTTGGCAATTTCTAACCTCTTGGCACCGGAGGCAAAATAGCTGCTAAGTTCACTTAGTTCACCTCTTCCCAGAAAGCGGTCCTGTTGTTCCGCTTGGGAAATGGTAGAGACAGGTAAGGTTTGATATAGTTGCGGACGCGCAACTGAGCTTCCACCGCTTGCCTTAACACTCATGGGTTCTTTAAGACTCCTATCATAACTGTTTATGTGTTAAGCCTGAGTTATTTATTTTAAGGCTTGACATTTGTGCGTATCTATGGATGTTACGCTTATAAAACCCAGTAAATTAACTGGGTCAATTTTTAGATTAGAACGTTTTGCGTTTACGCTGTTGATTTATTAAGAAGTATGTCGAATCTGTAATCTAAATTTGATATTCAAGAAGATACATACTTCGATTTTCTTGGCTGAACACAGATTCTATCCCAAATTCGGCACCAATTTAATTCTTAAACTTATTTATAAAGCCAGAAATAGACCGTGGGCAAAAATGAGAATGGCTATGTTGATAACAGGTTGGTAAACCCCTACCTTATTTTTACTAACATCAGCATTAAATTGCGTAAAATTAAGATAAATAAGTAAAAATATGACTCAATATACTGAGATGATGCTCCCTAGTCAGGAGTTCAGGAGTCAGAAAGAAGCAAATTCTTTCCCTCTTGCCTCTTGCCTATTGCCTATTGCCTATTGCCTATTGCCTATTGCCTATTGCCTATTGCCTCTACCCCTGTTACCAACTGGTAATTTACGATAACAAGTACCGAAGATCCCTAAATTTTTACAGATTCCTGAGACTGTACATTGATGGTTTGTAAATAGTCTTCTTTTTGAAAGTAGTAATAGCTATGGGGTTCATTTTTGATAATTACACCATTAACTACCTGTCCTAAGACATTTTGACCAGATTTTGCTAATAGTTCTTTAGCAAAAGTCGCATTCACAGAATCAACTACACCAGGACGGACTACCAATAAAACACCATCAGCCATTTGTCCTAAAGTAACAGCATCAGCAGCCACATTTAAAGCTGGTGTATCAACAATGACAAAATCATACTTATCAGAAAAATTAGCCATTAAAGTTGCCATGCGTTGTGAGTCAAGAAGAGATGCTGGACTGGGAGGAACTATGCCAGAAGTCAAAATATCTAAATTAGGCATGACTTTTTTAATTATCGCAGTAGTTTCTTCCTGTTTAAAAATTAAATTACTTAAACCTTGATTATTGATTACGTCCCAAATTTTATGCTGAACTGGACGGTGCAAATCTCCATCTATTAATAAAACTTGCCTGTCCATTTGTGCCATTGCTGTGGCTAAATTAGCTGCCACTGTTGATTTACCTTCTTGGGGTACAGAACTAGTGACAACAATAACTTTTAGCTCTTTATCAGCACTGATGAAATTCAGGTTTGCCCTCAACATCCGATAAGCTTCACTAATAGAAGAACGAGGAAAATCCCGAATTATAATTCTTTGACTATAGGATTCATTCGCTTGATGATTTTTAGAGGTTTTTTTCCACTTAGTAGCGGTAGGAATAACTCCTAACAAGGTTAATTCTAGTAATTCTTTGGCTTCATCAATAGTCTTGATAGATTTATCTTTCATTTCTAGGATATATATAGTCATACAAGCTGCCAATATACTCATTAATGCTGAACTTAGATAGGAAATCATGACAGAAGAAATAGGTTCATCGGGAACTTGAGCATCGGATATTCTAGTTGCATTACCTAAGTTTTGATTTTCGGCTATTCTACTTTCTTGGAGTTTTTGAAGTAATAGAGAATAGGTGGATTGTCCTGCTTGAAGTTTACGTTCTAATTGACGCTGTTGTTCTTCTAATTTAGGTAATGTATTCAATCTTTGCTTATAGATAAATTGTAATTTCAGCAAAGAATTAGCTTGATTGGCTAAACCTAGACGGTTGGATTCTAATTCTACGAGTTTACTGGAAAGTTGTTGCTGTAAAATACTCAATTGTAAATTGCCTTCTGCTTGTAGGTTGTTTCTACCTATGGACTGATTTATTCTCTTGTCAACAACCTTATTTAAGGAAGCAATTTTATCTTGTAAATCTATGATCTGTGGATGATTTTCCTGTAAAATTGTCTGTCTATTTGCTAGTTGTGATTGTAGTTGTTGGATTTCTTTAAGAATATCTTGAACTCCAGGGATTTGGCTAATAGAAGTCATTGTTAAGGCTTGTTTTGGGTTCATTCCCAATTGCCGAATAACTACTTGATACTGTGACTCAACATTAGCCAATTGAGATTGAATATCGTTGATTCTTAATTGTAAATCGCCAATAACTTGTACTGCTTTACTAGCTTCTTCTTCCAAGGAAATGATTTTGTTTTTTTCTTTAAAATCTGCTAATTTAGATTCGGCTTGACGGACTACTAATTCAGCTTTGGGTAATTGTTTTTCTATAAATTGACGGGCTGCGCTTGCTTCGGCTCGCCGTGAAGACAGATTTTGCTCTAAATAAACTTTAATTATTTCATTTACAACTTGGGAGGCAATTTGGGGATTAGTATCGTTGTAGCTAATTTGGATAACATTAGTGCCTTTAACTTCTTTGACAACAAGATTTTTGAGAAATAGCTTAGGTTTTAGGGTAAAACCTTGACTATCCTTGAGATTTAGTCGTTTAATAGTTGTTTCTATAATAGGGTAAGAAGTTATTACTTCTACTTCTGTATTGAGGGGGTTATTTTGTTCCATTAAAGGATCTAATTTGCCTATTTCTGCACCTAATCCTGTGATAGATGAAGTTGTATTGCTTCTTTGAAACCGCAATTTACCTTCCGCTAAATAAATAGGTTTTTTCAAAGATGCAGCCAATTGTGCTATGATGAAAACGGAAATAGTAATCAATAAAGTGGCAAGCCAACGACGGTTGAGAATTGTCCAATATTTTTGCGGTGATATAGAAGATTGTTGTAGTTCCATAATCAATTAAGTTTTTTATGTATGGTTTTCAAGTTGTCGAGTAAATGGCTGTAATGGCATTAATTACTCTTGCTAAATTTTCCTCAGTTAAATTAGAACCAGAAGGCAAACAAAGACCATGTAAAAATAAATTTTCGGCTACTTCACCACCAATACATTCACATTCAGAAAACACAGGTTGAAGATGCAATGGTTTCCACACAGGACGGGCTTCAATTTGTTGTTTAGCAAGTTGGATACGAATGTATTCTCGATCTGCACCAAAAGCTTCTGGGGTGATTGTTAAGGCCGTTAACCAGCGAGTAGAATGGCCAAAATTAGCTTCAGGCATAAATTCTATTCCTGGGATATTTCCCAATGCAGATTGGTAAATTTCAAAGTTGCGCCGTCTAGCTGCCACTCTGTCATTTAAAACTTGTAATTGACCTCGACCAATCCCTGCAAGAACGTTGCTAAGACGATAGTTATATCCTATTTCTGAATGTTGATAATGAGGAGCAGGATCGCGGGATTGAGTTGCTAAAAATTTGGCTTTGGCAATTAATTTATCCTCAGCAGAAACTAACATTCCTCCACCAGAAGTAGTGATAATTTTGTTGCCATTAAAAGAGTAAATACCAAAGCGCCCAAAAGTACCAGGAGAAAGACATTTGTAGGTAGAACCTAAAGCTTCGGCGGCATCTTCAATTAACGGAATGTTATATTGATCGCAAAGTTCGAGAATCGGCTCAATATCTGCACTTTGACCATATAAATGAACAACTATAACTGCTTTGGGTAATTTACCAAAATAAGCACGTTTTTGTAAAGCTTCCTGCAACAAGTCTGGGTTCATATTCCAGGATATGCGATCGCTATCAATAAATACTGGTTTTGCACCTAAATAAGTAATTGGATTAGCGGTGGCTGCAAAGGTCAAGGTGGAGCAAAAAACCTCATCTCCTCTGGTGACTCCAACTAATTGCAAAGCTAGGTGTAAAGCCGCAGTTCCCGAACTCACAGCAGCAGCATGACTAGCACCAGTTATTTGACAAAATTCCTGTTCAAAAGCATCAACATGGGGACCAATAGGGGCAATCCAATTGGTAGCAAATGCTTCTTTGACGAATTCTAATTCTTGGTCGCCGATATGGGGAGTGGAGAGGAGAATTGGCTTCATGGTTTTTTATTCTTTATTGTTTATTGTTTAAAAGTGATCAGGCGATCGCATTTGGCACTGATTATATTAGTCTGAATCTTTAGCCATTTTTCATTTGGCGTTTCCCCATTAGACCAAGCGATCAATGCGGCGGGAATATTTGCTCCGGCTACATGAGAAAATGGATATCCACCACCAAAACGCGGGTTCATTTCTAATACATAGTTCCCCTTTTTTCCGACAATTACATCACAATCTAAGTTGCCGGTATGACCTAATTTTTGTCCAATTTTCTCACCTAGTTTTTCAAGTTGCTGATTTTCCACTGTAACCGCCCGGTCTGTTTCTCCGGCTCGCATGGTTAGTTTACGCTTCACAAAGGTGGTAATGTAGGAAGTTTCTAAATTATTAATGATATCAAGTCCATGCTCTTGTCCAATTAGCTTTTCTTGAATTAAGATACATTTCTCAAAATCAGTAGAGCTTACCGTCGCTAAAAATGACTTTTGAATAGCTTTTTTGACAAAACGGTAGGCTAATTCTAATTCTTCATAATCTTCAGGATATTCAATCCCAATTGATGCACTTCCCCACCGGGGTTTAATTACTAAAGGAAAATTGATTTCTCCTCGCTGAATCGCCCCGCGTGCTTCCGCCAGAGAAAGATAAGTTTTTGGGGTAGGGATACCGATTGTTTCTAAGAGTTGAAAAGTTGCCCATTTATCAAAACAAATATTAATAATTTCCGGTGAAGAAACAACTGGAATAGTTCCTATTTTCAGAAATTGATCACGTTGTTTTGCTAAATGTGGTAGTTCTAAATCATTGAGAGGAATTAGTAACTTGACTTTTTTATCCTGACAGATATTCAGCAGATGATCAAAGTAATCACTATCATTTACAGATGGTAATAAAAAACTTTCATCTGCTTCCTTTAATGCTGGGGCTTCTAGACTAGCATCACCGGCAAATACCAATCCTCGATTTTCTAAAGCTGCTTGAAAGAAGTTTACCAAGTAATTTCTTCTTCCCGCACAGGTCAACATAACGTTCATATTTTTGTCCTTCATATTACATAAGTAGAAAACACATCTTGAGAAGTTTCTTGCCGTCTGACTAAAGTATAATTATCAAGGGTGGAATCATAGCTAATGATCGGAGGATTTGGGCGAATAAAAGGTGGTTTAAATACCACTGTGTATGCACCTAAATTATCAAAGACGGCATAATCACCAATGCCTATTGAACCTGAATAATCTGGATATAAACAATCATGTTCCATGCAAGTATATCCAACTAAATCAACTGAGCCATTTAGTTTTTTGTTGTCAAACTTTTGCTCACTACTATAAATTTTTAATGACAATTTCTTATCAGTTAAAGTTGGTTTAACATTATGAATACTGCCAACCACAAGAGCAATTTGGCGTGATTTTACTGTTTTAACTCCCACTACTTTACCGACAAAACTGAGAACATCTGCAACAAGAGCTACACCTGGTTCAATAATGAGTTCTGGTCCAGAATCATCAGGAAATCTACTGCTTAATTGTGGAGCAATTGCCTCTGCATATTCTTGATAACTGGGAATATAACAGTCAAATTGTCCTTTTAAATCATCATTCATTCTGCCAAAAAAACCACCACCAAGATCAATAAATTGAGGTGGCTGATGCTGAAAATAATAATCGCTGAGTTCGATAATTTTCTGCGTGCGTAACTTATAGGATTCTACGCTTCTTGTTGAGGTAGAAATGTGACAATGTAATCCCAACACCGAGCAATTATTTAATTCTTGGAAAATTTTAAAAACATCATCTAGTGCGCCTCCTTCCACATCAAATCCAAAGCGAGATATCCTGCCAACACCAACATCAAAATTACATCTTAAACCTACAGCAATTTTTCGTTCTGGTAATCTTCGTGCTAATGTTGCGACTATTTCTACTTCTTCCAAACAGTCCAAGTTAACAATAGAACCAGCGAAAATGGCATTTTCTAAATCTTCTGGAGACTTGAGGGGACCATTAAAAATAATTCTAGATGGAGAGACACCAATACGCAAAGCTAAATCATACTCCATTTGAGAAACAACTTCTGCATAGCCACCTAAAGAATCTACAGTTTGACACAACTTAGGAATGTAGTTGGTTTTATAAGAATAACCTAAGTTGATATGGGGATAAATAGAGCGAAAACCATGCAAAAACTCTTGATAATTACGTTTGAATTTATCCAAATCAAGCAGAAAAAAAGAATCACCAAATTCTTTTTCTAAATTGTGAAGTGTTGTCCAAGAAAGTTGCATTTTTAGTGATTTGATTTAGTATTGATGAAGAAAAAGTTCAAAAGCCCCCGGACAAACCCCTCCTTCGCGAGGAGGTGACTATGATTTACTGTCTTACTTGTTGTTGTAGCAATATTCCATATTCCATGAATATTTAGGGTTTGCTGAAAAAGTCTTTTCGTGAGGGCTAGGAGTCAGGAGTCAGGAGGAAGAATTAGAAGGAGAGAAGAATAGTCTCAAATTTCAGAAAGTGATAGGTTTTTAATGGTTTCAATCCTTATTCCTTGCACTTAATTACCTGAGTTCGACATAGGATAATTTGTGGAAAACTGCCCCAAGTATGAGTCTCAAACCCTGATGATCTCGTTGAAAAAATCATAACTCCGTTCGCGTAGCGTCTCCGAAGGAGAAACTCCTAACACCGAACTCAGGTTTAATTCACTTTTTTAACCGGGAACCTCTTAATCTATCTAGGTTTTCGGTTTATTCAGCAGCCCCTATTTAGCGAGATATTGCCATGAAATCAACTTGGAGATCATGGGATTTATTCGCAAAATTTAGTGCTGAAATCTGTTTGGCGAGATCAGCTATAGTGGGGGATTCAAATAAACTAATTAAGGGTAAATCCACATTAAATGCTGAGAGAACTTCCTTAATTAATCTGACTGCAACTAAGGAATTACCCCCTAGATGAAAGAAATTATCTTGAGTTCCCACTTGAGGTATCTGAAGGACTTTCTGCCAGATTTCCATGAGGGTTTGCTCAATATCATTTTTAGGTATTGTTGTATTTACACTATCTTCAGCCTGAACAACTAACAGGGGAGCAGGTAAAGCCTTGCGGTCAACTTTATGATTAGGAGTGAGGGGAAATTTCTCCAGAACAACAAAGTTAGAAGGAACCATATACTCAGGTAAGAGAGAGAGTAAATATGCTCGCATAGTTGCCGGAGATGGCTGAAGTCCCGGCTGTGGGAGTAGATAGGCGACAAGGCGCTGATCTCCGGGTATATCTTCACGAAGGATAATCACGGCTTCCCGAACTGCTTCATGACGGCTTAAAATTGTCTCAATTTCTCCCAATTCAATGCGGTGTCCCCGCACTTTTACCTGGAAATCCATCCGTCCCAAAAATTCCACATTACCATCTCTTTGGTAGCGAACTAGGTCGCCGGTCCGGTATAAACGGGCAGTGGCATCATTACTAAAGGGATTAGGTACAAACCTTTCCTGGGTTAACTTTGGTCTATGCAAATAGCCCCGTGTCACCCCTTTACCGCCAATATATAGTTCACCAGGGACACCAACAGGCACAGGTTGCTGATTCTTGTCGAGAATGTATAACTCAGTGTTGGCAATAGGACGACCGAGGGGAACTATACCATCAACTTCAGCTAGAGTATGGGTTGTTGACCAGATGGTGGTTTCGGTCGGACCATACAGATTGTGAATCTGTCCGGGAATAATTTGCTGAAGTTGATTTGCTAAGGCTTCAGTCAAGGCTTCACCACCAACCATCATTTGGCGAAGTTGCCCCATAGCCTCGTGGTTAGCAGTTTCTGCCATCAATAAACCCGCCATAGAAGGGGTACATTGCAGGTGTGTTACTTGATGACGTTTGATCAGATCAGCTATAGATTCAATTTTGCCCTGTTCCCTATTCCCTATTCCCTCTTCCCTATTCCCTATTCCCTGTTCCCTTTCTTGGTAATTAGCCCGTGTCTTCAATTCATTCAGCAGGGGTAGTTGAGATAGCACCGTATCCGTATCTACCCCATAGTCAATCAGACAGGCAATTTCATTGACACCAATGGCTTTAATCCGATCAACCATCTGCAAACAGGTGTCCACAGTTCCAAACAGACCACTAGTTTCAAAGTACCGTTCAAAGGAGAAATCTAGGACTTCCGCCATATCTGGGTCAGATAGATGGGATACGGCAAACTGCCCTTTGTCGTTGGTGGTTTTCTGTTTGAAAGTGGGGAAAGACCAAGCTGCAAGCTTGATTAAATCGAGGGAACTAGCCAAGTATTGCCGCATGGGCTGACGGACAATTTCTTTGACAATATCATCACTTGCTCCCACAAAAGTATGTATCATCAGGCTGACAATTCCCGCGCCAGAATGTCCGGTTTCTGTATAAGCTTGCCGATAGGTGGCAATTTTGGCGGCCAACTCGTCTAAACTTTGCCCCAGTAAGTGCGTCAAAATATTAAAGCCTCTCGCACCTGCCATTTGGAAGGTTTCGGGGTTGCCGGCGGCTGTAATCCAGACGGGAAGGGTGGGTTGAATGGGACGAGGTAGGGTTTGCACCTCGATGATTTCGCCTTTACCGTTGGGATAGGGTAGGGTTTCTCCGCGCCAAAGTGCCTGTACCTCCTCGATTTGCTGGAACATGATTTCCTTGCGGTTCTCGAAGGTTTGGGGAGAGAGGATAAAGTCATTGGGTTGCCAACCAGCACCAAAGGATATTCCTACCCGACCGTGAGAAAAGTTATCTACTAAAGACCAATCTTCTGTGAGTCGCACGGTGTTATGTAGGGGGGAAACACAGCTACCTGCACGAATTTGGATGTTTTTGGTAGTCGTGGCGATCGCTGCACTGCTGACTACAGGATTGGGGAATAAGCCACCAAAAGCATGAAAATGACGTTCTGGAGTCCAAACTGCTTTAAAGCCATTAGCATCGGCAAATTTAGCCCCCTCAAACAACAGCCGATACTTTTCCGCCGCATCTTGCCCTTGTTCATGGCTAGAAAAGTAAAAGATACTGAAATCAGTATGTTGTAACTTATTTACAGCTATGGGCTGTTGGGACTTAGACTGCTGCCGTTCTTGTTTGGGGTTATAGATAACTACTTTAAATCCCCTAGCCAATGTCCAGAACAGTTCCAAGACAGAAATATCAAATGACAAACTTGTAACTGCTAACCATACTCCCGGTGGTTCATGGTCAATGACAGCATCCATACCCGTGAAGAAGTTAGCCACGTTACGATGTTCTACCATCACACCCTTGGGTTTTCCTGTAGAACCGGAGGTGTAAATTACATAACTCAGGTTTTCGGGTTTAACTCCACTATGGGGATTTGTGGTAGGTTGTTGAGTAATTTCTGCCCACAGCGTATCAATGGGGATAATCTTTAGATCCCCGACTTCTTGGAGAAGTCGGGGATCTGGAGCAAGTTTTGCCTGGGTTAAGATGACGATCGCTTGGGAATCTTCTACCATGAAAGCCAGACGATCTGCCGGGAAATCGGGATCAAGGGGAAGATATGCCCCACCGGCTTTGTGAATGGCCAATAAGCCGATCATCATTTCTAATGATCTTTCGATCTGAAGACCGACGATCACATCGGGACCAACTCCCTGTAGTTGCAGATAGTGGGCTAATTGATTGGCTTGGGTGTTTAATTCTCGGTAAGTTAATTCTCGGTCTTGAAAGGCTACAGCTACAGCATCAGGAGTCCGCTCTACTTGTTTTGCAAATAAATCATGAATACATTTATCTGTGGGGAAGGGTTCGGCTGTGTCGTTCCAATCCACCAAAATTCGCTGTTGTTGGGCAATAGAAAGCAGTGGTAATTGATGCAGAGATTGTTGAGGATCTTCTATACAAGCGGTGATTAAAGTTTGAAGTTGCTGAACAATGGCTTTAGAGTCAGTGTTATTGAGTGACCCAGTATGCACTAATTCCGGTAAAGTTCCATCTTCATAAGCCACCAAGGCTATAGAAGCTCCCAGGGAGTGCCAATCTAGTTGATCAGGAGACGCAACAAGAGCGATCGCTACCGGCAGAAAATTATCATCACCACCGCCATTCCCATCACCATGCAATTGTGGATAACGTCTCAACAGGGTATGTCTAAAGCTACCCAGACGAGCGGTATCATCTAGGGCTATTTCAAATCGCCGTTGAAAATCATGGAAAGACTCATTCACCTGAGTTTGCACGGGAATCGGAACTCGTTGAGCAAATATTTCGGGCGCAATGCTGCGCTGGGCATCGGTTTGTAGTCCTAGATCAAATTCCGTTTCGGTTGTCAGTCGCGCACAGTAAGCAGCAAACATAGACAACAGAGATTTCGCTGTCACCTGGGCTGTTAAGGACAAAATAGAATAGCGGTGCATGGAGATATCTGGTTTTTGACCAGATGTTGCCAATGGTAAATAGGGATGCCGAAAAGCTGCAAGCTGCATCAACCGTTTTGCCCAAGCTGGTTCATGACGACATAAGACAGCATTCCGTTCAGTAATTGCCTTGCGGATCTTGGTGTTAATTGTCGGCAGGATATCACTGACGCGGACACCATAATCTGCTTGCAACTGTGCTAGGGAAATATCCTTGCCGTTTAATGTGCTGAACCCACTTAACTGCACAGCCCCATCTATGGTGGCGACACACATCCCTTGGTCATCCAGCTTCAGCACTTGCCCAGGAGTACCATAGTCAGATGCAATTGAACGGGCGGCTCCCACAACAATCACCCCACCTGGTAGCCAAGTTTTGGGTAGACCCAATTCATTATGAGTTGGACCAAAATCTAATGCTTTGACCAGATTACAGATATCCTTGCTACTAACATCGTAGGAGATCACAGAGGCGGCTTCTGGGCGATCGCTAGGGCTAAAATAACTCCGTTGCGATAGGTCTTGAGGATAGGGTTTGGCAACATCAATTACTAGTTCTTCTACCAGTTCTCCGAAGGAATTAACTGCTGCATCAAAGCATCGCAGATTAAGATTAAATACTGTATCATCCGCCAAAATCGGCACGGATGTTTGTTTAAATATCCGCCCAGCATCAATTTCAGCCGAGACTTCATGCCAAGTAACAGCATATTCAGTTTCACCGTTCAGCAAAGCCCAAGTAGTGGCATACAAGCCAGCATATTTGGGTAAGGGCGCATCGTGGTAGTTAATAGTGGCTTTTTTTGCTCCTGCGATCACGTCCTCTGGAATGATCCATTGAATATTATTAATACTGAAAAGATAATCGTACCCAAAACCCAGGAGTGTTTTGTGAAAAATGGTTCGAGAAGCAGTGTGGGTAATCTTATGTTCCTCGGACCACTTTTGTAATGAATTATCTGTGGAATACACTCCCAACACTTGGCAATTTTTCCGCAACAGGATTTCCAAGCAGTTCAATGTCAAAACACCATTGCCCACAACAAAACAGGAAAAGCTGGACATAATTCATTTATCCTCGTGAATTTGCACAAATTTTCTGGGTATGAATTAGGGATTGAGGATATATCGGAAATCACCTGAGTTCGGAGACGCTACGCGAACGGAGTTATGATTTTTTCAACGAGATCATCAGGGTTTGAGACTCATACTTGGGGCAGTTTTCCAAGAATTCTCTCATGTCGAACTCAGGTGAAATCATACATTCTCATCCCAGTATGTATGGACGAATCTGATCCGCAATTTTTTGACTGGTGCGATCAGCAGTAATTAATTCAATTTGTTCTGGACTAGATGCTCCCAAACCCAATGCCACTGCTGTGCGAATCTGTTCTAATTTCCAAATAGATCCTTGCGTCACCTCATTTGTTGTTCCCAGTGAACGCAACATTGCCAAACCAATGACATCAATAGCTATGGGATCTGTACTTGCCAGCATGACGTTTGCCGCCACTTTCTTGCCAGCATCTGGTCCCCCTGACACAAAGGCTTCCACACCATCTATTAACACCAAACTAGGCCGATAAACTGCATTAATTTCTGCGATCATTTGCTGCATATACGGTGAACTATGCAAGTCACCCATATAGTTAAATGGATCACCCGGAACATACTTAGCTACCATACCCACAGTATTTTTCAATGACAGTGTATAGCGCGCTCCTTGATGAGTTTTCAGACAACAGGTATTAATCACTGCACCTGCTTGGAGAATTGGTCGCGCAAAAGCGAAACCTTGTTGCCAGTGAGTTCCCGATGGGGAAAAGTATTGCCATTGTTCAGTAGACATTTCATCAAAAACAATTACTTCCACCCCATAGCGATCTGCAAGTTGAAATACTCCCTTTAGCTGCATAGCGGCGCGGGTTTGAGCCATTCCTGAGCGATCGCCTATGGTAATTTGCCCTACTCCAGCTTTTTGCAGTTTTTCCACCAAAGTTGCTAACAATTTTGTATCTGTTGATGCTGGAGATGGATCGGCAGTATTATAGTTAGGCTTCAGAAAAATGCTTTTTCCCTCCATCCCCCCTGGCTGCAACAAATCAAGTATTCGTTGAGTTCCCGATACCCGATCTTCAGTGTGAACCAATGCAACTTTGCTGATCCCAGTAGGTTTGGGTAATGGTAATACGTTCATTGCCTGAAGGTTCTTGGCATTAGCAGCATCCAGAATATATCTAGATGTTCTCAGGGTATGAAGAAGGGATGCGGGGGAAACACCCAGGGTTTTGAGACTGTGAAGAATAGGAGGAACAATTGCTGCTCCCGCAAAAAGTCCAGCTACTCGGAGAATATTTCGCCTTGTGTGCTTGGGGTGAGAAGATTTAGTCCGCATAACACAACTTAATTAAGGGAATGTGTTTATATAGGGTTTGCTGAATAAGTTGCCTGTGAAGGCAGGGAACTCTTAACTGGGAACAGGAAGAGAGTTTTGGGCAATTTTACTTTTCTTCACATACCTTTAAATTTTTCGGTTCACCTACTTATATAAGAGTTGATAACAGAAATATCAATCTTTTTCAAATACGTACTAAGTCGCTGGGTACTGCAAATTTTGGGGTTTCTCCTGGGGAATAAACAGCCCTGTCTTCTGTATCACTGAGAATAATTGATCCGGCCCCAATAATATTTTCTTTGCCAATGTTGATGTAATTTCTGATCGTAGTATTCAAACCAAGAAAAGTATATTCTCCTATATTTGATCCACCACCAAGAGCAACATTAGAAGTTAGGAAACAATGATCGTTAATTACACAGTGGTGCGCGATAGAATTTACGCCCAAAAGTAGACAGTTGTTACCAATAGAAGCAAAAGGTTGAATAACATTATTTTCCATGATAAAGCAGTTTTCTCCCACTGATTTACCATAATAAAATGCCCCAGAACTAATATAGGAGATAAAGCTATATCCTCTGTTTTTGGCATTTAAATATTTTTCTGCCCGTAATTTATTCACTTGTTGGTAACTAATGGCAATAAATAATTTATATTCATCAGGTGAATAATAATTTTCTAGTCTTTCATAAGGGACAACCGGTAAATTATAAAAACTCTCTGTTTCTAGATGGGCTTGATCAACAGTAAAGCCAACCACCTCATGTTCAGAATCACAATTGAGATAAAAGTGAGCTATTTCTGCAATTTCACTAGTTCCGAAAATAACCACTTTAGCCATAATTTATTCTCCAATCATATCTTGTTTTTGCCGATAGTTATAGATGCTTGAATCTCCCATAAATTCTTCCATCGTTGCATGATTATCTTGACTGATTCCTTGTTTTTTAATGACTGTACCAACAGTGAGGAAAATTATTTGTAAGTCTAGCAATAAACTCCAATTGTTGATATAGAAAATATCTAGGTTAAATTTTTCTTCCCAACTCAGAGAATTTCGACCGCGAACTTGAGCTAAACCTGTAATCCCTGGTTTGACTTCTTGCCGTCTGGCTTGTTCTGGGGTATAAAGGTCAAGATATTTAACTAACAATGGACGTGGACCGACAAAACTCATCTCTCCTTTAGCAATATTCCACAGTTGGGGAAGTTCATCCAAACTAGTTTTTCGGAGAAATTGACCGAAAGATGTCAGACGTTTTTCATCAGGTAATAAGTTACCTTTTTCATCTTTCTCATTAGTCATAGTGCGGAATTTATAAAAGTTGAAAATTCGCGCATCTTTACCTGGACGGGGTTGGATAAATAAAATTGGCTGCCCCATCCGTAAATAAATAGCGATCGCAATTACTAGCATTAAGGGAGAAAGAATAATTAAGGCGATAATTGCCATAATTTTATCTAATCCAGACTTAATTAATCTGCTAATTAGATGATGTTTCTGAAAGTTTTCAGTCATCATGGATAAACCTTTGATTTAAAGTAATTAAAATCGCTCAAAACCTAAACCTAATTAATGAGAACTTTTCAGGCAAATTTAATCCAGAGATGTTACTTAATCTCGGCATATCGGTTCTATAGCTTGCTAATTATTAGCAATGATAAACAGATTTATTGAAGTAATCTAGTCAGATTGGCACTGCTTCTTAGCCAGTAATATCAGTCTTGAACTAAAAACTGAATTATCAACAAAATCCCCGGTTATCATTAGTTCGACAATCAGTTAATGCCTAATTCTTGATAGTATTTCGTCAGTCTTTCAAATACAAAATCTTCATTATATTCGGTTGTTACTCTTCTCCGTCCTTGATTACCATAGGCTTCCCGCAATTCGGGATTAGATAACATAATTGCCAATGCCTCGGCTAATCTATCACTATCTTGAGAAGGCACAATTAAACCTGTTTTTTCCTGTAATACTGCTTCTCGACATCCCCGAATATCTGTAGTCACAACTGGTAAACCCATCGCCATCGCTTCTAAAATAGATCGGGGTAATCCTTCATGAGTAAAAGTAGGTAAAGTAAAGACATCTAAAAGACCTAAAACTTCTGGTATATCTTGGCGGTCACCTGTGAGTGTAACGTGGTTCTCAATTCCCAGATTGCTAATTTTTGCCATTAGTTCTGTTTGGAAAGGTTCAGGATCTGAACTAAGTTGACCACCAATTATCAGAATATGTAAATTAGGAAATTTATCCACTAATTTAGCAGTAGCTTCTATCAGGTATCCACTACCTTTTTTGCGAGTTAAACGCCCAATTGTGCCAACAATTAAATTTGCTGTTTCTGGAATACCTAAAGATTGCCTTAATTCACTCTGATGAATGGGATTGAGTCGCTCACGGTGGAAACGATCAATATCTACACCGTTACCTAAATAAGCCAGTTTTTTAGGTGGACAAAGACCGAGTTTTTTAGCAGTGCTAATATCTTCATAATTTTGGCTAAGAATTAAATCAGTGATTAAAGCAGTCAGCTTTTCAACTAGAAAGTAAAAGTAATACTGGGTAGGAGTTGATAAATCATGAAAGGGCAGCCCGTGGGAAGTGTAAACAATGCGTTTAACCCCGGCAATTTTAGCGGCGATTCGTCCTAAAACAGCAGCAATTGGTGTATGGACATGGACGAGATCATATTGATTTTGCTGAATAATTTTTGTCAAGTGATAAATACTTTTTAAGCTGGAAAATAACGATATCTTGCGATCAATATTTACGGGATGTATTTGGTATCCATTTGTTTGTAACTCTTCTACTTCCTTTCCTGGAGAACAGGCTATGCCAACCTCAAATTTTTGTGACAACAAATATTTTATCTGAGGTAGTAAAAGTATCTTCGCTGTACCACCAATTGCACAAATATGCAAGATTTTCATATTTTGATCTATGGTCTTTGCTATTATGAGAATTTATAGAAAAGAGGATTTTTTAAACTTGGTAATATGAGCGATACCATTTCACAAATCGCTCGATTCCCTCCTCAATTGAGGTATTGGGTTTAAAACCCACATCTGTTACTAAGGCATCAACATCGGCATAGGTTGCTGGTACATCACCAGCTTGCATGGGAAGCAAATTTTTCTCTGCTTTCATTCCCAAACAACTTTCTAAGGTTTCGATAAAGTGCATTAATTCCACTGGTTGATTATTACCGATATTGTAATTTTTGTATGGGGCATAACTTGTGGCGGGATCTGGGGCATTTCCTGACCAATGAGGATTTGATGCAGCTACTTGATCAACAACACGAATTACACCTTCCACAATGTCATCAATATAGGTAAAATCCCGCCTCATTTTCCCATAATTGAAAACATCAATTGGTTGTCCTGCTAAAATTGCTTTGGTGAAGAGAAACAATGCCATATCAGGGCGACCCCAAGGACCATAAACTGTAAAAAATCGCAATCCTGAAACTGGTAAGCCATACAAACTACTGTAGGTATGTGCCATTAATTCGTTAGCTTTTTTGGTAGCTGCGTACAAACTCACGGGATGATCTACATTGTCGTGAACGGAGAAGGGAATTTTTGTATTTGCACCGTAAACTGAACTAGAAGAAGCAAATACTAAATGTTGAACGTTGGTATGGCGACAACCTTCGAGAATATTCACAAATCCCACTAAATTACTATCTACATAGGCATGGGGATTTTTTAAGGAATAACGGACTCCGGCTTGGGCTGCTAAATTGACGACTTTATCAAAACTAGATTGAGCAAATAATTTGGGGATGCCTTCTCTATCTGCTAAATCTAATAAATGAAAGCTAAAATTGGGGTTTGGTAAAAGTTGCTCTAATCTGTCTTTTTTTAAGGTAACATCGTAGTAATGGTTAAGGTTATCTAAACCTACAACTTGATCACCTCTTTCTAGTAAGCGTTGACTGAGGTGAAAACCAATAAAACCAGCCGCACCTGTAACTAAAATTTTCGCCATAACTTCACCTTTTATAAACTCCAATAATTAATATTTGCTGGTACATCCCCAGGTTCAAATATTGATTTGATATCCATGAAGATTCCCCCTGGACGAATATGAGCAAATAGTCTCTCTGCTGACATTTCTAAATATTCCTGATGGGGAACTGCTAAAATTAAGGCATCAAGATATGTAAGTTCTTTCCAGTCAGATAATTGAATCCCATATTCATGGACTGCATGACTATTTTCGGCTAAAGAGTCATGGACTAGGGGGTCAATCCCAAATTGTCGCAATTCATGAATGATATCGGGAATGCGACTATTTCTTAAATCTGGGACATTTTCTTTAAAGGTAAGTCCCAAAATCCCCACTCGCGCCTTTTTGATTGTCACATTGGCTTCTACCAGCAGTTTCACCAACCGACTCCCCAAGAATTGACCCATGTTATCATTAATCCGTCTACCGGCGAGAATCACCTGGGGATAATAGCCAACTTGTTGGGCTTTGGCTGTGAGATAGTAAGGGTCTACACCGATGCAGTGACCCCCCACAAGACCTGGAGTGAAAGGTAAAAAATTCCACTTTGTCCCCGCAGCAGCTAAGACATCACGGGTGCGAATATTCAGGCGATCGCAAATTATTGCTAGTTCATTCATCAAGGCAATGTTAAGATCCCGTTGGGTATTTTCAATGACTTTGGCCGCTTCAGCTACTTTAATTGATTGAGCGCGGTAAATACCAGCGTCAACAACAGCAGCATATACATTAGCGATTTGTGCCAATGTTTCCGGGTCTTCACCTGCGACAACTTTAACAATTTTTTCTAAGGTATGAGTTTTATCACCTGGGTTAATTCGTTCCGGTGAATAGCCTAATTTGAAATCAACGCCCTGTTGTAAATCAGATACCCGCGCTAGAACAGCACCACACACTTCTTCTGTGACTCCTGGATAAACGGTGGATTCATAAACGACGACATCACCTTTTTTGAGGACTTTACCGATGGTTTCTGAGGCTTTAATCAGTGGAGTCAAATCAGGAACACGGTTATTGTCAATTGGCGTAGGGACGGCGACAATAAAGAAGTTACAATCAGCTAAATCAATTAGCTCACAAGTAATTTTTAAAGATGTATTTTTGAGTTCTTCACTGGTAACTTCGCCTGTGAAATCTAGTCCTTGATTTAAGGAGGCAATTTTTTCTTGATTAATATCAAACCCAACTGTATTGGGAAATTTTTTGGCCATTGCTAAAGCCACAGGTAAACCAACGTAGCCAAGACCAATGACTGCGATCTGATTCATGTTTCTATTTCCTTCAGGGAATTTGAAAAATTTTTGCTTGTTTAATAAGTGTAAATACTGGTTATTTAGAGCTTGGCGTGGCGGTTGAAACCGTTTATTTACCTATCACTTTCTCCGATTTGAGACTATTCCTACTTTGCTCTAATTCTTCCTCCTGACTCTTCAGCTAACCAAGCTTGGAACATGAGTATAACCCAGAGATGATGTTGCCAATTGCGATCGCCATTTTGGTGTTCATCCCACTTTTGCCGAATTGGTTGAGGATGAAAATACCCTTCTCTTCGCAATCGAGACTCATCCAGTAAATCTTCTGCATAATCTCGTAGGGGTCCACGCAACCATGCACCAATCGGAATACCAAAACCCATTTTTGGCCGCTCAATTAATTCCTTGGGTACGTACTTATATAAAACCTGTCGTAACAACCATTTACCTTGATTACCACGTATTTTCATGGATAGGGGGATTTGCCAAGCAAATTCCACAACCCGATGATCTAAAAAAGGTATGCGACCTTCAAGACTCACACCCATAGTGGCACGATCTACTTTCACTAAGATATCACCTGGCAAGTAGCTAATTAAATCCAAGTACATCATGCGTTCTGTGAAATTCGGTAAACTTGCCCACAAATTGCCATCACTAAAAACTGTGCTGAGTTGGGAACTATCAATCACAACTTTCTCTGGTTCTTGCAAAGGGGATACCAAATCCGCATACATAGTATCGGGGTGGGAAACTGCTAAAATGCTGGCTAACTTATGTAATTTATCGCCAAAATTCAATTTTGCTGGCAATATGGTATTTATCGGCTCAAAACCTCGATTCCAAGTCTGGGCAGAAACACTGGTTAAAGCTTTGGCTGTAGAATGACGAACTGTTTGCGGTATCCAGCCGATCTTCTGCCAGATACTACTTGCCAAAAAATAGCGCTTATATCCAGCAAATAATTCATCACCCCCATCACCAGAAAGACTGACGGTGACATGATTTCTGGCAAGTTGAGATATTAAGAATGTGGGAACTTGGGAAGGATCGGAAAATGGCTCGTCATATAAACTTGGTAGTTTGGGAATTACTGCCATAGCTTCATCTGAGGTAACATAAAGTTCCCTATGGTCTGTACCCAAGTGCTGTGCCACAGACTTAGCATATTCAGCTTCGTTATAGTCTTGTTCGTGAAAACCGATGCTGAAAGTTTTCACGGGTTGCTGACTTTGAGACTGCATCAAAGCCACAATTGTCGAAGAGTCTATCCCACCGGATAGAAAAGCACCTAAAGGAACATCTGCCAGCATTCGCATTTTTATGGCATCCTTTAGTAGCTCCTCTAAATGTACTATAGCTTCATTTTCTGACCCTGTGAAGGGATAAGCAACACCTGATTCTGCGGCAATTTTGGCAGACCAATAGGGTACTGGCTGGGGGTGAATTGTCGTTCCATTCCAACTTAGAAGAGTTGCGGGTGGTAATTTATAGATGCCTTGATAGATGGAATAAGGTGCAGGAATATAAGAAAACCGGAGGAATAAAGCCAAGGCATCACGGTTGATTTCGGGTTGAAAATCAGGATGGACTTTAAAAGCTTTTAATTCTGAGGCAAATATAAAAGTATGACCGCACCAACCATAATATAGTGGCTTTTCACCGATGCGATCGCGTCCCAAATGTAAAACCCGTTCTTGAGAATCCCATACAGCAAAAGCAAACATCCCATTGAACCGCTTGGTTGCTTCTAAAACTCCCCATTCACAGATGGCTGATAACATTACCTCTGTGTCAGAATGACTGCAAAAGCTATATCCAAGACTTTGTAACTGCTTTCTTAATTCGGGAAAATTATAAACTTCACCATTGAAAACAATTACATACCGACCATTGCTAGATATCATCGGTTGATGTCCTTGCGGTGAAAGGTCTACTATGGATAGTCGCCGATGTCCTAAAGCAATACCGACCTCTCCATCAACCCAACTGCCACCATCATCTGGACCACGATGAATTAATGACTTTGACATTTGCTGCACAATTACTGGTAGATAATCTGTGCTAATTTGTCGAGATATATCCCAAAAACCAGTGATTCCACACATAAATATTGTTTTAGTTAATGCTTTTTACTTCTTTTTGTGCATTCAGCCAATCTTGCGTACTTTTTCGTACATAATTGTAGAAGGCAATTTGCCTTTCCCGAAGTATTTCATTTGTGTATTCTTTGGCTTTCTCTAGGTTACGGGCTGACATTCGAGCCATGCGTTCTGGGTTAGTCACAACTTCCCGAATTTTGGCGGACAAAGCAGCAACATCACCAGGTGGCACTATATCCTCTGGTGCTAGTAGTTCAGGAATGCCCCCCACTGTAGAACCAATACATGGTAATGCCCGTGCCATTGCCTCGATCATTGCTCTGGGTAAACCTTCTTGATAAGATGCGAGGATAAACAAATCCGCCTGATCCAATTCATCCCGCACAGCTTTTCCTGCGGATAACTGACCCCGAAAATTTACATAATCTCCTAAATTTAATTTCACTGCTCGCATTGCCAATTCTTCTCGATGCTTACCATCTCCAACAACAACTAATTTCAGTTTCAGTCCCTGCTGTACACAATTGGCGACAGCATCAATTAAGACATCTGGTGCTTTATAAAGTTGTGCTAATGTCCCGACAAAGATGATAGTGAAAATCTGACTTTCCTGTTTAGGTAAGCGCGGAACGGATACAAAAGCCTCATGAGATAACTCTATACTTGAGTAATGTGTGGAAAAAGCATCTTTTCCTGGTGGATACCGCTTTTGGAGAGCAAACTCGGTGACATAGGCTGCACCACAAGCTCTAGCACATTGTCGCCGCAATATCTGAGGAGATCGCCAGCGGAAATACGGACGCAAAGGGTGTTTAATAGAACCGGGCGCAAAGACATCATAGGGATCACCAACCACTTCTAGACCGTAGGGATGATTCGTAGCCCGTAGTTTAGGTTCAATACAGGAAGCAATGGTCGAACTTACCCTCAAAATTACGGCATCTTCCGTATTTACAGCTTGTTGGGCGGCACGTTTTACCATGATCGATCGCCATAAATACTGCATCGGTCCAATGTAATAGGGAATAGCCGCAAAAGAAATGCGATTCCTGCGGAGCGCTTCGCTATCGCCATTAGCCTCTTTCCAATCAGACGGCACTGACGGGACATCCTGAACACGGGCAACCACCCGCACATGATCAAAAACCTCTAGATACCTCTGCCAAAATGAATGTGGAAACTGAGTATGTGTCCAGACAATCCCATCTGGTGTCCGATCAAAACGATGTTCAAGTGCAACGACAACTTTCATAAGGATATGTGGTAAGTAGAAAAGCACAAAGCGGGCTGGAAGTGTCAATTCTTAATTCATACAAGAATTACGTAAAAACATTTTCTCGTAAGTAGACGCAATCACCTGAGCATGAAACTGTTGAGAGCGGCTTTTTCCGTTTTCAGAAAATTTCAGCTTTAATTCTGAATCTGTTGTTAGCAATCTAATAACAGCTTCTGCTATAGCTTCCACATTGGCCGGAGGTACAAGAATACCATTGACACCATTTTCAATAATTTCCCCTGGACCATAGGGACAATCTGTCGCAATCACGGGAGTGCCACAGGCCATAGCTTCTACAATCACATTTCCAAAACCTTCATAGAGAGATGACAGCACAAAAATATCTGCCGCTGCCATATATTTATATGGGTTACTTTGAAAGCCTAGTAATCGGACACAATCATTTAATCCTAGTTGCTGAATTTGTTTTTCTAGGATCCCGCGCTGTTTCCCTTCCCCAATAATCCACAAATGTACTGGGATGACTTGCCGCACCTGTGCTAAAGCATCAATCAAATAGGGAAAACCTTTTTGATCAGTCAGTCGTCCACAGGCGACAATTAGCGGCACATTTGCGGGTAACTCCTCCTGATGGATAGACTCTTTTGCACCACTCAAGACCCTACTATCCCAGCCAGCGTTATAAATTACATCTAATTGATTGCTAATATGAGGACACAGGGTCATTAAATCCTCTGCTACACCTTGAGAAAGGGCAATTATCTGATCAGCTTGTGGATAAAGTCTGGGAATTAGTGATAACGTCAGCAAGTTAGTGATATGCCAATAGGGTTGATGCTCAACAGTGGGAGGATTCTGAACACAAAGAATAACTTTTGGACGAGTCGGCAGATCACTAGCAGCTAAAAGGGCGACGACATTGGCGTGATCCATAATTGAGCAGAGAATATTAGGCTTTTCAGCTTGGATAAGTTGGCGAAGTGGAGCTATTGAGCGAATGTTGCGGATGACGCTGGAGTTAGTTTTTCCTGTATTTAAAAAATGCAATTTAACATACTTAGGTAAGTCAGATTCATAAGAACCACCAGACCGGGATAAAGCTAGAGAAAAACGAAACTTTTGAGAATCAAGGTGATTGATGATTCGTAATAAATGCATCTCTGCACCACCACCACCAAGGGTGGGAACAAAGAATAGTATATGTATTCGATGATCAAATTTACTTTGTGATTGGTTCATGTTTTTATCTACTTTCTGCTCGAAATGACAACAGTCCAAATGCACGGAGAAGTATTACAGATGAAGTGAGGGAAATCATCCCACGGATTATTCCCGGCCCCGATGGTTCGATTAGATAGAGGGTGATTACATAGGGAACTATCATTGAAGTTTGAGTGGTATAATTGCGGAAAGTCCAAACTAGCCATTTATGGAAAAGGCCAAATGCAAAGAAAACTATAAATACACCAGGAACACCAAAATTCCAATAGGCTTCAAGAGTAGGTTCAATGGGAATACCTATATCTAAATCAAAAAATGTATTGCCAACAACACCATCTACCAATCCAGGCTTCCCTGGCCAAAGTCCCCGGGGAATCAGGATTGTTAGGGCAGCTAAATAAGAGCTACCATAGAGAAAATCAACCTGATTAGGTACTAAAGCTAAAATGGGAATTTCACCGCTGCCATCTCCACTTCGTGATCCTAATTCATCTGTTGCCAAGCCGAAAATCGCCTCTGTTGAAGAGGGTTGATTTAATTTATCCCAGTTGATTTCCCCACTCCAGGTACTGTTTCTGAAATCCCCTAATATACCTAGTAGAAACAATCCGATTACAGCAAAAGTTAGGATTTGAGTGAAGGCAACTTTGCGATCGCGGATCATCGCCACCATCAACCCAAAAATGATGAAATAAATAATACTTGAACGAGAGCCTCCACTTAAAAAATTAATCACAAGTGAACTGACTGAACATATCCAGAATAGTCCTTGCAGATGAGCTTGAGGATCTTTTGCTAACCATATCAAGCAGGCAATAGCACCAAATTGAATCAAGAGTTGCCAGTAGAATTGACCCGCTAGTGTTGCCCGTCGTCCTTGTCCCCAAGAAAGGATGTGTGCAGCAATTCCACCTTGAATTTGCATATAAGCTGCACAGGCTACGATAGAGAAAATTACTACACACAAAACTTTCAGTTTTAGATGACGAGGTGGCAAAAAGGTTAATTGTAAATTACCAAATCTCAGAGAGAAGAAGAAACCACAATAGTAACTAACTAGACCAACTATACTAAGAAATATGTTATCAGCGAATAAGAAAGTTAAACTTTCGCTATTCCAATTCGGTAGAGCTATATGTGCTTCAAGTCCATTTATATAAATAGGAGTCTTACGTATTTCATGGATCAGAGTTAGAACAATATTGAATATTAAAGGATGAAACCATCCATAGGAAGGTTGATAAAAAATAATAGGTATGAGTAGAAGTAAAAAATTTACTACCAATCCTAAATTGACCCATTGTAAGGCAACTGTAGACTTTGGATTCAAATATACTTGAATAACTACAAAGAGTAAATAAATAACAATGATGGCAATTACTAAAATTCGGTGAGTCCAGTGCATAGGAACAAAGGGTGATTCATTATTGTATCTATGACTGTCAGGTTTTAATTTTGTTAGTTGGGAATTATTCATTTTTCTCACTCATTTATTTTCTGCTCAGGACAAAGCTGTTTGTAAGTTTCAATGAGTTTATCTACACCCATATCCCAATCAAATGCCTTTGCTCGTGTCCTAGCTGCAATTGCCATAGCATGGCGCTCTTCCTCATTGACAACCAGAAAACGTATTGCCATTGCCAGACTGAGTGCATCTCCAGCAGGTACGAGTTTACCAGAAACTTCATTTTCCACAACGGTTGGGATTCCACCCACATTAGAAGCAATGATAGGAAGACCAGCAGCCATTGCTTCTATAAGAACAGTAGCAAAAGCTTCGTAATAACTGGCTAAGATAAATATATCTGCACTCTGGTATTCTCCAGGAATATGAGTGGGTGATACTGCACCAGCAAACTCAACCCGGTTACTAACACCAAGCCGTTCTGCCATATCTCGTAAAAACAACTCATAATCAGGAGATCCACTACCAATAATGCGAAGACTAACTGGAAGATCGAGCAGATGGGAAATTGCCTCAAGGCAAATTTCAATTCCTTTCAAGGGAATTAAACGAGCAATTGTGAGTAAGGTAATTGGTTTTAGGTGAGAGATAGATTCAATGACTCTTTGTTGACAATTCGCAGATTTACGGGCTGCGGCAATTGCTTCAAAAGGTTGCAATTTAGTAAAATTTGCCAGGAGTAATATCTTATTATTAGAAACGGAAAAATGCTGCCCAAGGCGTTTTTGATAAAGTGGTGTAGTCGCCCAAATGCAATCATAAACTGAGAATAAAAACCTTTGGAGTAACTCCAGTACAAAAGTATATAACTGTTGAGGTAGATTCTTCGCAGAAATGTTAATCATTTTATCCTGATTAATTATATCCCAAACTAAGTCTGAACTATACTTTACAATTGATGGAATTCGATGAAACCGAGCAATAATACCAGCCATTATCGTTAAATTGAAACTCATAGTTTGCATATGTAAAACAGTTGGCTTAAACTCGCCAATAATACGATTTATCTCATAATAAATTCGGGCATTACGCACTATTTTATCTAGCCAACTCCGACGTGAAGTTTCATCAATAAAGCTTATGGGTATTCCATCAATTATTCCACTAGAATTTGGATCACCATAAGTAATAATATGTACATCAATATTTCTAGATATCAAGTTACGTGCAATATGTTGGGTTTGCGCTGATGGACCGCCTATTTTAGGGGGATATACACCAGAAACTAATAATATCTTCATTTTCATCATGCCTCCTAATTTATCTTGTTTATAAATTCTTTAGTTACGTTTGAGTAAAGTTAGCAATCTCAGCGGTAGGAATAAAGCCTTAGTTGTCAGTATCGCGTTTTCTCTAGTTTTTTTCCAAAAAAGAAAGCAGAAATAGTTAGCAAGCGAAGCAGATACCAGAGTTGCAATTGCTGCTCCAATTCCTTGGTGCATAGGTATGAGTAATAGATTGAGCATAATATTTGCCGCTAATCCTATTAGTTTTGCGTATAAATTCAAATGTTGCAGTCCCTCTGTCACTATCCAATTGCTCATCACTTCTCCTTGAAATGTAAATAGAGAAGTAAATATATAAATAGAAAGAATAGGACTAGCCAGTTGATAATTATCTCCATACAGTAGCTTTATTAAAAAGCCTGACAAGGGAACTATTAAAATTATAATAGCATAGGCGAGAAGACTAGTGAAATCATAAATTTTCTGTAGCTTCTTTCTGTATGTAGATTTGCTAAGGCTTTGAGCCTTAATCATACTTGGATATAATGAAGAACTAATTATAAGGGGTAAAAAAGACAAAGATTCGCAGAGAATCACTGCGCTAGAATAAATTCCAATTGAACTATGACCAACCATACTTCCTAACATCACCTGATCAAGTGAGGCATAAATTAAAATAGCAGTGGTTGATAGAAATTGAGGATATGCCTCTCGGATCAAATCTTTCATTGATTGAAAATCAGTTCTCCAATTTCTAATATTTTGATGATCTAGTTGATAATAAAATATTAATCCAGTTGCATAAATTATTGTTTCTAAACTAATAATACTAGCGAATAGGAACAGAGGTGCTTTAAATACAATAAGGAAGATTTTTATGATCGTTATGATCACAAAAGCTAAATTACTAGCTAACACTTGAAATTTGGATTTAACTTGAGATTCAAACCAGTTTTCAATTGGCTGGAAGGAATTAAATATAAATTTAATAGCTACAATTGCAACTAGTAGATGGATATAAGAAGACTGGGGATATATTATCTTAATAAACGTTATTGACAATGTGGCCGCCAGGATTCCACCAATAATTTGAACAAGAAAAGCTGTGCCTAATATCTTATCCTTAGATACTGGTTTTTGGACTAAATCTCTGGTTACAATTTTGCCCATTTGTGAAGTGGATAGTGGCAAAAAGAAACTGGAAAAAGCCAAAGCATATTGAAGTGTACCAAACTTGTCAGGTCCGAGATAACGTGCTACTAATGTTCCCATGCAAAGACTTATAAATAATCTGAAAACTTTTCCCACGAAAAGCCAACCTGTATTACCGATAATTTGACGATTTTCTGGATGAAAATCTTTGACAATTTTTCTGAATGTGAGCAAGTAATTCCACACTAATATTTTTTTTATTTTCATTATCTGCTTTACTCATTTTTGATAATTTTTTATAAATTATGTGATTCACAAAGAATTATGCTTGCGACTACGAAAGTTCCAAGATGTTTGATAACCATCTACACAAGCTATCCATTTATTTTCATCAATTTTATGAGGATCTATATTATGCATTCCTATTTTATTCCAGCCCCTGCCGCTTCCTTTAATAATTGAATCTTTGCTGATTTGTTTCTCTTCGTAATTTCTAGTTGTTAGATTGGTTATTTCAAATGCTCGAACTTGATTACCATATAAATGTTCATCATCTTGAGTATATCTAACGATTTTGCCATCTGATACTATGACTCTACCTCCTGGTCTGGCAATATTTTTGTTGCCCTTGATGACCGGACTTTTAGGATGTTCAATCCAAGTTTCTAAAAGATCATTTGCATAGTATAAATATAAAACATCGCTACTTTTTACTGAAGTCAAAAGCCACCAATAATCCTCAAAGTAAAAAACAGAAGCATCAGAATATTTATCACCAGACATTAAATCTTTAACAAAAGTCCATTTCGTAGGAAAATCCACTGCTTTATAGAGGCGAATAGAATTGACTTCATTGCTTTCTGGAATCAGATAATACTCATTGTTCCACTTAAAAACGTATGGATAAGATAAGTGAAAATATTCATCAATTACAATTTGTTGATAGGTCCAATTAAAACCATTAATGCTAGTTGCCAGGGCGATATCACCCTTGTGATCATCAGCATTCATAACTTCAAAAAACATATACCAAATCCCATTTTCATTGATCATAAATGGGTCTGCTACGAATTCGGCTGGAACATCTTTTACATCTTGAGCAGTCAAAACTGGGTTTTTTATATTTTCAGGAGCAACAAAATCTACAAGAGATGTGCCTACATAAATTCCAATTGACCAATTTTCTTGCTTTTTGACAAATTGTTTGATAAGTTTTTTGGCAAAATTCATATCTATTAATCTCCGAATATTTAATGCAGTTTCTAATTCTAAGAAGTTGTTTCAGGAGGTAGGGTCGCAGGCCCTGCGCCCATTCAGTGGCGTTGAAAATTGTCGTTATGGCAAGCCAAAAGGCAAGAGTGAAGAGGGTTTGGGCGATTTTACGTTTCTTTACACAGTTTGGTTTTATTGTGTTCACCTACTTAGATAAATCACAGGAAACCATCGAAAATTTCTCATTGTTTTTACCACTCAAGGGAATATTCTTTTTCCGACTGCATCCATCCTTGCCAACTTCCAAGTTGTACACACCTTCTGGTAGATAAACTACTGCCACCTCTGTGGGAACAATCACCTCTAGAACCCTATTTCCGTTCTGCGTCACCTTCATTGGCGTACCAGCTTTACCTACTGCTACCTGCAACCTGCTGATTTTTTGCCGTGCTAATGCCAGACGCAAAAATGCTTGTCCTGCTTGACCCCCTTCCATCCGCATGACGTTTTTGCCCCGTTGTAATATCCGATTCCCCAAGTTTTCTGCTGCTTCTAGAATTTCCTTATCCCCACTGGCTTCATAGGCTGCCACAAGGATGTCGAGAAAGATAGTCTGCTGTTGATCTAAGCCATACCTATTGACCATCTTTCCTTGCTCAATATATTCCGGCACAAATCCATCCTTTCCCATATTCAGCAAGTTATCCCACGCTTGCCTGAACCGTTGAATGTACTTAGGGTCTTTGGTGGTACGATAGGCTTGAACCAGGATGTAGAGAGTATTGTATTTACCGTCACCATAAAGCTGATTGACAGCGGGCTTCCCATCGGGATTAAGTTTGCGGATAAAGTGACCCCACTGCTCGACCCACGCCTTGTCATACCATAAATTCGTTACTGCCATGGCCCTATCTAGATATTTCTTTTCCCCCGTCAGTTGGTGGAGATCGAACAGTTGCCGTACGTAGTATAGGGTGTCCGTATCGCTAGACCTTTCCTCTGAACGCAAGAAGGCTTGAGTAGGGGTGAATTGTTCTTCTAGTAAAGCTAGATGCTGGTTCATTCGGTTCTGCCAGACAAACTCTAACTTCTGATTTGCCCATTTTATAAACTTAGGATTGCCAGTTTTTTGGGACAAATAGGCTAACCCATTAGCTACCGCACCGTAATCCTGTGTCAGCGTCACTTTACTCTTGGGCTGACCATCTTTCACCTCTACCCAGCCCCACATTCCAGCGTTATTTTCGTCAAAGTGCTTGATGGTTGCCTCAGCTAATGCTACACACTTTTTCAGTAGATTCAAGTCGTCAGGAAACCACTGGCAAATTTCGACTCCTTTGCTTATCAAAGCCACAGGTTGCTTATTCCCCGTACTCATGTTTGAGAACGGATCTAGGGAGTCATAGGAGAAGGGAATTAGCCCCGTATGAGGATTGCGAGTAGAAAAGAAAGACTCAGCAAATGAACCCATCATGGCATCGGCAGGCTGATAATCTAGTGACTTAAGTGCGATCGGTAAGTAATTGTCTAAGTGACCTCGCAGAAGATGCTTACCTGTTTTAGCAATCTCACTCCAGTATCTATCCATGATGTCAAAGCCAGCTATGAGAAACTTGTCCCCGGCAATATAGTAAGCCTCTTCTTTGCTGCCTGCAAGTTTGATATGAGTTAGGTCTAGATCATATCCTTCTAAACTTTTTGGGTAATACCACAACATCATCACAGTAGCTAACAATAAAGTCACAATAAATTTTTGGGAACTTTGCTTCATCTTCAATTGCCCTGGATAGGTATAATTCTTTCTGGTCTTTGACTATATCCTTGAACTTTGTGGTGTTTATATCTGAATTATTTATTATTAATTACACCCCTTGCGGCTCAGTGTTTGCCAAAATATTGCTATTGGCAATTGGGATGAAAACACTATTTCTTTCAGGATCTCCTGAGCCATTTTTTTCTAAATATTTAGGCTTGTAACCCGCTACTAATTGTGACAGCAATAGCATAATCGAAGCAGCATCATTTTTAGCAGCTGCTCCCACTAAAGTTTCTATCGTCATATCCAAATAACTAGGGATGATTTGACTGGCATTTTTTACGACTAACAGTTTTTCATGCTCAGTTTTTTCATACTCTTCTCCCTCAACAAATAACTCTTCAAACAGCTTTTCTCCTGGTCTTAAACCCGTAAATACTATATCAATATCTTTGTTAACCTCATATCCCGAAAGATGAATTAGTTCTTTTGCTAAGTCCACAATTTTTACAGGTTCACCCATATTTAACATTAAAACTTCACCACTACGACCCAGGACAGATGCTTGTAAAACCAGTTGTACAGCCTCCGGTATAGTCATAAAGTAACGACAAATATCGGGATGAGTAACTGTAATTGGTCCCCCTGCTAAAATTTGTTTTTGGAAAGTGGGAACTACACTACCTCGACTCCCTAAAACATTCCCAAACCGCACAGCTACATAGGATTTACCACTTCGTTTTGCTGCTTGTAAAACTAGCATTTCAGCTACTCTCTTACTCGCACCCATTACATTGGTGGGATTAACTGCTTTGTCCGTAGAAATCATGACAAAATGTTCAACATTATATTGCAATGCTACCTGTAATAAGTTCCTCGTGCCAATCACATTATTAGTAATTGCTTCGGCCGGGTTTAATTCCATTAGAGGGACGTGTTTATGGGCAGCAGCATGAAAAATTACATCCGGTTTAAATCTCTCGAAAGCGTGTTCTAACCTCGACTGCACTCGAATATCAGCAATAAATGTATAAATCTGCGGAAGCGGAATATTGATAGCTAATTTACCCTTATTTTTGAGAATTTGGATCAGCTGTTCTAGTTCTTGTTGGATATTAAAAACAGAATTTTCTCCATGTCCAATCAGAATTATTTTAGCTGGATGACAACGGAAAATTTGCCGACATAGTTCACTGCCAATTGATCCTCCTGAACCTGTAATTAAAACTGTTTTATGTTTAATAAATTTAGACACCCTTTTAATGTCTATATGAATAGGTTCACGTCTGAGTAAGTCTTCAATTTTGATATCTCTAATACTATCCACTCGAACCCGACCATTGAGGATTTCATGTATTCCTGGTAAAGTGTTAGGGTGGACTCCATTGGCTTGACAAATATCAACAATTTCTCGGATAATTTGTCCAGAAACTGTAGGCATCGCAATAATAATTTTCTGAATTTTTAATGTTTTGATTACCTCGGGAATTTTATAGCGATCGCCCAATACCGGAATTCCCCGTAAATGTATATGCTGTTTTTTGATATCGTCATCAATAAAGCCTACAGGATAAACCCCAAACTGGGGATTTCTTTGCATATCTTCCACCAGAGAAACCCCCGCATTACCCGCACCAATAATCAGCACTCTCTCCCTATGCTTAGATATTTTCTGTCTATGATTTACTCTTTCTACAACCCGCACACTAAATCGTAACGCAATCACACAAATACCAGACAGTATTCCCTCCAAAATTGGCAGTGATTGCGGAAGATTACTTAATAGCACATTGAATGTTTTATCCAATATATTAAATAGCGTTGTTTGGATGACTATCACACCCATCATTAACATGACTATATAGATGATTTCCTCAATACTTGCATATCGCCAATAGCGTTTATAAAAACCACATCCCCAAAAAACAATTAGTTTAACTACTAAAAACAAAATTGTAGCAACTTTTAACTGTGAAATATATTCTTGCAAATTCAGATCACCATCTAAACGCAAGGATAATGCTAAGAATGGTGTCATCGCAAAAATAGTAATATCAAAAATAAACCAATGTCTATTCCTAACTTTACTTAATTGATTAGATAAGGTTTTAATTGTTTTCTCAACAGTAAAATGAGAGACTAAAAATAGGATATTCACATCAACATCTCCAGGAAAATATATGAAATCTTTTCACTAGATAAACACCTGAGATTTTAATTGATAATCTCAAAGACATGATATATTCAAATCACCGTCTTACAGCAGAATTCAGGATTCAGGAGTAAAACTGGCTTACCGTCCGGCTTTAAATTTAGATTCTGTACCTCATTAATCTGCAATCTACTGTGTTCAAATCACCCTCTTAAATAATTAATAATGTGGTGACTTACAAAAATAAATTTTCACCAATTAAATGAAAATGCCATAGGGTTGATAAATATCAACTAAACATAAACATTAATGTATGAGTTATTATTTTTTATCTTGAACTTATAGAGGTTTTATCAAATTTCCACTGCTTAAGTCATGCCAGTTTGACACAAATTCCCTATTAAATAAAAATAATAGCAGCAAGTATAGTGGTTACACCATATCTGCTGCTTGATGAGTTCAAAAACTTCGATTGTTAACTTTTAATCCAACTATTAAAAACCCATAAACAGCCTGTTTAATTTGCTGTGTGAATTTTTAATTACTAATTTTTAATTCTGTTTTGCGGTACTAGGCTTTTGCTTGTAACGACTTCAGTAATTCAGTATTCACACCCGATTCACGAGTCAGAGAAATTTTACCCGTGCGAGCGATTTCTCTCAATCCAAATTTTTGTAGCACTTGCACGATCGCCACCATTTTACCAGGATCACCCACAACTTCCAAAGTCAAAGAATCTTCAGCCACATCCACAATTCGCGCTCGGAAAATCTGAGATAATTCAATAATCTCCGAACGATTGCTGCTAGTAGCATTTACTTTCAAAAGCATCAACTCTCTTTCTACGCAAGGAATTTCTGTAATATCCTGCACCTTGAGAACATTAACTAACTTATACAGTTGTTTAGTCAATTGCTCAATAATGCGATCATCACCAGGGACAACCATCGTAATTCGGGATACTCCATCCTGTTCCGCAGGTCCCACAGCCAGGCTTTCAATATTAAAACCCCGACGCGCAAATAAACTAGCAATGCGGGATAGAACCCCCGCTTCATCTTCCACAATAACTGACAGCGTATGTTTCATCGGCGACTAAAGGAGCATGACATGAACGCAGACCGGCACTCATGACTGCAAAGCGAGTTTCGACTACGCTGCATTGTCGGTCTGAATTTTTATTTTATACTTAATAATTGCCATCATTCCGTTCCTGTGGAAAAGTTATCGCAGGAGTCAGGAGTCAGGAGTCAGGAGTCAGGAGTAAAAACCTGTTGTGGACGGAGTTTCATGAATACCTACGGTACGTTGACAAATTATATTAAAGTAGAGCGATCGCAATTCCTCATAGGTTGGATTGTGGAACGAAACCCAACAATATCTATTTTCAAAGGTAGATGCAGCCTTTAAATCAAAGCCATATATTGTCATCAGCAGTGAAAATTGACAGGAACAAAGTATTTATGGGTTGGTTACAAAGAATGTTTGGCTTAGAAAAATCCGAAAGCGCCCAAGTTAATCCAACTTCTAGCGATGATGCTAATAAACAAACAATAGAACCAGAACGCATAGGATTAAATGGAGAATACGACCAAAGTGGTTTAGCAAAGCGCGTAGCATTAGCATTTGATCAATATCCTGACCTTAATGATATTGATACACTCTGGGTTGCCCAAACAGGTGGCACTGTGGTACTAAAAGGTAAAGTTCCCACCCAGGATATTCTTAATCAACTAGTTGCCGTAGCTCACACCGTTGATGGCACTACAGATGTTGATACTACACAAGTTAATATTAATTAGATTAATTAGAGTTTGCTAAATAAGTTGTTGGTGAGGACAGGAAGTAGGTAGATGTTTACCAATTACCAATTACCAATTACCAATTACCCATTACCATTACCAATCCAATCTAAAATCGCCTGGTTAACCTGTTCTGGTGATTCGTCCTGGGGACAATGACCGACATCTTCCAAATATAGCAATTGCAATCTCTCATTGTAGCCCACAAATTGATTTGCTAGTTTTGGCGGCACAAATCGGTCTTTTGTTCCCCAAATTAACAGCATGGGAATTGTTAAGTTTGGTAAAATTTTCTTGACACTAGGACTAAAATTCATCCTTGTTGTGGCTTTAAACAAAGCTCTAAAGGCACGGGCAGATCCCCGATCCTGGGGTGGTCCTGCTAAAATATCTATAAGTTCATCAGTAATGGCTTCAGGATTTGCATAAGCTAAACTAGCCCAAGGACGCAGCACACCAGGACGACGGACAAAATAAAATATCGGTTTCAATATTAATCTAGAAGTAAATATACTTTTAATCCCGCTGACAAGAGGTTGCAAAGCCGTCGGAATCATTTCCTGTTCCAAATTAGGATCAGGTAAACTCATCATCACTATCCCCTTTACCATATCAGGATGGTTAGCGGCTGCGACTAGAGAAATCAGTGAACCGATGGAATTACCGACCAAAACCACTGGTTGACGGATAAAAGTTTGCCAAAAATCGTAAACCTGCTCTACCCAAAGTTCCACATTGTAGTTAGTTGCAGCTTTTTCCGAAGCCCCAAAGCCAATCATGTCCAAAGCGTAAACCGTGTGAGACTTACCCAAAACCTCTAAATTATGTCGCCAATGACCAATGGAAGCGCCGAAACCATGAAGTAAAATTAAGGGTGTTGTTCTTGCATAATCATGGGGAGGACGAATATAAGTATAACGGGTTTGCCAACCACGCCACACCCAATCCCTTTGATTACCAACTCTTTGCTGCCAATGTCTTGCGGTAGTCACAGTTATCTCTTGCTGATTAGTTGGAAACTATATATATATGTTACACTATATTTAATTAGCTTCAATGTATACCTAATTTTGCTATCATGGAAACATCTTCTAGATATCATACCTCTATGTATGTCAGAAGAAAATTGTAACAATAGTTATTAGTGTCAAGTATCATGTAATTTACATTAAATAATCCAGTGGAATCAACTCAGAGTCAGACTATACAGTCAACGACTTGATCGAACTTCTCTTATAAATTTGCTACACTAGAGAGGGATATTCATTTTCCCATTCTGAGTTACTGTTGTATTTTGCCTTCAATGGCATATCAAACTAACCTAACTAAATCAAGACCAGTCCAAAATCTTAACTAAAGAGCTGCCACTAATCATAATGCCTGTGATTGAGAAAAAAAGAACTCGCGATCTGCCCCAAATTAACGAACGGATTCGCTTCCCGAAAATTCGGGTGATTGACACTGATGGCGCACAACTGGGAATTATAACTCCGCAGGAAGCGATACAATTAGCAGAGGAAAAGGAATTAGACCTGGTGCTAATTAGTGACAAGGCTGATCCGCCAGTATGTCGAATAATGGACTATGGGAAATATAAGTTTGAGCAGGAGAAAAAGGCGCGGGAAGCCCGGAAGAAGCAGCACACGGCTGATGTGAAAGAAGTGAAGATGCGCTACAAGATAGAAGAACATGACTATAATGTGCGCGTTAAACAAGCCGAACGCTTCCTCAAAGACGGCGATAAAGTTAAGGCTACTGTGATGTTCCGAGGTCGGGAAATTCAACACAGTGACTTGGCAGAAACGTTGCTTAAGCGAATGGCTACGGATTTAGAGCCTTTTGGTGAACTTCAGCAAGCACCGAAGAAAGAAGGGCGAAATATGATGATGCTGATTTCACCAAAAAAATAATTTTGTCAACAACCTAGTCATGAATGCTGTATAAATTAGTTAGTAATAGGATCTAAAATTGACACCGGGGAGATTTGTCCCATTCCCTCAGCATTCATACATAATTAGATTTATGTCAATTTATTCTGAAATGATAGTCCTGACGGCTGAGTGGGAAAAATAATACTCAGTTGTTCAGGACTTTTGCTATGGTTTTAGAGAGGAGTCAGAAAGAAGGAGTCAGGAGTCAGGAGAAGAATAAAGGAGAATAAAGAGTTTCAGGTTTAAAAAAGTGAATTAGGTGCAAGTAATAAGCATTGACACTGTTTATTTACCGAACTGACAAGTCAGCGCTTACGCTATCACTTTCTCAGATTCGAGACTATTCTGATCTCCTTCTAATTCTTCCCCCTAATTCTTCTTCCTGACTCCTGACTCCTGACTCCTAGCCTATATAGTTATTTTTACTTAGCTACCCAGACAATAAAACTGTATGGAATCGAAAAATCACGGCTTTTGTAGCAATCGAGGTCTTTTGGCGCGAATGCTTCAGTGGGTGAATCTCCGTCCTGAAGAAGTTGAGCGCACTTGGATGATGTTTGCTTTCTACACAACGGTAGCTGTAGGATTAAGATGGGCAGAGGATAGCACTGTTGCCCTATTTTTAGATCAATATGGAGCAGGACAACTACCTTGGGTTTATATTGCTAGTGCTGTGCTTGGTGTGGGACTGGTAGGTTTATTTTCTTGGTTGCAAAGGATTTTCCCTTTACGTTGGGTGATTGTGGCGATTGTCCCTTGTATGATCGTGCCTTTATTTTTATTAGTATTATGGCGTTGGGGAATAAATATTCCAGCGATCGCAATGGTGATTATTTTTATCCTCCGATTGTGGGTAGATGCTTGTTATGTAGTCAATGATTTGAATACTTCAATTGTTGCTAATCAATTATTTAATATTCGGGAAATTAAACGGACTTATCCACTGGTAAGTAGTGGTTTATTAGTAGCAGATGTCATCAGTGGGTTTAGTTTGCCTGCATTGGTAAAAGTGATGACACTCAATCAGGTGATTATTCTCGCCTGTTTGGTGGTTCTTTGTGGTTCGGGAATTTTATTTCTTTTAACTTATAAATATCGTGGCGCATTTCCGAGTACACCCCAAAGGGATATTCCTGAAGAACAGGGTTCTCGTCATCGTCGCTTGCAAACTCCTTTGAAGCGTTATGTATGGTACTTGTTTATTTTTGTAGCCCTGTTGCAAGTCATGGGTTTGTTAATAGATTTTCAATATCTCAGAGAACTGAATGCTAACTTTGGTAATCAGGATTTGGCGAGTTTTTTGGGGTTATTTGGTGGGATTGTAGGGGTGTGTGAGTTATTTACTCAATGGTTTGTTTCGAGTCGGTTAATTGAGAAAATTGGGGTGTTTTCGACGGCGGCGTTGTTACCAATCACTGTAGGATTTTTATTACCATCGGCGATCGCTCTGCTGAGTTTCTTTCCTGCCATTCAAGAGAAAACTGTATTTTGGGGTTTAGTCAGTCTCAAATTCTGTGATGAACTACTCCGCTATACCTTTGTTATCAGTAGCGGACCTGTTTTATATCAACCGATTCCCGAAGAAACTCGCAGTTGGATACAAACACTATCCGGTGGTACAGCCGAAGCCATATCCAGTGGTTTAACCGGGGTAGTAATTTTCAGCACTTTATGGTTTGTTGAACAATATTTGCCTACATCCCTACAAAAATGGGTGTTTGTGGGAGAAACGGTGATTATTGCGGCTACTTGTTTAAAAGTAATTTGGAATTTGCGATCGCGCTATGTTGATTTATTAGTTTTAAGCGCCGAAAGAGGAGAAGTCAGCGCCGCCACCGTCGGTTTACGAGTATTCCAACAGGGGGTAGTCAAAGCCCTCGTAGAAACAGGCAACACAGCCGATAAAGGTGCTTGTGTCGAACTTTTAGCCCAAATTGATCTCCAGGGAGCAGCCCAGGTTTTAGCCCCCTTGCTCCCACAACTAGCACCGGACTTACAAGCTAAAAGTCTGGAAGTAATGCTCTTAGCCGGTGCAAATCCAGCCTACTTGCGTGCAGTTAGTCCCCTATTAGAACAGTCTCCAGCTACATTTAATCCAGAGGTATTCGCTCTAGCTTTACGTTACGTTTCCTTAGCTGATGTCAATGCTGATTTAAGCCTTTTAGAAAACTATCTCCACCCTCAACACCATTCACTCATTCGGGCTACTGCCGCGGCTTTACTCCTGCGTCAAGGAACAACAATCCAAATAGCAGCAGCCACAAATACCATGCAGCAAATGTTAACTCATTCCCAGGAACGAGAGCGAATTAACGCCGTAAAAGCCTTCAGAGAATCCCTAGATTTACAAGAATTACGAGTATATATTCCCAGCTTATTAACAGATAAATCTTTACGAGTCCGTTGTGCTGTTTTGGAAATGATTGCCGCAACGAGGTTAGAACAATACTATTCGATTCTCTTAGCAGCCCTATCTTATAAGTCTACCCGCACTACTGCTATCCTTTCTTTAGTGCGGTTAGAGAACAATGCACTCCCTCTCTTATTACAACTAGCGACAAATATTTATAAACCCGAAGTAGTGCGAATGCACGCTTGGCGGACTATTGCTCTCATTGGTACTATCGAAGCACAGGAAAGTTTATGGGTAAATCTAGAAACATCTTGGGGTAGCACCAGGGAATATATTCTGCGGAGTTTAATTAAAATCGGACAACAGTCAGAAAATCAGAATATTGTGCTGATGTTAGATGAAAGTAGAATAGAAGCTTTAATTAAGGAAGAATTGCAATTTTTAGGAGAAATCTATGCTGGTTATGTAGACTTAGAATTAATTAATTCCTTAGATAATCATCACACCAATGAGAGATTAATTTCTATTGGTGAATTATTACAAACCGCACTATTAGAAGTAGAAATTGATGTTAAAGATAGATTGCTATTACTGCTAAAATTACTTTATTCTCCAGCTAAAATTCAAGCCGCAACCTTAGACATTCAATCTGAATCGGTAGTAAGTTTAGCCAGAGGTTTAGAAATATTAGACCATACAGTAAAGTTAGCGTCTAAATCCGTATTACTGCATATCTTAGATCGTCGTCCACCACAGGAAAAACTCCAGCGGCTTATAGAACATGGCATTCTTGAACAGGAAACAATGGCTGGAAATAATAAACAAGAATTAACCATCATAGCTAATCGTCTGCGTAAGTTAATTAGCATTGGTAACTTACTCTCTGATTGGTGTTTGGCTTGTTGTTTTCATTTTGCCCAAGCTGCCCATATCCGTGTTAGTTCTGATCAAATTTTAGTAACTTTGCGTCATCCTACAGGCTTTGTGCGGGAAGCTACTATATCATATTTGAGCGTGGTTTCTGGGCGGGTTATCCAAGAAATTCTCCCTTACTTAAAAACAGATCCACATCCTCTAGTCGCGGCTCAAGTTCAGGAATTAATGAAGAAATCCGTAAGGTAAAAACAGAGAAATAAATTAAGAAGTATTTATCAATTTTCCAGTTTATTTCTCCACCAACAAACCCACCTAAACCACCTGAGTTCGGTGTTAGGAGTTTCTCCTTCGGAGACGCTACGCGAACAGAGTTATGATTTTTTCAACGAGATCATCAGGGTTTGAGACTTATATTTGGGGCAGTTTTCCAAAAATTATCTTATGTCGAACTCAGGTTAAACCAGCATCAAATACTAACTCAACTATCAATATTTATATTATAATTGACTTAACGTAAAATCGTTCCCGAATAGGTTGAGCTTAAGTTGACACCAATGAGCATTGCGCTAAACCCCTACAAAGAATGTGGTTTTTTGTGAATGTGTAACGCTCCTTAACCTTACCCAAAAACAACACCGCGATAAATTTCGGATATCGGTAAATCAACCCCAACAGACTCCAAAAAAATGGATTTTTCTAAATCTTTAAAATCACTCAATAACCAACCTTGAGACTGTTTACTATATTTTTCTATAAAAATTTCATCTTGTTCAACTAATAAATATTCACAAAAACTGCTAACTGAACGATACATCCGAAACTTGCTTTGTCGGTCATAATCTGCGGTTGAAGGTGATAATACTTCTAGAATTAAAATGGGATTTAAAACTTCATCATTGCGGTTGTCATTTAGTTGCGGTTCATCTGCAAAAACCATTACATCTGGATATACTCCGCGTTTATATTCAGGAATCCATAACCTCAAATCACTATTAATTGGCTCACATTTACTATCACGCAGCATAAACTTGAGAAATGCAAAAATATTGCCACCTATACGGCTATGGTTGAGTGATCCTCCCGACATGGGAACAATTTCTCCATCACGATATTCACTGCGTTCTTCAGCTTTTTCTTCAATGGCGCGATATTCATCTAAACTATAACGACGCTCAACAGTAGTAATCATCATCTTGCAACCAATTACATTGAAATAATCATGATTCTAGCAAAACTGGATATATTGTTGAATCATTGACATGATTATCAATTATGATTTTTACCAATTGTGAAGCTGAGATCCCCGACTTCTCTAAGAAGTCGGGGATCTGAAAATCATCAACCACCATCAACAGCGTACTGAATCAATAGAGATAGACGCTGACGCAGGGTTTCCAGTCCTAAACGCTGATTAGCAGAAATAAACACAGCTAAAGGAAACTCTTCCCTCGCTAATGCTAGTGTTTCACTACTAACCTGATCAATTTTATTAAAAGCCACTAACGCTGGTCCCGGTGTAATCGGCATTTGCGCCAGTATATCCCGAACTGAGCGAATATGACTCAACCAAGCAGGATGAGATAAATCTACCAAATGCAATAAAGCATCCGCTTCCGTTACCTCTTCCAATGTTGCCCGAAAAGCATCCATTAAAGATGCGGGTAACTCATGGATAAACCCTACAGTATCCGTCATCAAAGTTTCCTGGGGTGCGCCGGTTTCCGCATGAGGAAGCATTAACCGCCGTGTTGTCGGGTCAAGGGTGGCAAACAATTGGTCAGCAGTGTATACTTCTGCGTTAGTGAGGGCGTTGAGTAAAGTAGATTTACCAGCGTTGGTATAACCCACCAAAGCCACCGAAGGAACTTCTCGATGTTGTCGGCGTTGCCTTAATCTACAACGATGCGCTTGTAATTGATTAACTTCTTGTTGGAGTCGAGAAATGCGTTTTTGAATAGCTCGGCGTTCTGTTTCTAGTTTGGTTTCACCAGGTCCTCTTGTGCCAATACCACCTCCTAATCTGGACATGGATTGACCTCTCCCAGCGAGTCGTGGCATCATATACTCTAACTGTGCCAGTTCTACCTGTAATTTACCTGCACCAGATTGAGCGCGTTGGGCAAAAATATCTAAAATTACTTCGGTGCGGTCAACTACCCTAACACCAATTTGCGCTTCTAAATTGCGAACTTGGGAGGGTGAAAGATCACGATCAAATACTACCAAGTTAGCGCCCAGAGTTTGGGCTGTGAGAGCAGCTTCTTGGACTTTACCTTCACCAATCACTGTTTGGGGATGAATGCGCGATCGCTTTTGTTGTAATACCTGTAATACAGTACCACCAGCTGTATCCACTAAACGGGTCAATTCCACAATGATGTCCTGGAATTGTTGTGGATGAGTATTTTCCGTTAATACCCCAACAATTAGCACTCGATCATGATCAGCATCTACTTCTTGACCAACAAACTCCCGACTAAATTCCTCTTCTAAACCTTCCACTAAGTTGAGAAAATCCTGGTCGGCTAAAGCATCTAAACTCAGAGGCGGTGATACATAAGAATACATCACAGCATCGGAAATACTCATATCAGAAGATTGAGTCGTAACTAACTGTCTACTATTGGCTACCAGATGCGCTAAATAAGCTTCTTTCACATACCCAGTTGAACCACCACCCCGCTTTGTAAATCCTCCTCCAGTAATATTTAAAACTACTAAAGCATCCAATCTTTGTAAAGCCATTGCCGTTAAGGCGGCTTCATTTGGCGGTTCTGACTTCAGATTAGTGGATAAACAACGAATACCGCTGAGACGTTCTGCTCCGTAACGGGGCAGTTCTAGGGGCGGAATTTGAGTTTGACGCGGAGTACCGACACCAACCCGAATCACCTGTCCGCGACGATTAATGTAAGCACAAACAGGTTGATTTATTTCTGTACTAACTGCTGCCAAACGTTGAGCAAAATCAGTTGTAGTAATGCAATCACCTGATATCCGCTGGTGGTACAGTCGCTGGAGTTGTTTTAGCTGACTGGACTTCAAACCTTGAACATTGCCAAAGATAGTCTCTATAGGCGTTTATGACCAGTTACCTGGTTCCCCCTGAATCCTTACACTGTCTATTTTACAACAGGGAACAGGGAACAGGGAACAGGCAAGAGTTTTTTAATTCTTCATTTTGAATTTGTGAGTAGTTTTTATTTATAATGAGGGAAATTTCTAGACTCTCAGGCGATTATAGATTTATAATTAACGATTGTGAGTTTTTCAAAAAACATAAAAAGTAATGAACGCGCAAGAGATTATTCGCTCAATTGAAGCGGAACAGATGAAATCTGATTTACCCGACATCTATGTTGGTGACACAATCAAGGTCGGAGTCAAAATTCAGGAAGGCACTAAATTCCGTGTGCAACCCTACGAAGGTGTAGTCATAGCTAGACGCAATGGCGGCATCAACGAAACTATCACAGTCCGTAAAGTTTTCCAAGGTGTGGGTGTAGAACGAGTATTTTTGCTTCATTCTCCCCTGGTTGAAAGCATTAAAGTATTGCGTCGTGGTAAAGTTAGACGCGCTAAATTGTACTATCTCCGCAATCTAGTCGGCAAGGCAACCCGCATTAAACAAAGATTCGATCGCCCTTTGTGATTCTCAATGGTGAATTAATAGACAAAACCCAGTCTGCAAGCGGCATCCGCCGCTAACTTGCCAAAAGAAAAAAAATAAGTTACAATTAAAATTGAAATTGCGTTAGACTAGAAAAAGTTCAGCGCAATGACTGTAACAAGAAAAGCCTGTGCGCTCTTAGTTCAGTTGGTAGAACGCAGGTCTCCAAAACCTGATGTCGGGGGTTCAAGTCCTCCAGGGCGCGCTCAAAAAGAAAAATATTGCCCGAAGCAATAACGTCACTGCCGAAACAGCAGAAAACGTCAATTATTTCGGGTATAATTTTTTTAAAATGTAGCTTTCTTATTACTAAAATCATTGAGACCGAAGCTGTAAACCTTAAAAATCACAAGGTTAGGCTATTTAAGAAACGGGGGTATAACGACTGTGGCCAAAAAAAATGAAGCAGAAATGCCAGAAACCGAAAATGGGTTTAACTTAAACAATTTTTTCCAGGGTACAAAGGAAGAACTTGAGAAAGTGATTTGGCCCAGTCGGAAACAGTTGGTAAGTGAATCTGCCGCTGTACTATTAATGGTTACACTCTCCGCATCTTTGATATATCTGGTCGATGGATTGTTCGCTTGGGCAGCAAAACAGGTGTTCTGATGACTTCTGCAACAGACGAACCACGCAACTCCGAGTTGCAGCTAGAGGAAACACTCTTAACAGCGATGAAAGAAGCACGCTGGTACGCAGTGCAAGTAGCCTCTGGCTGTGAGAAACGGGTAAAGACAAATTTAGAGCAACGTATCCAAACTTTTGATGTCGCTGACAAAATCATCCAAGTGGAAATTCCCCACACCCCAACGGTGAAAATCCGTAAGGATGGTAAACGGCTACCTTCAGAAGAAAAAGTTTTCCCTGGTTATGTGCTAGTCCGAATGGTAATGAGTGATGATACATGGCAAGTGGTAAGAAACACATCTCATGTCATTAACTTTGTGGGTGCAGAGCAAAAGCGTGGTAGCGGTAGAGGTCGTGGTCACGTTAAGCCAGTTCCCCTGAATCCTTCGGAAGTTGAACGCATATTCAAACAAGCCTTGGAACAAGAGCCAGTAGTCAAAATTGATATGGCTTCAGGTGATAAGATAGTTGTGCTTTCGGGTCCCTTTAAGGATTTTGAAGGTGAGGTGATTGAAGTTTCCCCAGAACGGAGTAAACTAAAAGCTCTACTCTCGATCTTTGGAAGAGATACACCGGTAGAATTGGAATTTAATCAGGTTAAAAAACAGAGCTAAATACAAATGGCGAAGAAAGTAGTAGCGGTCATTAAGTTGGCCCTGAATGCTGGGAAAGCCAACCCAGCACCGCCAGTTGGTCCTGCGTTGGGTCAACATGGTGTTAACATCATGATGTTCTGCAAAGAGTACAATGCCAAAACAGCAGACCAAGCTGGGATGGTTATACCTGTAGAAATTTCTGTTTATGAAGATAGAAGTTTTACATTTGTCCTCAAAACTCCACCAGCATCAGTATTGATTCGCAAGGCAGCGAAGATTGAAAGAGGCTCAAATGAACCCAACAAAAAGAAAGTTGGTAGCATTAGCAGAACTCAATTACGGGAAATTGCTCAAACTAAACTTCCTGACCTTAATGCCAATGATATTGATGCAGCCATGAATATTGTGGAAGGAACTGCTAAAAACATGGGCGTAACAGTCACAGATTAGGTGACAGGGAACAGGTGACAGGTGACAGTAAATAAAAAATAACCACTGACAACTGACAACTGAACTAATAACAAAATCATATCGGGGGAGAAGCACGACTTCGAGATGACCCCAGGAGAAAAAAATGGCAAAAAAAGTATCACGCCGCTTACAGGCGTTGCTAGAAAAGGTAGAAGATAAGGATTATACACCCTTAGAAGCATTAGCTTTGTTAAAAGAAACGGCAACTGCTAAGTTTCCTGAAGCTGCTGAAGCTCATATCCGTTTAGGAATTGATCCTAAATATACAGACCAACAGTTGCGGACAACGGTGGCACTACCCAAGGGTACAGGACAGATTATCCGGGTAGCAGTTATCGCCAGAGGTGAAAAAGTCACAGAAGCAACTAACGCTGGTGCTGATATTGCTGGTTCTGAAGAACTGATTGAAGATATTCAGAAGGGCATGATGGACTTTGATAAGCTGATTGCTACGCCGGATGTGATGCCACAGGTAGCAAAGCTGGGTAAATTATTAGGTCCACGGGGTTTGATGCCTTCACCCAAGGGGGGAACAGTAACATTTGATGTTGCTAGTGCGATCGCTGAATTCAAAGCTGGTAAATTAGAATATCGGGCTGATCGGACTGGGATTGTCCATGTTATGTTTGGTAAGGCTGCTTTTTCACCTGAAGATTTATTAATCAACTTGAAGGCATTACAAGAGTCAATTGACCGTAACCGTCCTTCGGGCGCTAAGGGTCGTTATTGGCGGTCAGTTTATATATCCTCGACAATGGGTCCATCAATTGCTATTGACATTAGCGCCTTACGAGAGTTAAAAATAACTGACGCTGCATAATATTGGTAATGGGTAATTGGTAATTGGTAATAGATGAGTACAATCAGCAATGACCAACAACTAATCACTAATAACCAAAATTAAATAGATAAAGCCGGAGACAGCAGGTGCTAACAGCTTAATACCCTGCCGAGGTTGTAATTTTAACTATCTGAAGTTTGAACAGTAAAACTGTGACAACGACAGTATTAAAAATACCACTTTGAAACCCTGGCTAAGTTAGCTGGGGTTAATTGTTTTCGGTGAATCAGCAAAAAGGTAACAGGTGACAGGTAACAGGTAACAGGTGACAGGTGACAGGTGACAGGTAACAGGTAACAGGTGACAGGTGACAGGTAACAGGTGACAGGTGACAGAAAATAGAGTAAGAACTAAGAACTGACAACTGACAACTGACAACTAACAACTGACAACTGACAACTAACAACTGACAACTGACAACTAACAACTGACAACTGACAACTAACAACTGACCACTGACAACTGACATTGGAGGTGAGATAAGTATGGGAAGAACGTTAGAAAACAAGAAAGAGATAGTAGCTGATCTCAAGGAAAGCTTGAGTAAGTCAACTTTAGCACTGGTAATTGATTATCAGGGGCTAACGGTTGCTGAAATCACCGATTTGCGTCGGCAACTCCGTCCTAGTGGTGCTATTTGTAAGGTAACAAAAAACACCTTTATGGGCATTGCGATTCAGGATCAGGAACAATGGCAGCCAATGTCAGAATTACTGAATGGTTCTTCTGCATTCCTGTTAGTTAAAGAAGATTTATCTGCGATTAAAGCTTACCAAGCATTCCAAAAAGCCACCAAGAAAACAGAAATTCGTGGTGGTGTGATGGAAGGTCGTGTCCTGAGTGAAGCTGATGTTAAGGCTCTAGGAGACTTACCGTCTAAGGAACAACTCATGGCGCAAATTGCTGGAGCTATCAATGGTGTAGCTACCAAGCTGGCTGTTGGTATCAACGAAGTTCCCAGTTCCTTGGCTCGCGCTTTAAAAGCTGTTGCTGAAAAAGAAAATAGCGATAGTTCTGAAAGTGCTACCGAAAGTTAGTTGTAGTCAGTGAAAATTAACTACTGACCAATGACAACTAAATAACTAAAAACTCACAAATCAAACATTCTTTAGGAGTTATATCCATGTCTGCTGCAACCGAACAAATTTTAGAACAATTGAAATCTTTGACCTTATTAGAAGCTTCTGAATTGGTTAAGCAAATCGAAGAAGCTTTTGGTGTTAGTGCTGCTGCTACTGGTGGCGGTATGATGATGATGGCTGCTCCTGGTGCTGCTCCTGCTGAAGCAGTAGAAGAGAAGACTGAATTTGATGCAATTTTGGATTCTGTACCTGCTGATAAGAAGATTGCTGTCTTGAAAATCGTTCGTGAAATCACTGGTCTAGGTCTGAAAGAAGCTAAAGACTTGGTAGAAGCTGCTCCTAAAGCTATTAAGGAAGCTGTAGCTAAGGAAGCTGCTGAGGATATCAAGAAGCGGATTGAAGAAGCTGGTGGTAAGGTAACAGTTAAGTAATTGTTATTAGGTGATTGGTGATTGGTAATTGGGAAGAATTTTTTGCCCATTACCTGTTACCCATTACCCAATTATTATCCCTTCAAAACTGGCATTAAATATTGTGTGAGTGTAAAGGCATCCACTCCCAATTCTGTTCTTGTTTGTGCTGCTAAAATTCCGGCTTGGGAATGCCACCAAGCGGCAGTTGCGACTATATCTTCTATAAAAATTTCTTTATTCATAATTTGCGCTAATAGTCCACCTAATAAACCAGTTAATACATCACCACTGCCTCCACGAGCTAAGGCTGGGGTACTTTCGGGATTGATCCAAACACCACCTTGAGGATTAGATATGGCTGTTCTTGCCCCTTTTAATAGGACTACAGCGCCACTTTCCTGGGCTGCTGTTTGGATGGCTTTGATCCTGTTTGTGTGGTCAATGTTCGGAAATAATCGCTGAAATTCTCCGGTATGGGGTGTGAGAACGGTGGCTGATTTTCGCTGTTTTAGGGTGGGGATAGTGCCTATTTGTGCCAAAATATTGAGGGCATCGGCATCAAGAATTAGGGGACATTCACATTGAATTATTTCGGGAATAATAGATATATTGTCTTTGGTTAAACCGGGTCCGCAAGCGATCGCCGTAAATGAGTTTAAATTTATATTTTCTGGTAATTGTACACTAGCGATCGCTCCTGTTTCGGTTTCAGGACAACCAATAATTAAGGCTTCTGGTAACTGGGAAACTAACAACATTTTTAAGGATTCTGGGACAGCAATTGATAACATTCCTACACCAGAGGATCGCGCACCTAAACCTGTTAAAATTGCTCCACCGGCATAACGCCGAGAACCACAAATTAATAATAAATGTCCTTGTTTGTATTTGTGAGTAATTAGGGGACGGGGTAAAGGTAAGGTGGATAATGCTGTTGTTTGTGTAATCCGTTTGATTTTGGGAATGTCGCCGATCACAGCCTGAATATCTGCGAGGAGAATATCAAAATCAATTAATTCGGCTTTACCAATATAAGGTAATGCTTGTTCTTGTAATAAACCTTGTTTCCATAAACCCAAGCAAAATGTATGGGTTGCTTGAATTGCTGTTCCTAAAACTTCCCCTGTATCTGTATGTAAACCTGAAGGTATATCGATACTAATAATGGGTTGATTTTTGCTATTAAAATAATTAACTGCCGCAGCGATGGAATCAGTAATTTCTCTTTCTAAACCAAAACCAAATAAACCATCAATTAAAAAATCATAACTTGGTAATTGGGAAATTTCTTGATAACAGGGAATTTTTAAACTTTGTGTATATTGGAAATGTTGAGAAGTTAATTCTTTTAATTTAGACAAAGGTTTATAAATCCAAACTTGATAACCGCGAAAATGCAATTCACGCGCTACTACTAAGGCATCTCCTCCATTATGACCAGGACCAACTAAAATTCCTATACATTTTCCTGGGGAAATAATAGCCTGTAAGCGTTGGCAAATTAGTCCTCCTACTTTTTCCATTAAAGCAGCTACAGGCATTCCTGCTGTAAATATTCTGGCTTCAATTTCCCGCATTTGGGTTGCGGTAACAATAAATTGTTCTTTACTCATTGGTTGATTTTCTTTCTTCTTTCTTCTTGCTTCTTTCTTTCTCCTGACTCCTGACTCCTGTTATTATTTGCCATAATACACTCTAGCATTGCCGTAACCTGAATCCTTTAAATAGCTATTCCATAGTTCTGCTTCCAAGCGATCGCTAAATGGTCCTACAGCTATGTGTAATCCCAATGGCTGACTTCTCCTAAATACATTGATACTGATACTAACTTTTTGGCGAATTTCTGTACCCAAAGAACGTAACCTATTAGTATTACTGGGAATAACTACATAATATGAATTTCTGTTTTCTTGCTGATAATTTTGGGCATTAGATCCAGTATTACCATAAGGTGCTACTACGGATAATTCCGTATTATCAGAATTAACAATTTTTGCGCCAGGAATACCATTCAATTCCAATTCTTTTACTCGTCGTTGAGCATTAGCTTGTCCATTAAAAACGCCAGATTGGATAACTTCACGTCCCTTGTAATTGCGAATATAGGCATTAGTTTCAATTTGCCGAACTCGCTGTAAGACTTGAGGATTATTACTGTCAACATAAACAAAATATCGATCAAATCCTTGATTATATTGACTATATTGTACACCTTGAGATTGATATAATTTTACTGATGGTAACTGCGATAATGACTGCTGGTTGATGGATAGTTCCTGGAGATATGGAAGTGTTCCTTGGGCTAATATGGGAACATTATTAGGTATTTGAGCTTGAACTGAACTATATTCACATAGAAAGATCCAACTTCCACTTATCAGTAAAGAAAATATGGGTAAAGAGGCAAAACGACCGACTCTTAAAATAGGCATATTTGTTACCAGCTTTTGCAAAAGTTTTGAGTTTAATTCCAATGTGATAGAATAGTTGAAAGAATTATTAAACTTACGAGATTACTCATAAATTTATTGATTTTTAGTAGCCAATTGTGCCGTCAGGCATTATCGCTTCAAACAAATTTGCACTTGTGAGATTTGTCGTACTAATTTCTGCTCCGAGTAGATTTACCTTGGTTAAATTAGCATCGGTAAAGTCTGTCATAGCCAGACAAGCATATACTAATTCTGCTTCAGTTAGATCAGCTTCGCGGAGATTAGCTCGACTAAAATTAACTTTACTCAGTTTAGCAAAACTGAGGTTTGCTTGGTTCAGCTTGGCTTTAATTAGGATGGCCTCTGGCATGGTCGCACCTTGCAAGTTAGCACCTATTAATTCAGCTTCAGTCAAATTTGCTTTTGTCAGTCTAGCATTGGTCAGATTAGCACTATTTAAATGGGCGCCTTCTAGATTGGTCTCAGTTAAGGTGGTATTTTGTAAAATAGCTCCATTCAGGTTAGCTTCACTCAAGTCCACGCCCCGGAGCATAGCTTCACTTAAATTAGCGCCACTCAGATTCACTTTAGCTAAGTTTGCACCAGTTAAATTAGCACCGCGCAGGTCAGCTTGATGGAGGTTAGCGCCCAGGAGATTAGCAGAATAGGCTCTTCTTTCTTCTCGCAGGTTAGCACCACGGAGACAAGCGCCTGTGAGGTTAGCATTACTCAAATCGGCGCCGCGCAAATCAGCACCCATCAAGTTAGCATCCAGCATATATGCTAAGGTTAAATTAGCATTACGCAAATCAGCCCCCTGCAAAGTTGCACCATGCAGGTCAGCATCATGTAAGTTAGCATTTTGTAGCTGTGCTTGAGTTAGGTTGACACCACGAAGATTTGCACGAATTAGATTTGCATTATTGAGAAGAGCCTGATTTAGATAGCTAAAAGTTAGGATGGAGTTACACAAATTTGCCTGATTTAAATTTATACCAATTAAATCTGCATCAAATAGATTTATGTTATTTAAGTTGGCGTTGATAAATTTTGTTTCTCCTTTTTCATATCGGCTCAGAAGTTCTTTGGCATCCATAATAAATATCTCTCAATTATTTTGATAAATTTTCCAAAATCAGAAATAGTTTTCATTCTTTGTCATTAAAGATATCTCAAGCAGGTGGTATTGTAATTTGACAGGTATTGCTGTCATCATCATCATGTTCATAAAAATCATCAATTTGATTTTGTACAGGTTGATCATAAGGATTACCTGGTGGTCTGGGTTTTTCAGGGGAATACGTGTTCAGCGATTTGGGTGAATTGGGTACTGCTGGTATATCACTATATAAACTACGCACAACTCTGATGATTACACCAGATGCTTGATTATTTTTATCTGGGTCACCTAAAGAGATCACAGTATTCTTAATTTTAGATTCAAGTTCTCCAATGGTTAGACAAGAATCGAATAATTTCTGCAATAAACTATCAAGTTCTTCGGATCTTAGTTTTAACCAGTCCTGTTCATTAAAGGTAAATTTTCTATAAAGTGCGGAAAATAAAATTATTTTTACCCTTAATGGGTTGGTATATCTCATCAAATTTTGCCGCAAATCGAATTGATTATATTGAGATTTTTTTGAACTGCTTAGAGATGTGGTTGAGGGATTTGATAATGTTTTTTCAGGATGATGAAATATAGGAATATTTGGGTGAGATTGATTCAATATTATTCGTGTATCTTCCTTGGAATTAGCTTGATTCAATATTATTTCTGTATCTTCTTCTTGGTTGGGTTGCTTGAATACTATCCCTGTATCTTCTTCATTAGCTTGATTTAATATTATTCCTGTCTTTTCATTAGAGGTTGGATATAATTTTTGTACTTCTTTAATAATGATACTGGCAATTATGGAATATTGTTTTGGTTTACTAAGACTTTTAACAGCAATAGATAAATTTGCAGTTAAGTGATTTATTGTTGGATTTAAACTAGATAACTCTTGAATTAATTCTTCTAATTTAAATCTATCTAGGGTATCTTGATCATTTTCCCACTCATTTTTACAAGCGAAGAATATTAATTTCTTAATTCGTTTTGAGTTTTCATGCTGTTCTAAGAATCTCACTATTTCATCAAAACTAGATAGGGTCATGATCAGGATATCTCCAGTACAAGTATTCAATAGCAGGAATAGTACCGCAGGGCGGATGTCAAAAGTCAAAACGAAGACAGTATAGGCTTTTTAAGGATTGAGAATGGTTGGTTGATTTATCCCGTTTTGTAATAGTTATAAATTATAGCTGTACTAGCACACTGTTGGGTAGTAAAAATTTTGTATAAGTTTAAAGAAAGAGGTCAAGCACGAGTAGATAGGTACAAATGAAAGGGATTGGAAAATTGAGGATATCCAGATAATTGAAACTGTCACCGTTCGGAGTTCGGAGTTCGGAGTATGGCTAACGCCACGTTGCGCTATCAGGAGTTCAAGAGAAAGAAAGAAGAAAATTCCTTCCCTGTCACCTGTCCCCGTGGCGTAGCACCTGTCACCTCCCCTCACAGACAACTTTTTCAGCAAACCCTAAGTATGATTTTTAATCATGCAAGTGCTAGAGTATGATGATTAATTAACTCTACCACTACCGATAAAGTACAAAAGTGCCATCCGCACTGCCACACCGCTAGTTACCTGAGATTGAATTAAGCTAAATTCGGGGTCATCCATCAAATCAGAACTAATTTCTACACCCCGATTTACTGGACCTGGATGTAATACTTTAACGTTAGGTTGACAGAGTTTTAACTTAGGGCGAGTAATGCCAAATAGTTGATGATATTCTCGTAAACTAGGTAATAAATGGGCTGTCATCCGTTCTTTTTGTAGACGCAATGTCATTACAAAATCAGCATTTTCCAAGGCTGGTTCTAGTTGCCAATGGGTAAATAATCGGCTGGAGTTTTCTGTACATCCTAAATATTCTGCAAAGAATTTAGGCAATAATGTGGGAGGTGCAGCCAGGTGAACTTCGGCACCACTAGCGATGAGACTCCAAATATTAGAACGGGCTACGCGAGAATGTAAGATATCGCCAACAATAGCAATTTTTTTACCTTGTAATGATTCAATTTTAGGTTGTCCGGGGTCAATTAAACTACAAATTGTGAATAAATCTAGTAATCCCTGAGATGGATGTTCATGTTGTCCATCACCGGCATTGAGGACGCTAACTTTTACACCTAGACGATCCATTTCTTGAGCGATCGCTTGCGGAACTCCTGCATCCTTATGGCGGACTACCATAATATCAGTTCCCATTGCTAAATAGGTTTTTGCGGTGTCAAGAATTGTTTCGCCTTTGGTCATGGAAGATGTGGCTGCGGCAAAGTTGAGAGTATCGGCACTGAGTCTTTTGGCGGCAATTTCAAAACTACTGCGGGTGCGGGTAGAGGGTTCAAAAAATAAATTTGCTACTACCTGTCCTTGTAATGTGGGGACTTTCTTAGTCCGTCTTGATAGTACCTCTTGAAAGGAAGCCGCAGTTTGTAAAACGGCGTTATATTCAGCCGTTGTGAAGTCAGCAAGTGTGAGAATGTGATGACGATTCCAGGTAGTTGTAGGCATATAAGTAGAGGAGTCAGGAGTCAAGAGTCAGGAGTCAGGAAGAAGAAAGAAGGAGTCAGAAGTTAGTAGGGGCGGGGTTTCCCCGCCCAGGAGTCAGGAGTAAGAAAAGTCTCAAAATTGGGAAAGTGATGCACCTAATTCACCTTTCTAAACTGGAAACCCTTAATTTATTGAGGTTTTCGGTTTATCCAGCAGTTTCAAGATTGTAAGTGAAATACCTTTAAAGCGATAGAAATTATACTGAGGAAGGTTAAAAATCCGATGGTATCTAGCATTGTTGTCACTAAGGGACCACTCATTAAGGCGGGATCTAGTTTTAAATGCTTTAAACCCATTGGTAGCAAAGTCCCTAAAGTCACCGCCACCATTGTATTAGTAGCCATAACTGCCCCAGCGATTAAAGCTACCCATCTTTCTTGGGGTTTAGCCCAAATTAGGGAAAGGGCAACCATTGTCAGCCCTAAAGCTACGGCTGTTCCTAAGCCGGCTAAAAGTTCTTTACGGAGAATTTTGCTAGTGTCTTCGGGTGTTACCTCTCCTACACCTAAACCACGAATAGTGACAGTCAGGGCTTGTATACCTACAGTCCCCCCTGTGTTAGAAAATATGGGCATGATCACGGCAAGAACCGGTACAGCGGCGATGACTTGTTGAAAAGGAGCGATCGCACTGGCAGCACCAATATACAATCCCATAATCCCCAATAACCAAGGCAACCGTTTCCGAATGGTAATATGTGGGGGCGATAAGGCTTCTTCATCACCACTGACCCCTGCCAATTTTTGGATATCTTCTGTAGCTTCTTCTTCTAAAATATCTACGACATCATCAATCGTAATAATACCGACTAATCTATCTTCTCTATCAACCACAGGTATAGCGATTAGATCGTAGCGCTGCATGATGCGGGCGACTTCTTCCTGAGAGGTTTCTGTCCTAACTTTGACAACGTGGGCGCTGGCAATATCCTTAATTAAGACATCAGGAAAGGTAAATAATAGCTGCCGCAAAGAAACAACACTCACTAAGGTGCGATTATCATCAGTGACATAGGCATAGTAAATTGTTTCCTTGTCTTGATCTTGCAAGCGGATTTTACTGAGGGCTTCACCAACAGTTAAACCTCGTCGCAAGCGCACATATTCCGTTGTCATTACCCGTCCCGCAGTCCCTTCTGGATAGCCGAGAATTGTGGCTGTAGCTTGTCTTTGTTCGGGACTGAGTTGTTGTAATAAGCGTTTGACTACTCCCGCCGGCAGTTCATCAAATAAATATGCCCGTTCATCAGGACTCATTTCTTCAACGAGGTCTACTACCTGGGTATCGTGGAGGGAATTAATCAGGTCTTCCTGTACTTCTGTGGGTAAATACTCAAAGACATCTATGGCCTGATCTTTATTGAGTAATCGGAAGGCGATCGCCCTTTGTTTTTCAGGCAATTGAGTGATATACTCACCCACGTCTACTGGCTGCAAACAATTTAGGTCATATTTAAGCCGATTTAAGTCAGCAATATCTAAGGACTTGCGAATTTCCTGTGTAAGCATAATAGAAATCTCCTAAAGTCTCCCCCGCGCTGGGAAACTTTCTCGCCAGCTTAGAGGAGGATACTACTGCCATCTGTTGGACTTTTGTCCATAACCTCTCGTAAAATTGAATATCAACGTGAAAACTAAAAATAGCACCGCTAATTAAAGAGTTTAGCTCGGAATTCAATTTTCCGATACTGTGCGACATTTTAAGCTGAATTTGTCATATCCAGGACGACATAAAAAATATTACCCCTCTCCACAACTGGAAAGGGGTTAATTGTCACCACTGAAAACTCAATTCCAGCAATCCTTAATAAGCGTTTTGTAACTCGTAAAAATCAGGTGAGATATAATCCTTCCGTAAAGGCCAACCTACCCAATCTTCTGGCATCAAAATCCGCTTCAAGTTAGGATGACCTTCATAGACGATGCCATACATATCATAGCTTTCCCGTTCTTGCCAGTCTGCTGTTTTCCAAATCCAGTAAACTGAAGGCACAGAGGGATTCTCTCTAGGTAAAAACACTTTCACCCTAATTTCTTCAGGACGGTCAGCATTATCACTAACTTTAAGTAAATGATAAACACTTACCAATTCTTCTCCTGCACCTAAGTCAATCCCCCCCTGAAATTGGAGATAATTAAACCCATAGGCGTACAAAGCCGTAGAAATGGGAAGGAGAAAATTTGCAGGGACTTTAATTATTTCTACGCCGTTAGCGTCAAATTCTAGAAACTCATGGAAAAAGCCATTTGACCCTAACCATTGGGAAACTTTACCGGGTTGAACTAAAGCTGCTTCCGCTGGGGGAACTGGTTTCGATTCTTCTTCAGCCACGCGCTTGTTCCTCCTTCTGTGTCTTTGCTGTCAACAATCCTGGGGGTACAGCCATACCAATTGCTTCTGTTAATTCTTTGGGCGGATTAAAGCGAGTATCTGACTGCATATACTTACCAGTTAGGATTTCGGGAACTGGCTTCATATTATGAGTTGTGCTGTAGTAACGGTGGACTTGCTTGATATTATCCCGTTCCTGCATGGACTCATTGGCAATTTTTTTCCGCAGTTTAATAATTGCGTCAATAATCGCTTCTGGACGAGGAGGACAACCAGGTAAATATACATCTACGGGAATTAGTTTATCAACTCCGCGTACTGCTGTCGGGGAGTCAACGCTAAACATTCCCCCGGTAATTGTACAAGCACCCATAGCAATTACATATTTGGGTTCGGGCATTTGTTCATAAAGACGCACCAGTTGGGGAGCCATCTTCATGGTAATTGTTCCCGCAGTGATGATTAAATCGGCTTGGCGGGGGCTGCAACGGGGAATTAACCCAAAACGGTCAAAGTCGAAGCGCGAGCCGATTAATGCCGCAAATTCAATGAAGCAGCAAGCTGTACCAAACAGTAAAGGCCACAAACTAGAAAGCCGCGCCCAGTTGTAAAGGTCATCAACGGTGGTTAAAATGACGTTTTCTGACAGTTCATGGGTGACTGTCGGCCGTTGGATGGGGTTGATGATTTGTTCTGTGTCCTGGGTGATGATATTAGAATTTAAGACCATTCCAAAGCTCCTTTCCGCCATGCGTAAACTAAGGCGATGATAAGAATCGAAATAAAGACTAGGGCTTCGATAAATGCCAATAAACCCAATCGGTTAAATGCAACTGCCCAAGGATACAAAAATACTGTTTCTACGTCGAAAACAACGAAGACCAGAGCAAACATATAGTAGCGAATGTTGAACTGAATCCAAGCCCCGCCAGTAGGTTCTAGTCCGCATTCGTAAGTAGTGCGTCTTTCTAGACTGTTACCACTGGGTCTAAGAATTTTTGAGGCTGACAGTGCTAGGACTGGTACTAGGCTACACAGGATGAAAAAGCCTAGAAGGTACTCGTAACCGCTAAGAACAAACACAATGTTTTTCTACCGCTAATGGTGTAAGGGAATAAGCTATCAGTTATCAGTTTTATGACTTGATAGGTGGCAACTAACAACTGTTCAGTGAAATATCTGGATGATGTTCTTTTACATTATATCTTTTAGGGTTTTCTGAAATCTGGGCAACAGAGAAGATCCTTGTATTTGAATCCTTTTGATTAGTGATAGAAAAGTCCAGCAATTATGTCATAATTTGTAACGTATATTTAATAATTCCTCTGAAGCGAGACTAAAAGCCATGAGTGAACAAGCTGAACAAGCTATGGAAACTCCAGTGTTAGACCGCTATGAGTGTCGCTCTTGCGGTTATGTTTATGAACCTGAGAAGGGAGACGATAAAAGTGATGTTCCCCCCGGAACACTTTTTGCGGAACTGCCGACAAATTGGCGTTGTCCGGTTTGTATAGCCAAGAAAACTGCTTTTGCGAATATTGGACCGGCGGGTACTGCCTCTGGGTTTAAGGAGAATTTGGGTTACGGTTTAGGTGGTAATACGCTGACACCAACTCAAAAGAACATTTTGATTTTTGGGGCTTTGGCTCTGGGATTCTTGTTTTTCATTAGCCTTTACGGACTACAGTAGCAACCGCTATCTTTGTTTACGAGCAATAGGGAACAGGGAAAAGGGAACAGGGAAGAGAAAAAACTTCTCTTTGCAGGGAATTCGACAAAAATCTACCAAATTTAGGAAAACCTCAGTAATACTGATGCACTCAATTGTAAAAAAGTGGCAAAAGTTTGTTGCCGCATTAATAGTAGTTATCGCTTGTATTGGGTGTAGTGGTGTTTCTTCTCTTAGCTACAATCCCTGGCAAGTGATTAATGTTCCCACGGATGCGAAGTTGCTAGATATTGCCTTTACGGGTAATTCTCAACATGGTTATTTGGTGGGTGGTAATGCCACTCTCTTGGAAACTAATGATGGTGGTGAGAATTGGCAACCGCTAAAATTAGAGTTGGATGATCCTCGATATCGGTTTAACTCTGTGAGTTTTTCTGGTCAGGAAGGTTGGATTGGGGGAGAACCTTCTCTACTGCTGCATACGACTGATGAGGGTAAGTCTTGGTCACGGATTGCTTTAAGCGAAAAGTTACCGGGTAATCCAATTGCTGTGACGGCAACAGGGGAAAAGGCGGCGGAAATGGCCACTGATGTGGGGGCTATTTATCAAACTACAGATGGTGGTCAAAACTGGAAAGCCAGTTTGGAGGCGGCTGTTGGTGTGGTGCGAAATTTGGAGCGATCGCCTGATGGCAAGTATATCGCCGTTTCTGCTAAAGGCAGTTTTTACTCTACTTGGGAACCAGGCCAAAATGCTTGGCAACCCCATAACCGCAATAGTTCCCGTCGTTTGGAAAATATGGGTTTTACTAAGGATGGACAAATGTGGTTGTTAGCACGGGGTGGCCAAGTACAATTTAGTGATCCGACAAAACCGGAAGAGTGGTTAGAGGTACAATATCCAGAGTTGTCCACTAGTTGGGGTTTGCTGGATTTAGCCTACCGCACACCTGAAGAAATTTGGGTAGGTGGTGGTAGCGGTAATTTACTCCGCAGCACTGATGGTGGTAAAACTTGGGAAAAAGACCGTGATGTAGAAACAGTTGCAGCTAACCTTTACAAAATTGTGTTTTTTAACGCCGATCAAGGCTTTGTCATTGGCGATCGCGGTGTTTTGCTCAAATATAACCCCAAACCAGAGGCAACAGCGGCCCCAGCGGCGTAATTACACCCCACTAGTACAACACAGCGTCAAAAAAATAGTCATTCTCAATTGACTTTTGACTTCCGCGAAGCGGTACTGTGGATGTATTCCCCAGAAGAAAGTTGTAAATTGTAACTCTGTCTAAACTTTGTAGGATAATAAACTCAATAATAGTTTTTGATAAGGGAGTGAAATAAATGGCAGGTACCACTGGAGAACGTCCGTTTTCTGACATTGTTACCAGTATTCGTTACTGGGTAATTCACAGCATCACCATTCCTGCATTGTTTGTTGCCGGTTGGTTATTTGTCAGCACTGGTCTAGCTTATGATGTATTTGGTACACCCCGTCCTAATGAGTATTTTACTCAAGTCCGTCAAGAAGTGCCAATTGTCAGCAATCGTTTTGAAGCAAAAAAACAAGTAGAAACCTTTATTGGAAAATAATTTGAGATCATGACTAGCGGTAATAACATCAATCAACCAGTTACCTATCCTATTTTTACAGTCAGATGGATCGCGGTGCATACCTTAGCTGTCCCTACTGTATTCTTTTTGGGCGCGATCGCCTCAATGCAGTTTATTCAACGCTAGGAGTTAATCATGGAAAGAACGCCTAATCCCAATCAACAACCGGTTGAATTAAACCGTACCTCTCTCTATCTCGGACTACTATTAGTCTTCGTTCTGGGAATTCTATTTTCCAGTTACTTCTTTAATTAACTGGACTTTTTAACGTCAGTTGCTAGTTAGGTGACAGGTAACAGGTAATAGGTAATAGGTAACAAGTTACAGAAATAATATTCTCAACTGACAACTGACAACCGACAACTGACAACTGACAACTGACAACTGACAACCGACAATTTTTGTAAGTGAGGAAAAAACTGTGTCTGGAAGTGGAAGAATTCCTCTGTGGGTCGTCGCTACGATCGCAGGATTAGGTGTAATAACTGTTGTAGGTATTTTCTTTTATGGATCTTACTCAGGAATTGGTTCTTCAATGTAATCCCATAGCAGGGAACAGAGAATAGGGAACAGGGAATAGGCAGTTTGAAAGTCTTTTGTGTTATGACTTTTTTCACCAATTTCTGTCCTCACCTACCTGATAACTACTATTCTGGAAGAAGATAGCAATTAGAAATACAAAAAACTGGATTTTTGCTTGATTATCATTTCTGAACTTATTCTGCAAAAATCGCTATAAAAACCGCCTAAATCATTGATTTAGGCGGTTTTGTTTGTAAATAAGTAATTGGCGAAAAAATCAAGTAACCAAACGTGAATTCGATAGCGTAGCGTGACGACGTAGGAGTCATTGAACCTCACCCCAACCCCTCTCCGTGTCGAACTCACGTTAACCAATTACCCATACTCTAATTAAGCAATATCTTCGCTTTCAATGTATGAAAACAAAAATGCGAAAATAACTGCTGGTAAAACCAAGCCAGTTAGGGGAACGAAAACAGAAGGTAAAAAGGAGGAATAAGCCAAAATAGTAGGCAAAAATGAACTTGACATAGAATTAAAGTCCTGTAAAGTCTTACTACAATTCAAATTGAGCTTACTGCAAAACCCTCCCTAATTTGCCAAATGATCAAGATTTTTAACACAGCTTTTTACATTCCCAACATTTCATCCAGTTCTATGGTTGGTAAATTAGGAGGAATTACTGTCTTAATAATCGTGAATTTGTCGCTTTCCTGCTGAGTAGTCTGATCAAGAGCGATCGCCGATAACCGGATTTCTAAGCAGCCAAAAGGAACTTTGAGGTAAATTGCCGTTTCTTCTTCTCCCCAGGCATTAGAACGTAAATCTGATAGAATATGTGGTCCATCCAGGAGACTCCGAGTTTGGTAATCTTCCACCCATAACTTAACAGCTAACGCAGATGAAACTTCGGGTATTGTTACACGCACCATTACAGATGTACCAGCAACAAGTTCACCCTCTAGTAAAGACAATTGGGGAGTTGGTAAAGACTCCATGATCACGCCAGATTTCTCCGGTGTAGCTTTATCCTCCAGGACAAGAGAATAATTATGGTCATCTATAGCTTCATCACCCAACCTATCCCCATCCTCTCTCACCACCAGATCATCTATAACTATTTCTTGTGACAACCATCCCGGCTGGGTTGTGGTTGGACTGGTGACAGTGACTATTTCCGGTTGATTAAGTTCTAAGAGAAGATTGTCAGCAAGAGAATCTACCTGAGTTGCTATTTCCTCATCAGCATCCTTGTCTAAGGATTCTTCGGAAACAGCTTCAATTAATAAGTACCCTTGGCTGTCTACCCATTGTTGTAAGCGAGGGGAATCCTCCTGAACATCAACTACATTCAATTCCCCATCCTGGGGAATTAAGTAATTTTCCTGAGAATAAACTGTATTTAATTCCTCATCTGCGATCGCGAAGCGCTGCTGCAATCCCTTCGTCTCCGCCACAATTTCCGCGATCAATTCTGCATAGTATGTGTCCTCCAGCACAGACTCATCAGCCTGTGGCAGATCATCAATTGGTGATTCCGGTGTTTTTACTGATGAAGTTCCTACAATGGGTAAACGTGGCGTTTTCTTCACAGGTGCTAAGTCTTTCTCGGCAACATCCAACTGATCAATGACTCTTTCCCCGGAAGTTCGCTTAACCTGCAACCGTTTCAAGTAAGGTAAAGTAGTGTTAACTGGTTTAATTACCAACTTTTTCAAATCAATTGGATGAATAGCCAGGGTTTTTGCCAGAGAGTCTGGTGGCGAATCAGTAGTAATCTCAGTCCTGGGATTTTGAGGTAAATTTGGTAATTGTGGTGAAAAAACTTTCAAGGATACCAGAGGTTTAATCTGGGGTGGTAAAGGTCGGTTTGGAGAAGGTTTTAAAATGTGAAACTGGGCTAAATTTGGCGTTTTAGCTACATTAAAAAGTTCTAATCGAATTTTAACAGAGGGCTGAGGTTTAACGGGTGGATTTGTTTCTGGTAAATTTTGACGAGAATGGGATGGGAAGGTTTGTATTGCTAGTAATTCAGTGACATCGGCTGTAATCGTAAAGGTATGATTAGCTAAGAGTATGACCTCACCAACATCAGTTAATGCACCATATAAATTAATATCTGCTAAAAGTAACTTAGATTCACAGTTGAGGGGAATATTAATCAAACTACTAAAACCAAAAGGTAAGACTTGATTTGTTAATGGCTGCTGAATCCGGTTGAGAATTTTTGATTCTAAAGGCGATCGCAAGGCAATTTCTAGCCGAAGTTGGCAAAGTCCCCCCAGGGAAAATCCTGCATTTGTCAGATTCTCTATTTCATTTACTTCCACATCACCATGAATCGTAAAATTGTCTCCCCAAGAAACAATATAAGTATCTTGATCTAAACTCAGATTCAGTAGTAGAGGTGGTGGTAAAGTCGGCGCATTTTCAATAGTCTCCTCATCTAGTAAGGGTTCATCTTCAGGTACAGCTAAATCTAATAAGTTTCGTAAAATCTGCTCAGTTGTTTCCCCCTTAAACCAGACTGGAGTACCGTGATTCATCACAATACTGACTTCAGTATCAGCATCCACAGCCAGATCAGATTCCTCAACCAGTTGAGGAGGCAGCGCAGCACTAGTTTCTGGTGGTGATACGTGAATCATCAGGGTACGTTGCCAGGACTGGCCCAGCATATCTGACATAATATCTCCAGAGCAGCGTAATTCCCAAATCCCTGGTTTAAACTGGGTAAAAGGAATTACAGCCATCAGTCCTTCACTATTAGTCCGGCGCGATCGCTTGAGAAGTCTCCGTTTTGGTGGAACTTCATCAATAGATATATGGGTAACTCGCACATCAACATCCGTATTATTCAGCCCAGAACGAGCCAAAATTCGGTAATTACCTGCCCAAATCTTCAAATTTGACGACTCCAATGTGCGCCAAGTATGATCCCCCTGTTTCTGTATCAGAAATTGCCAGTTTTCCATTATCAACAAAGCCTAAACCTAAGAGCAGCCAATAAATATTTTGCATTAACCTGCTTGTCAGTTTAACCCAGCTATCTTCTCTTAACCTAAGTTACCTGAGTTCGACATAAGATAATTTTTGGAAAACTGCCCCAAATATGAGTCTCAAACCCTGATGATCTCGTTGAAAAAATCATAACTCTGTTCGCGTAGCGTCTCCGAAGGAGAAACTCCTAACACCGAACTTAGCTTAAGTTAATATCTGGTTGTCAGTCACCAAACCTGTAGGGGTTTCCCCGCCCTGAATTGTATTACATTCGACCGAAAACTTCTTGAACAGCATCAACCTTCATTTAAGTTCATAGCAATTCATAGCGATTTTGATAATAAGCCACTATCTGCTTAAACCTTTCCCGACTTTCTCCATCAGCAGTTGGTGTCCATGAAACCCATAAGCCAGAAACTTGACTTTGGTTGTAATCAAACTCCACAGATGTTTGTGGAATTAATCCCACTTCCACACCGAACACCTGACGCAGATGCGCCGCCATTTCCCGATATACAGCCAAAGGTAAACCAGTAAATGCTATTTGCTCTTGTAAATTCATAGCTATGAAGCCGCCCCCACAGGATTTGCCATCGGCTGCACCACCGCAGCTGTAGTCGCTGGTTTAGACACTTTCATTGGTTGTTCCCCTACTTGTTTGGCAACTTCCACACCGTACTGTTCCAAAATCACAGTCGGATTAGCACCTTTGCCCATTTCAATCCGTTTTACCAACACCCCATTCACCAGTCTTTGTCCTGGTTGTACATATCTACTAGTTGGCTCATCCGGTACTTGCACAATTGCTTGAGGGACTTTACCAATTAAAATTACACCGGTCACAATTACAGCTTTAGCCGTTTCTGGTTGTGGCACTGGTGGTAATATCGTCTTCAGTTTAGGAGACGGTACAGATCCAGCCAAAACCGTAGGTAAAACTGGTCTTATCAAGGGTTTTCTAGCGATCTGTAATGGTTTTTTCCCTAACAAAATTGCTGGTTTAGTTGCTATTGTTTTTATTGGTTTCGGCTGAGTTGCTGTAGGTAAAAGGGGTAATTTAGGAACAGGAATTTTCTCGCCAGGGAGCTTAGTTCTTGTCACACCTATTGACTCTACAATTTGCCCAAAAGGATCAGTTCTTCCTTTCTGTACTACCAACAACCGCTCCGTACCATTTGTTGGTTGAATCAAACTGTCAACTGAACCAGGACTCACGGGTAGTTTACTAGATAGAAGAGGATTATTAAAAGTTTGAGTCAAAGATGGTGGCTGTGCAGGTTTCGGAGTAGTTACTTGAAGACCAGGATTTGATTGAGGACTGGCAGGATTAGTAGCTGTTGGCGGTTCACCTATAGTACATCCAGTAAGTACCAAGGTTGTTAAAATAGCTGCGGCAGCAATATGGGAATTTTTACTCATTAGCTGTTCTTAAAAACTATAGAAAAGTTTGTTTATCGCCTTTGTACTTAATGGTGTTATACTATGTCGCTGATCAGCCCCTGTTTTAGACCACAGGCTTAATTCTGTCTTCTTTATAACCTAAATTTTGATATTTCGGAATCCTATTCCATAACTAATCTTGGCGTTGCTGATTAAGGGTATGAATGTCTCACGCAAAGGCGAGGCAGCGCGGTCTTGGGGGTTTCCCCCATGAGCGACTGCCGTAGCAAAGACGCACTGAGGTTTGAGTTTTCAAGATTCAATTTGGGAATTTCATACCTCAATTCAGCAACGCCCTAATCTTCTGTCGCACCAACCATAATTTTTTTCAACAAGTCTAAGCCTTTTTTTACTTGACGAGAAACTGTCACAACACTAATGCCTAAATATGCTGCCACTTGTTTTTGAGTTAAATCGTACAAGAATATACACTCAACAACCTCACGAGTCCGTTTTTCTAACTGAATCATAGCTTGTTGTAAACGAATTTGGTCTTCTTGGGCTAGTTGAAAACTGCGATATTTGCTATCTGGAACTAATTCACCCAAACAAGTAGAACCTTCTTCCCCATCTTGTATGGGGACATCCAAACTCAAAGGGGCGCGGTTAATCCAGGCTAATTTAATTTCTTGCCATTCACTTAGAGAAATTTGCAATGCCACAGCTAATTCTCTATCAGTAGGTTGGCGATGATATTGTTCACGGAGAGAACGGGAAATTCCAACAGCTTGTTGTTGTAGCGCTAACCACCGTCTGGGGATTCTGACAGTTACACCTTTATCTCGCAGATAGTGTTGAATTTCACCCCGAATGTAGGGCATCGCATAGGAACTAAAAGCATTACCCTTAGCAAGTTCAAATTTCTCAATTGCTCTAATTAAACCTATACAGCCTACTTGAATAAGATCCTCATAGCTCTCATTGCACTGATTAATCCAATAATGTGCTTCCTTCCTGACTAGTCCCAAATTGAGTTGTACTAGTTGATTGCGGACTCTTTCTGAAGGGGATTGCTGATACTCCCGCAACAACTGTGAGATCTCATGTTTCAGTTCATTAATATTTGTTTCGTTGGTAGTTGTATTAGTCATAACAGTTTCATTTTTAAACAAGTAAATTGGGTATATAGTCGGTTTTAAACTAGCTGCGATCGCAGTTTTTTTCTTGCTTTTGAGACGTTGCCCGTGTTCCGTTTTCCCGGATAAACTGCCGTAAAAATTTCAGTCAAAAAAAGATGTTTTTTCGTGCTACCCATCTCAAAAACAGTGTCATTATTTCAATTTCATGTTTTTAAACATGAGTTTTTTCTGTTCCCTGTGAATCAAATAGTCTGAGTATGTTTCCTAATTTATTAAACAACTATTATGGACTTAAAATATACAATTAGCTATCTAATATTAAACCGGGATTGTACCTAATTTAACTAATTAATCATGAGATTTGTTTATAGGTCTTGGGAATTAAAGATAGTTGATGATTATCAAGCTTGGGGCTGCGATTATTTTTGTTTATCTGCCGCCTTCTTTTGATTAACTAAGTAAAGTAATGTTACGCAATTAAATAATTAAGTTCATCTCAAACCCGAAAACATAAAAATAAAATTTTAGGTCAATAAATTTACACAAATAGTCAAAAGTCAAAACGAAGACAGTATAGGCTTTTTAACGATTTAGAATGGTTGGTTTATTTATGCCGTGTTGTACTAGTTTTCCCAGAACAATACCTTGTCCATTTTTTGTAGGTCGGGTTAAGCGACAGCGCAACCCGACGCTCATGTTGGGTTATGGCTATGGCTTCTACGTCGCCACGCAAGCTATCGCCACACTATGGCTAACGCCACGCTCCGCGAGCGTGAACATACCTCAATCCAACCTACAAATCAAGACCTTTTGTCGATTTGGACAAGGTATTGCCAGAAAAAACCAAGATGCACTCAGCTATTAGTGTGCATCTTGGTTGAGGTAATTACCACAAATAAATTCTTGTGACTTCTGAATTCATCTTCAACATCATAGAGGTATATTAAGTTACTAAGTTGCTAAAATATTTATGCAGTATACGCTCCTATGATGTTGTATTAATATTTAGGAAAGGGGTTCGATACGTGCGTAGAACAAACCACGAATCTTCACTTCTTTCGGTTCACCTGCACCTAAATCTGTATCCGAAGGTTGTTCACTTTCAAAAGTCCCAGCGATTTCACCAGAAGTATTGTCTACTTTGGCTACTTGTAAGGAAATTTTACCTGTGAGAATTTCTGCACGTTTGACGTTAGTACGGGTCAATTCTTCATTATCAGATCCGGCCGGTAAAGCTACAGCGTTATCATAGCCACTCACAACACCACGACCTTTAGGATCTAAAAAAGCAGCGCCACGATAGGAAGGTACTTTAAAAGTTCCTTCAAAATCAGTGGATGTATTGATGCTAGTTAAGTTAGGTTGTGTTTGTGCAACTAAGTTTTTGATGGTAAATAAGAAGGGTACTAGTTCACCGCCAGGAAGTTTAACTGTGATAGCTTGGAAGTCCAGACCATCTTCTTCCTTAAAGGTTAAGCTATTGTCTGCATTGCTGGTTAGCTGACCTTGTACTTGGTCAATGGTAGAAGTATATCTAGTCATAACTTTACCAGGGACAAATTCGGCAACTTGACGTTTGTTGGCAGGTTCTTCTTTGACAAAGAAACTAGTTGGTTCTAAACAAAGTTCTTTGATGCCATATTTCACGCTAGGATCAATAGCAATTGAACCACGACTAGTTTCTGCTAGTTGGGGACATTTGTTAGCCAAGCCGGTGCCGCGAATTTGTTCGTAAGTGAGTACATCACGGACGCTGGTGGAAGGTTCATCACTGCAAGCGGTGATTAGCCCTAAGCATAGAGCCAAGAAAGCAACAATTAAAGCGCGATACCTCATGGTTAACCTCAATCTCAAAAATTAATATCTAAGTTGTCAAACTGCTTTGCTAAACGTACTTAAACGCATTGCGTCTCTGAGTCTAGAATTCAAACCATAGACTAAGCAGTGAACCGCATCCATTTGCGATTATGTATGTGTTGCCAGTACACACAATAAACGTATTTGGATAAGGAAATTAGCCAGATCATACGACTTTTTTTAACTCAAAATCAAAGCGCTCTAGTGGTTAAATCCTGCTGTCATACAGCACAGATTATGAAAAAGCCTTCTCTACCTTACCATCAAGGATTCTCATTACCTGAGAATAGTGAGAAAGTTATATATTCAGGAGATACGGGTGCAGGGCCTGCACCCATTCAGGAGTCAGAAGTGCTGGATGGCTTTTGACTTAATGTTTGTCCCTGATTCCAGTGCATACCGCCATATCTGACTCTTTTGTTGATCAATTTAGGGACTTTTCCAGTATCGTATTAGTTTTATGGAGTAAAACGTTCCATGAACCATGATCAAAATTGTGCATCTGGGGATTTGTCCTGCCAGCTACAGGCGATTTCCGGTGCGGTTCAAGATGTAGCTCGGAACTGTGAAGGAGATGTGATTGCATTATTAGCTTTGTTACGTCATTTAGAAATGTTGCACAAAGAAATTCGGGATGGGGTGTTTCAGGAAAATTTGCCGACTAATCGCCAAAGATTATACTCGCTGCTGCGAGATATTGAGTCTGAGGGGGGTTGGCCTTATATTGGGCGAATGCGAGTACAAGCTTTGTTAGCAAATTTGTCGGAGGAAGTTAGTAATGAGGATGCTCTCCCCAACTATACTCATGATGTTTTCAGCATTGATCACTCATTAGAATATAGCAGGGAACAGGGAACAGGGAACAGGGAACAGAGTTAAAAATCCTTGGTGTATGGTTTTTTAGGTAAATTCTGTATCTCATTCAAGTGCATACCGCTATAGTTCAATTTATTTTGTAGATTGGATGGATATTCATAAGAGGTTGACATGGCTGGGATATTATCAGTTTCTCGAACAAATTTAGCTAAACGCCGCCAAAAATTACGCCGGCAGCGACAACTCAAAATTCTTCAGGCTATTTGGCGTACACTTGCTGTAACTGGATTTGCTGCGGTTTTATTCTGGGGGGCAATCCAACCGATGTGGGTGTTAAAGGATTCGGGGCAAATAGTGATTAAATCTGGTGGTCAAGTTTTGACGCAAAAGGATATTTATTCATTGTTGGGGTTGTCGTCTCCCCAGTCTTTATGGCGAGTTGAACCTGCCCTGATTGCTGATTCTTTAAGAAAACAACCGAATATTGCCCAAGCTACGGTTAGCCGTCGTTTATTGCCTCCTGGTTTAATTATTGAAATCCAGGAACGAATACCAGTGGCGATAGCTCAAGTAACTGAAGATCAAAGGATAACTAGTTGTGTGCTGAATCCGGATTTTACGGGTAAGTCGGCTGAGGTTAAGTCTTGTTTACAAAATAGCGGTACGGCTAACAAACAAAATGAACTAGGTTTGTTGGATGCTAGTGGCCTATGGATGCCTTTATCAGGCTATATCTCCATTAGCCCCAAGTCCAAATTACCTCGACTCATAGTCATTGGGGCGATCGCCCAATACAAGCCATTCTGGACGCAACTTTATGAAGCTATCAGTAGCAGTTCTCTCCAAGTGACAGAAATTAATTTTCAAGATCCTACAAATTTAATTTTGAAAACTGAATTAGGAAATGTGCATTTAGGTAGCCCTAGCAATAGATTAACTGAACAAATTCAAGCGCTTGTTCAAATGCGCCATTTACCAAATAAAGTTAATTTTAGTAATATAGATTACATTGATCTCAAAAATCCTGCTATTCCATTAGTACAAATGAATCAAAAAAAATCAGGTTTAGTGATCAAAAAATCAGACTTACCGAACAAAACACCAATCCGTTGAAAATCAACATTTTTGCCTTCTACATCCCTCTGCTGTGTGTCTAGCTGAACAGACAAATCATCTAAGTTAGTAACTTCAGTTGCTAATTTTATATTTTTGTAAATTAGTTATATATTGTACATATAGATATGAGATTTTTTAGCCATTAGTTAAAAAACCATATCAGAGGTTGTAAAGTTAGTAACTAAAAAACATTCATCAAAAAACGTGGGGAGGTTATTAAAAATCATTACTAGTACACTGCCGATTAAGTGAATGAACCATTCTCAATTGCCAAAAAGCTTTGCCAAAAAGCTTGCTCAATATTACTTTTGACTTTTGACGAACACCCGGCGGTAGTAGCATTAAGCTCTATTGAACAGTTAATAACCAGTTGAATGTCTGCTGTCAAGCAGTTCCAACAGCTTGAAATCCATAGATAGGGTTGTTTTGTTATAGTGGGGGCTACGGAGAAGTTTAGCTAACGCTATTGTTGAATTAATCTGTTGCTGATAAAAAGGATGAGATCAATGAATGTCTATACTTTTTGGAACTATACTTTTTAAGAATAGGGGGGAGTCAGCAAGATCAGGGGTTGATATGCAAGAAGTCACATAAGTTAAGAATCACTGAGTAAAATCCTGTGATCAACAGAGTTTCATAATCAATTGATGTCTTAACTATCTTGGCAGTTGCCAGATCATAAACTGTAAAGCTAATCAACAATCCACAAATAAAAGAGTTGGAAGGCAAGGGGCTGGATATCTGACCCTACAACTGAGGTTTTATACCTTTTTCACGGACAAATTACCACATCTTACCTGCCATCATGTAGGCTGGGAAATAGTAAAAAAAATAAAATCCGCTGCCAAGATAAATTTTGGCGATTTGTTGACTATTAGGTGAATTACACCGAAAAAAGTCGTTTATATACCTTTCACAAATCCAATGACACTTGATAATAACCAAGGGCTGACTAATAACTCTCAAACTCCAGGACAACTAGGGTTCTCTCCGGCTGTGAACTCAAATAATCCCTTTAGTAACTCTGGGCTAAATTTTGCCCAAGGTAAGGATAGCAAGAGAATTTCTCCTGAAAATAGCGGTATTGGTGAAATTGTGCCAGGCCGTGTTGCTAATATTAAGGTGATAGGTGTAGGTGGCGGCGGTGGTAATGCTGTCAACCGCATGATTGAGTCTGATGTGTCCGGTGTTGAGTTTTGGTCAATTAACACTGATGCTCAAGCTTTGACTTTAGCGGGCGCTCCTAGTCGCTTGCAAATTGGACAGAAATTAACTAGAGGACTGGGTGCGGGGGGAAATCCGGCGATTGGTCAAAAGGCGGCGGAAGAATCCCGTGATGAAATTGCTACTGCTTTAGAAGGCGCAGACTTGGTATTCATTACCGCTGGTATGGGTGGTGGGACAGGTACAGGTGCAGCCCCAATTGTGGCAGAAATAGCCAAGGAAATGGGCGCTCTTACTGTTGGTGTGGTGACTCGGCCATTTATTTTTGAGGGACGTAGACGCACTAGCCAAGCAGAACAAGGGATTGAAGGCTTGAAAAGTCGGGTAGATACCTTAATTATTATTCCCAATAATAAGTTGTTGGAAGTGATTCCTGAACAAACTCCTGTGCAAGAAGCTTTTCGCTATGCTGATGATGTATTGCGTCAAGGTGTGCAAGGAATTTCTGATATTATTACCATTCCTGGATTGGTCAACGTTGATTTTGCTGATGTGCGCGCTGTGATGGCTGATGCGGGATCGGCTTTGATGGGAATTGGTGTGAGTTCGGGCAAGTCTAGAGCTAGAGAAGCGGCGATCGCTGCAATTTCTTCACCTTTGTTAGAATGTTCCATTGAAGGAGCTAGAGGAGTTGTCTTTAATATCACTGGTGGTAGTGATCTAACCCTTCATGAAGTTAATGCTGCGGCGGAAACAATCTATGAAGTCGTTGATCCTAATGCCAATATTATTTTTGGAGCGGTAATTGATGACAGACTACAAGGAGAAGTCAGAATTACTGTAATTGCAACTGGATTTACAGGTGACATCCAACCTCCATCAGCACAAACTGTAGTTACCCCTAGAGTTGTCACACCCACTTCCACAACTACCAGAAGACCCTCACCACTACAACAACCTGTCAATAACCCCAGTCCAGTTGTAGAACAACCAAAGGAAAAACCTTCCTTGGATATCCCCGATTTTCTGCAAAGACGACGAACACCACCAAAAAATTAAATGATAGTAGATATGAGATTTTAGATTAAATTTACAGTCTCAGTTGAGGCTGCTGTATACAAGTTGTTAGTTATCAGTTGTTAGGAGTTCAGGAGTTCAGGAGTTGGAACGAAGAAGGAAGAAGAAGGTAAATAAATTAACTAATACCCCCTGCCCCCTGCTCCCTGCCTTATTTCTTGGCTTCTACCCATTGAATGACCTGATGGGCGAGGTGAGTACCATCAAGACGGTCAATTTCCCGGATGCCTGTGGGACTCGTGACATTAACTTCCGTTAGGTAGCCACCAATTACGTCAATCCCCACGAAAATTAAGCCATCTTGCCGGAGTTTTCCGGCTAAATGGCGGCAGATTTCCTGTTCTCTTGGGGTAATGGTGGTTTGAGCAACTGTGCCACCTGTGGCCATGTTATTGCGAAAATCACTACCACTGGAAAGGCGATTGAGCGCGCCTATGGGTTCACCATTGAGTAAGATAATCCGTTTATCTCCTTCCTTGGCTTGGGGTAAATAGTTTTGTACCATCACGGGAACTTGACCTTGGAGGGTGCTAAGTTCGATAATGGAATTAAAATTGCGATCGCCTGATTGTAAAAATAAAATTCCCTCTCCAGCTTTATTCCCCAGTGGTTTGAGAATTGTTGCTTCTTTCGCTTCCACAAACTGGCGAATTACCTGTTTGTTAGCACTGACAATCGTTTCGGGAATACATTCCCTAAACTGGAGAGCATACATTTTTTCATTAGCATCACGAATCCCTGCGGGATCATTGATCACTAGAGTTTTATTTTGGTCAATATAATCCAGAATATAAGTAGCATAAAGATAAGCATCATTAACAGGTGGATCTGTCCGCATAAATACGGCATCCATCGTTTCTAAAGGACTAAAGGCACTAGGGCTTAATTTAAACCAAGGATTAACCGCTAACCAACGTCCTTCTACTAACTCCACAGGAACAAGTTCTACCTGCTGCAAAACAGCCCAAGCTTTACCATCAATCACACTCAGCAAATTTGCCTGAGTTATCCAAATTTCGTGTCCTAGAATTTGCGCTGCTTCCATCAAAGCAACACTAGTATCATGGCATGGATCAAGCCGATGGATGGGATCAATAATAAAAGCTAGTTTCACTCTTTATACCTCTTTTATCTACAAGTTTTAATATTAAATATTCTCTTAAATATCCCCGACTTCTTTCCTACATTTTTCTCGGAGATGATTAAATTAATTTAAGAAGTCGGGGATCTGATCCACAATATTTTAATGACCTAGCATCTCATCTAACTTACGTTGACGGTCTAAAGTGTAGATATCATCATAACCACCAATGTGAACATCATTAATAAAAATTTGTGGTAAAGAGCGTTTTCCATTAGCTCTTTGAGACATTTTATCTCTTGCTATTTCGTCTCCATCAATGTTGTATTCGATAAAATCAATACTTTTGCTCTTTAGTAGATTTTTAGCACGCATACAAAACGGGCAAGTTGTCCAAATGTAAATTTCTACTCTTGCAGCCATAATATTCTCAACAAAATGTAATACTTCTTAATTTTAGACCGAGGTTAATGGGGACTGGGTAATGGGTAAAACATTCTTCCCAATCACCAACGACCAATCACCAATCACCGTTCTAGTAGATCATCTAATTTACCTTGATTATCTAAATCGTGTATATCATCACAACCACCTATGTGTCGATCATTAATAAAAATTTGGGGTAAAGAACGTCTACCATTAGCTCTTCGGGACATTTTATCTCTTGCTATTTCGTCTCCGTCAATACTGTATTCGGTAAAATCAATTCCTTTTTGTGTGAGTAGCTTTTTAGCACGAATACAAAAAGGGCAGGTTTTCCAAGTATAAATTTCTACTCTTGCAGCCATAATATTCTCAACACAATGTAATACTTCTTAATTTTAGACTGAGGTTAATGGGTAATGGGGACTGGGGACTGGGTAAAACATTCTCCCTGCTCCCTGCTCCCTGCCTCTTTACCTATTCCCACTCAATAGTTCCAGGTGGTTTGGAGGTAATGTCATAAACCACACGGTTTACACCTTTGACTTCATTCACAATGCGAGTAGAAATTGCTTCTAGCACATCGTAAGGAATCCGCGCCCAGTCTGCCGTCATACCATCTTCGCTGGTGACAATCCTTAAAACAATGGGATAGGCATAGGTGCGTTTGTCGCCCATAACACCAACGCTGCGAATGGGTAATAGAACTGCAAAAGCTTGCCAAACCTCATTATATAAACCGCGTTGATTAATTTCTTGACGAACAATTAAATCAGCATCTCGCAAAATATTCAAGCGCTCGGAGGTAACTTCACCTAAAATGCGAATGGCTAAACCAGGTCCAGGGAATGGTTGACGTTGGACAATTTCTTCTGGTAAACCAATGGAACGACCGACTTTGCGGACTTCATCTTTAAATAGTTTCCGCAGTGGTTCTACGAGTTTAAATCTCAAGTCTTTTGGTAAACCACCCACATTGTGATGACTTTTAATTTTCACTGCTACCCGTTCACCACTTTTTGGATCAACATTGGTATCAGCAGATTCAATTACGTCTGGATAAAGTGTGCCTTGAGCCAAGTAATCAAAATGACCAAGATTTTTCGATGTCTCCTCAAAAACACTGATAAACTCATGTCCGATGCGGCGACGCTTTTCTTCGGGATCGGTTACTCCAGCGATCGCCGAGATAAATCGTTCGCGGGCATTAACATATTCTACGGGAATATGAAATTGTTCTTTAAATAACTTTACTAACCTTTCTGGTTCTAGTTTCCGCATGAAACCCTGATCAATAAATACACAGGTTAGTTGTTCACCAATGGCTTTATATAGGAGAAAAGCCAGAGTAGAAGAGTCCACACCGCCAGATAATGCTAATAGTACCCGTTTGTCTCCTACTTTGGCGCGAATTTCCTGAATTGATTCTTCGACGAAAGCGGCTGTTGTCCAAGTTGGTTCACAGTCACAGATATGGTAAACAAAGTTGCGAATTAAGGCTATACCACCCTGAGAGTGAACGACTTCGGGGTGAAATTGGACTCCATAGAGTTTTTTGTCATGGTGAGCGATCGCTGCACAGGGAGTATTATCAGTATGTGCCAGTAGTTCAAAGCCAGAAGGCATAGTTGTGACTGAATCTCCATGACTCATCCACATGGTTGCACCTTCTTCGACATTAGTTAATAAGTCTGTAGGGTCATCTATCTGTAGAGATGCTTTTCCATATTCACCCCGTTCAGCTTTGATGACTTCTCCACCCAGTTGATTTACCATGAGTTGCATTCCATAGCAAACACCAAGAACGGGTATTCCCAATTTCCAGATTTCTGGGTCACAATGGGGGGCGTAGTCACTATATACGGAATTTGGACCACCGGAAAGGATAATCCCTTTGGGGTTAATTTTTTCTAACTGTTCTGCTGTGGTGCGATAGGAAATAACTTCTGAATATACTTGTGTTTCGCGGATACGACGAGCAATTAATTCAGAATATTGAGAGCCAAAGTCTAAAATAACAATTATTTGACCTTTAAGTTTCCCAAAATTTTCCTGTGTTTGGGATGTTTCGACTGTTGGTAGAGTCACCGCTGTATTCATGGTAGAGAAAGTGTTTCGTTGAGGATAGAAAACCACAAACTGTGATTTTTATGATTTTTGTGATTAATAATGATCAGTGATCACAGATGAATTAATCATGCAAATCATAGTTTAGTTTTGAAAAATATTTATTTGAGATACTTTTACCAAGTTAAGATCAAGCTGCATTGAATAAGATTTCAAGAATAATTGACCGCAGATAAACGCAAATAAACGCAGATAAAGACGGATGAATTAATTAATGGATTTCATAGTTCTGTGCTGCTTTACATAAAATTGGTATTAGGATAATTTTTATTAAGTTAGCACAATTTTTCCAGTAAGATACAACCAGTTTTGCTTTTCACCAGGATTTGGCGATCGCGGTCAAAAAGTACAGAACCACAAGCTATAATGGTTTTACCTTGTTGATTGTGGCTATCCATATATGCTTGGGTGCGGGTATCAATTGTTTCGGCAATGGAGTTATAAACCTGATTTACCCAATTACTCCCAGTATTACTATCTAGACTTCTCAGATGTTTTAATGCTGCTTCTGCTGTGGGACTCTCAAAAACGGTTTGAATATCTGGAGAATTTAATCCTAGCATGGCACAATGGGCTGTGAGAATTTCCCGCCGACCATCGGCTAAATGATGATGTGTGTGAAAGATTCCCCCTGCTAGTTTCATCAATTTACCGTGATAACCAAATAATAAAATTTCTTTGACACCTAAGACATCAGCCGCAACTAACATAGGTCCCAACCAGTTAGCGGTTTTTACCATTTGTGCGGGGTTGATACCGAGTTTTTCAGCTAAATCTAAACCATTTTCGCCAATACAAAAGACTAAAGTGGAAAATTGACTGGCTTTTGCTGCTAAATCAGCGCGGAAATCTGCTAATTGATCTGGTGTACTTAAAGGTTGAGAAATCCCTGTTGTTCCTAGTAAGGATAGTCCTTCCACTACCCCAAAAGCAGAGTTAGAAGTCCGAGTTGCGAGCGATCGCCCTTCTGGTAAAATAATTGTTACCTTGATTTTTTCCGTCGGCGCTAATAATCGCTGTAAATTTTCTGTTATTAATCTCTGAGCATAACCATAAATCGCCGCTTTCCCCTCACCATTAAGTTGCTTCCCAATTCCCTCACCACCCTGAATAATTACCGTTTCTCCATCTCCTTCATACCATGTCACTACAGCCCAAATTGGTGTATTCTTCGTTAAATCTAGATTATCACCCGGATTACTACGAGTCATCGCCAAAGCCTGATTTTCCGATATTCCCGCTACTTGTTCAATGGGTATTTCAGCAATTTCCGCAGGTTCAATTAAGTCTACAGTAGTAATCTGCAAAGGTTGATGATGACGTAACCAATGCAAAGCCGCAACCGCAGCAGCACAAGCAAAAACAGGTAAAGTGTATCCAGAACTGGACATATTAACAATTTAAAATTAACAATTCAAAACTCAAAAAAATCTTACCAATTACCAATTACCAATTCTAAACCCCAACTTCAGATAATAAAACTTGCATATCTTCCCAAGAAATATCTTGTTGAAGATAACGGGGTGAGTCAGGATTATAAGGACTTGCTATGCGGTCAATTGTGATAATTGTAGCTGTATCTGGTAACACTGGAACATCGGGATCATAAGCAGTTGGACGCATCAAAGAACTAGAAAAGCCTTTAAACACGGCAATTTGATCTGGTTCATTATCAATTTCTACATTAATAATGAGAACTTCTTGGGATTTTTTAATTGTATATTTTTCCAGTCTTTTACTAATAGAGTTATTCATGCAGTCGGGACTATGATTTTTGTGATTAATTTGATGGTAAGCATTCAGCTAAAACCGGAATGTAAAGAAAAGTAAAATCGCCCAAAACCTCTTCATTCTTCATTCTTGCCTATTGCCTATTGCCTCTTACCTCTTGCCTCTTGCCTTTTGCCTCGCCATAACGACAATTTTCAACGCCAACCTACTTAATGTGAAGCTGAACGTCCATATTTGCCAAGTTTAACCGCGACAAAATAACTTAAATAAATTATGTAAATTCCTAAAGTAACTATGCCTAAAAATCCGAGGAAAGCAGGTTTGCTATTATGGTGAAAATAGTCTTTAAATAGTAATGGTGCTTCTAACCAAACGCTACAGTAAGGAGTTTTGAGAGCAGTTCCTGAAAAAGCACACCCCAAAAAAGGTATCAGCGCTATTGCTCCTAAACTACAATAAACTGTTGTTGCCCAACGCCAAGAAGTAAAAATCAATTTTAATGGACTATTGGGATAATAGTCAATTTCATCATTGATGTCTACCCAAAACCATAGCGATATAGGAATGAGAATTTGCGACATTAAAGCGGAGATGAAACTGACTCCGAAACCACCAATCATCAAGTACATACTAATAGCTAATAAACTAGCTACTCGCCAGTAAATCATTAATAAGTGCTGCATTCCTTCTGCTTTTTGTACAAATGTCCAAACCAGAAGAATTAATGGAATAATCAGCGTAAATAATAACGCCAGTCGGTAGTCCATCCAAACATAGGGTCTAAACCATACTTGTGTCATAAAGTCAATCAAAAAATAGAAAAATTTGTAGTCTCTTAATAACTGGACTTGATTCCAGCGTAAGAAACGGGGAGTTTATTCCCCGTCTGGTTCAAATCCGTTGATTAATGGTGCTTAAACCCATTGATATACCAAAAAATTATCACTTGATAAAACAGGTACAACTCCTGGTCTTAGTCTTCATACAGACGGCACTCATCTGCTTCTGGATTATCATCACAGTATTTCTCTAAAGAGTTTTTGGGTTTAATTTGACGTTTATGAGAAGCTTCAGCTTGTAATTCTTCTACAGCATCCCACGCCGCAGCACATTCAGGGGAGGTGCTACCTGAGATATCACATACAGTGCGAGCCTGTTCCACTTCTTCTTGGATTTTTTCTTGGATATCGTCATTGGCTTTTGTTTGGATATTAGTCATGATTTTGTCTCTTTATGTTTTGTTTATACTAGTATAGAAAAAGTTTGAAAATTGTAGTTTTCTGTCTCTGAGATTACTAGTTTTACACTTGTGGTGATAATTCTGGTGGGTAGTATCTCTCCAATAGGCTTTTTGCTCATTGAGCGAGATATATCTAGAGGATTATCCCATGAATATGATAAGCTGTTATACCTATAACTTGCATGATCTTCATTTTGAATACAGACTTGGGAGATTGCTTGTAAGCATTTTTTGAGAAATTGTTATTTAGTATACTGGCTCGTCCGTTGATTATTTACCTGCACTGACGATTCCCGACCATTGCACCTTTTTCTCTTTTTCTCGCCGATAGGAGAAGAAATGTTCTGGAGTTTGGAAAGTACAATAGGGAGCGATCGCCACTTGTTCTACACTAAATCCTAATTGTTCCAATTGTAAAGCATTGACCCGGCGCACGTCTAAACGCACCTTTCCCGGTTCTGGATCTCTCAGCAAAGGTGAATTGGGTAAATTGTGCAAAGCCGAAACAACTGCTTCTGGTTGACCATCTGGGACAATGGTACTGCCAATTTCCGCAGCCACTTCCACAGAGACTTGGTAAACCTCCCCAGCAATAGCCGGACCCATTGCTACTCGCAAATCTATTAAATTACTACCATGCGATCGCATTCTGGCGATCGCTTCAGGCACAATTTTCGCCGCTGTACCCCGCCAACCAGCGTGTAAAGCCGCCACCTGTCCGGTTTTGACATCGCCAATCAACACAGGTGTACAATCAGCAGAAGCTACCCACACAGCTTGCAAAGGTTGATGACTAATCAAACCATCTGCCAAGGCCAAATCATCATCACTGGTATTGACATGATCATCAACTTCCTGGGGAGTTAAAACAGTATTGCCATGTACCTGTTTCAAGCGATAAGCTAAAGCATCGGGTTGTAGAACCGGAGTTAGCTGATGAGGTAAGCGTGGCCAAAACTGTTGGGTAAAGAAACCATGAGACCAGGGTTCTAGAAGATTACAAGTTAAGTAAGGTAGACCTTCCCAATCGTGCCATTGCCAAGTGTGCATCTTTAACCAAACCTCAATAGACAATTAATAACCTTCAATCAATGCTACAGCAGGAGTCAGGAGTCAGGAGTTCAGGAAGAAGGAAGAAGGAAGAATAAAATTACCCAATGACAACCGACAACTGACAACTGACAACTGACAACCGACAACTGACAACCGACAACCGACAACTGACAACCGACAACTGACAAATGGTGGAATTTAATCAGCAACTTTTGGTAAATAGCTTAAAAGCAGAATATAAGCATCAAGATTTACCATTCTCTCTACATATTTTTAACACCTTATCCTCCACAAATCAAACCCTGTGGCAACTAATTGACCAAGGCGAAAAACCTGGCTCTGTAGTTATTGCCACCCAGCAAACCGCCGGCAGAGGGCAATGGGGTCGGGAATGGCAGTCTGATAAGGGTGGCTTATATCTTTCAATGGCAATAGCTCCTAATTTGGCAGCTACCAGCAGTTATCAACTTACCTTGGCTAGTGCTTGGGGAATTACAGCACAATTAAGAAAATTTCGTATACCTGTGGGCATAAAATGGCCAAATGATTTAGTATTAGATGGTCGCAAGTTAGGCGGCATTTTAACTGAAACCAAGGTCAATCAAGGACAAATCACTCAAGCTATCATTGGTGTGGGGATTAATTGGGCAAATCAAGTTCCAGAAACGGGAATTAATCTGCAATTATGGCAAAATTCCCAGAATTGTCAGATGTTTGATCACCTAGAAATCCTCACCTCACAGGTTTTAATAGGAATTAAGTCCGGTATAGAGTGTCTACAGACAGAAGGAATAAACATACTTTTGTCTCACTACCTTGATGTACTTACAAATATGGGTGATCAGGTTTATGTCAATAATTTTTTAGGTAAAGTAGTTGGCGTGACTCAAGAAGGTAATCTGCGTTTAAAAATGACAACTGATGATGCGAAAGCAACTTTAACACCAGAAATTTCCGTCCAACCGGGTACAATTAGCTTGGGTTATCGTCAAACTTCTGTTTCATGAGGAGGTGATTTGAGTGATACACAAGGCTGTTCAAGTTCGTATATATCCATCAAAAGAACAGGAAACACAACTAGCGCAATCTTTTGGATGTGCTAGATGGTGGTGGAATTATGCTCTAAATAAGTCAATTGAGACTTATAAAGAGACGAGTAAAGGACTTAGCCGTGCTGCACTCAACGCATTACTTCCTATTCTCAAAAAAGCAGAAGATACTATTACCGCAAGGCGGAAGTCAAAAGTCAAAAGTCAAAACTAATACTGAGCAAGCTTTTTGGCGATTGATAATGGTTGATTTATTTACGCCGTGTTGTACTATTTGGTTAGGTGATTGTTATCGACTTCGCTCAACACAAGGGAAAATTCAACTATTTCCGAAGGGAAGATTTATGGTATTGATTTAGGATTAAAACATTTTGCTGTTGTCACTAATGGTGAAAAGGTTGTCTTATATGATAACCCTAAACACCTTGCCAAGCAGGAAAAAAACCTTAAACGCAAACAGAAAAAATTAGCACGTAAACAAAAGGGAAGTAAATCAAGAAATAGATATAGAAAAGTTGTTGCCAAAGTGTACGAACGAGTTAGCAATTCGCGGCAAGATTTTCTACATAAACTTAGTTATAAGTTAGTCAGCGATAGCTAAGCTGTTATAGTAGAGAATCTATGGCTTCCTTCGATCGCCAAGCTTCGCTATCATGTCAAAGGCATGGTTCGTAATCACAATTTGGCAAAATCAATATCTGATGTTGGACGGGGAACATTCACTAATTTTTTAGCCTATAAGCTAGAACGTAAAGGTGGTAAATTAGTGGAGATTGATAGATGGTTTCCCAGTTCTAAGCTCTGTTCTAATTGTTTTTATCAAGTGAGTGATATGCCACTAGTACCGCAGGGCGGAAGTCAAAAGTCAAAACTAATGTACAGTAGGCTTTTTGGCGACTGAATATGGTTGCTTTATTTACGCCGTGATGTACTAGATGTCCGTGAATGGACTTGTCCTCATTGTGGTAGTCATCATGATAGAGATGGAAACGCAGCGATAAATATTAGAGTAGAGGGTATCAGAATCATCAAGGCGGAAGGTACAGCCGTCTCTGCTGTAGGAGGGAGGATAAGACCAAAACTCGGTCGAAAGTCTAAGTTGCGGCACTCCCCTATGAGTACAGAAGCCGACACTGTACTTGGTACTCCAAGTCAGTGTGGGTAGTTCACCCTTTATTACACACAACAAAAGAGAAAAAATGACGCAGCACCATAAATCTGCCCATAAAAATTTTTACTACGGCGGTACAAGTAAACGCCTTGCTTCTAGATTACCAGTACAAGGTATCTGTTTATTAAGTAGCTTCAGTCTTCTTAGCGGCGGGTTTGTAACTGCTCAATCGGACACTTCGTCAATAGACAATATTGTTCCTACTATTGAGAATTCTCAACCAACAGCAGTCACAAATCCAGTTCAGAAAGAAGCTGGTGTTTCCGAAACAGCGAAGCCACAACCAGATTTTTCTGTCCGCCGAGTTAATCTGAAAAAGAGGCTAAATAGCAAAGGTGTTGCTAAGAGTGAAGAGACTCAACCTACTGCTAGTGTGAGTGAAGTTGATTCTGTAATTAAAAAACTGCCAGAAGTCCCTCAGCAAAGTAATAATTCTCAAGACATTGTTAAGGATACAGAGAATAAACCCCGGGATTCCAACAGCGCTTACATTGATACGAATGAATATAAAAATGTAGGCGAAAGTAACTATGAACCACCTAGTTCTGTGGTGGTAACAGAACGTTCTAAGGGTTGTGGGGCAACGGTGTCTGCCACTTGCGCTAAATCTACACAAACTCCTGCTGTGGCTAAGTCTCAAGAATCATCACCAACTTGGCTGAAGAAAAGTGAAGTAGCGAAAGTAGTGACCGTCTCTGCACATAAAAAAGTAGGCTGGAAAACTATAACTGCAAGCAGTAATCAAAGTAAGAATGTGACTGAGGCTGTGGCTAGTAGTGTTAGCAAAATCAGTCCACCTCAAAATCAAAATAATTGGCGGATTTCCAGAACTAATACCATTAGTCATACCAAGGCGGCCTATCATGCTAATAACTTTATTCCTAGTCCTAGGGAATTTAGCACGACCAAGGTTAGTTCTACCCCTATTGCTCCCCAGGTAGGTAGTTTACCTGCGCCAATGATAGAGGGTAATGTTGCTCCTCGTCCGAGTATGGTGTCTTATGACTTCTCTTTGGCATCAGTTTTGCCAGAAGTTCCTTATACTAATACACTGGCTTATCGTGGTGCCAGTGGCGGTTCGGGAATAGTTTTCCCCCTGTCGGTGGCTGCACCAATTACATCTTTATTTGGCTGGCGTGTTCATCCTATCACAGGCGATCGCCGTTTTCACGCGGGGACAGATTTAGGTGCGCCCACAGGAACGCCAATTTTAGCAGCGGCTGGAGGTCAAGTAGAATCAGCTAACTGGTTAGGTGGTTATGGTTTGGCTGTAATCATTAATCACGGTTCTGCTCAACAAAGTCTCTACGGGCATATGTCAGAAATCCTTGTTCAACCTGGACAGTGGGTAGAACCAGGAACTGTTATTGGTCGAGTTGGTAGCACTGGCAATTCTACAGGACCACACCTCCACTTTGAAGTCCGTCACCTCACCCAAAATGGATGGGTGGCTGTTGACCCCGGTGTGCAATTACAAGGTGGTCTCAGCCAATTGGCACAAGGCACAGCAGGGGTGAAAACAGCCCAGGCTCGGTAGTTGGGCAGGGAGCAGGGAGCAGGGAGCAAGGGAGAAATTTCAGGCTCTATTCTTCAATTTCTTCCTCCGAACTCCGAACTCCTGACTCCTACAAATATCCGTTTTCTGTGAGGAAGGCGGTTGTAATTTCCTCTTGTTGGTGATTATTTCCAGGAGTTAGGAATTTTTCTACGTATTTACCCAGGATGTCTCCTTCTAAATTTACCCAACTTCCTGCTACTAAATGACTGAGATTGGTTTCGCTGTAGGTCAGGGGAATGACGGCGACTGTAAATTGAGATGATTCTGATTTGTATGCAGCTACGGTGAGGCTGATACCATTGACAGCAATGCTACCTTTAGGAACTATATAACGAGCGATCGCCTGTGGGGCAACAAAGGTCATTTCCCACGAACTAGCTGTTTGTTCAGATGTTATTAACTGACCAATTCCATCTACATGACCCATGACAAAATGACCGCCAACTTTACCGCCTACCCGCAGGGACGGTTCTAAATTAACGGATCTTTGTTGAGTTTCTTCTTGACCCAATGTGGTGCGGCGGAGGGTTTCCGGTGAAGCGGTGGCAATAAACCCATCTTTTAAGATTTCTTCAACTGTTAGACACACGCCATCTACTGCTACACTATCACCATAGGCTAAGTCCTGAATGAGCATTTTTGACTGATTAAGATAACTAATCTGCCACAAATCTCCCGTTACGGGTTTTATCGTTCCCAAACCTTGAATTAATCCTGTAAACACAGCTTTTGCAAAACTAATTTTATTTATTCCCTAATTTTGGCGGAAATTAACTAATAATTCTCGGAAAAAATGTAAAGCTTTTCCATTTTAATTTCTTTCCCAATTCTGGTAGATGAATATTAACATATTAACATCAATCCCCAGGCATACTTGAATCGGAAGATTAAAGAAGGATAAAATATGAAAGATAAATAAATTAGTTGTTAAGATGGTGTGAAATTAGTTTATTTATACCTAATTGCTAGTACACCACAGCAACAGTCAAATAACCATTAAAAATTCCTAAAAAGCTGGTTGAGTCTGCTTTTTTTAATTTTTAATTTTTAATTCTTAATTTGATGAAGAGTGTATTATCTGTTACATATTTCCAAGCGATTAAAGAACTTTAGAGGCTGAACCAATGATAGAAATGAAAGTCGCTGGTATAGCATTAGATGCGATCACCCGCAGCCCAATTGTACTTTTGAAGGATGGTTCAGATCGTCGCGCTTTGCCTATTTATATAGGTCAAGAACAGGCCAGAGCAATTATGGGGGCAATGGAAAATCAAAAGCCGCCTCGACCTTTAACCCACGATTTGATTGTGAATATGCTAGAAACATGGAATATGACTTTAGATAAAGTTATTATTCATACCTTGCAAAAAGACACTTTTTATGCAGCGTTGATTCTTCAGCAAGGGGATGTCAAAAAAGAAATTGATGCGCGTCCGAGTGATGCGATCGCTATAGCTCTCCGAACAAATACTCCGATCTGGGTCATGGAAGAAGTAGTAGCTGATGCTTCTATTCCCGTAGACCGTGATGCTGATGAGGCGGAACAGGAAGCTTTCCGCGAATTTATTTCTAATCTTCGTCCTGAAGATCTAATCAAGCGGTTTGGGAATGGCGACTAAACTAAATGAGGTTAGGAGTCAGGAGGAATCTTGACTCAACATGATTCAGAATTCTGTTGGGTTTCCTTAGGTCAACCCAACCTTTTATCGGTATCTTGGTACTAATTGGCATCAACATTTACAGTCAAGCTACCACTGATAGAAGAAAATCACAGTGTAGAGGCGCAAAGTATCGGCAAAAAGCAGCAAAATTTATGTTTAACTGAACCAGATTGAGATATAATTCATTGTCAATCAATAAAATCTCAAAACTTATTTTTTTGCATTCCATAAAAAAATTTGCCTTTTGAGTACATAATATGCAAAATCTGAACAAAGAAATCTCATAAAGCTGGCTGTGCAAAAGAAATAAGCCATATTTTTGAATATTATGGCGAATTTTTTTCTCTTTGCCCTGTTCCCTACCTATTACCGACTGGTAATTTAGCATAACAAGTACCGAAGAGCCAAAAATTTTTCAGAACAGGCACTACTTTTGATTAAATACGTCAAATACATTGAAGTTATTTAATATATTTGGATGTATTGGCACGAGATCCACAATTTACAGCAAAAACCATACAACAAAATACTCTTAACTTCTGACTTTTACTATATCATTGCCATAGTTTCAAATTAAAATGAGATTCAATTTCTATCCATTTGGTTTTCAGAAAATACTTAAAAAGTTATTTCTGCCTTTGTTTTTAATTTCCTTACTCATGGTTTTATGGGGAAACACCTTTACACCTGTAACAGCCCAAACATCACGTCAAGAAATTCGTGGTGTATGGATGACAAGTAATGATCTCGATATTCTTAAAGATAGGACTAAAGTTCAGGAAGCAGTCAAAAAACTGCAACAACTCAACTTTAACACTGTCTATCCCGTAGTTTGGAATTCTGGTTATGTCATGTATCCCAGTGAAGTAGCCAAACGTCTAGAAATCCAACCATTTGTATTTCAAGGCTTAGATGGACATGATATTCTTGCCGATTTAATTGATCAAGCCCATCGGCAAAACTTACTAGTAATTCCTTGGTTTGAATTTGGGTTTATGACTCCTCCCAGTTCAGAATTAGCCATGAATAAACCAGAATGGTTAACACGCAAAAAAGATGGGACTCAAACATCTATTAGTGCCGGCGGAGAGGTTTCATGGTTAAATCCATTTCATCCCCAAGTCCAACAGTTTATTAGTGATCTTCTAGTAGAACTTACTCAAAAATATAATCTTGATGGTATTCAGTTTGATGACCATACAAGTTTACCTTCGGAATTTGGCTACGATAAATATACAGTTGCCTTATATCAACAAGAAACCAAAAAAACGCCACCAAGTGATCCTCAAAACCCAGAATGGGTAAATTGGCGGGCAAATAAAATTACAGAATTCATGGTGAGACTGAATCAAACAGTTAAACAAATCAAACCGAACATGATTTTCTCTGTCTCACCTAATTACTATAATCATGCCTATAAATTTCAACTCCAAGATTGGTTGAACTGGGTACGATTAGACATAGTAGATGAGTTAATTGTGCAAGTTTATAAGGAAAATTTAGATCATTTTATTGGCAAGCTTTCCCGTCCAGAAATGGAAGAAGTAAAACAAAAAATTCCTGCGGGAATCGGTGTTATGGCAGGTTTAAGAACTAAACCGGTATCAATGCAACAGATTCAATCTCAAGTCCGTGCCGCCCAACAACGGGGACTGGGTGTGGCTTTTTTCTATTATGAAAGTCTTTGGAATACTGCACCAGGAGCATTAAAAGAACGTTTGGCTGGATTTAAAAGTTTATTTCCATATCCTGCATCCCGAACGGCTGTAGAATCAAGAGGATGGGAAAGACAAGTAGAATTAACCCCAGAGGAAACAAAAGTAGAGTCAATGCCAGGAGAAACAAACCTCACTGTTACTGACCAAATACCATTTTAGTCTGTGAACGCAGAAATCAGAATTGATCATTTAACTGATTTTTTCTGGTTCTTTAATTTTAAAGTTTCAACAGGGATGGCAGATTTAGGAATTAGTTTGCAAATAATCAATTGCGGCTAATAATTTGTTAGGATAACCTTCAGCAAATTTTTCAAACCATATTCCTTCTGATGACAATGGATCTAATTTATCTAACCATTGTTCAGCAGATTTTTGTAAAGCTGCTTTTTGTTTAACTTGAAGTTTTTCTTGACGAATTTTCTCCTGTGTTAATTCTTGTTGTTTTCGCAGTGCGATCGCCGCATCTTTTGCTAAAATATCAGCTTGTACATCTGCTAATAAGTTGTTGACAAATACATCTGACTTAGGATCAGGTGAATGAACAAATTGAATAGGGGATAACCTATTTTCTGGTTTTGTCGGGTTGGATTGGATATATTCGGCTTTATTTTCCGCCAAATCAGCTTGGACTTCTGATAACAAATTATCTATGAATACATCCGATTTTATTGTCGGTGAAATCAATTTAACTGGGGTTAAATGATTTTGTGGTGCTGTGGTTTTCGGTTCTGTATATTCAGTTTTGAGTTCAGCTAATAGCTTGTCAATGGAATCCATATTTGTAATTCCTCAAAGAGATAAGATCCCCGACTTCTTTTTTGATCTTATCAACAAATTATGAATTGATATAAAAAGTGGGGGATCTACTTTTTTAATTTTTAATTCAGATTTTAGATTGGGACTTTTCGGTAGAGGTTTCCCGCCCCTTCAGGACGGAAGTAATCAAAAATCACCAATGTGGAATCAATCCAAAATCTGTTGATTTCCGCGGAGCGGTGCTAGTCAGTAATGGCATTGAGCAAAACTTCTGATAAACTCATATCTTCCATCTCATCCATTGTAACGGTGTCGCAAATATCAAACTTAGCACCTGCACTTTGCAAATCATCATCCAATATTTTCAAAAAGCGGGTAGCTTGAGGATCATTACCGACTTGGATAAAAGAAATAGCTAATTCTTCATCTCTATCCAAACGGCGAGAAACTTCAATAATTACCTTCATGACAGCTTTACGATCATCTGGTTCACCGTCAGTAACTACTAAAATTGTTTCTCCGTTGGGTTTAGTTGTACCGGAGGCTTTACGTTGCAGATAATCATCGGTAGCGTGTTTCAAAACCCCAGCTAAATCTGTTGTTCCAGAAGGATCATTTTCTGTGAAAATTTGTGTTACTTTGGCAGATGTGACATTTTCATAACGTTTAAACTTTCCAGAAAACAAATAAACAGTAATACCATCTGGATCAAATTGTTCACATTTACTGGCTAAGGCCAAAGTAGATTCTTGTGCTGTTGCCCATCTAGTTCTCCCACCTTTTTGATCTGGGGTAGCCATGCTACCGCTTTTATCAATAATTAAGGTGTAATCACGGTTTTCTAGCATGACTAAACTCTCCAGATTTGAGAAATTTTTGTTAATTAATCAGTGATGGCATTCATTAAAACGTCAGCCAAACTCATGTCTTCTAAATCATCTAAAGTTACGGTATCACAAATATCGAATTTAGCACCAACACTTTGTAATTGATCATCTAAAGCTTTCAGAAATTTGGTGGCTTGAGGATCTGAACCAACTTGAATCATGGAAATTGCTAATTCTTCATCTTTTTCCATTTGTCGAGTTGCACTGATGATAATTTCAAATACGGCTTTGCGATCATCTGGTTCACCGTCAGTAATGACTAAAATGGTTTCTCCATTAGGTTTGGTAGTACCGGCAGCTTTGCGTTGAAAGTAGTTATTCAAGGCATCTTGAAGTACACTTCCTAAGTTGGTTGTCCCGGCTGGATCATTTTCCTGAAATATCTGGGCTACTTTGGCAGCGGTAACGTTCTCATAACGTTTAAATCTGCCGGAAAATACGTAAACTGTAATGCCATCTGGATCAAATTCCTCGCACTTTCTGGCTAAAGCAATGGTAGATTCTTGGGCTATCTGCCATCTAGTTCTCCCGCCCACTTGGTCGGGTGTGGACATACTACCACTTTTGTCAATAATTAAGGTATAGTCACGATCGCTCATCATAATCTTCCTATTGTGATTTTTCTATCTCTAGTTTAACCATTAAAATCCAAATATAATTCATCAGTCTTTATCTGCGTTTATCTGCGTTCATCTGCGGTCAATTATTCTTAAATTCTAATTCTATGCAGCCTGACCTTAATCACGAATTACCAGCTTTTGCTTTCGGATAAGCAATCCGTTTGTGATGAAATTGTTGCCAAACATCCACAAATATTTGGGCAATTTTTGGCATTTCCTCTCTTGTCAAGCCCGAATCTATTAATTGTTCATCTTGCCATTTGGCTTTGAGAATATTATTCAGCATATTCAAGGCTTTTTCTGGAGTAGCATCTTTGAGACTGCGTAATGCGGCTTCACAAGAATCTGCCAACATGACAATGCCTGTTTCCCGTGATTGGGGGATGGGACCATCATAACAAAAATCGGCTTTATCTACTATAATATTCGGGTTTTCTTGGGCTATTTGTTGGGCTTGGTGATAGAAATAGGCGATCGCCATTGTGCCTTGATGTTCGGGAATAAAAGCCTGAATTGCCGTTGGTAAACTGTGTTTCTTGGCCATGACTAACCCTTCTGTCACGTGCTTTTTAATTAACTCAGCACTTTGCCAAGGATCTTTAATTTCTGTTTCATGTTTATTGGGACTGCCGATTTGATTTTCAATAAATCCCAAAGGATCGTGCATTTTACCAATATCATGATACAGAGTTCCCGCCCTGACTAATTCTACATTACAACCCAATTCTTTAGCTGCGGCCTCCGCCAAAGTAGCCACTAATAAAGTATGTTGAAAAGTTCCTGGGGCTTCTGTTGCCAAACGCTTTAATAATGGGCGATTAGGGTTAGCTAATTCCGCCAAGCGGATGGGAGTAATCACATCAAATAGTGTCTCCAGATAAGGACTTAAACCCAAAGCCACCACACTCCAAGACAAACCAGATACAGCAAATAAACCAGCTTCTTGGAAGATATACCAACCCGAACCAAAAACCCCGCCAGTGAGGATTTTTAATAATAAGAATACACCACCTTGGGTGAGAGCAGTGACAACACCTAATAAGGCTAATTCTTCACGCGATCGCAATCTATGGGCTATATAACTACTTAACATCCCTCCTCCAGCCCCAGCCAACAATACTAGCATATTTGTATCTGTGGTAATTGGTAGGATCAGCGACAATAACCCTACCACCGTTATGCCTACGGTTGGTCCATAAAAACTGCCTAATAATAAACCAATTGCACTCCAAGTAGTATAGGGCAAACTGATTGCCAATACTCCAGGAACACTCAGAGTCAGCAGGAGAACTAATAGGCGATCGCGTTGTCGTAAATAATTATGACTTTTTCTTTCCAACCACACAAAAACCCGAATTCCTCCAGTCACAACCATTGCTACAACTGTTAAACCCAGCCAATTCACCTGTCTGCCAATCATGCGATAATGTTCTAATATCTGAAATTTACCAATTGTAATTTGTTCTCCTTTACTAACAATTACCTCTCCTTTTCTGATCTGCATCATCACAGACGGTATTTTATCAGCTACCTGTTGATCCTGTTGTTTAGTTTGGGCCTCATCTTGTTTAATATTTGGTTGTAATACCGCCAGCAATATATTTTTTGTTAATGATTCAGCTTCAATAGGTACAGATAATTCCACTTGTAAACTAACTGCATTATTCAAAATAGATTTGGGTAATCCAGCCGATATACCTTGAGCCAGAATTCGCTCGGCAATTTGACGAACTCCAGTTTGCATTTTTAACCAATCATTATCAGTTAAATCTAAAATCACAGATTTTGTATAAATTCTTTGAATCTGTTGATTTTCTAGCTGTGATACTTTATCTAGGGCTTGATTATATCCTTGCCTAATTTGGGATATTTGGGTAATTAGTTCTGAAAAATCAGCCTCTAAAGCAGTAAATTGATAAGCTTGTAGTTCTGACAACGCTTGAATAAACGACGCTTCATCACTATGATTTCCATAACTAGGCAACGATACGATCGGAACATTTGATGAATTAGATGAAGCAGAGGACTTTCTGCCATTTATTGAATTTTGCGGCATTAACAAAAATTGGGAATTTTGTTTGCTTAAATTTTGGTTTCTATTAGTTTCTAAAGTTAATTTAAGCTTTTGCCATTCTGATTCAGGCAAATTCCTCAAATAACGTTGAGTAGGAATTGATAAAACTGAAGTAGCAGAAAACGGAAAAATACCAACTATTCCTCGCAGTTGATTACCTGTATCTAAAATTTCTTCTAAATGCTCATTAATTTTATCATTGATCTGGTTATCAATCATCAAAACTGGCACAGACCTATCTATAGCATCTTTGCGTTTCTGTTCTGTCTCTTCTCGGTTTTCAATATTATCCGTGTAGGGGGCAATAAATGTTTGCAAGGCAATATTATCAACTTTCATTCTTGGCTGGTTATATAAATCATGACCCACCACACTTGTCAATGATAATACTGCTAACACCAAAATTATTGAGGAGCATTTTTGGTGTAACCATCTGAAAATAACTTTATCAACACCACCAGTTTTTCTCACGAATTTAGTAGTTGATGTTTGTGTTTGTCCCCGTTGACCTTGTTTTCCTTGATGGCTATTTGCTGATAAATATAGAAGTAGATTTTTGAAAAAATTCCTATGCAGCTTATGTTGATGCTTTCCTTTACGGAATAGCACTTTATACTGTCGCTGCCATTGCTTTAATTGCTGACTCAAGGACTGCAAAAATTGCTGCGTTTTCATCTTTCCTACCGCGAAATACCCCAAGTATGGCTGATGCCTCCGGCACACTACCCAAGCTGTGTAATAACTTAAGAAGAGATAGAGGTTCGTATTTGACCCCCTTCAGAGTTAAATACGACAGTCTTCAAATTTACTGCCCAATTAATTTCAACGTCTACGAATAATATGAGGAGCAGCAAAAACAGTATACCGTGTCTCTACACATTCGCCAAAATGATCACTAAAGTCATATACTCCAGCCCATGCCGCCATCATTATATCGGCTAATTTTAACATCTGGTTAAAACTGTGAAGTCCCCATACAGGGGAATTGGTGACGGAGGAGGAAATTTGCCAACTTACAGGTATACCAACCGTACTGTTATATGCACCTGATAATCCTCCAGCAATTGCACCTGTAATATCTGGACTGGCAAAATCGTGATTTTGATTAGCTCTTAATATAGTTAGAGAAAAGTCTTCTAAGGTACTCAGAAAGCAGTAAACAGCTAAACCAATATTACTAGTTAATTGTTCTGGACTACTTAATTCCCTGATTGCTGTTTCTAGTCCTACACCCTTTTTTAATAAATCATTGACTTTTATTAATTGTTGTGGTAATGAAGTTGATGTTCTATCTAAAAAACTCACTGTTTCCGAAATTAATGTGCGGGGATTAAGTTTTTCATTCAGGGATTGAGCGATCGCATATCCTATGATTAAACTAGCATCTCTCACCATCGGCTCATCTTGCCACTTGCATATTTTTTGCAGTTCTAAAATATTTTCTCGCATTTTTACAGGATTTTCATGAAAAAACATCACCACCGGTAATGTAGCGAGAATCATTTGTCCCCAAGAATTAATATTTTTTTCTAATTTAATATCTGCCGCTTCTTGACGCTTCAACCAGTCCTCTACATCCAACTTACCCAAACTAATTAAACTTTCCGTCCCCAAAACCGCAATCCTACCCAAATTAAAACCATTCGGGTTAGATAAACTCTCTCCTAAAAATGCTCCGAGAATTGTCCCCCTCACCCGATTCACAAGAGAATAACGCATAATTTTTAACTGGTAATAGGTAATTGGTGATTGGTGATTGGTAATTGGTGATTGGTGATTGAAATAACTCTTTCTTCCCTCTTCCCTCTCTCTCTTCCCTCTTCCCTCTTCCCTCTTCCCTCTTCTCTGTCACCTGTCACCTGTCACCTGTCACCTGTCACCTGTAACCTGTCACCTGTCACCTGTAACCTGTCACCTGTAACCTGTCACCTGTCACCTGTCACCTGTCACCTGTCACCTGTCACCTGTTACCTGTCACCTGTCACCTGTCACCTGTCACCTGTTACCTGTCACCTATTACTGCCTTAAATAATACACCAGTGCTTCCAGACCCAACAAATAGCTTTGAGCGCCAAAGCCACTGATTTGGCCAATTACCACTGGTGCGATATAAGAATGATGACGGAAATCTTCCCGACGATAAATATTACTCAGATGTACTTCAACAGTAGGTAAATTAACAGCAGCGATCGCATCCCGCAAAGCCACACTAGTATGAGTGTAAGCCCCAGCATTAATCACAATCCCCTGATGCTTTCCTAATGCCCCGTGAATAGCATCTACTAAAACCCCTTCATGATTTGACTGCATAGGCAACACCTCTGCTTGCAGTTCCATTGCTTTGGACTCTAACAAGCGATTAATTTCTGCCAAAGTCAACGAACCATAAATCCCCGGTTCCCTAAGTCCCAGCAAATTTAGGTTTGGCCCATGCAGCACAAGAATACTTAAACCTGGCAAATTCAACTCCCACACCTTAGAAATTTTAGCGACGGCGCATAGAACGCTCATGTACAGGAATCGGAATCAGTTCCGGTTCCGCCTCTGGACCTAGCAGACTGTCAATTAACTTTCGCGCTAATTCTTTCAGCTTTTCCAGCACCTTTTCTATATAATCCATTAAACTGACCGCTCCTGAGATACTACCTCAATTTTATTTAACCGGGTCGCACAAACTGGCGTATTATCGCACTTCTAGCCTCGACAGGGTTGACACATTTCTACCAGTATGATATCTCTTACTGGAGAATTTTAATTTTGTGTTTTCCCTTACTTATTAGATTATCACATCCATCATTAGTAATGGGTAATTAGTGATAGGAATTCGGGAGTCAGGAGTCAGGAGTCAGGAGTCAGAAGGAAGAAAGAAGTAAATAAATAAATTTATACCCCTGCTCCCCTGCTCCCTGC
>NZ_JADEVZ010000041.1 GCF_015207875.1 Dolichospermum sp. LEGE 00240
CCCCTACCTCCCCCACATCCCCCACATTCTTCTCTCTATGTCCCCAGAAGTTTCGTCATCACCAACAAATAATAGCTTACCAACGCTTGTGTCCAAAGATAGGGAACTTTCCTGGCAGATTGCCTCTAATCTATTTGTTAGTTTTAAGTATGCTTGGGCTGGAATTACCTACGCTTTTCAGACTCAAAGGAATTTTCGGATTCATGTGGCTGTATGCGCCTTGGCTATTGGACTAAGTGTATTTTTACAGTTAAAAACAGTGGAAGTATCCATAATTTCTGTAACCAGCGGTTTAGTTTTAACCCTAGAGTTAGTGAACACTGCCATTGAGTCAATTGTAGATTTAACGGTCAAACAGTCTTATCATGAGTTGGCAAAAGTTGCTAAAGACTGTGCTGCCGGTGCTGTACTTGTTTCTGCCTTAGTAGCCTTATTGGTTGCTTCTACATTAATATTGCCTCCTTTAGCAACATTAATTCTATCTACTTTCTAAATGGTAGATTGTGAACAGTAGAGACGTTTTCAGGGAACATCTTGGATATTTTTAAATAAAATCAGGTAAAAATTGTGATATTAGTCATTGATAATTACGATAGTTTTACATATAATTTGGTACAATACTTGGGAGAATTAGCAGTAGATTTCCCAGTTGCTAATGACCTGCAAGTGGTACGAAACGATAAGATTACTATAGATGAAATTAGGGCATTAAACCCTGACGCAGTGGTAATTTCCCCAGGTCCTGGTCGTCCAGATGATGCGGGAGTTTCCCTGGGTGCGATCGCCCAATTAGGAGATAAACTACCGATTTTAGGCGTGTGCCTAGGACATCAAAGTATTGGTCAGGTTTTCGGTGGTAAAATTGTCTCCGCCCCAGAATTGATGCACGGAAAAACCTCTCAGGTCTCGCACACAGGCAGAGGAATTTTTCAAGGTTTAGAAAATCCTTTCACCGCTACCAGATATCATAGTTTAGTTATTGAACGGGAAACTTGCCCGGAAGTATTGGAAATTACAGCTTGGGTAGAAGATGGCACAATTATGGGCGTGAGACATCGGCAATATCCTCACATTCAAGGAGTCCAATTTCATCCAGAGAGTGTCCTAACTGCTTTGGGTAAGGAATTACTGAGAAATTTTTTGCGAACTTTGTAAAGCGAGTGTTCTTATGAAACGACGACAATTGATAGGCTATGCTGGAGTAGGTTTAGTAACGGCTATAGTTACCAATTTAGATGATCGAGTTCCAGCAAATGCCCAATCTAGTGGGGTATCAATTCAGTGGTTAGGCCATACTTGCTTTTTATTGATCGGTAATGGTATCAAAATTCTGATCAATCCCTTTAACAATTTGGGCTGTACGGCTAAATATCGTCCTCCAAAAGTTCCATCAGATTTGGTATTAATTAGTAGTCAATTATTAGATGAAGGGGCAATAGATAAAATATTGGGAAATCCCAAATTAGTTTATCAGCCAGGTGTCTATGAGTTTCGGGGCGTTAAATTTCAGGGAATTACCACAGATCATGATCGTAAGGGTGGAAAACAATTTGGGAAAAATATAGCCTGGAAATTGAACCAAGGCGGAATTAATCTGTTACATTTAGGGGGTGCTGCTGCACCGATTACCTTAGAACAAAAAATTCTCATGGGTCGTCCTGATGTATTATTTATTCCTGTTGGCGGCAGTGATAAAGCTTATAATCATCAAGAAGCAAAACAGGCAATTGATATCTTAAATCCTAAGTTAGTTATTCCTACCCATTATCGGACTCAAGCGGCTGAAAGTGGCAAGTGTGACATTACTCCAGTAGATGATTTTCTGAATTTGATGCAGAGTGCGAATATTAATGTCCGCCGCAGTAACAATGATTCTGTATTAATTAACTCTAAGAGTTTACCAGAAAAAACGGAGGTTCAACTTTTGAGTTATCAGTTTTGATTCCTTAATTCATTGTAGCGACTGTCTTGATTGTCAAGCGATGGTCAAATAAAAAGTTGAAGTCTAGGAAAAATGACCTAATTCTGGTAAGTCAGAAACTAAAGTAGTAGAAATAACTTGACCAATACCAGGAGTAGTTTTGAATAAGTGGGTGGTGGGTGAACACAATAAAACCAATCTGTGTAAAGAAAAGTAAAATTCCCCAAACCCTCTTCACTATTGCCTCTTGCCTTGCCATAAGGACGATTTTCAATGCTAACCTACTTAGATTGACTTTATCAATCCATTGTTGATTATTTTGGGTCATTGGGACGCTGAATAATTGTCTCTACTACCCGTCGTTTTGCTTGTGGGTCAATTCCTACCAAACGCACATATTCACCGCTATATTCAGATAAACAAGATTCTAAAGTAGAAATAGCATCGGAATGGGCATCAATATTAAAAGAACCACAACTTTGCCAAGAACCTGTCCGAAACCGTCTTTCATCAACGTGTTCAATGCCAATTTTACAACCTTGAGATAAAATTTGGCGAACTTGTTCTTGAGTTTCTAAACTTAGATGAGTAGGTTGATTAACCGTAGGTTTGCTAACTGGACTTTCGACAACAGCTAAACTTGCTTGAGAAGCTTTACCGCGATTTAAACGATTATATTCATCTACTAAATGAGAAGTTTCTACCCGTTTTTGTTCACTCACCATAAATTTGCCAGACTCAATTAAATGAGAGAGAGTAAAATCTGGCTTTTTAAATGCTGGTGGACCCTCCAAACTATTAACAACTCGTAAAGAGACATTTTCAAACCCAATTTGATGGATAAAACTACGAATTTGTTCATCATAAATCCGAGAACGCAAAGCACTAAAAAAGTCAATAGATTGATGGGGAAAAGTATCAACTAATTGGGTAATTTCTCGGTCTGAAAGTCCATCAGGTGCAAAAATTCCCCCCACAATTCCTATTTTATCATCACGGTTTGGTTCCCAATAAAATTTATCCATTCTCCCATCACGAATTAATGGTGCATAGAGAGTAGAAAAATCATTGCCGGTAACAATAATGGGGACACGACATAAAGGATTGGAATCATAACTTCCCGGTAGCTGCACATCTGTGGGATTATCAGCAATATTCATCAGTGTGGCATTTACCAACTGAGTATTTACTGTATATTGAGTTCCTTCGTCAAAACGTCCCGCACCGGCATCTAAATCATTAATCATCAGTACGCACATTTTCCCCCGCACTTTGATTAATTCTGCTGTTTCCCGATAACGTAATCGAATTAACCGTGCAGGATCTCCCGCGTCTGGACTTTCTAATTCTCCTCCAGATATTAAGGTGACTTCGATACCCATTTTTTCAAAGACTAATTCGCATTGAAAAGTTTTTCCCTCACCTTTGCGTCCATGAATACCTAAAATTAGAGGAACGCGAATTCCAGGAATATTTAAGAAGTTTTTGGTGATATGAACTGCAAGTTTATCAAGAAAACTAGGCGCAATGTAGTAACTCATAGAATGTATCCCTGGTTATGTTTTATTTGTTAGTTGTTAGTTGTTGGTTGTTAATTATCTAAGTCACTTTCGAGAACAGAGGCTAAAACTTGTTTTGTGTTAGTTTGAAATTCTGTAACATTGACTCGATTCAAAAACCAAATTGATATCAACATTCCCACAGCTTCTAATAGAAATACCATGCCATAAGCTAAGACTAAATCATCGGGTAAAAACTTGCGTCCTAAATCTAAAACAGTACCACCAATTACCGTAGCAATGCCTCTAGATAAAGACTGGGCAAGTCCCCAAGCACCAATAAATGTACCTGCGGCTTCAGCAATTGTTAAGTCTAACATTAAAGTAACGGCTGCGGTGGTGACAAAACCAGTAGATAAACCAAATAAAACTAAAGTTGATTTGAGGAGAGATGGATTTGCGGAAAATCCCGAAAAACCTATTAATAAAGCGGCAACTGCTACTAAGATACAACCTAACTTTATGGTCTTTTTTTTACCTAAACGGGGAACAATGAAAAAACCTGTGATTCCATAGGAAATTAATATCCCTGTACCGTAAAAAACGTTGAGTTTGGTACTTTCTGCTAAGGGCATTTTAAATACTTGCCCTGCATAGGGTTCTAAAATGGGATCTTGCATAAACAAGCTGATAGTCATCACTAATAAAAATGCGAAAAATAAGCCTGTTTGGGGACTAGCTGTTAAAATTTTCCAAGCACCTTTTAAGGTTATACCATCTTCCCGATTTCCTTTATTGGCACGATTCAAGAAACGGGAATATTTGTTTTCAACCCCTACAGTGGCCACAATTGCTAAACTAAAAACGATGCTGGGAACTATTATAAATAGACGATTAATTGCCGCTTGTAAAGTTTCTAGAGGTGCGTTTGCATCTAATTGTTTTAATAGGCTGGAACTGATGATTGCTCCCACTATAATCCCTACCATTAACATTGACCAAACAATACCCACAACTTGGGAACGGTTGTCTTCTTCGGAAATATCCACTAATAAAGCTGCAAATGCTGTACCACTGGCACAAATTGCTAAACCGTAAATTGCGAACACTAACCCTAAAACTGCTGTCCAACCGATGGTTTGGGTAGTCCATGTCCAGGTATCACCAATATTAGCGGCATTTAACTGCCACATTACTTGTACCGCTAAAAATGCTGCGATCGCAAATATTCCTGCTCCTCCCCATACATAAGCCGTGCGATGATAACCTAATAAGGGTTTAGCGTCGGACATTTGCCCAAATAAAATCCTGGTCGGTGCGATAAAATAGGGGATGGCTAATACTAAACTACCTATAGTTGCCGGAATTGCGATTTCCTGAATCATGACCCGGTTAAGCACTCCCAGAGTCAAGATAGACATCATACTCAACCCCATTTGAAACAATCCTAGCCGAAACATCGTCAAAATCTTGACCTTGGGGATAGATAAGGATTGATTTAGGGTGTCAAATGTATCATTCATTGCCATAGCTGCTTTTTATCTTGTTTTCTAAATAGTAGCACCCTGGGTATATTTCTAAAATCCAATATTATTCCTATATAATCTCAATTAAATGGTAAATTAATTTGAGAATCATCACATTTAATTTTCATTAGAATATAATTCTCTCTATGAATAACTCATCAATTACCATTACTCAGTTATTAGATACAGATTTGGGAGAACTCAGAAAAATCAGTCGAGAGATTTGGTATAGCCATTATCCGACAATTCTCAGCCATGCACAAATTGAATATATGCTCAATAAAATGTATGGAATAGGAGTAATTGAAGATGAAATTTATCACCAAGGCATATTTTATGATCAAGTTTTACATAATTCTGAATTGGTTGGTTATTTATCTTATAGTTCAGAAACGCTGAACAATATCAGTTATTTAAAATTACACAAATGTTACTTGTTACCATCATTACATGGTTTTGGCTATGGTCAAAAGATGTTATTTCATGTTTGCCAAAAAGCCCAAACAATGAACCTCAAACAAATAATCCTCAATGTCAATAAAAGAAATGAAAAAGGCATTAAAGCCTATTCCAGATTTGGATTTAAAATTATTGATAGTCAGGTAATAGATTTTGGAAGTGGCTTTGTACTGGATGATTACATCATGGGTTATGATATTTGAATAATTCAATAATTTGTGATTTACTCTATATCAATAAATTATCCAAATTACAAAAAAGGGAACAGGGAACAGATAAGAAACTAAAACAATACAATTGAGGGCGGGGAAACCCCTACGGCTTTTGGAATTTAATCATTACATCAGTTTGGCATCACTGAGAATGAGAAATTATTAATTGATTCTAAAGTTTTTTGATTCTCAAGATATTTCCTTGTACGGTTATCAACGCCAGAAATCTCTCCCTATTTCCACCCTAACCAAGAAAAGAGGCGGTAGATTAGAGATAGTGTCTTCTTCAAAACCGGGGAAGTGATCATAAAAATACAGTTGTCGCCATAAATGTGTTATGAGTAAAAAAATACAAGGATTCCTCAAACCCCTATTGAAAACCGTCTTTATCTTTAGCTTAGTGCTAACCTTAGCTTTCAGTCATGCTAATGATGCCTTAGCAGCCCGTAGTGGTGGCAGAATTGGTGGTGGTTCTTTTAGAATGCCTTCTAGCCGCACTTATGCACCCCGGACAAGTATGCCCGGTAATGGCGGCTACTATGCCCCTTATGGTGGTGGTTTTGGCTTTCCGTTTCTTTTACCCTTATGGGGTTTTGGCGGCGGTTTTGGTGGGTTGTTTGGGATTTTAATCTTTTTTGCAATGGCGAATTTTTTAGTCCAAACCTTTCGCCGTGTTACCAGTGGAGAAACCGAAGAAGTCAGCTATAGCAGCAATCCCTCGGTGTCTGTCACCCGGTTACAAGTTGGTTTATTAGCCCAAGCCAGAGATTTACAACCTGAACTAAATCGCATTGCGGAAACCGCTGATACCAATAGCCCAGAAGGAAGAACTGAAGTTTTACAAGAAGCTAGTTTGGCTTTATTGCGTCACCCTGAATACTGGGTATATGCGGGTGGTGGAACTCAACAAGCAAAACTAAATTCCGCAGAATCTCAATTTAATCGTCTATCTTTAGCCGAACGCAGTAAGTTTAGCGAAGAAACTCTCTCTAATGTCAATAATCAACTCAAGGCTGTTGCTAGTCGGGAAGCTTTAGCTGGTGAAGTGGATAACCCTACCCGCTTGATTAGCGAAGGACCAGGAGAATATATTATTGTCACCTTATTAGCAGCGACTTTGGGTAAATGTGAAATTCCGGCTATTAATAATGCTGATGATTTGCGTCAAGCTTTACGTCAAATTGGTAGTCTTCCCAGTGAACAACTGTTAGCAATTGAAGTTTTGTGGACTCCCCAAGCAGAAGGAGATACACTGACATCAGATGATTTGTTTGCGGAATATCCTGATTTGAAATTGGTTTAATTCGGGAATTGGGGATTAGGGACAACAGCCGTTGGAAATGACTTGTAATCGAAAATTGCGACATTCGTTTTAAGATTATTTATGTCACAATTGAGGAAACTACCATTTATAATCCTACTGCTGTACAAGCCCTAACCTGTCTGAGGGTTTGTGAAATGCTGTCTAACCGCCTTCTAGACATCCACCTAGTTCGATTTGATGAAATTGAGCGATATGTATACATTCTTGCAGGCGATGAAATGGAAATTTTAATCTTCCCTGAAGGAAATTGGAGGTTTAATGATGAAACCTAATTTTGTTCAAATGTCGAGGTCTGAGTTGAAAGACTATGTACGTAAACATCCCAAGGATTGGGAGGCTTTGAATATTCTAGTGAGTCGTCGTACTCCTGACTCGGAAGCTACATGGTATGCGCCAATGGTGACAGCAGAAGGTATACCAATAGAAGAAAATGTTCGATTAGCAGAAGAAGCTATTCAGGAACGGATTACCTTAGAGAAGCCAAAAAGAGTCTATTAGGAGTATAAGTGATTTCAAACTCTTACTCTCTGCGCCTCTGCGCCTCTGCGTGAAACAAATTCATTTAGGAAACTGTCCTTCGCGCACTTCCACAGCGTAATCTTGTACCGCTTTGGTAATTGTTTCTCGCAAATTTGTATAAACCTTAGCAAATGGTGGTTGTTTTTCCGAAAGTCCGAGAATGTCAGAAGTTACCAATACTTGACCATCACAGCTAGATCCTGCACCGATGCCAATAGTAGGAATACGGAGTTGTTGAGTAATTTGCAGTGCTAGTTTTGTGGGAATATGTTCTAATACTATCGCAAAAACCCCAGCTTGTTCGAGAGCGATCGCTTCATTGAAAATTCTCTCTCCTGCTTCCTGGGTTTTTCCCTGTTGTCGTAACCCTAATTGATGAATTGATTGAGGTGTTAAACCCACATGACCCATAACGGGAATTCCCGACTGCACCAACCGGGTAATAGTTTCCACCATTGCGGGATAACCACCTTCTAATTTTACCGCTTGCGCCCCCGTTTCCTTCAACACCCTACCGGCGGAGTGCATAGCTTGGGAAATACTTTCCTGATAGGTCAAAAATGGTAAATCCACCACAACTAGAGCGTTTTTGACCCCACGCCGCACAGCTTTAGCATGATGGATCATTTCATCCAAAGTTATTGGTAAAGTAGTTTCATAACCCAGGACAACGGCAAGAGAATCACCAACTAGGATCAAGTCTACACCAGCTAGATCCAAAAGTTGAGCGATCGCATAATCCCAGGCAGTTAACGCAACAATCGCCCGTCCCTGTTGTTTCCATTGAGTTAATTGTTGGGTAGTAACTGCCATAAAGAATTGATCATTGATAATTGTCAATTGTTAATTGTCAACTGATAATTGTCAATTAAGTAAGTAGGTGGGCGTTAAAAATTGTCGTTATGGTATGGTAAGGCAAGAGGCAATCATGCAAGAGGCAAAAGTCAAGAGGTCTTGGGGGATTTTACTTTTCTTCACACATTTTGGTTAGCTATCACCTTCTCAGAGGATGTTTGAAACGTTTTTAATGTATCAATAAACCCCTCTCCAAACCTCTCCCCGACGCGGGGAGAGGCTTTGAAACCCCCATTCCCTTGTAGGGAAGGGGGGAAGGGGGGTTAGGTTTCGGAGATTCTCGGTTTCATCTAATACTTTTCAAACAACCTCTCAGATTCGAGACTATTCTTATCTTCTTCTAATTCTTCCTCCTGACTCGGTGACTCCTATTTCACATACCGACCAAAACCAAAATGAGGTTGAGCCGTACCCACCGAAGGCATTAACCAAGCTAAACCCTCCGTTGTTCCCACCCATAACTTATTACCAATATCCGGAGCCAAAGTCAAAACTCGACTAGAAGGCAGTCCCGTAACTTGGTCTAATACTGCCCCTGTATATGGATTTAATCGCAGCAAACCATTATTAGTACCCACCCACACACTACCATCCTTGGCAAACCTCACCGATGTCACGTTGCGTCCACGCAAAGGAGTCACAGACCGTAACACAATACCATTTTTGGGGTTAATCACCAACAATTGATTTGGCATACCCGCCCAAATTAACCCCTGGGGACTAATAGCCAAAGTTTGGACAGTTCCCCCCGGTAGATTTTGGATTCTCTTCATCAGTAAAGCACTGGAAGTATTCACCTTAACAATTCCATCTAGCGTCCCCACCCACAACTGACCGTCAGCATCTAAAGTCATCGCATTAACACTGACACCGGGCATATTTTTAACCGTCGTCATAATTAAACCTTGGTCGGGACTAACCAAAGTTAACCCAGCATCAGTTCCCACCCATAAATAGCCGCGTTTGTCAAGTAACAGTGATAATACTCGTTTAGAGGGTAATAATAAATTCTGGGCTGTAATTTGACTGGTTTGGGGGTCTACTCTCGTTAACCCTTGATTATTTCCCACCCACAAACGCCCTACCTTATCTTGGACTAAAGCACTAATCGCAATATTTGGTAAACTCACACGGGAAATAACCCTGCCTGTATTGGGATTAATGCGTGATAATCCACGCCACGAACCTACCCACAGATTACCAGTGAAATCTCCCAATAAGTTACTAATGCGATAATCTACAGGTGTTTCTCCCTGTTGCAATTGTCTCTCATTGGGTAAGGGTTTAATTCGTTCTGGTGGTGGTGCGGCTGGATAGGTGGGGGTAGATTTAGGTTGATTCAGACTGGGATTTTTGTCTGTATTCTCAACCGTTTGGGCTGTAGCTGGTGTCACTGTGCTTGGGAAAGCTATTAATCCCAGCAAAGCGGACATTATTAATAATTTAGTATGCTTGTGAAATAAAGTCACGGTTATATTCCTGCTGATAGAAGTATCCAATTTTTTCCAACATCCGCTGAAAAATCAAAAATTTTGAATTATCCCCAATTCCCAATATCACCACAATTTGATACCCTAGCTTAAACAGTTTCGAGAAAAGTTAAAGCGTGGAAATTCAACTTGGGCGGGGAAAAGTGGCGCGTCGAGCCTATGGAATTGACGAAATTGCTTTAGTCCCTGGTAACAGAACTCTCGATCCGAGTTTAGCTGATACTAAGTGGCAAATCGGCAATATTGAGCGAGAAATTCCCATTATTGCCAGTGCAATGGATGGTGTGGTTGATGTGAAAATGGCTGTTCGCTTGTCCCAATTAGGGGCATTAGGAGTAATTAATTTAGAGGGTATCCAAACTCGCTATACTGACCCCGAACCGATTTTAGATCGGATTGCCTCCGTCGGCAAAGATGAATTTGTCAGCCTGATGCAAGAACTATATGCTGAACCAATAAAGCCGGAATTAATTGAAAAACGTATTCAGGAAATTAAACAACAAGGCGGCATTGTGGCAGTTAGCGCAACTCCAGCAGGTGCAAGCAAATATGGCGAAGTCGTAAGTAAAGCAGGAGCAGATTTATTTTTTATCCAAGCTACAGTAGTTTCTACTGATCACCTATCTCCAGAATCTATTACCCCCCTTGATTTGGCGGAATTTTGCCGTTCTATGCCCATCCCTGTGGCATTAGGAAATTGTGTTACATATCAAGTTGCCTTGGAATTGATGAAAGCTGGGGCATCGGCGGTATTGGTAGGTATTGGACCTGGTGCTGCTTGTACTTCTCGCGGAGTGTTGGGCGTGGGCGTACCTCAAGCTACTGCGATCGCTGATTGTACAGCCGCTAGAGACGATTATTATCGGGAAACCGGGAAATATATCCCCATCATCGCTGACGGTGGTTTAATCACCGGTGGAGACATCTGTAAATGTATCGCCTGTGGTGCAGATGGTGTCATGATTGGTTCTCCCTTTGCCAGAGCCGCTGAAGCCCCTGGGCGCGGTTATCACTGGGGTATGGCAACTCCTAGCCCAGTCTTACCTCGCGGGACCCGCATTCGCGTGGGTACAACTGGAACTCTAGAACAAATACTCAGGGGACCCGCTGGTTTGGATGATGGTACTCATAATCTTTTAGGAGCTTTAAAGACTAGTATGGGAACTTTAGGCGCTAAAAACATTAAGGAAATGCAGCAGGTTGAAGTTGTCATTGCTCCTTCTTTGCTCACCGAAGGCAAGGTTTACCAAAAAGCCCAACAGTTAGGTATGGGTAAATAACTCAAGGGGTCATTGGTCATTGGTCATTGGTTGGGGTTTTCTGCTAATACCTGACAACTGACAAGGAACAACTGACAACAACTTTGAGAATGACTGGAAAAATCACATATCTAGCCTACAATAGAGATGGCGGAGACAAAAGTTTCCGTTCACTCCTCACACCACACTCCGCCCGGACTAATGTTCGGGCGGTTCCTTATGTTGAGCATTCATTTTCTAATTTCTTGGAAATATACATCCTTTGCCTTTAAGACGACGTTTTTGCTATGGTAGAATTTTCACCAGGCTCAGAAATATCTTATGTGAGGGTTTTTAGGTATGTCAGCAGCAGCAGAAGTTAAAGATGATACGTTTAAGCAAGAAGTCCTCGACAGCGAAGTTCCCGTATTAGTTGATTTTTGGGCTCCTTGGTGTGGTCCGTGCCGCATGGTAGCTCCTGTTGTCGAAGAAATCGCTGTTCAATACGGAGAACAACTCAAGGTTGTCAAAGTTAACACGGATGAAAATCCTCAGATTGCTAGTCAGTACGGTATTCGCAGTATTCCTACATTAATGATTTTCAAAGATGGACAAAAAGTAGATATGGTGGTGGGTGCTGTACCTAAAACCACTTTATCTACTACTTTGGAAAAGTATCTTTAAGCTGAATAAACAATAAACTTAGCTTAAGTTATTCATTTACAGGATCAATTACAAAACGAAAATGGTGCTTCCCCTATCTTTTTTTAAGTCACAGAAAAAGTCTGGTGTCAGTACCACTTTCGGGCATTTTTGTTCTAATTGTTGGTCAACCAAAGATTAATTACTGAGAAGCCTATATTGTCATAATTACCATCAATATGGGAAATATCATGTAAAATAACGTCAGTTACTAGTACAGGAAGGCGAAAGTCAAAAAGCAAATGATATTAAGTCTTTTCGGGGTTTTTAATTATTGTTAGTTGAGTTACGCCCCATTGTACTAGTAACTTGAGTTAGAATATAATGCCATTATTGCGGCAGTAAGTATGACTTCTGAAGCGTCCTTTTCTTCATTGGATTCTCTCCAAGCGGATATTGCTGAACTAATAGACCGTTTACCGACACTAAAACATAGGCAATTTATTCAGCAATCACTCACCACAATTTTGCGTCTTGCTGATAGTGATATTGAACGTCTTGACTGGAAAATATTATCTGCCGCCTTAGCAGATATGGAATGTGGTTTCCAGTTGTTTTATAACTACCGCCATGTTCGGAAAATTACTATTTTTGGTTCCGCCCGCCTAGCACCACATACACCAGCATATCAAATGGCAGTTGCATTTAGTCGCGCTGTTTCTGCACTAGGATTTATGATTATGACAGGTGGTGGTGGTGGGATTATGCAAGCTGGTCAAGAAGGTGCTGGTAGGGAAAATTCTTTTGGTTTAAATATTCAGTTACCTTTTGAGCAACAAGCTAACCCAATTATTGAAGGTGATGCTAAACTAATTGATTTTAAATACTTTTTTACTCGCAAATTATTTCTTCTCAAAGAAAGTGATGCTGTGGCTTTATTTCCCGGTGGTTTTGGCACTCAAGATGAGGCTTTTGAATGTATGACATTGACCCAAACAGGTAAATTTGGTCCAGTTCCTTTGGTGTTAATTGATCAGCCAGGGGGTGATTATTGGCGTTCTTGGAGTCAATATATTGATGAGAAATTGGTAAAAACAGGGCTTGTTAGTCCAGATGATCAGAGTTTGTACACTATTACGGATAATCTTGAAGTTGCTTGTAGTGCCATTACTGGATTTTACCGAATTTATCATTCTAGTCGTTATGTTGGTGATCAATTGGTGATTCGCTTAAAAGAAGATTTATCCGATGCTCAAGTGGAATTACTCAATACTCATTTTAGTGATATTTTGCTGAGAGGTGAAATTGTTAAAAGTCAAGCATTACCCCAGGAAGAACAAGATGAAACGTCTAATTTACCTCGGTTAGTTTTAAATTTTAATCAACGAGATTTAGGGCGTTTATATCAAATGATTGGGGTAATTAATCAGGTGGGTGTTCCCACTCCAGAGGAATTGGCACATCCAGAAAGGAAGTAGCCTATACCAATTATTAATTAGCCAAAATATTTTATTCCTAATACACTAATACATAAAACTTGCACTATGGGAATAATAATTGATTATTCTCCTGTCATAATTCAGAGGGAACAGGGAACAGGGAACAGATTTTAGAGCTTCAATCAAAAAAAGATGTTTTTAAAAGTTGCGTATCCCTAAAAACAATGTCATTATTGCCGTCTCATGTTTACAAACATGAGTTTTTCTGTTCCCTCTGAATTTATTATGACTCAATACTGATAAATATAATCAGGCTCGTATATTGGTGTAAGTTGCTAGGAAAAGAGGGAATTAAAAGTTAAAAATAGTCTCACAATATAGTTGACGCTTAGGAAATTAAAGAAAACTCTTAGAGGATGTTTGAAAAGTTTTTAATGTATAAACAAACCCCTCTCCAAACCTCTCCCCGACGCGGGGAGAGGCTTTGAAACCCCCATTCCCTGGCAGGGAAGGGGGCTGGGGGGTTAGGTTTTTGGAGATTATCGGTTTCATCTAATACTTTCCAAACAACCTCTTACCAATTAACGAATAAAGGAATTTGAATATGCTGGAATTATTAGGATCAGGTTTGTTTTCTATGTGGTTAGAAATGGCTAAGGCGCAGATTCAACCGTTAGAAGCCTTGAGTGTCTTGGCTTGGCAAGGTAGTTCTAATTTGATTCTTGTCCCTGATCCAAGCCCAGCAGGTGCTATTACAGTCCACCAATATCTGAGTGAGTTAATTACATCAAAATTAATTGACAAAGATCTCATCTCTTCTCAGGGGATTTGGTTGCAGTCAGGACCAATGCTGATGGCTAATCATCAAGGTACTATACCTTTACCCGCTGCTTCTTTAACTAAGGTTGCTACTTCATTGGTGGCTTTGAAAGCTTGGGGTCCGAATCACCAATTTGAAACTTTAGTTAGTAGCACTGGACCGTTAGTAAATGGGGTGGTGCAGGGTGATTTAGTGATTACTGGTAGCGGTGATCCTATGTTTGTGGGGGAGGAAGCGATCGCTCTGGGAAATACTCTGAATAAAATGGGGATTAAGCAAGTTAAGGGCAATTTGGTAATTACTGGTAACTTTGCGATGAATTTCCAACGTCATCCCCTACTCGCCGGTCAATTACTCAAACAAGCACTAAATCACCGAACTTGGTCTCGTTCTGTGGTTTTCCAATACTCAGTTATGCCCAAGGGAACACCTAAACCTCAAGTGATTATTGCTGGTAATATTAAGGCGGACTCTCAGCCGAGAGTTGGACAGACTTTACTAATCCGTCATTTTTCCTTACCTTTGCAAAAAATCATTAAGGAAATGAATGTTTTTAGTAATAACGATATTGCGGAAATGTTAGCCGATTCTGTGGGCGGTGCAGATGTAGTTAGCACCACAGCATCCCAACTGGCTAGATTCCCAAAGTCAGAAATTCTCTTGATTAATGGTTCTGGTTTAGGGAAGGAAAATCGAATTTCTCCTAGGGGGGTTTGTGCTATGTTTATGGCATTGCAACGGGAAGCTAGTTTTTATCAGTTAACTTTAGCTGATTTATTTCCTACCTCTGGATTGGATCATAGAGGCACAATCCATTCTCGACATATGCCCAAAGCAACGGTAATGAAAACTGGTACTCTCAATGATGTGAGTGCTTTGGCTGGAGTTGTCCCCACACGCGATCGCGGTTTGGTTTGGTTTACAATTATTAATCGTGGTGGCAGTGTGTCAGCTTTTCGGGTTCAACAAGATAAACTTCTCCAAAATTTAGAAAAAGAATTAGAAGTATCTACTGACACTCCCGATCCTGTCACACCTCGATTAGATAATTCTTTACCAAATTTTGGTGCAGCTAATCGCAATCAAGTTTTGTATAAGCAATCGTAGGGGGAAGGAGTCAGGAGTTAGGAGTCAGGAGTTAGGAGTCGGAAGGAAGAAGGAAGAAAATAAATTTATACCCTGCTCCCCTGCTCCCCTGCTCCCCCTACCTACCTTCCTGGGGAATAATTTCTGTAACTACTCTGCTGTTGGCAGAATTACCACCTTTAACAACAATATTTTCTGTTTCTAAATTACCGACGGCTGTTTCTCCTTGAAAAGTTAGTTTTGGTTCAATTTGACGATAAATGATATTTCCTTGAGCTTCTAACAATTTTTTATCTAAATACCAAGTTAGTTGATTTGATTTTAAAGACTGACTGCGTTTTCCAACCGCATTCACATTACCAGTGAGATACACAGTGTTTTCTGGTATTTTCATTTTTCCCTGATTAGCAGTCACAGTCACATTCTCAGCAGATTGGAATATGCGAATAGGAGAATTTGTGGTAATATTTTCTTTATTAATATTCCAGGTGATAGAGTTACTAGTAACTTGCATTGGTGGAGCTATTAACTCTAATTTTGCCTGTGGTTTGAGAGTAGCAATTTGAGTTCTTAAATTAATTTCTGCGGCGTTACCCTGACCACGTGCAGTAATTTTGTTGTCTTTATATCTTTCTATTTGAATAGGGCGATCGCTAAATAATTTCTCCTCCTGAATATGCCACATTAAATGCTCAGTTCGCATTTGTAACTGTGGATCTGTGGATTTAGCAACTACTCCTTGTGAAAATTCTACCCGTTGTTCACGAGTTTTAATCTTGGCTTCTTGAGCTACAGCTTGTAATTGTTTATGACTACCATTTAACTGATTGCGAACAATTAATAAATCTTCTTGAGGTCGCCATTCTAACTCATTACCCTTGAAAACAATCCCATTACGGGGATCGGTAGCGACAATTTTACCTTGAAGAAATAGTTGTTTACCATCTTGCTTAATGTTAGCTTTTTCTGCTTTAATTTGGTAGACAACTTTTCCATCTTGGTAAAGTTCTCCTTCGGGCTTTTCCGCCTGACCTACCTGTTTATCTGTAGTATATTTTGCCTCTTTAGCTTTAACTTTCCAAATTGGTCTACCTACCTCATCAAATTGTTCAAAAACAATCCCAGAAAAAGTTATCTTAGTTTCATCATCTTTTGGAGATGAAGGATCAATTTTGGATTGGGTAGGTGATGGATTACCGCAACTCGACAAGCATAAACCTAAACATAATATCAAAGGTAGGTAAAACCAATTAGTTGGTAATGTTAACCCCAAAAATGAATAGAAGCGGGGAGAATGATTTTTAATTCCCCTCTGATGTTTTTCATCTTGTCTTCCATTCTCCCTAGCTTGTGAATATTGCATTATTCTGGAACTTCTAGATGTCTACTACTATCTCTAGGATCGTCTAAAAAGCCCATACTAGACAATGGCCGATATGGATAACTTTGACGGGGGGTTTTTTGGATATCTTCTTTGATGGCTTCTAAATCAATATAGCGATCGCTCACATTAATTAAACTATCACTAGTCATAGAACGCAAACTCACCACCTCTACCCTCACCCCACGATAGCTGACAGAATTGACAGCATAAGCCAAATCGCCGTCACCGCTGACTAAAACTGCGGTATCATAGGAATCGCACAATGCCATCATATCAACAGCTATTTCCACATCTAAGTTAGCTTTTTTAGAACCATCCGGTAATTGCACCAAGTCCTTAGCAATCACCCGATAACCGTTACGACGCATCCACAACAAAAAGCCCTGTTGCTTCTCATTTGTCCGATCCACTCCTGTATAGAAAAAAGCCCGCAATAGTCTTGATCCCCCAGTCAAACGGCACAATAACTTAGTATAATCAATTTCAATTCCTAGTTGGAGCGCCGCATAAAATAAGTTTGAGCCATCAATAAAGATAGCCACCCGACCCCGATTTTCCAAAACCTGTTCTGGGGTAAATATTGAGTCGTTTTCAAAATTGTTCAACATTGTTGTCATACCTTGTGTTGTTATCCCTGTTATGATAGAAAGTTCTAACTATCTACTTGTTAGAGTTGCTTATGATAAGAATTCGGGAGTATGGCTAACGCCACGCTTCGCTATCAGAAGGCAAGAGTTATTAATTTTTGGATTTTGGATTTTGGATTTTGGATTGTTTTTGTTATCTTCAATCTAAAATCTAAAATCTAAAATTTTCCTCCCTTTTCCCCGAATTCTTTGGTTTTTTAAGAAATTCGCAGTTCCCAAAATGAATCTTTTATTTTGATGTTTCTATCCGTTTAAAAACTGGTTTTGGTGTTCCCAATATTTGTTGATCGGATAATATTCCCCAGGTGGAGTGGGTACAAAAAGGAGCTAAAATTGCACTTTCCTTTTGTTCATTGAAATTAATCCCCCAGCCTAATTGCTGATAAATATCACTACTGATATTAGGAATAATTGGGGAGAGAAGATAAGCTGCTAGTCTGACAGATTCTAGAACCGCATATAGCACCATTTCCACTTCTGACTGTTTACCTTGTTTATATAATGACCAAGGAGCTTGATCATCAATAAATTTATTACTGGCTTGTACCAGAGATAAAACATAGTGACAGGCTTCATTAAAAGCTAATGCTGTGTATGCTTGTTTCACCCTTTCTCCCAACTGTAACCCCATTGCTTTCAAAGGATTTTCAATGGGAATAGCTGATTGGTTAATGGACGGTACTTGACTAGCACAGTATTTCTTCACCATGTTTAAAGTCCGATTTAACAAATTACCTAAATCATTCGCTAAATCTGCATTCAAAACATTAATGAACCTTATTTCATTAAAATCGCCATCCTTCCCAAATTCGATTTCCTTAAGGAAGTAATAACGAACGGCATCACTACCATAATTTTCCACTAAAGTAATAGGATCAAGGGTGTTACCTAAAGTCTTCCCCATTTTTTGACCATCTTTAGTTAGGAAACCATGTCCAAATACCCTGTCTGGTAAAGGTAAACCTGCGGACATCAACATTGCGGGCCAGTACACAGCATGAAAGCGTAAAATATCTTTACCAATCAAGTGCAGGTTAATCGGCCACCATGCTTGTAAAGCATTAGCTAAGGTTGGTTCTGCATCTGGTTCTAACAATGCTGTTACATAACCCAGCAAAGCATCAAACCATACATACAATGTATGTTGAGAATCCACAGGGACAGGAAAACCCCAATCCAGATTTACCCGGGAAATTGAAAAGTCCTGTAAACCTTGAGCGACAAAATTGAAAACTTCATTTCGTCTGCTGACAGGCTGGATAAAATCTGGGTGGGATTGGTAAAACTCCTCTAACTGGGTTTGATACTTAGATAAGCGGAAAAAATAGTTCTGCTCATCTCGCCACTCTACTTGTTTGTTAGTATGGATGGGACAGTGTTTGTCTGCAAGTAAATCCCGTTCTTCCTTAAACTCTTCACAGGAAACGCAGTACCAACCTTTTTGTTCTCCTTGGTAAATGTCGCCATTTTCCCAAACTCGCTGAAAAAACTCTTTAACTATCCCTTGGTGACGAGGCGCTGTAGTCCGACTAAAGCGATCATATTGAATGTCGAGTAAATCCCACAGGTTAATAAAACTGGGAACGATTTCATCACAGAAATCTTGTGGTGGTTTTCCTAAATTTGCTGCTGAACGCTGAATTTTTTGCCCGTGTTCATCCGTACCTGTAATTAGTAGCACTTGATGTCCCTGTAAGCGATTAAATCTGGCGACTACATCCGCTGCTATAGTTGTATAAGCACTGCCAATATGCGGAACATCGTTGACATAGTACAATGGTGTGGTCAGTGCAAAAGTCTTTTCTGTTTTATTCACAAGATTCATGGACTATAAAAGCAAATTATTAATCAGTTTTCTCTATTAATAATCTAGATGATTTAGACAAAACTACGTAATTATATAACATTGCTACTGTTTTTTTCAAACTCCTGGCGATGGATAACAAGTTTATGGACTGAAGAATTGTTTAATTACTTCTATAAATCCATCTGATTTTTAACTAAATCAGAGAAAGTATTTACTAATAATCATGGTAAAACCTGTTTCTTTCCTTAGTAGTTACAGAGAATACACTAACTGAAACTCTAGCAATATAACTAATTGCGTGGATAATTGACCAAACTGTTAGTTTCAATTTTGAATAATTTACTAGGTTGTTGTTGGAGAAGTTCCTAATTTAGTGAGCCTTATTTGAGAATTCTCAATTCGTTAATTATGAAAATAACTATTAAAAATTTACTCAAAGCATTTAGCTAATGTCTAGGGACTGAATGCTGAATCACATACTTATATATGATGAATACAAATTGCGATAAATTCTGTAATTATGGTTTCAGAGTGGATGATTTTTTATCTGGAAAGGTTGATTTTAGACAGATGACAAAAGATAAAAATTTCGTCACAATCTCTATCTGGATAAGGGAAAGGGTACAGTTAAAGATAGAGTAGATGAATAAAAATAAGTAAAATGCCAGCAGTTGATCCTCAACCTTGTTTTTTAACGCCAAATCCAGTACAATCAAACTCTCCCTTATTTGTCTATTTGCCAGGTATGGATGGGACTGGTGAGTTATTGCAATCTCAAATCCCAGGGTTAGCCTCTGGTTTAGATATTCGTTGCTTGTCCATACCCAAAAACTGTCTGGCCACTTGGGATGTTTTAGCGAAGAATGTTTTGGACTTGGTTCACGCTGAGTTGGAAAAAAGCTGTCAACGGACAATATATCTATGTGGTGAATCTTTTGGTGGTTGTTTAGCAATACAAGTCGCAATCCAGTCACCGCAGTTATTTAAGCGTATTATCTTAATTAATCCTGCTTCGGCTTTGCAGCAGCAATCTTGGTTTAATTGGATATCCCCGGCTACTCAGTTTGTGCCATCATTTCTATTTAATGTTGGTGCGTTGGGTTTGTTACCGTTTCTAGCATCATTAGAACGGATTTCTCCAAGCGATCGCCATACACTACTTACAGCTATGCGTTCCCTCCCATCAGAAACCGTAAATTGGCGCTTATCCCTACTGCGAGATTTCCAGGTTGATAGCAAAGAGCTACAACAGCTAACACAACCAATTTTACTCATTGGCAGTGGTAGCGATCGCTTATTACCCTCTGTGAGTGAAATCAACAGATTGGCAAATATTTTCCCCAATACCCAGTCGTTCATCCTACCACATAGTGGTCACGCCTGCTTACTAGAGAAAGATGTCAATCTCTATCAAATTCTCAAAGACAATGATTTTTTAGAAGTTAATATTAATGTACCAAAAATTATCAAATCAACGGACAGCCCTATCTTCACCAAGTCTATCTGAAACCTGGTCATATTCAGTATAGGGTCAAGATACAGCAAGTTTTACTCCTGATTCGGTGACTCCTGAATTTTGCTGTGTGTAGCTTGCTTCCGAAAGGGTCTTGCCCTTATAATGTGTGGTTCTACAGAGATATTCTAGGCCTATCTTCATCCTCTCACAGGTAACAGAAAATAGCAGCCTGAAATACCAAGATAGTGTCAGGAGATTATCGGTGAGTTTTCATACTTCCCACTGCATTCTGTAAGATCCGTTTACTCTTCGCAGATGAATGCTCAGTATCCTTAGAGTTTCGCATCGCCTCTTTAACAAGGGTAGCTAGTTCCTCTAACTGATTAATCGCTTCTGCACCCTCTAACTTCATTAACTCTCGATCATCACGCATTTCTGTCCAAGTAATCCCATAATCAGATACTAAAAACCGGATTAAATGATTATCGCCTAAGCTGACCATAAAAGATGCACTGTTCATTTGGTCGCCGCAAGTATAACAAGAAGCTGGATAACCATACCTCTCTAGTACAACTGCTAAAGCTTGCAAATTCATTACCAAATCTTGAACAAATTGTCTATGCTCGTTTGCTAATCTTAAAAACACTTGTCCCTCCAGACACCACAGTCATTTGAGTTTATTTTATATTTTCTTTAGATTTTCTCATGAACTGGTATTGTAGAATAGTTTTTACAATTTTTGGTGTTTCATGAGTTCGTTAGTTAGTTAACTCGTCCAGGTTAGTAGATAACGATTCTTAAAGAAGTATCAAACTATTCAATTTATCAGGTAGTTATCACAGACTTAGTTACTAAAATTCACATTTTGGCTTTCTCGGTCTGTCAGAACTATACTTGATAAAATTGAGACCTTATCAGCCTAACTTAAATTCGTTTATAGTCAAGTTCGTTAAACCTATATATGGCACTATTACAGGTGATGTAGAGCCACATTAAGATGATTTATTCAGTCTAACGCTTATTTTCGTTCCTTGTGTTTTTATCTCCATCTTAAATAAGCCTCAGATCATATAACATAGATTGAGATTAACACAAGTGTTGAATATACTTAATTAGGGGTTGCTGAAAAAGTTATCTGTGATAGCGCAGCGTGACGTGAGTCAGGAGTCAGGAGTCAGGAGGAAGAATTAGAAGAAGATCAGAATAGTCTTGAATTTGGTCAAGTGATAGGGTTTCGGTAGTTTCAACGCTTATTCCTTGCACTTGTTTCACCTTTTTTACCTTCCAACTCTTGATATATCTCAGTTCTAAGTTTATTCCGCAAACCCTAATTAATGTATAGTCTTGCATACATTTTGACACCTTCCCTAATACTGCTGTTAGCATTACGAAAGCTGATTTGATTATTTGAAGAACTATAGAAATTCTAAATTTTGCCAAAGCAAATATTGATTGTTTATAAATTTAGGTCATGTTGTCAGAATCAGGGTAACCATGATTAGAGGATTTACAGGATGGTTATTGCAAAATTTATTTAGTCCGTTTTAACGGACTTTAGCTATGAGACTGGGAATTTATTCCCAGGCGGGTGATGATGCTTCACGAAGCATAGTATTTTGTCAGAATCAGGATAACCAGGATTAGAGGATTTACAGGATGGTTATTTGATAGTTAATGGCTGTTGTTTTATCGTCCCCCATTATCAACTAACAAAAGGATTTTCAATCTTTAGTCCAGTAATTCCTTTAAAATCACCGACATTTCTTGTTACTAAAAATGCGTCTTGATTTATTGCTGTAGCGGCGATAATTGCATCAGGAAGTTTAATTTTATATTGTCGTTTGATTTGGATTGTCTGATTTTCAATTTCTCGTAACAATGAAACTGTGTTAAACTGGGATAGTAAATCTTCAATGGACTGTTGCTCTTCTTTTGATAAGCCGACAAAACTCAGTAATTCAATGCGGATAATTGGTGAAACTAGAATTTCGTGCAAATTCAAAAACTCTTCTGTAAACCATGAATTAACTGTTATATCATCGGCTAAATAGTAAATAAAAATATTGGTATCATAAACATATTTCATTCTTCCCATTCCTGACGCAGAGTATCTAAATGATCTAACATTGCTGCTTTTTTATGCTTTAAAATTCCTTTGGCTTGAATAATTTTTTCATAGTCTTTTTTCCAATGTAATAGCATGGATTCAGGTACATCTACTGTAATTGAATCTTCATCTTGAGATACAAGATAATGTCTTGGTATTTTGATTAATGGCATAGTTTTATGCTCCTGTTTCTCTCAATTCAGATTGTAACATATTGTCTGATAGCGTAGCGTAAGCCATATCAGGATAACCAGAATTATAAGATTTACAGGATAATTAATTGCATTCACAATATTTTTAGCTATTAATACTTTGAGGATGAATAATTGTAATTTCGGTAACATTCCTGAGATTGAGAATTTGCAAATCTAAGAACAATATTGGTATCCAGTAAATATCTTTTCATATTCCTCTCTCATCATAAATATTTTCTCGACGCAGTGCTTCATCTGATAGGGTAATACTACTTTGAGGAAATTGAGATAACCATTCTTGAAATTGTGCTACTTTTTCTGCTGATGTTAAATTTTGCTGTTCTGCTGAGGGAATTATATTTCTAGGACTTACGCATTGACAGGATCAACCAAATATGAGGTATGGGTTTTGGGCATTTTAACGTGATTTTTTGATTATTTTTGAGCGATAGCGAAGCGCTGCTGCAAGCAGTTCGCTATTGAACAGAAGTTAATCGCCTAAAGCCTGAAACGACGGATTTTCGTTCATTCACATCATGGTTAATTTGTATAGTGCGTAAGTCCTAATTATTTATGTCATTTACTAAGTTATAGGCAATATTACACTATATATTAATTATAAACTCTAAACTGCTAAATTATTTTAGTCCGTTTTAACGGACTTTCGCTATGAGACTGGGAATTTATTCCCAGGCGGGTAATGATGCTTCATGAAGTATAATATTTTGTCAGAATCAGGATACCCAGGATTATAAGCTGTTGTGCATTTAGTTTGTATAATTCTAGCGGGCAAGATGCCCGCACTACAAAGTTCAAGTAAATTATGGTTATCAAATTTAGCTGCGTAACAGCTTAGGATTTACAGGATTGTTATTTGATGGTTGATAGATGAGACTCATGTATTTATTCTTACATCTCACTTCATAAATATTCGTTTTTCTCTATACTAATCATCAACACCTAACCAATAATTAAACAATCACATCCTCTACATCCTCAAATCCTGGACATCCTGATTCTGACAACCACAACATTCACCACACAACAAAAAATTATCCAATCACATCCTGTACATCCTTAAATCCTGGACATCTTGATATGGCTTTACCAAATTTTAAAAATGCTGCACTTGCTAATTGTGCCTGTTCTACAGTAAAAGGTACAATAGTTATAGACAATGCTGCAATTAATAAACTCAAATTTTCTACACCTTGCTGACCATGTTTAGTACCTAAAACAATGGATGCTTCCACATAACCTGGAGAAGAAAGTAAACATTCTGCACTTTCGTTAATAAGTTCAATAAATATCAATTCTTCAGGTTCAGCATAAATAATTGCCATAATAGCAGAAGTATCAATAACCATTATTCTGGGATTCCAAACTCGTTATAACCAATAATTTCATCAGGAGTTCTGCTATCAAGAACTGGTAAATTTCTAATCTGATGACAAATACTCCGAACAAGATTAATATCAATTTTATTCTCTTGGCGATTTGGTAAGGAAATAGGATGAGCTTGATATAAAAGTTTTCCTGTTATTTCCATTCCGGCAAAATTTGGGGGAAGTTTCAGATATAAACAACCATTTTCATCTACACGAGCATCAAAATTAATTTGTTGCATTGTCTTTTCTGATCAATTTAATTACGGAATTTTTGATTTTACCTCTATTCCGATTGTAACATATTGTCTGAATCAGGATAACCAGGATTATAGGATTTACAGGATGGTTATTTGATGGTTAATGAGTATTAACTTAATATTTTGTCTGAATCAGGATAACCAGGATTAGAGGATTTACAGGATTGTTATTCGATGGTTAATGACTCAGTTTATAATATTTTGTCTGAATCAGGATAACCAGGATTAAAGGATTTACAGGATTGTTATTTGATGATTACTAGACGTGAATCATGTATTGATTATTACATTAATTTCATAAAAATTAACCTTTCTTCATACTAATCATCAACACCTAACCAATAATTAAACTTAACTTAAATGGACTAGGAAAAGAACAATTAATCAAAGCCTGTCAAGGATTAAGTCGGGCGAGAATTAGAAGAGTTTTAGCTGCCGCTTTAGCAGCAAAAGGACAAGTCAACGAAACAGATATTGATAGAGTTTTAGAAGAGAAGAAACAAGCGGTTAGACAAACAGGAATCTTAGAATTTTACACATATTATGAGTGTCAATAGTAAAACTCAAATAGCTAAAAGTCGTATATATCCTGATGATTTGAAAGAATTTCCCGTTAAAAATATTTCTTTAGAAGAACAACAGCCATTTATTGATTATGTTAATCATTTAATAGAATCGAATTTGAATTTATATACATTGACACAATTAGGACATAAAATTAAGTTCGATTATAGTGATAGTGATCCAACAATCGAAGTTAATTTTCGGCAAGTTTTTGAAAGTCTAAATTTACCTTGTTGGAATTTTTTAAACGCAGAACCGCACAGATTTGAAATTATCGGTGAACGTAATCAAAGTATCACGAAAATAAAAGTAAAAGATGATAAACTTTTAAATGGTCGTCAAGAATGCCTATCTTCAGAAAGTACAATGGTTTTAGAATTTCTGAAAATTTATCTTCAACAATATGAAAAACGGGGCTTAACTTGGACAGATTTAATCCAGGAAGGTAAAATACCTAAAACAGATGAATATATCCAGCAAATATTCGATGAATGTACTCGGTTACAAACAGCAATAACTGATACCATTTCTGATATTCGTTCAACTTATAAACAATTGGATGAGATGGTAAGTCAGTTATATGAACATTAGTGTTATTGCGGAATCAATACCCATAGCCATTAACAGTAACGGTTTAGTATTGCTAAACCCTACGAATAGACAGAATTTATTTTTTGCCCAAAATCCCCCCATCAGCTAAACTCAGAGATGCTGAGTTACTCCTAATCATGTCCGACTCCCAAGTAAGTGCTGCTGTTGCGAAACTCTACGATACCTACCCTTTCCCCCCCGAACCTATCCTCGACGAACCACCACCAGGTTACAATTGGCGTTGGAATTGGTTAGCTGCTTATAGCTTCTGCACAGGTAGAAAACCGCAAAGGCAAGATATCCACATTTTAGATGCTGGTTGTGGTTCAGGAGTCGGCACAGAATATTTAGTACATCTCAACCCCCAAGCGCAGGTAGTGGGCATAGATTTAAGTGCTGGTACATTAGAAGTCGCAAAAAAACGCTGTCAAAGTTCCGGTGCTGACCGTGTGGAATTTCATCACTTAAGTATCTATGATGTGGAACAAATTCCCGGACAATTTGATTTAATAAATTGTGTTGGGGTGCTTCATCATCTCCCAGATCCCATTCGTGGTATCCAAGCATTAGCGAAAAAACTCACTCCAGGTGGACTAATGCACATTTTTGTGTATGGAGAACTGGGAAGATGGGAAATACAACTTATGCAAAAGGCGATCGCTCTTCTTCAAGGTAACAAAAAAGGCGACTATCGTGATGGTGTCGAAGTCGGACGACAAATATTTGCTTCCCTACCAGAAAACAACCGCATTGTCAAGCGGGAAAAAGAAAGATGGTCAATGGAAAACCAGCGAGATGAATGTTTCGCCGATATGTACGTCCATCCCCAGGAAACAGACTACAATATTGATACATTGTTTAAATTCATAGACGCTTCCGAATTAGACTTTGTAGGTTTTTCCAATCCCGGATTTTGGCAACTAGAAAAGCTGCTAGAAAAAGCCCCAGAACTAATTGAACGAGCATCTGAACTCACAGAACGTCAACGTTACCGTTTGATAGAATTACTGAATCCTGAAGTAGCACATTACGAATTTTTCCTCAGTCGTCCTCCCCTACCCAAAACCGACTGGTCAGCAGATAACACATTATTAGCAGCCATACCTGAACTTAACCCTTGCATAGATGGGTTTCCCAGTCAATGCTTATTTAACTATGATTACCAAATAGTTAACTTATCAACAGCCGAATTTGAGTTTATGCAAAAATGTGATGGTAAATCTACCGTAGCAGAGATTTTAACCACAGTGCAGTTTGATTTACATGGAGTCAGAAGTCTTTTGCAACAACAAATGATCTTACTGACACCCGATTAATTAGAAGAGAACCAAACTTCGGGAAGTTCATCTACATCTTCCACCAAAAAATCTCGATACACCCAGATTCGAGAAGCATTGTAGAGATCATTAAGAATAGGTTTTAATACCCCATTTTTATCCCAAGGTTGAAGATCAGAATCTAGTTCACAAAAACCTACCCATGAATGTCCTTGTTGCTGCAAATCCTCAGCCCTGACAAGGATTGCAGCCAATACAGCCATATCATAAGGTTTTAGGGAAGTATCCATTGCCCCAATAGAAACTTGCCGTTCTAGCATAGACTCTGAAAGAGGAAAAACATTCAAATTTGGATGCTGGGCTAATTCTCTCAATCTTTCTGGGACTTTTGTTAATTCATTTGTAACTAATCCATCAAACTTATCAAAGACTCGAAACGCTGCATTAGCGTCTTCTGTAGTCAGTTTCCCTTGTCTTTTAGCCCATTGGACAAATTTACGTAGATCGTTAGAATCATTACGTGGAGTAAATCGTCGGGGTATAGTTTCACGTGCTTCTGTGAGGCAGATAGCAGGTAAATGTAACTCAAACTCTCCAGCTTCCGCAAGTTCAAGTAATTGAGCCGCTTGGGGAGTCTGTAAATGTTCAGGTTTAAGAATATCTACAACCCAGTTTGTTTCGACAAAAACCGCTTGAGGCTTCATTTTGCAACTTTGCTCCACCTTGGTCCACCAGCCCTGACTTCACCAAGTCGTAGAAGATTGATTATCCGTCCGCCAAACAAATTTCTCAAATCATCTGGTAAACTGTCTATACTAGTTTGCAATTTCAATTTCTCTAGCCATCGCTGAACTTGTGATTCAAACTCAAGGTAAGGGTTTCCCCTCCATTGCTCATCTACTGGTGGTAATAAGTAATTTGGAAGTCTTGCTTCACCAACTACGCGAATTGATGAACCCTGAGAATCATCAAAAGAATCTCGTAGGACAATAACACGCTCTCCCGCCACAAGCAAACCAAGAGAGCAACCAAGCTCAATCATGTAGCGTTTTAGCTGATTCATAGCATATTGACCTTGCTCTCTGACATCATTGAGTTTTACTTCAACAATCATCAAATATTCTCCATCTGGGCTGGTGACGATAATATCTGGATGTGATGTTTTCATAGAAATATCGAAATATTGAACTTGAGTTCATGAACAAATATGATTGTTCTGCCATATTGACTAACATTCTAGCCCAAGTCGAGCTAGACTTAGACGCAGTAAGACACCTCCTCAAACAACAACAACTCTTACTAAACCCCACCGAGAGGGAGTAACAGCAAAGGGAAAAATTAATTCTTTCTCCTGAACTCCTGAACTCCTGACTCCTGACTCCTGACTCCTCAAAAAATAAGTTAATTGTTTTTTTCTAAAGTAGTGTTACCGGATCGTGATATGATTCAACTGACTGAATGTGCAGTCATCTCATATTAGCTGTACTGGTTTCAAGTCTCGTGAGCTTGTCAGAAGAATCAATTGCACCGACTCAGACAACACAACAAGATGAGGAATCTGGTTTTGCTCAAACAGAACCAGTAAACTCTTCCATGCAAGAGTTCTATCAACTCTATCAGAAGTTGCTAGTAATCACACTTGTGTTGACGGGGATTATTTTTATCTCTGTGTGGATTTTTTATTCCTTAAACATAGCCCTAAATTATTTGATTGGGGCGTGTACAGGTGTGGTTTACTTAAAAATGCTGGCTAACGATGTCGAGAGACTTGGTGGTGAAAAACAAAGTTTGAGTAAAAATCGTTTTGCTCTGATCATGATACCGATTATATTGGCGAGTCAATGGCATCAGCTACATATCCTGCCGATATTCTTGGGATTTCTCACCTACAAAGCTACCCTCCTCATCTATATGGTGCAAACTGCATTCATTCCTGAAGCTTAAAGGGTGTAGGGGTAAAGTACAGTGCTAAACCTCTACAGACTACAGACAATCCTCCAATCCTCGATTTTTGGGGAAAAACCTTGAAGAACGCCCATGCTTAGTGTATTAAACGCTTTTAACGCTTTTCCCCTCGCCGAATTAGAAGTAGGTCATCACTTCTTGTGGCAACTGGGCAGTCTCAAAATACATGGGCAAGTATTTCTCACCTCATGGTTTGTGATTGCTATCCTAGTAATAGCATCACTAGCTGCCACCAGAAACGTCCAAAAAATTCCTAGAGGCATCCAAAATTTGATGGAATATGCCCTAGAATTTATTCGGGATCTAGCGAAAAACCAACTCGGAGAGAAAGAGTATCGCCCCTGGGTACCATTTATTGGTACGCTATTCTTGTTTATCTTCGTATCAAATTGGTCAGGAGCATTAATTCCCTGGAAGCTAATTAAATTGCCTTCTGGTGAACTAGCAGCCCCTACCAACGACATCAATACAACAGTCGCATTGGCATTGTTAACCTCTTTAGCGTATTTTTACGCTGGATTTAGCAAGAAAGGTTTAGGCTACTTTAAGAAATATATTGAGCCAACACCAGTTTTATTGCCAATTGCTATTCTCGAAGATTTCACCAAACCCCTCTCCCTAAGCTTCCGTCTATTTGGAAATATATTGGCGGATGAATTAGTAGTGGCGGTATTGGTATTGCTTGTGCCTCTCTTTGTGCCTTTGCCAGTAATGGCGTTGGGTTTGTTTACTAGTGCCATTCAAGCCCTAGTATTTGCTACCCTAGCCGGGGCGTATATTCATGAAGCCTTAGAGGGACACGGCGAAGAAGGACATGAGGAGCATTAACGCCCTCAGTTGATCGCACAGTATGGCTTGCGCCACTTTGCACTATCAGACGAGCAGACTTGCTCAAAATATCGCTTAGGCGACTTAAGAAGCTAGTGTAGTGTAAAAACACAAATCTAGTTCGTTACGTACATTTGTAATTTTTGTAGTTAAAGCAAGGAAAATCGTCATGGATCCATTAGTACAAGCTGCCTCAGTTCTAGCTGCTGCTCTCGCTATCGGTTTAGCTGCAATTGGACCTGGTATTGGTCAAGGTAATGCAGCAGGTCAAGCAGTAGAAGGTATTGCACGTCAGCCCGAAGCAGAAGGCAAAATTCGCGGCACACTACTTTTAACATTAGCCTTCATGGAATCCTTGACAATTTACGGTTTGGTAATTGCCTTGGTATTGCTATTCGCTAACCCTTTTGCCTAAGACCGAAAAAGTTTTGTTAGTGTAGAGACGTGAAAGATGTCACACGATTTTGGATTTTAGATTTACGATTTTGGATTTACGTTAGCGAAGCGTACGCAGCGCAGCGAGTATGTTTCCGTCTTGAAGGACAGGGTTTATACCAAATTTTTTGAATCTAAAATCTAAAATTCCCTGTTACAGACAGCGAAAAGCTAGACATCTACACGCCTCTACAAACTGGCAACTTATTGATCATTGGTGAGAACGGGATTCGTAAAATTATCACAGGCTGGATCATCTTACTAGCCAAGAAAATTAGTATTCCAGCCAAAGAGGAGAGAAATGTTTGATTTCGATGCTACCTTGCCATTGATGGCATTGCAATTCCTGTTGTTGGCAGCTTTGTTGAATGCAATTTTCTACAAGCCTATGACTAAGGTATTGGATGATCGGGATAATTATGTCCGTACCAATAACCTTGATGCTCGCGATCGCTTGGCTAAAGCTGAAACCTTAGCAAAAGAGTATGAGCAGCAACTGTCATCTGCGCGTAAGCAGTCTCAGTTGACTATAGAAGCTGCCCAGAATGAAGCTAAGAAAATTACGGCAGAAAAAATAGCCCAAGCCCAACAGGAAGCACAAGCTCAACGCGAACAAGCTGCTAGGGAAATAGAGCAACAAAAGCAAGCAGCTATGGCTACCCTAGAAACGCAAGTTGATGCCCTCAGCAACCAGATTCTAGAAAAACTATTAGGACCTGCTTTGGCGAAATAATATAGCAGGAGTCAGGAGTCAGAAGTCGGGAGTCAGGAGTAAAACCCGTTTGTGGTCAGAGTTCCATGATGAGTTGATTTTCTTGCTACCTGGGCGATGGTTATATGACCAAATTGGTGCTACGAAAGCATAAACACTTAAGGGTATTTGCCTAGAAAGTGGTGAAATTTAGGTGTCCAAAAAATTGGCACTTTTTTCCCTATCGGGAAAAATTAAGGAATTACCAAGCGAGCAGCGCACTTGTAGATGGGTAACATGGGCAATATTTTATTACTTGCCGCAGAAGCTGTTCACTCTGAAATGGCAGAAGGCGGTTTCGGTCTAAACCTAGACATCCTGGAAACCAATCTAATTAACTTAGTAATTCTGATTGGCATACTATTCTACTTTGGACGCAAAGTTTTAACTAATATCTTGAATGAAAGACGCTCTAATATTGAAAGCGTTATTCAAGATGCGGAAGGACGCTTGCGGGAGGCTCAAACTTCTTTGGCTAAAGCCCAAGGACAGTTAACCCAAGCACAGCAAGAAGCACAGAGAATCACTCAAGTAGCTGAACAAAATGCTCAAGCTGCTAAAGAGGCTATTTTAGCTAAGGCGAATCTGGATGTAGCCCGGTTGAAAGAAACCGCAGCATCGGATTTGAATGCAGAACTAGAAAAAGCGATCGCCCAACTTCGACAAAAAGTAGTTGTACAAGCACTGCAAAAAGTGGAAGGACAACTCAAGGGTGGTATTAGCGCAGATGCTCAACAAACTTTAATTGATCGTAGCATCGCACAACTGGGAGGCGAGATATGAAAAGTGATGCAGCTACCGCTGAAATATCTCAGCCTTATGCACAGGCATTGTTATCCATTGCTCAATCTCAAAACTTAACAGAAGAAGTTGGGGGAGACGCACGGACATTTATTGGCTTATTAACAGGGAGTCAAGAACTCACTAACTTTTTAAGCAATCCCTTTGTGAAGCCAGAGAACAAGAAAACTGTTCTCAGACAATTACTTGGGGAAGGTGTAAACCCCTGCCTACGTAACTTTTTACTGCTGTTAGTTGACAGAAGACGCATTGCTTTCTTAGAACCAATTTTAGAGCAGTATTTGGCGCTCTTACGCCAGCTAAATCAAACTGTATTGGCTGAAATTACTTCTGCGGTTCCCCTCACAGAAACCCAACAGCAAGCAATTACAGAAAAGGTAATTACTCTGACCAAAGCTGTAAGAGTGGAATTAGCCACCAAAATAGACAGCGATTTAATTGGTGGTGTAATTATCAAAGTTGGTTCTCAAGTAATTGACGCTAGTTTGCGTGGTCAACTACGTCGTCTCTCTTTGCGTTTAAGCAGTAACTAGGAAGTTCTGATAAATGTCAGTAGTCAATAAAAACAAATGACAACTGACAAATGACAACTGACAACTGACAACTAACAACTGACAAATGAGCATTTCCATTAGACCTGACGAAATCAGCAGCATCATCCAACAACAAATCGAGCAATATGACCAAGAGGTTAAAGTTGCTAACGTTGGTACAGTGCTACAAGTAGGTGACGGTATTGCCCGGATTTATGGCTTGGAAAAAGCTATGGCTGGGGAACTCCTAGAATTTGAAGATGGCACAATTGGTATCGCCCAAAACTTAGAAGAAGATAACGTTGGTGCGGTATTGATGGGCGAAGGTCGGAGTATTCAAGAAGGTAGCTCTGTAACCGCTACTGGTAGAATTGCCCAAGTAGGCGTAGGTGACGCTCTCATTGGTCGCGTTGTTGATGCTTTGGGTCGTCCTATTGATGGTAAAGGTGATCCTAAAACTACTGAAACTCGGTTAATTGAATCCCCAGCCCCTGGGATTATTGCCCGTCGGTCTGTACATGAACCGATGCAAACAGGGATTACCGCTATTGACTCCATGATTCCTGTAGGCCGTGGTCAACGGGAATTAATCATTGGCGATCGCCAAACAGGTAAAACAGCGATCGCTATTGACACCATCATCAACCAAAAAGGTGAAGATGTAGTTTGCGTTTACGTTGCTGTGGGACAAAAAGCTTCCACCGTTGCTAACGTAGTCCAAACCCTACAAGAAAAAGGCGCGATGGATTACACAGTAGTTGTTGCTGCTAACGCCAGTGACCCAGCTACCTTGCAATTCCTCGCTCCCTACACAGGCGCTAGTATTGCTGAGTATTTCATGTACAAAGGCAAAGCGACCTTAATCATCTATGATGACCTTTCCAAGCAAGCTCAGGCTTATCGCCAAATGTCCTTGCTCCTCCGTCGTCCACCCGGTCGGGAAGCTTATCCTGGAGACGTATTCTACATTCACTCTCGCTTGTTGGAACGTGCTGCTAAACTCAGCGATGAATTAGGTAAAGGTAGCATGACTGCATTACCTATCATTGAAACCCAAGCTGGTGACGTATCCGCATACATTCCTACCAACGTAATTTCCATTACCGACGGTCAGATTTTCTTGTCTTCTGACTTGTTTAACTCTGGTATCCGTCCCGCTGTAAACCCTGGTATCTCAGTATCCCGTGTAGGTTCTGCGGCCCAAACCAAGGCAATGAAAAAAGTTGCCGGTAAGATTAAATTGGAATTGGCGCAATTTGACGACTTACAAGCTTTCGCTCAATTCGCTTCTGATTTAGATAAAGCCACCCAAGATCAGTTGGCGCGTGGTGTGCGTTTACGGGAACTCTTAAAACAGCCCCAAAACGATCCTCTCTCCGTAGCTGAACAAGTAGCGGTTCTTTACGCTGGTATTAATGGTTATTTAGATGACATCGCCGTTAATCAAGTAACTACCTTTGCTAAGGGTTTACGTGATTACTTGAAAAATGTTAACACCGCTTATTACCAAGCAGTACAAGGTACAAAAGTCCTCGGTGATGCAGAAGAAGTTTCTTTGAAAGCAGCACTAACCGAGTTCAAAAAGACCTTCCAAGCAGCAGCGTAGGGGAGAGTACAGGTAACAGGTAATAGGTAGTGGGTAATAGGTAATAGCAATAACTTTTACCCAATTACCAATTACCAATTACCAATTACCAATTACCAATGACCTAAAAATTATGGCTAATCTCAAATCAATACGCGATCGCATCCAGTCGGTCAAAAACACCAAAAAAATCACGGAAGCCATGCGGCTTGTAGCAGCGGCGAGAGTCCGTCGCGCTCAAGAACAAGTAATTGCTACCCGTCCCTTTGCGGACCGTTTGGCGCAAGTATTGTATGGCTTGCAAACCAGACTGCGGTTTGAAGATGTTAACCTCCCCCTACTGAAAAAACGTGAAGTTAAAACAGTAGGTTTGTTGGTAATTTCTGGCGATCGGGGTTTGTGTGGTGGTTACAACGGTAACGTCATCCGTCGTGCCGAAAATCGTGCCAAGGAACTCCAAGCTGAAGGCGTAAACTATACTTATGTATTGGTTGGTCGCAAAGCTACTCAATACTTCCAACGACGGAATCAGCCTATTGATGCTACCTACAGCGGTTTAGAACAAATTCCTACCGCCGCAGAAGCGACAAATATTGCTGATGAACTACTTTCTCTCTTCCTTTCGGAAAAAGTAGACCGGATTGAGCTAGTTTATACAAAATTTGTCTCCTTGGTTAGTTCCCGTCCCGTCATCCAAACCCTTCTACCTTTGGATACCCAAGGTTTAGAAGCAGCGGATGATGAAGTTTTCCGTTTAACTACCCGTGGTGGTCAATTCCAAGTAGAACGGGAAAAGGTAGCTAGTACAGTGACAGCCTTACCTAGTGACATGATTTTTGAACAAGATCCAGTGCAAATTCTGGATTCTTTGTTGCCATTATATCTGAGCAATCAGCTATTAAGAGCGTTACAAGAATCAGCAGCTAGTGAATTAGCCGCACGGATGACAGCAATGAGTAACGCCAGCGATAACGCCGGTGAATTGATTAAAAGTCTATCTTTGTCTTACAACAAAGCCCGTCAAGCCGCAATTACCCAGGAACTTCTGGAAGTTGTCGGTGGTGCGGAAGCGTTGACTTAATTTGGTGATTGGTGGTTGGTGATTGGTAGAATTAACCATAGCCAATCATCAGTTATTAATAATAATGTGATAATTTATGATATTTTTCTTCATATTTTTCACGAGCATCTACAAATCAGGATAAATGTTTAACATTGGTAGTAGCAACAATTACTTGATTTCCATTTAATTCTTCTATTTTTGCTTGTGCTGCTAAAATAACAAATTTTATCTGTGTCGTTGATAAAGTGAAGATTCACCATGGGATGGAATACTGGTATTGTATGGTGCGTTAATGAAATGTAACGCACCACTCTTATAATTACTTTGTTGCGATCTCACTTCCTACATCTCCAAAATGCGATCGCAAACCACACTAACAAAAAATTTCAAAAGGCCAGCAGTTGGATTTGAACCTACGACCTTCCGATTACAAGTCGGATGCACTACCACTGTGCTATGCTGGCGGTTTGGGTAAGAACGTTTTTCATTGTCCCACCGATTCCATATTATAGCATAGGCATATTATTTGTCTAGAGGGTAAACAAAATATTTTTCCAGTTGCCAAGAATCGCTAAAACTAGCTGTCGTGCTGTAGATTGATGCAAAAATATTTGGTACAGTGCAATTGGAGTATTCCTGGTGACACGGCTATACCAAAGCGCAGGAACATTTGTTCTTTATAGATAATCAAGCATGGCAGCATTGATAGGCAGAGATTTATTAAGTCTAGCGGATCTGAGTTCTGAGGAACTGCAAGAACTTCTGGAATTGGCTACTCAACTCAAGTCAGAAAAACTCAAGTTGCATTGTAACAAGGTTCTAGGTTTGTTATTTTCCAAAGCTTCAACACGCACTAGAGTCAGTTTTACAGTCGCAATGTACCAACTGGGCGGACAGGTAATTGATCTCCATCCTAATGTCACTCAGGTGAGTCGAGGAGAACCTATCCAGGATACTGCTAGGGTGTTAGATCGTTATTTAGATGTTTTAGCAATTCGTACCTTTGCTCAACAGGAGTTGGAAACTTTTGCCAAATATGCGAAAATTCCTGTAATTAATGCCCTCACGGATTTAGAACACCCCTGCCAGATATTGGCAGATTTACTCACCATTCAAGAAAAATTTGGCAGTTTGGCAGGTTTAACATTAACCTATGTCGGTGATGGGAATAATGTCGCTAATTCCCTGATGTTGGGTTGTGCTTTGGTGGGAATGAATGTCAGAATCGCTTTTCCGTCAGGATATGCCCCAGATGCAGAAATTGTGGAAAAAACTAGGGAAATAGCTAATAAAAAAACTGAAGTTATCTTGACTCACGATCCTGAAGCAGCAGCAAAAGGTGCATCCGTACTTTATACTGACGTTTGGGCAAGCATGGGGCAAGAAACACAAGCCAATAATCGCTTCCCTGTTTTTCAACCTTATCAAATTTCACAACAATTATTAAGTCTTGCAGATCCAGAAGCAATTGTTTTACACTGCTTACCAGCCCATCGCGGTGAAGAAATTACTGAAGAGGTAATTGAAGGTTCACAATCACGGGTTTGGGATCAGGCAGAAAATCGCCTCCACGCTCAAAAAGCTTTACTTGCAAGTATTCTTGGGGCAAAATAACAGTATTGGTAATGGGTAATTGGTAATTGGTAATGGGTAATTGGTGAAATTCTTATCTGTTCCCTGTTCCCTGTTCCCTATTCCCTGTTCCCCGTTCCTTCCTGTTCCCTATTCCCTATTAGTTACTAATTACCATGAATTTTTAATAAAAACTTGTTAAGGGAAGAATTTTGTAGTACCAATGTTCTAGGGACATTTATTATTTACTTCCCAAAAAAATTATGGAACGTCTCACAGAACCCCAAAAAGAACTATACGAATGGTTGGTAGAATATATCAGGTTGAATCAACATTCTCCATCAATTCGCCAAATGATGGAAGGGATGAATTTGAAATCTCCCGCACCCATTCAAAGTCGGTTAGAACATTTACGCAATAAGGGCTATATTGGCTGGAATGAAGGCAGGGCAAGAACTTTGCGGATAGTTCATCCTGTTAAACAAGGTATACCAATTTTAGGAACTATTGCCGCTGGTGGTTTAATTGAACCGTTCACTGATGCGGTGGAACATTTAGATTTGGCTAATTTATCATTACCTCCTCAAAGCTATGCCTTAAGAGTCGCGGGGGATAGTATGATTGAGGATTTAATAGCAGATGGTGATGTCGTATTTTTGCGCCCTGTAGCCGAACCAAATCAATTAAAAAATGGAACTATCGTCGCGGCGAGGGTGGAAGGACATGGAACAACTTTAAAACGATTTTATCGCCATGATGATCTTGTCACTCTTAAACCTGCAAATCGTAATTATCACCCGATAGAAGTATCAGCAATGCAAGTAGAGGTACAAGGTTCTTTGGTGGGTATTTGGCGTAATTATAACTAAAGAGGGTAATGGGTAATGGGTCATAAATTCTTACCACCAATTACCAGTCACCAATTACCAATCACCAATCACCAATTTGCAAATTTATGTACCTAACGCGAAATGTAGTACCGAAATTGCCTACTTTTAAGCTCAAGTTACCTTATGCGGGGGAGAAAAAGGGCAGTTATCAAGTTAAGAAATCATTACCGGGATGTCCAAAAATGCCTTTATCTCTGCAATTGCGGGGATATCAACGCCAAGCAGTGACCAGCTGGTTTGCTAATCATGGTAGGGGGACATTAAAAATGGCTACTGGTAGTGGTAAGACTATTACTGCATTAGCGATCGCTTGCGAATTGTACCAGCAAATTGGTTTACAAGTCCTGTTGGTGGTGTGTCCCTATCGTCATCTTGTTACCCAATGGGGCAGAGAATGTGGGAAATTTAACTTACAGCCGATTTTAGCATTTGATAATTTACGCAGTTGGCAAAGTCAACTTTCTACACAAATCTATAATTTGTCTTCTGGTTCTCAAGATTTCGTCACGGTAATTACCACTAACTCGACTTTAATTAGTGATGGTTTGCAGACACAACTTAAATATTTTCCGCCAAAAACTTTGATTATTGGTGATGAAGCCCATAATTTAGGCGCACCAAAGTTAGAAGAAAGTTTACCCCGCAATGTCGGGTTACGTCTAGCTTTATCCGCCACACCAGAAAGATATTTTGATGATGATGGCACAGAATCTTTATTAGATTATTTTGGCAATATTCTTCAACCTGAATTTAGCTTACAGGATGCCATTTCTCAAGGTGCATTAGTTCATTATATCTATAACCCTGTATTAGTAGAATTAACAGAAAATGAGAGTATCGCTTATTTAAAATTAACCAAAAAAATTGGGCGTTCTCTGCTTTATCGAGATCGAGATATGGGAGAAATAGGAGATTTTGAAGACAACGAAGATATCAAATCATTATTAATGCAAAGGGCGCGATTAATTGGCACAGCGGAAAATAAATTAATCGCCTTAAAAGAATTAATGTCAACTCGTCGAGAAACTACTCACACACTATTTTATTGTAGTGATGGTTCTCAAGAAATCGGACAACGTTATTCTCTACGCCAACTCAAAGCCGTTTCTCAACTTTTGGGAGGAGAATTAGGTTATAAAGTCAGCACCTACACAGCAAATACTTCTTTAGAAGAAAGGGAAACTTTACGTCGTCAATTTGAAAGTGGAGAATTACAAGGTTTAGTCGCAATTCGCTGTTTAGATGAAGGTGTAGATATTCCCGCAATTCAAACCGCAGTCATTTTATCAAGTTCAGGAAATCCCCGCCAATTTATCCAACGTCGAGGACGGGTTTTACGTCCTCACCCTGGCAAGGAACGGGCAACGATTTTTGATATGATTGTGTTACCACCAGATTTGGATAGAGAAACTATTGAAGTGGAACGGAATTTATTAAAGAAGGAATTAAAGAGGTTTGTGGAATTTGCTGATTTAGCGGATAATGCTGGGGAAGCGAGGATGAAGTTATTAGCTTTGCAAAAACGATATGGGTTATTAGATATTTAATTTTGTGGAAATTTATCAATAGTTATTGACTTTATGTACCAGAAAAAGGTAAGATACTGTTTAGTAAATACTGTTGAGGAGAAAAGGTAATGAAAACAATAGAAACAGTTGTGAATGTTACCCCAGAGCGGCAAATTATAGTGCAATTACCTCCAGATATCCCCGCAGGTGAATATCAAGTAGTTATAGTTCTTAATGAAAGTGTTAAATCAGATCAATTAGTAGTGAAAAATCAAGCAAAAAGGTTTGAATATTCAGATTATCCTGTGGGTTTAGTTGCTGATAATTTCACGTTTCGTAGAGAAGATTTATATGATAGATAAAGCGGTTTTTATAGATACAAATATTCTGATTTATAGCAATTTAGCTTTATCACCATTTCACACACAAGCAATACAAAAATTACAATATTTTGCTGATCAAGATATGGAGATGTGGATTAGTCGGCAAACTTTGCGAGAATATTTATCAGGAATGACAAGACGTAGTGATTTAACTGGAACAATTCCTATTACTTCTTTAGTGGCTGATGTTAAATATTTTAGTAGTTATTTTCATGTTGCTGAAAATACTGCTTTAGTAACTGAAAGATTATTGAAATTAATGACAGAAATCAACATTGGTGGTAAGCAGGTACATGATGCTAATATAGTTGCCACAATGTTAGTCTATGGCATTCCTCGGTTGCTGACCCACAATATAGGCGATTTTGCTAGATTTTCTGAATTAATTACTATCTTATCGTTAGAAAATTAATAAATGAAAATAAATTTTCCAGTCATTACTAATAAACTTACTCATCCTCTAATTGCACACCTTCAATTAGTTTATGAGCAGCTTCAGACATTTCTGTTGTATAAGGTTGTAGTGTATTATCTTTCAATGCTTCTGTGGTAGCAAAATCAAGAAACAGCCGCATTAATAGCGAGTCTTCTGCATCTTCATCATCATGCAATTGAGGAACAATATATTTACCAGCATCACCCCCACCAATCATCATATAACTTTCATCATCAACTTCTAAACTAACTAAAGTTTTAGTATTACCATCTAAATCACAAATAGCTGTTTTAAAATGTAGATGATTTTTAGATGGACAGTTAGCTATTGATCATCCTGTCATCCTTAACAAGCAACTGCACTAAGTATATCTATACTTATTTGAGCCGCTTCTCTAACATCAGGATGGGGGTCTTTTTCCATTTCAACGGGACAATTACCGATTCAAAATTCCCAACTCTGTACGCATAATGTTTTGCTCTCAAGAGCCTCCCATTTCTGGGGTAATGTTAGCTGATGCCTACGGCACGCCGCGCGAACGACCAGTTATCAGAGCTTTTTAGACTTGCAACACTGTTTCTGTTACCTTAAAACTGTTTAATTGCAAATGACAGAGCAGGGAACTAGTGAAGCAGCGCGGTCTTGGGGGTTTCCCCCATGAGCGACTGCTGAACCCCGGAGGGGCTTCGCATTCCGGGGTGTCGTGACTCAAATAACGGCTACCATGAGAGTAAACTCAGGGTGGTCTGGTCAGTATGGCTTGCTTGATTTCTCTTACAAGCCCAGTCCCTTTAGGGCTGGGTTACTGACTAATCTTATATCAATTATCTCTAACTTGGGACTATTGACAGAATTGCTTCTATCTTAACTTGTGACCAATGGTGTGGCATCTAGGTTCGCCCTGGGTGCTTATTCAGCAAGCCCTACTTAAAGGGGATATACGGATGTAAAGACGCAGGTTATTAGCTCCTGGCCTTATCTAACTCAGAGGTGGGACTCTCCGGTCAACTTTCGGTCTGCCCGACCGTAGTTGCATGACTGCAAGTCCTATTGAGGATGAAAATTTTTTGTTTCAAAATTCTGATTCGTCTAGTGCCTATAAATCTCTTACCTACTGCTTGTTGAAACTAGAACAATGCAGTAGAACCCCATAGATTTAATTGTCAAGGTACAGACTACCGTTAGGCAGTTAGGTTTTTATACAGGTTGATTACTTTTCCTGTCAATTGAGATTATAACATCAAATATAATCAACTTATCACTGGGGATAAATCCCCTCTTACAGCTTTCATCCCCGGATGAAAAGACATTGACCCCTAAAAATTTTGGGGATTTTTAGGGATCAATTCCGGGGTTTTTAGCCTATCTTCTTATAAGTTAAGGATGGAGATGACTGACAAATTGACTCTCAAAGGTTGCTTCCAGCATTCTCATGCCTAATCACCGCACCTGAAGTTGATAAAATTCCCCCCTGTTGGGTAGTTTGTGTAAGGATACAATCACTGCTGAGGCGTGGTATTTCACCTTGACATTTCGCAAAAATTAACCCAACTTAACTATTTAGCTGCATAGCTATTATTCTTTTAAATTTCCATGTCAACTCTCGTTATCGTCGAATCTCCCACAAAAGCTCGTACCATTCGCAACTACCTACCAAAAGACTATCTGGTAGAAGCTTCAATGGGTCATGTCCGTGACCTTCCCCAGTCGGCCAGTGAAATTCCCGCAGCCGTTAAAGGGGAAAAATGGGCGCAGCTTGGGGTCAATGTAGAAGCCGACTTTGAACCGATTTATGTAGTTCCCAAAGACAAAAAGAAAATTGTCACTCAGCTTAAAGAAGCCCTCAAAGGTGTAACTGAACTGATTTTAGCAACTGACGAAGACCGGGAAGGTGAAAGCATTAGTTGGCATTTATACCAATTGCTCAAGCCCAAAGTGCCAACAAAGCGCATGGTCTTTCATGAAATTACCAAGGAAGCCATTCAAAAAGCTTTGAAAGACTGCCGTAATATTGATGAGCAAGTAGTTCGCGCTCAAGAAACTCGAAGAATTTTAGACCGGTTAGTAGGATATACCCTATCACCGCTACTGTGGAAAAAAATTGCCTGGGGATTATCCGCTGGGCGAGTGCAATCTGTAGCAGTGCGACTATTAGTGATTAAAGAACGCCAACGTCGGGCTTTCCATGAAGGAACATACTGGGATTTAAAAGCTAGTTTAGAACAGGAAAAAAGTCCATTTAGCGCGGTTCTGGTGACTCTTGGCGGCACGAAAGTTGCCACAGGCAGCGATTTTGACTCAACAACGGGCAGAATTACCGCAGGCCGCAATGTCATTTTACTTAATGAAGAGCAAGCGGAAGCTCTGAAAGCCCGCATAGAAGGGAAAATCTGGACAGTGACGGATATGGAAGAACGTCCTGTCACCCGCAAACCTGCGCCACCGTTCACTACTTCTACACTGCAACAAGAATCTAACCGCAAGTTACGCTTATCGGCACGGGATACGATGCGGGTGGCTCAGAATTTGTATGAGCAAGGGTATATTACCTATATGCGGACAGATTCAGTACATTTGTCCGACCAAGCGATTACCGCTGCCCGTGCTTGTGTGGAGCAAAAATACGGAAAAGAATACCTCAGTCCCCAGCCTCGACAATACACAACTAAGTCTAAAGGCGCACAAGAAGCTCACGAAGCCATTCGTCCCGCTGGTAGTAGTTTCCGCACACCCCAAGACACAGGTTTAGCTGGACGAGAATTTGCTGTTTATGATTTGATTTGGAAGCGCACCGTCGCCTGTCAAATGGCTGACTCTCGCCAAACTCAGGTTACTGTACAAATCCAAGTGGAGGACGCTGGTTTTCGTTCCTCTGGTAAGCGGATAGATTTTCCTGGCTACCTCCGCGCTTATGTGGAAGGTTCGGATGATCCTGAAGCCGCTTTAGAAGATCAAGAAGTAATTTTACCTGCACTGAAGGTTGGTGATCATCCCCAATGTCATGAACTGGCGGCGGTAGACCATGAAACCCAACCTCCTGCCCGTTACACTGAAGCAACTTTGGTGAAAACCTTAGAAAGTGAAGGCATTGGTCGTCCTAGTACCTACGCCAGCATTATTGGCACAATCATTGATAAAGATTATGCTCAGTTATTGAATAATGCTCTAATTCCTACTTTCACGGCTTTTGCTGTGACTGATTTACTGGAAAAACATTTTCCAGATATTGTTGACCCTAGTTTTACTTCTAAAATGGAGCAAACCTTGGATGAAATTTCCACGGGTGAAGCTCAATGGCTACCCTACTTAAAGAAATTCTATCTTGGTGAACAAGGTTTAGAAACTTTGGTGAGGGAAAGAGAAACAGAAATTGATGCCGGCAAAGCTAGAACTGTAGAACTAGAAAATTTAGATGCTAAAGTCCGTATTGGTAAATATGGCCCTTACATTGAAGTTACCAATGGTGAGGAAGTAATTACCGCTTCTATTCCTAAAAACCTGACTCCGGCTGACCTTGATCCTAAACAGGTGGAAATTCTCCTCAAACAAAAAATTGTGGGACCTGACCAAGTTGGTCGTCACCCAGAAACTGGAGAACCTATTTATATCAAGATTGGTACTTATGGACCTTATGTGCAGCTAGGCGATAAGACCGAGGAAAATCCTAAACCCAAACAAGCTTCTTTCCCCAAGGGTGTGACACCGGAAACACTCACTTTGGATATGGCTGTTGGTTTGTTATCTCTTCCCCGCGCTTTGGGAACTCACCCGGAAACTGGTGGCAAAGTCCAAGCGAGTTTAGGAAGATTTGGTCCCTATGTTGTCCATGATCAAGGAAAAGAGGGAAAAGATTATCGTTCTCTCAAATCTACTGATAATGTCTTGACAATTTCTTTAAATCGTGCTTTAGAATTATTGGCAGAGCCGAAAAAGGGTCGGGCTGCTGCTAAGGGTAAGTCTAAGGAAGCTTTACGGGAGTTGGGTACACATCCAGAAGATGATGCACCAGTTAATATCTATGATGGTCCTTATGGTCCTTATATTAAACATGGGAAAACTAATGCCAGTATTCCTGAAGGTGAGTCAGTGGAAAATATAACTTTGTCTACAGCTATTGAATTACTTTCAGCTAAAGCATCTACAAAATCTACAAGGAAAACTACTAAATCAACCACTACTAAGTCAACTACTACTAAATCAACAAAGACGAGAGCGAAAAAGACAGACGCAGCAAGTTAGGGCAGGGAGCAGGGGGCAGGGGGGCAGGGAGC